>NZ_PYIX02000049.1 GCF_003024515.2 Acinetobacter sichuanensis
ATCTTTTTGAGTTCTAGTTAATGATTAAATATATTCTTCAACCGTACTGGTCATACGTTTTTTCATTTTGTAAGGCTTGTAATGAGGAACATAACAAGGCTTGCAAACTGCTTCATAGGTTTTGGTATCAGAATGATAATAAAAGCGATCCAGTGGTTCATAGCCATTGCAATGATGGCAATAACGCTCAAAACCCAATGAAGTGAAGATCATCTTCTGCACAAATGCTTGTTTTTTATGTTTTGCTTTAAGTGTAGGTGAGTTTTTGACTTCACAAGAACAGATATAATCTTGGTAGTTATCGAACTCTGGTGCTTCTTGGTGTATGTGAACAAACCGATTTATAACTTTTGGATCAAAAATATTCCATTGTTGGTCATGTTCTGAAAATAGGAAATATCCATCTGCACCTGATGGCATTTCTTTACTGTATTTCGAGTAATGGATAACATGTTTTTCCGTTGGCTCAAAGTCATTCAGGAACATTCTCAAGGTATTGAGGTTCGGGAATTGGACTTTCATTAACTGTGCTTGAGTCACCAGATTGGATCTTGATTCGTAGTTCACCAGAACCATAATTTTACGGCTTTTGTCGATTCTGCCGATGATGTAATTATAGATATGATCAGACATTGTATTTTCTCCTATTCTATAGAGATCCATGTTAAGAACATGGATCATTCCCAAAAAATGCAATGAGATCGTTGCTCTGGTAGCTAAACTGCAATTCGGTGTAGTCCATTTTCAGTGTGCTATCTAAGTACGGTGTAATGTCGAGTTGCACGAATGAATCAATAAATTCACTTTCTGCGCCATACGCATCTATTGAGCCTTTGAACAGCTCCAGTACATTGCATGTTACATAGTCGCCAATTTCTGATTTATGTGTCTTACATGATGGTAGTAGTGCCAAGTCATTCAGGATCACTTGAACATGAGTGCCATCATATGAGCCTTGATATAGGCTGTAATATTTTTCAGGATTCAAGATACATTCAAGAACTAAATCAAAGTTGTTGCTGTAAGAGTTACGCGTAGCGACATATACACTTTCTGCTACTGGCTTTTCGACTTTGGTGAGTGTGATTGAGTCTGAATGCTCATGAGCGAACAAAATAGGGTCGTCTACGTCTTGTTCTTCATCTGGCTCAATGTCCATTAACGCCAAGCGTCTATCTTTGGTTTCTTGGTCGAGAATTTCCCAACCATCGATAGATAAAGTACCGCCATCAGCAAGTTGAATGAGAACAGGGGTTTCTTTGTCCTGATCCGTATTGTCCAGAATGGTGAAGATCCCTAGTAATCGAACCCATGAAGTGATTAACTGGCAAATGGGTAGGTTTTCATTAATTTCATGGCGATTCTTGCAAGACTCGCTAAACATCGCCAGATTTTCAGGGTGATTAATATCAATATAGACATTGTGCAAAACAGCATCAGCACTGGTGTTGTTTGGTGCTTCGTAGCTCAATTCAATCAATAAGTATTTTTTAGACATGATCAATATTCCTTAGTACAAAACTTCAGTGCCAACAACGCAATCCAAAAACTTACCTTGCAGATCAAATACTAAAAATTGTTGCAGTTCTTTTTGTGTCGAGTGGATGTTAAAAACAGGCACAATCAAGCTGTCTTTTTCAAATAGGTTATGGTTGTTAATGACGAAATCATGAGCTGAATAGCAATGACCTTGCAGATATACACCGCAACGCATCAGCTTATCTAAATCAAAAGATTGAGAGATGTAGTGAACATCTTCTGGTGCATATTCACTGGCAATATCTCGGCTATATGCAAGATTGACTTGCTTGACCAAGCTTTGTTGAAAAAAGTCGCTGTCATGCACTTCTGAACGTGCGATGTCAGTAACAACTAAAATGGGTTGTGTTTCCCAAAAAATGCTGAGTAATTGATTAAAATCAAGATGTTCAGGGAATTGAACTTTTGAAGTAATCACGCCCCAATCATCAAGGGTTAAAGATAGAAAGTTTCCGTAATGATCACGCGGAATAACCGTTAATACATTAAGGTCTTGATGCAATTCTTCGTTATACGAAAAATCAGCAAGGGAATGACCTGTATTTAATTCAGGATTCACAATAATGTTTAATGTTTTAGAACGGTTTGTAAAAAAATCAAGTACGCTTTTCATATCTTCAACTCCAAGTTTTAAGCAATTGCTTAGGTATGAATTAATTATATCTGTGAAATATCCCTTAAAAACTTTTCTCAAATTACTTATGGAACTGGCAATGAAAAATTTCAATATTTTTTTAATCAATTAAAAAACATCGTATACGTCATTAAATCTAATGGCATAAAAAAAGAGGGTAGACCTTTATTGGATCTCCCTCTATTTGTTTAATGGTTTCTTATGACAGGTTGTTTTTAAAGTACTCAATCAGTCTTAAATAAACAGTGTTCGCCATAAAATGTGAGCTATGCAGCGCATTAAAATCTGCGACATCTTCAAAACATTCAGTCAGTAATGCACTGGCGAAACCTTTATTCCATGTATTGAACTTTTCCAGTTCTGCATCTGACAGCAAATCATATTGAATCATGTCATTAATGGCTTGGTGTTGTAAATTTATCGCCACATCCATGACTTCGCCCTCAATCAATGCATGAGAATCATCAGGACTGAATCTAAATGATTCGTGAGCGTCTGCGATGGCTTGAACCTGTAACGGTGCATTGACTTCAATGCAGTAGGCTTGTGACTTATGTTGGTGAAATAAAACGACATCCAGTTCAATGTTAAAAATAAACTGCGGATCTGCTTTGGTTGCTAAGCCAATCACATTGATGACGCAACTTGGTAAACCGTCATACGCTTGGGTGAAGCTTTGTAGCAAGTGGCGCACATTAGCAGTACCAGTATTAAATTTTTGTAGTTGCATTGTCGTATCTCCAAGTTTTAAGCAATGAGCTTTGATGTATTCATTATATCGGTGCATGTGGCCTGTATAACTTTTCAGTAAAAGTATTTCGGCTGATAGGCTCATGATTTCAAGTTATTTTTAATCAATTAAAAACACCGTTTACGGCCATCATCTTATGAAAGGAATAAGCTATGGGTGCTTATTCCTGGTGGGTGTGATTAGTGCGGTTCTACGTCATACGTGTTTTCATTTTCTTTAAGTCTGGCTTTTTCACGCTTCAGTCTTAAACGCTCTTGATGTTCCCTGTACAGGTTGGTGAGTTGACCGACTGGCAAATGTAGAAACTTTAGATCAATGTTTCTTACCCAGCTATTAACAGCAAACTTTTTGCTTTTTTTAACGTCTGGTATTTCGTAATGATCACCCTTGATTGCGCCTTTTACGGCATTTAACACGAGATCCGCGGTAGCTTCATTCCAGCACTTGAATAATTTAATGCCTTTAAACGCCTTATATTTAGCTGGTACTTTTTCACTGTACTTAAACAGCTCTCCAGTAGATGTCACGGCGATAAACCAGTCACAACGGACAAGCTTCATCGTTTCTATACGTTTTAATTCGTTTTTTTCTCTTTGTTGTTCTATTGCTTGCATATTTGCAAAGCCGAATAGGTCAAGGTTGTCAATTTTCATAGTAGCCATTTGCATTTTTAATACCTCTCAATGAACGTTCGGATCTCAAAAAACCTAGCATTGGTTGGTCAATGCTAGGTGTTGTGTTTATTGGTCTTCAGGCATCATAAAAGTAATGATAGGCTCACCATTCACGCCAGGCCCAACCGTAGCAATATTGGTGATTAAGGTGTCAGAAAAGGTATGCGGTGTATCTTGTAGAGCATATTTAAACTTAACGCTTTGGTCATTAAGTGCAACTGAACCACGAACGCTCATGTTCAACATATCAAAGATGGTATATCCCATTAAATCATTGATTTTTTCAGCATCAGCTTCCGTACCATTCGGAAAAATTGCTTTTGCAGCTGTCAGGTGCTTGTTATACAAGTTGCTTGTAATATAAACAGGGAACTTATAGAACTGTTTGCAATCTTTGGCATGTTCTTCTTTATCGCTAAGGCAAAGAATCACGCCCTCTTCTAAAGCGTCTTGTAAAGAAAAAACAGTGATGACTTCAGCACCAGCGAAAAAATTATTCATAATAGCTACTCCAAGTTTTAAGCAATTGCTTTTGATGTTTTAATTATAATAAATCCATAAACCTTAAAACTTTTTTTTAAAAAAAGATAGTATTTATTCAGGTTTAATAATTATAATTAATATAGCTTTTAATATATATTTGAGGTTTTAGGTGGTACTAACAGGAACAATTAAAAATTATAATATTGAGCGTGGTTTTGGTTTTATATCCACGAGTAATTTTGGTGATGTATTTTTCCATATTAAGGATTTTCAGAAAGGTGAACAGCCAATACCAGGTCGAGAGGTTTATTTCGAGGTAGTTAAAAAAGAAAATAAAAATAGGGCAATCCATGTTTACTATTCCGACCATGAACAAACGCAAGACAAGCAAAAACCATTGCCAATATATCTATGGATAATTTTTATTAGCATAGCTATTGGGGTGGCATATCTAGGTAGCATTCAATTAAAGAAATATCTATATAAAGATAATCAAACTACAAATGCTATATATCAAAAGCCAGTAGCCTATAAATGCGATGGTCGTAAGCATTGCTCTCAAATGCGATCTAAAGAAGAAGCTGATTGGTTTGTGAAAAACTGCCCAGATACCATGATGGATGGTGACGGCGATGGCGATGCCTGTGAAAATGATTCAAGGTGGTAGTTGTATAGTTTCAGACAATAAAAAATGAGCTATTAATACTTAATTAATAACTCATTCCTTAGGTTGATTTTAGATTTCTGCCAGTGTTTTACCGTCTTGTAATTCATTAATCTGCGCCAGTGTGACAGCTTGAGCGTCATATTCTTCTGTCACATACGATACAATTTCTTCTATTGAGCATTCACCAACTACACCCCAAAGCGTAAAATTGGTATGGGTTTTTTCATTCCAGATCTGCTCAACTTGTTCTAGATCCAGATGTCCAATACTCACCAAAAGGTCATAAGCCAATGCCCAATTTTCGTAACGGCTGACAGATTCATCAATGATAGGATCATCAGACATTAAATAGGTCATCATTGCCTTAGCTTTACAGAACTTTTGCATTGTTTCGTTTAAAGTTGTCATAAACATCATCTCATATTGATTGGTTTAAAATCATTTTATGCTGACAGGTGGTGTCAAAAACTTATTCAAAAACAAAATTATTCCAAACCATTTTTAATCAATTAAAAAACATCGCTTGCGGTTTTCATCCTAAAAAGGTGCCAAATGGCACCCTAATTTACAGCGATCCACAACCCTCCTTGTTGAATGCGCCTGGTGGAACCGTCCAGTTATCCGTGAACACTGGTAGGTAATAACTTTCAATTTTGGACTGTACCAGTGCTTCCATATCCTGAATGTCGAATGGCTCAATGCGATTGCTCAGACTGACGACATCGATCTTTGAGCGACTGATCGTACAGTCAAACTTTTGTTCATAACCAGCGATCAGCTGAGCGCGTTCAGGGTAGTAGGTGCTGATGGTTGACCAGATTTTAGGACTGTTGAAGATACAGGTCATGCATGAGCTACGGCCCCAACCTAAGCGATATGGCACTGGTGGCGTAACCTTGTACTTCTCCAGTAACGCCCATACTTGCTCTTCAGTGAAGTGAAGCACGTTCTTCCACCAGTCAACGCGTCTTGCTTTCTTACCGCTTCTACGGTCGCATGGGTGCGGTTCTAGCTGGTTGTACTTACTGCGGTTTGGTGACTCTTCACGGCGTTCACCAGTGATAAAACAAATGTTCTTGCCGTCAAAACGTTCTTGGTTGTTCAATGCTCTGCGTCCGACATCGATCTTTAACGCTGAAGAACACCAGCGCGTCATGAGGCTGGCTGCTTGTTGTGGGAACTTCAAGCGTGTGCCTGGTTTACTGCGGTTGTTATCGCGTTCAAGCTTAATTAAGCCCTCTGGTGTTTCTACGAAGTGGGGTTTTGAGTAGCTGTTTTCTTTGAGCATTTCGCCAAGGAAACCGCCCTCGAGCCAACTGAAGTACAATGGTGTGTCGAATGCCTGAGCGAATGCTTTGGTATAGTTTTCCATGAACACCCAATCCATGAACGGCTGGTTTTCTTCATCAATTTTGTGGTGCCAAAGCTCAATTTTGCTTTTATCTACTCCAGCATCCAGTAAGCGTAAATACGCTGCAATCGAATCCTTACCGCCACTTAAGCAGACAATAAAAATGTCATAGATACTTAGATCGATGTCTGGTGCTTCATGAAAAACATGCTCAGCCAGTTCTTTGTTTAGATCGGTACCAGACAGCAACTCCAGTTGCCCGGCTATTGTGGGGATGATGACTTGATCATCGTACTTATGCGCTGTATTCATTCGACTTACTCCAGATTTAAGGCTTTGTGCCTTGCTTGCTATGGATTAAGTATAGAGGGGTGTACCAGGGGAAAACTTTTCTCAAAATTTAAAAATATCGAGATATTTTAATCAAATAAAATCCATCGTAAGCGGTTATAACGCCTAGCAAAACGGCATTGCGCCGTTTCGGTGGTTACTTATATTTTTGGATGATGCGTTCAATAAATCGAATCATTGTGTCCTTATCAATTTTGGCCTGGTCGTAATTGTCATAGCTAAACATCACCAAAGCATCTTCCTGAGTGATGCCAAAAAACTCACGTACTGCTTTCCACTGGTAAACGACTGGTACAGTGACAACAGGCGCATCTTTTAGCTCTTCATTGCTGAGTATTTTTTCATACATGAAGATTGGCCCAACAGAACCATGAAAATTGAAACCTAGATTTTGGAAATACTCGACAGACGTAGCCCAACCAATCAGGCATCCTACAATATTTTTATCTAACAATTCTTCAGTGGTGAAACCTGAAAAGAAATCGGTGTGTTGTTCTGTATGGCTTGCGTCATAATCACGCCAAATGTCGAAATCAAAGCTTTCATCAGGAATGACCTCGATCACTAGCTCAATCAGCTTTTCTAAACGCTCAACGGTCGTTGCTTTGTTCATATCTGCTCCAAGTTTTAGGCGGTGTGCCAAAAGGGGTAGCGGTACATACTGGCGCACGTACCGCTGTTGGACTTACAAATCCAGTTGAATTAAGAACAGTGGTAAAGGTGCATCACTGTCTTGTGTAATGAGCATAGGCAAGAAGAAACTAAATCCCTCAAAAAACACGCCCATGTCGTAATCATCTTGAAAATAAAAGGGCTGTGAAGTGATACTGACATTCTCAATAGCACTAATTAGTGCCTCGATGTTGGTATGTTTTGCTGTATCGATCACATACACACGAAAACCGGCTTCTGTGGTGTTCGGTATCTGTTGTACTTGCTGTGGCAAGTAAAAGCCAAGTTCGTTGATGGCACTGACGAATTGCGGATTTTCAATTTTCATGGGTAGGTTTCCTTATTGAACTACTTTTGCGTTATTTAAATTTTGCAATGCGATATGCGTTAAACGTTGATTAATGATTTCGTCATACGGCGAAATGAAATCCTCTTGCCAGTTATGCATGAGATATTCGATCGGGTATGTTTCCAGATATTCTTCTAATGCTTCATTCGGCTTAGGAACGAAAGCTAATGGCTCTTTAATGTTGTAATTGCTGGCGATGTATTCCAGTGGATCACAATCACCTGGTACGTTGACCGTAGCAATAAACTCAAGATAAGCACCATCGGGGAAAAACTTATTGAAGCAATCAACCACAACAGATATTTCACGGACTTCATCATCATTTAAAGTGAACTCACGGACTTCTTTATCCAGTGCAACAATTGAGCTAGATAACAAATGGTCAAGGTCTTGTGGACGGATGTTTACACGATCAATAACATGGTTGATATGATCAATAATCTCGTCTTTGATTGGGTCTTCAAAAGCGTAGTTGCTCTCAAAAATAATATGATCGACATCTTCATAATTGAGTCCAAAAAACTCACGTACTGCTTCAGAACCGCGATAAACAACATTTGTTTTGAGTTCTTCATAAGTGAATGGCTCACCAGTATTCGCACGGAATGGCGCATAAAGGGGAACGCCGTCAAACAACATGAAGTTAAGTCTTCTAAAAGTAGCATCAGCTGTCGCCCAACCCATGACGCAACAATCAGCATCACTAAGTAAAAGCTGAGCAAAAGTCACATTTTCGGTTTTTGAATCCGTGCGCCATTTGTCCAGATCAAAACGTTCATGTGGTACTTGCTTAATAATATTTTTTAAATGATTTAGCTTATCTAGTTGATGCATTAGAGGACTCCAAGTTTTAAGCAATTGCTTTCGATAGAGTCATTTTATTTAAAAAATACTAATGAATAACTTTATTGGAATTAATTAACCGACCTAAAACACGTAAAGGATATTTAAAATATTTTAATCAATTAAAATCATCGTATACGTTTTAAGCCATGCTTAGACAGCGTATATACCGGTCTATTTTTCTAATGCAAAAAAAAGAGTACTTAAGTTCGGACTTAAATACTCTTAATGAGTTGGGGCATTATTCCCGATTGGCTAAGTTGAAAAATAGTGAATACATTGCATTCTTAAATAACCAAAAGGTGAGGGGATTATCCGCTTCATCTTTAGACTGGTGGCGAATGATATTCCAGTTGAAATACTTTTCTGAATAGCCCATGTGAGTGACATAAGCAAAATTACGAACGTCATTTTCTGAAACGTATTGGAATGCTTGTTTAAGCTCATTTTGGGTGTTTTGTTCGCCGTCATGGTCAAAAGCATCAGCTTCTAAGATAAGTTCGCGCATGCCGACCATAGCAAGGTATATGACTGCTTCAAAGTCATAGTTCATCATGCGTAGGAAGTGTTTTTTCAAAAAGGCTTCGTCAATGTGTTCAACTTCTTTGTAATTTTTAAGTGCGCTTAGACCATGCACACCAAAGATATATTTAAGTACACGAAATTGAGCGCATAACGGCAAGTTTTCACCCTCCACATGTGAGCAAAGGGCGGTGTAGCGGTTCATGTCGATGACTGAGCTTAGAGATTGTTTTAAAGCGCCTAATAGCATTGTTATATCCTTTTTCGGGTTTTGTTTATTGTATGGTGTACGGTTAAGCAAGAAATGTGTTAACTAAATGAGTTGTGTCATGGTGTTGAGATAACTTTTCGGCATCCATGTCGTTATGTTCTTCATAGATAGTTTTTAAGGTTTTGATGGTTTCATGCATCAAGGTTTCATGATGCTCAGTATTGAATTTGAACTTGTGGCACTCTTTAGCAAGGGATACACGAACTTTGAATTTTTCTAAAAATTCGATGGTTTTATTGGTGGTGTCGCTTTCACATCCAAAGTAACAAACATTATCAATATGCAATGTGGTTGTTTTCAGCATTAATGGATTTTTATCAAACACAAAATAAGCAAAAATGCAGTTTTCACGACTGTTGTAAGTAATGTAAGACTTCTCAACATTAATTGCGTCCACTGATTTAAACCAAACAACGCCATCGTCATAGGTTTCAGCATGGCTTGAGAAAAGCATATAAATTAAGGTGTCGATAATTTCTGCGGTGCTGTTGCCGATAATTAAATGATTCAGACTTGAATCACTTCCGTTTGTAAATTGGTATTGAGCGACCACTTTATTTGCAAATTGATGTGCTGCGTTATTCATTATTCATCTCCAAGTTTCGGACAATATTTTCCTAAGGTTTTATTTTAATCTGAGTCACTTCATTATAAATTTTTCTCAAAAAAAAGATTCTTTTTTCAAGAATCTTTTAATCAATTAAAAGCTATCGTATACAGATTAATCTAATTATCCGTAACTCGGTGAATCATCATCATTTGATTTATCCTGGTCATTTTCCTGTTCTTGCTCTTGTTCTTCAGTATTTTCAAGCTTCAGGACTAGATCGTATGGTTCAATGATATTGTCCATGACTTTTAAAAGGTAAGAGAGGTCTTGTTCCATCGGTTCTAGGTTTTCATAGTTTTCACCGACATAAAGCTCTTGATCTGTCAGTGAACGTTTAAACGCATAGTTCCAATCTGATACGGCGACCTTGCTATATACCATGGTGTAACCAGCATCATTCGCCAGCTGGTTCATCATCAGTTTAGCAGCGCGACCGTTACCCTCTTCAAAAGGGTGAGCTTCATTTAACTTGGCATAAAGCTGAGTGAACTCTTGCACAAACTGGTCTTTGTCCAAACCTTTCAGGTGGTCTTTTTCTTTAACCGCCTGTGAGAACTTATTCAGTTCATCAGGGATCAGGTTTTTATCTAGGAAATGACCGATTTCATAATTACCGTTCGGGTCGATCGCACGTTTAGAAATGTCGTCCAGACGCACTTCTCCAGCCCAATCGTAAATATGCTCAAAGATTTTTTCATGGATTTTAGAGAGGTGGTCGAGATCGTAATTGCCACGTAACGGCGAAATTTCCATTTTCGCTATTCGATGTTCCGTGATTTCTTTTTCCAGTGCCTTTTTATAGTCGCCTTGCGCTTGGCAACTGGTAGGTTGAGATAAGATGTCTTTCGCATCTAAATAAAACTCAAGTTTATCGTCCATATTGTTCTACTTATGAGTGATTGGGTTTGGTAATCCGCTGTAAGCTAGATTAGGTTGTATTCGCGATGATTAGGCTTTGTTTTTAAGTGCATTCCATTTCTTCATCAATGCAGCTTCTTCCTCGTCAAATGTTGTTTGACCAGTTGCTAAGCGCTCCATACGTGCGTTTGATGATGCTTCACATGCTTTAACAATGTGAGGGGAGAACTCTTGAGCTACATTGCCTTGAGCAGAACGGTATGCAGCACGTACACGGTCTTCGTATTTTACTTCTTCAGACATATCGGTTTCCTGTATCAACAATCTGTAAATTACAATAATTGTAACCCCAAACAAGGGGGCGATTCTTGCTAAATTGCGTATAAACAATCTTATTGGTATATACCGATTAACAAAATCAAATAAGATTAAAATTCCAAAAAAATCAAATATCGTATATTAAGTATATATTTTAAGTATATACAGGAAAGGCGTTAAACATGAACGTATTCAAAACACTAAAACTATCTGCAGTTGCAATAATCTCAGTGTCTATGTCGTGCGCTGTTTTAGCTAATGGTTCTTTAAATAACCTGAATACAAACAGCTTAAAATCTGCTGTTGCGCTTTCTCCTACTGCTAAAAACAAACTTAAAGTTGAGCGTTTGCTTAACACTAAAACACCGTACCAGATTGAAACTGGTGCGGTACTTAAAAAAGTGAAGTATTCAAAACACTTTAATATGAACGTTCAGATGTCTAGCAAAACTGCAGATAAATACTCTTCTGATGAAACTGACTCTTTAAACCGCTTTGTGAATGAAAAGATTCATCCGTTTTATTGCTCTGTATTCGCCAATGCTCCAGTTAAACCAGATCTGTATGTAGACATCGTGGACAATCAGGGTAAATCATTCTTTGGAAGTGCTGAGCGTTATTCAGATACTTGCCAATAGTTTTAAGGGCTAAATATTACATAGATCTGTTAACGCCGTTTTAGGCAAAAAAAATAGACCGCTTAATTGCGGTCTATTTGTTTTTATACTGGCACCTAAAACCTTATGGAAAGGTCTTAGGTAGCACCGCTGTATAGCCTACGATCTTGCGTATTTTGATCTGCATATCAAGATGCAACGGCTGTACTGTCAAACGATTGAAGTAAGACTTAATCTCGCGCATCCACGCATGGAAACGATCATCACAATGACGCATAAGCTTCTTAAGGTGATTGCGGTCAGCTTCTTGTAAGAAACTGAGTTCGCTGTCGATTGACCAAAGATTAATATCCTGATCATCTATACATAACAAGTACTGCGTATCAACGACCAATGAAGATACCAACTTGCCTTGGTCTTGCTTGTAGATCAGCTCAAAATCAACTTGTGCATCTAAAGCGCCGTTGATGTTTTCGATTTGAATGTCACGGCGTAAACGTACTGGTAGCTCCAGCAGTACAGTATTCTTATTTGACTGGTAATAATCAGCACGGACTTGGCTATCCCATGCAATATTTTCCAACATAAAATTTTGAAAAGAGGTGAGAGAATTTTCTTGTAGACCGACAACTTTTGTTTTAGATAAGATTTCAAAGTTCATATAATTTCTCCAAATGGTGAGCATTGAGCTCATACATTCATTATATTTCACTGTACATTTTTAAAACTTTTTTCAAAAAATATAGATTGTTTTAATGCTGTCCACGTTTACATTACATAGACAATGGCAAAAAATCTAATTAAACTGACCTTGAATAAGAAATGCGTTCAAGTGTTTTGTGTTTTTTTATTCACCTTTCAATTTTAAAGAGCCAGGCGTTTTGCGTCTGGTTCTTTGCTTTCTGGTATATACCAAGCACATTTTGGTAATGTGCATTGACCAATCTCAATCATAAAGTTTCAGTTTTAAACCTTATTTATCGCTACGATTAAGCCAGTAGCTAGATGGGCTTTAAGATATGAATGCATCAAGTACAATAGTTTTAATGGCTGTATCTATTGGTTTTCCAGTGGTATTAAACTTTGACTTTGCTTTTACTTATTTAATTGGTTTTACCTTATTCGCCTGCACGATCGTTTTAATGTCTATGATTGTGTTTTTTGTTTATAACAGTGCTGTGACGGAAAAGATTAGCGTAATAATTAAAAGGATGTTCTTTTTTGCTGGTTATTGCGCTTGTGTATTAGGTGCGGTTTTCCTTACAAGATGTCTAGTTTAGTACGTTAATGTTTAATGCATATTTGCTAAATAAGTAATACCCAAACATACAGATCGCTAATGTAATTACCGTCACTTTACGCGTTGAGTTCACAACTTCAGCACTGTCTTTCTTGCTATTAAAAATACCAACTTTGATCAACTTAAACACTGAGTCTAAAAGGGTGATTGCAAACCACGTTCCTAAAAAGTAAATTGCCATGGTCAAATATTCCTGTTTGTGCAACACATACTTATATAAATAGACCAGTGTAGTGACCACAATTAATGAAAATGAAGCGCCATAGTGCAAGGTTTTGACGGCATTGCGATGTTGTTTTTCATTGTTGATGTTAATCGCTGCGTTGATAAAACAAAAAATTGCCAATTGTCCAATGATGACGACAATCCCCATTGCAAATAATTGGATGTTAAGACCATAAGCCTTTTTCACTAAAATTACGGCGCTTGCAAACGCAAGGAACATTAAATATATGAGATATGGCATGATTTTCTTGGTATGAAGCGATGATATTGGATGATTCTAGGCTAAGGTTCAAAAAAAAAGAAGTATGCTGGTCGCAACATACTTCCGATCTGATCAGGCTTCTACGTTCTGATTGATATAGTTTTTGTAGGCTAACTTCACTTCACTTAAAAGGGCTTCTTTCAAAACACCTTTGTCTTTTATCGTTGGATTGTGCAAACCAAGTGACGCACGGCGCTGTTGAGTGGTGTTTTTATTGGCATCTGTTACCCAAACTGAGTCGATATAATCATCAACTAAAGCATGCAATTCGTTTGGTTTTACTGCATTGTCTAAATTGGAAAGTATAGCGTTATTGTTTACGATCGCTAAACTTTCATCATATTCTCGATAGCTTGTACGTAAAGTATTCTTAAAATGAAGCAATTGATCTTCAATTTTTAATTTACCGCCATCAAGCTCGATGTCGATTACAAATGTCGTGATTTTAGATGATAGACCTAAAACACCAACTGATTTAACGCGAACAATAGTATCCATAACAACTCCAAGGTTTTGAGCAATGAGCTCAGGTAAAACGGTTAAACTTTTGTGAGATCTGCTTCAATATCTATCAGCAATTCTTTTACTGCTTTCATGTGTGGCAATAAAGTATAGGTGTTCATTTCGCTATTAAATGCACCAGCTTCAAGTTGTACACCAGCAATAAACGGCTCATTGATTAAGTTGTTGCCAATGAGATGACTTAAGCAAGCCTGTACCAGTTCGTTATTTTCTTCAGACTTAACCAGTAGGGGATACAAAACCACGAGTATTGGTAAATCACAAAACTCCATGTTGTTTGCATCAAGTAGCTGTTTAAGTGCATCCTTAATATCTTCATTGAGAACCAACAGTTCTAAACCTTTTTTCATGTCTTTATAGGCGTTATCAATGGCTACTTCGGAAAAGTAAAACCAATCGCGCTGGTCATCGAGCATGAAGCTATCTAATGCAGCGATTTTCTGTAAGATCTGCAATTGTTCAGGGTTGAACGTGCGAATCGCTGTTCCATTGATTTTATGCTGTAACAACAGCTTTAACGCCTTTTGCGCTTGATCGTTTAACTGCTGTACTTCTTGATTGAAGAAATTGCATAACTGATTCGACAGATCTACAAAGATAGAATTGTCATAGCAATCAGGTACCACGTTTTGAGTGGATAGCAACATAAAGCCATTTTCTGACAGCTCAGGATTCATATAGATACAAAGATTATGATCTTCGGTCAGCTCTGCAAAACCTTTTAAAGTGGTATATGCAATTTCATGATCAGGCAATTCAATACCAGCATGGATATTAATGTGGAAGCTTGGGCTTTGGTCGCCGTGGTCTTGATCTGCAGTACTGATCATAGATAACAGGGTTTCCAAAAGCGCCGTATTCTTACGAATAGGCGACATAGCTTCATTAATTAAGATAAAGCTACTATTCATTAAAGTGCCTCCAAGAATAGTGAGCCCACAATATCAGTATTGAGTGGGTTAATTTCAATGAATTCGACTAGCTCCAGCGCTTTATCAACTGTGAGTTCCTTAGCGCGGAAATCAAAAAGTGTATCCACGCCAACGCCATCAATCACACCATATGAAGACATCAACTCTTCCAATTCAGGGATATTTTGATAATTTTCTTCAGCCAAGTTTTCCAAGGTCAAAAGGGCATTATCCACATGTGATTTGAACATGTGGGCAAGGAAGAAAGCTAAACGGTGCTCATGAGGTGCTCGAATGAAGAAATACTCACTATGCTCGTCATCGTTAGAATCCTGGCGTGACGCTTTAACCAAAAACAAAGGTAAATTGTCAGTACTGCCGTAAACTTCGTTAAAATCGATCGGGCAAAAATTACGGTTTAAATTCATGAGCTTTCTCCAAGTTTTAAGCTATTTGCTTGATTAGGTTTCATTATATTAAGAATATGAACGGATAAAGTTTTTTTAAAAAATACTTATTTAAGCATCCAGAAAGAATTAATAATGACGAGCGCCATTGCAGCGCTAAAAATTCAAAACCTTTTTTAATCAATTAAAAAAACATCGTTTACGTTTTTAAGCGCAACTTTAAGAGATTTCTCTCTTAAAGGCTTGGTTTATTCAAAAGTGTTGGTGTATAAGTCGGTCTTAATAAGATTAAACACATACTCGCATTCAACAACGAGACTTGCATATTCATCATCAAAACATTGTTCATCTTCAAGCATAATTTCAAGATTTAAAGGCTCAATCACTGAATAAGGGTTTTTGACGCCAGTTTCTTTGTAATTTGAAATAATGACCTGAATAGCTCCAGATGCGAAGTCACCCTCAAGCGTATGGCTAAAGTAGGAACGATTTCTTGTATCGCTGTGAGTGCTGTCGATAGGTTCTAAAGCTGTACCAAACTTGTAGGTAGTCAGCAACTCTATAACGTCTTGAGCAAATGTCGAGTTTAAAGGGGCATCACTTTTTAGGTTGAATGCAATGTCTTTAAACTGCTTCAAGATTTCTTGCTCTTTAGACTCGTTAAAGTTTTTGAAATATTCGTCAAAATTATGCTCACCATGATTCGACAAAAGTTTATGGTGGTAGTTGTATTCGTCTACCACGGTCAACAGGTCAAGTTTTTGCAATAATTCAAACTCGTCTTTTGTAATTTCTTTAAAACCCAAAACGTAAAAAGAATCACCGCTGATTTCCCAAGAGTCATAGCGAGTTTTAAAATCATGTTCTTCTAATAAGGTTTTAATGTCTTCAAGTTCTTCACTCTCATAGCTTGAATACTTAAACAGGGTGTAATTAACCAATGCCATTAAAGCTGGCACTTCTGAAATTTTCTTAGAGGCATATAAGCCGATATTAAAATCACAAATACGGATACCAATTGGTAGTGCTGATGTTTCGTTAATCGCAAGATTCATCATGAGATACTTGTGCATATTAATTTACCTAACAGGTTGAATGTATTTTTAGATTAATGGATTTAAAGTGGGAATAACTTATGCTTAAAAATTAGAATAGCCATGGAATAAGTTGAATATTTTAATCAATTAAAACTACCGTATGCGGTTGTAAACAAAACGCACTGGTGTATATTTGATATATCCAAATTTTCGAGATTAGTTATGGAAGTTGAAAACCTAAGTAAAGACCAGTTAGAAGACCTAATTAAAAAGGCACAAAACCAAATTGTTGTAGTAGAGAATAAGAAACTTGATGACGGTTATCTCAAAATGTTTGAGATCGCAAAAGAATTAGGCTTAACTATTCTTGAATTAAATGAGCACGGCGAAAATCGTAAATTAAATAAAAAGCCAGTGGTTAAAGCAGATCCTAAATATCGCAACCCGAATAACCACAAAGAAGTGTGGGCCGGTCGTGGTAAACGTCCATCCTGGTTAAATCGTGAGATTGAATCTGGAAAAACATTAGAAAGTTTTCTTATCGTATAAATATTAAAAGGGCTTAAATGATTTAAGCCCTTTTTTTAAATGCAATTGTCAGTGTTGTTTAGAGCACGTGCGCGACTACTTAACAAAGTTCAGCTTTGATGTGTTCTAACACATCATCTTCAACACCCTCATTAGAAAATGCTTCAATGAATTCATTCAGGTTTTCATTGCTTAATGGCAAACTTCCGTATTGATCTACTGCAATCATTTGTGAGTTATGCACCAGATATTCAATACTGCAGTCAACAGAACAAAAGGTTTCTTGAATTACATCATTCACCTGATGGCCAGACTTTTTATCGTTAGTATCAATATCACTATTACAGTGAGGGCAACTAAATAATCCCATTACGCAACTCCTTTCTCAATTAAGCTAATTACACCGTGTTCTAATTGATCATCAAACCAGTGCCAGATAATGAAGCGGTCTGTACCTTTGCCCCATAGATGAAAGTCTTCTTCGATTTCATCATCATTGTTTATCGGGGTGTTGCCAAACTCTTCCCATAATGTTGTATAGGTTTTGCCTTGCAAGCTTAATACGCCATTTTCAGAATTTGCTTCAAACCAATCTAGGATCTGATAGCGATATGCACCTTTATTCCAGATATGGAATTCGCATGGTAGGGAATTAGATTCATCAAATTGAATCTGCTGTAATTCACCCCATAACTGGTCTATTGATTTGGCCATGCTTTATAACTCCTTGCTTAATAATTTAATTTTAATAAATAAAAGCGCTCAAAAACTTTTCTTAAAAAATATATAAAATCTGCTAATAATTTCTTTTGGAAAAATACTATCTAAGCAAAACTATTGTTATTATCGAGTGAGCTTATTAAGAGGTTTAAGCATGAATCTAGATAAATACGTTAAAACAGATATAGACGATGGCAATGGTCACATTTGGCTTAAATTTACGAATGATTCAGGTAATGATACTTTTGCTTGTAGTCAATGTGGCTATTTGAGACGGGTAGATAGTAATAATCGCCCACTAAACAAAAAGTGTGTTGGTAAAGTGAAAATCACGCTGCGTTAAAATTGAGATTTACAAAAACAAAATAAGAGCCAACATAGGGCTCTTTCTTATTTCATGTGGCTTTTACTGGCTTTACGGAATCAGTGTTGGAATCCAATACTTTTGCATTTCTACTTGACATATATGCTTATATTTACCAGTGGTAAGAAATTTAAATTTCTATAACTTATTCCTTAGAGCCCTTTATCTTTAGGCACACCGCCAACAATCTGAAATGGTATCCAATGGTTAACCCATTTTTCTTTGGTACCACGTTTGCCCAACCAGTAAAAGTTCCAGTGAGGAATCCGTGGATGTGGTTTTTTGGTACCTTTGTAGTTGCCAGACTTTAGATCTTCATCGCGCTTTAGGATCGCTTCATTGATCTTTTTATTTGTTTCGGTACCAACAATAGTCGGCTTGTACTTATTGGCCTCAAATAAACGCAATTCACGCTTAATCAGCTCTAATTTAGGCCTGGCTTGTGTTGTTTCTGGTGTTAATGGTCTGAGATCTGGTTCTTTTTGGCTGAACCATAGAATCAAATTGATTAGCTTCTTCTGCAGTTCCATGAACGTGTTAATTTCTTGTTCATCAGGCAAGTTCTTTTCATCAAAAAACGTATCAATGAAATCGGTCATGCAGTCCTCAACAGTTGATTCAAAATCATCATCATCAGGGAAGTGCATGGTAATGGTTTTTGCTAAGCCAGTATCGGTATATACCGTGGTAAATAGCACCTTGCGATCGTTCAACGTGTTTTTCGCAAAAATAACACCGACCACTTGTTCATTTTGCACGTAGAGATTGGCATTGTCGGTTTGAACGTAGATCGCAATATCAGGTAGGTTTAATAGGAAACCGGGGATACTGCGGTTGTATTCGGTCTTTACAAGCATTTGAATGACTTGATCTTCAAACCGATAAATATTTTTGGTTAGGCTCCATGAGCCAAGGGTAATGATTTCACCAATGTTGCAAGGTAGCTGATTGATAAATGAGAGTGGGATTTCTTGGCCAGTGGCTTGAACACCCATAATGGTACTGGTGCGTTTCATTCGTTCACGCCAGATAGGATCTCGACAATCTAGTGCAGCATATGTCCATTCATCACCACTGATTAGGCATTCGTGCGGATCTTTACTGTTTTGTCGTGCGATCGCATAAGCTTCTACACGTTTCATTAAGCCATTGAGGTTAAACTTCACATGTTCTAATCGCGCTGTGATGACTTTAAGTGGTATTCCTATCTTTGGATCTAAATCTTTATTTCTCATGTTGAGCAACCAGGATCTACATCAGATCAATATCTGAAAAATTTCGTTTAAAAAAGGACTTTAAAAGTCCTTTCGATTAGGCGTGAGCACTATTATTACAAGGCGGTGTAAACAAAGTACCATCTAAGCGGATCATTCCAAAGCCGTAGGTTTTATCACGACCAATACCATTGAGCCATGCTGTTTTAAATATCTCTAAATCCCCAACAGTCGCACTAAATGAAATATCTATGGTCTGGACTGGAATATTCAAAATGCTGAGCTGTGGTCCACATTGTTGCTCAATTATAGTGACATCCAATAGACCTTTGCTACTAAGAGCGTTTTTGGTGAATTCGGCTGCTTCATCTCCAGTTAGATTTTTACGCTTCTTACCTGAATTGCCTTTGGGTTTTTCGCCGTGGACCGAAATGTATTCTTCAATTTCTTGGCGGTTAAAGCTACATTCACGGTTAAGAGGAACCATGATTTTTCCAGTGATTTGCTGACCGTGCGAAATTTCAATGTATTCTTTGGCCATTGGGATTTTGACGTCCGATACGCACGTTCTTAAATAGATGTGCTTGCCATCTGTAAAAAATATGACTTTTGCGGAACAGAATGTCTCGACCTTATTTCGTTTAAACATTTCTCTAAAAATGTACTTGAACAAGTTCTTTTCATTTTCAGGATGTGTAAGGGCAAAACAATTGGCTGTTAGTTTTATGTTATTCAGACTCATTTCGATATCCAGTTTTCTATAAACAGCATTATTAAGAACCATTGCCTTTAAATAGCGCCTTATTGACAATAAGGGTATTATTCAGCATTTATAAACGCTAAAAGTAACTTCTATGTGCATTTAACAAAAGTGGCTTATAATATACTTAAAACCCTCAAAATTGATATAGGAACACCAGTTTTGTGTGGAAGTAAAGCGTAACACTCATATTATGAAAACCAACCACAATTTATTAAACCTACACTTTAATGATACTTATTTTTTGTGTTGTAATTTTTTATTAAAAAAATATATGCTTTGCTGATTATTTTAAACTATTGACTGTATTTTAAGCTGTGCGTAAACTTTAAACGTTGTTTTGTACAATCCACACCTAGTTTGATCCTGTTTGGACGACTGAAAAATGAACATAAAGAATAGAACTACGTTGCAGTTTTATGAAGAACTGCAGTTGGTGTATGACCGTTTCAATGAAAGGCTATTCAAAAATGAATTACCAGATTGTTTGATTACGCTTCAACGTATCAACAAAAATACCGGTTATTGGTCTGAGAATAGATTTGCTTCGACAGAAGATGATACGGCGTATACGCACGAACTGGCCCTTAACCCTGATTACTTTGGCACCCAACCATTGCTTAACATTTTTAAATGCTATGCACATGAGATGTGTCATATGAAACAAAGCATTTTTGGTGAGCCATCTAAACGCTCATATCACAATGCTGAGTTTGCGACATTTATGCTTGAGATCGGTTTGATTATGACTGATGACGGCACAAAAGAAGGTCGCACGACAGGCGAGAAGATGACCGAAATCGTTGTACCTGATGGCTTGTTTATTCAAGTGTGCAATGAGCTTGTCGATGAAGGGCGTATCATCAAATGGTATGACAAGTACGCACCCAAAACGATTTCCAGTCTTGAAATGATTCAAGAGCAAGTGCAGTTGTTGGAGTCCATTCCGACTGCTTCTCCAAAGCTATTTCATATTGCCTTACTTGGCAATGAAATCAATTCAGCTTTGAAATCACCTAAAAAAGAGAAGCCAGTTGCCGAACCGTCAAAAGCACCAGATACCCTCACTGGATATGCCACCCCAACAAGTGATGAAGAAGAGGAAACGACTCCCACTACAATGAATCCCTTTGATGTAGCGATCGGACTAATCGACATATCAAATACCGCTGCAAACCTTGGCGGTTATTATCCAACGGCTTTTGATGAAGGTCCGCTAGATGATGACGACCAACCAATACCAGAACCTAAGATTGTTAAACTTTATAAGGGTGAACAACCAAACGGCGATGATAACGAGTTTATTGTACTCAAAGAAACTATGATCGGTGAAACACTCTATCAAGAGCTTGGTTTAGCCAATTTTGAAGAGCCTGAGCCTAAGCCTAAGAAACAGACTAGGGCATCTTTTGCGTGTCCTGAGTGTGGCCGTGGTGCAACGTGTAGTCCTACTTTTAGATTGTCGTGTACTGAATGTGAAGTTGAACTGGTACCGTCAAAATCCATTGATAAAAGCCAGGTGAAGAAAAACAAAAAGGCTGCTAAAGCTGACCAAGGGGATGCAGAATGAAAACGATTGAAGAGCTTGGAATTCTGTTTTCTTCACACAAATACCGTTTTTATAACGAAAAAGACTTACAACTCGCGATTGAGCAAATGTTTATTGCCAATGAGATTCCGTATGAACGTGAGGTTCGTCTATCAAATAAAGACATCATTGATTTTACTGTTGAGCTAGATGTCGGCAAGGTGGGTGTTGAATTAAAAATAGATGGTGCACGTAACGCATTATTGCGTCAGATCAATCGTTATTTAAGCCATGACAGCATAAAAGCGCTCTATGTGGTTGGTACACCGTATTGGGTGAATAACATTCCAATCCAACTGAACAATAAATTTATTTACCGCCATCGTATTTTAGTGGGGGTCTTCTAATGTCTAAATCTTACGGCACCATTTCTCGTCAAGAAAAAAACTGGCACATTGAATGTGAACCACATGTTAAAACACGACTTAAGCGTGTATTCCCACAAGTCAGCCAACATGCATCAAAATTTATTGAGTTAAGCGATACGCCGTCTAATTGTCACGACCTACTTTGGTTTATTGAACGTTATCCAATGCGTGTTGATGATCTTAAATACATGAAAGCGCAATCTAAGGCTTATGTGTCGCTAAAAGAAGATATTTTGGATGTGATGGACTATAAACGTCCGATCAAAACATTTGATCTTGCTGTGCCTCCATATGAGTATCAAAGAGCAGCTGCAGATCTACTACTTAATGTTAAAGGTTTGCTCTTGGGGGATGATTTGGGCCTTGGCAAAACAGCGAGTGGAATATGTCCGATGATTCTACCTGAATCGCTCCCGGCGCTTTTTGTGACAATGACACATCTTCCAATGCAAATTAAGAATGAAATTGAACGCTTTGCTCCGCACCTAAAATGTCACATCCTAAAGAAAGCATCGCCTTATCCATTGCACAAAGAAGGTGAAGCAGCACCCGATGTCATTATCACCAGTTATTCAAAGTTGAACGGTTGGGCTGAATATCTTGCCGGAAAGATTAAGTACGTAGTGTTTGACGAGATCCAAGAGTTACGGACTGGCTATACATCGCAAAAGTATTCCGCTGCTAAACTCATTAGTGACCAAGCTGAATTACGCCTCGGTCTATCAGCTACACCGATTTATAACTACGGTGATGAATTCTACAACATCATTGAAATATTGCGTCCAGATAGCTTAGGTACCGCTACTGAATTCGCTCGTGAGTGGTGTTCACAAGAAAAACGTATTAATGATCCTAAAGCGTTTGGGATGTTTTTACGTGATGAAGGTCTAATGTTGCGCCGTACTCGAGCAGATGTAAATCGAGAGTTACCGCCAGTACAAATCATCCCTCAATATGTCGAAAGCGATCCTAAAGTACTGGATCAAATTAAGGGAAAGGCAATGGAACTGGCAAAAGTAATTTTAAGCTCTACTCAGGAATTCCAAGGGCAAAAGCTTCGTGCGACAGAAGAATTCAATATTATGATGCGCCAAGCAACAGGTATCGCCAAAGCGCCGTATGTCGCTGAGTTCGTGCGTATGCTTGTTGAGTCTGGTGAATCAGTCATGCTTTATGGTTGGCATCGAGATGTGTACAACATTTGGTTAGAACGCTTGGCTGAATTCAATCCTGTTATGTATACAGGTACGGAAGGACCTGCAGCTAAGGAACGTTCTAAACAAGCATTCTTGAATGATGAAAGCAAAGTCTTCATTAGTTCATTACGTTCATCTGCCGGGCTTGATGGCTTGCAGTACCACTCAAAATGCAAAACATTTGTGTTTGGTGAGTTGGATTGGTCGCCTGGTGTTCATGATCAATGTATTGGTCGCTTAGACCGTGACGGTCAAATCAAACAGATCTCGGCATATTACTTGTTGGCTGATTCGGGTTCAGATCCAATTATTTCTGATGTCTTAGGCATCAAAAAAGGCCAGTTGGAAGGAGTTAAAAACCCGAATGGCGAATTATTTGAACATTTAATTACGGACGGTGGCGGTATCAAGCGCTTAGCCGAACACATACTGAATAAGAAAGTAGCTTAAGAGAAACTTTATGACTGAACTTTACCTAGCTTGTTTTAGACATAATGTCGGCTCAAATATTGGGTGGCCTGGTTTTAACGGAAAGGGCTATACAACGAATGTTGATCAAGCGCACGT
>NZ_PYIX02000005.1 GCF_003024515.2 Acinetobacter sichuanensis
ATGTTTATTGTTCAGAATATGATGTGGTGATTAAATCAATGAAAATTATATATTGTATCGTTTTAGGTTTTACTTTGATACTTCTGGTTTTAAAATGGTTTTCTATCTCAGAGCACTATATCTATTACATACGTTGGCAAAAGATGAATCAAATCAAGAATCATACTGATTGCCCTGAAACCTATATGTTAACAAAAAAACAAAGTGGGTTAAGAAATCAGGATTGGTTTGTAAAATATCCTTATTTTTATTCATTTAAGATGCAATTAATAGTAAAACTTCCAGAGCTAAATGAAATGTGTATATGAAAGTGCAGGGCAACTTTAAAAAAGACAATAAAAAATGAAATTTAAACTGAAATTTGTATATAATAGCTCACGGAAATTACCAGCGAGACTGTTATGTTGACCATCGTTCAAGAAGCCCTTACCTTCGATGATGTCTTATTACTCCCTGCCTATTCTACTGTCCTCCCAAAAGATGTCTCTCTAAAGACACGCCTTACCCGCGGCATTCAACTGAATATTCCTATGGTTTCAGCAGCAATGGATACTGTGACTGAGTCACGTATGGCGATTGCAATGGCGCAAAATGGTGGTATCGGTATCCTGCATAAAAACATGGACATTTCTGCTCAGGCAGCAGAAGTTCGCCGTGTGAAAAAATTTGAAGCAGGTATGGTGAAAGACCCAATTACTGTAACACCAGAAACAACTGTACGTGAATTGATTGCGATTACTCAAGCAAACAATATCAGTGGTGTACCTGTTGTTAAAGATGGCAAAGTGGTTGGCATCGTGACAGGTCGTGATACACGTTTTGAAACCAATCTTGAACAACCTGTTAGCAATATCATGACAGGTCAAGACCGTTTAGTCACAGTACGTGAAAATGAGTCTAAAGAAAATATCCAAGCACTTCTTCAAAAAAATCGTATTGAAAAAGTGATTGTGGTTGGTGAGCACAACGAACTTAAAGGCTTAATTACGGTCACTGACTTCCGTAAAGCTGAGCTTTATCCAAACAGTTGTAAAGATGATTTTGGTCGTTTACGTGTAGGTGCTGCTGTCGGTACAGGTGCTGAAACACCAAGCCGTGTAGAAGCATTGGTTGAAGCAGGTGTCGATGCGATTGTGGTTGATACTGCACATGGTCATTCTGCAGGTGTAATTGAACGCGTGCGTTGGGTAAAAGCAAACTATCCACAAGTTCAAGTCATTGGTGGTAACATTGCAACAGGTGATGCAGCATTGGCATTGCTTGATGCAGGCGCAGATGCAGTTAAAGTCGGCATTGGTCCTGGTTCAATTTGTACAACACGTATTGTTGCAGGTATTGGCATGCCACAAATTTCTGCAATTGATTCTGTTGCAAATGCATTGAAAGATCAAATTCCATTGATCGCAGATGGTGGTATTCGCTTCTCTGGTGATATGGCAAAAGCGATTGGTGCAGGTGCAAGTACAATCATGGTTGGTTCACTCATGGCAGGTACTGAAGAAGCACCTGGCGAAGTTGAATTCTTCCAAGGTCGTTATTATAAAGCATACCGTGGTATGGGTTCATTGGGTGCGATGGCAGGTGCGACAGGTTCTGCTGACCGTTATTTCCAAGACTCAAAAGCGGGCGCTGAAAAATTAGTACCAGAAGGTATTGAAGGTCGTGTACCGTACAAAGGTCCAATGGGCAATATCGTGCATCAAATGATGGGTGGTTTACGTTCATCTATGGGCTATACAGGTTCTTCAACAATCGAAGATTTACGTCAAAATGCGAAGTTTGTAAAAATTACCGCAGCAGGTATGTCTGAGTCACATGTACATGATGTAACAATTACAAAAGAAGCGCCAAACTATCGTGTTGGTTAATATTTTCGTGTAATTTTACATTTTAAAACCGCCATTTTATGGCGGTTTTTTTATTTTGGTGTAAAGTAATGCGATTGAAAATCAACTGTTAAACAACACGATAAATAAGCGGGTAAAAAATGAGTTATTTTGGTACAGACGGGATTCGAGGCAAATTTGGTGAACTCCCAATTACCCCAGAATTTGCATTAAAACTAGGATTTGCAGCAGGAAAAGTATTAAAGCAAATCAGTCCAAAAACTAAGCCTATTGTTGTTTTAGGTAAGGATACACGTCTTTCTGGTTATATTTTAGAAGCTGCATTACAAGCGGGTTTAAATGCTGCGGGTGTTTATGTACATTTGCTTGGACCATTACCTACGCCAGCGATTGCACATTTAACACGTGCTTTGCATGCCAATTTAGGTATTGTGATTTCGGCATCACATAATCCATATTTTGATAATGGAATTAAATTCTTTTCTGGTGAAGGTAAAAAACTACCTGATGCAATTCAAGAAGCGATTAACCAAGAATTAGAAAATGAAATAGTCATTGATGATAATGCAAACTTAGGAAAAAGTGTGCGCGTCAACGATGCAAATGGACGTTATATTGAGTTTTGTAAATCAACATTCCCATATCATTACAACTTGCGCCATTTAAAAATTGTGGTGGATTGTGCGCATGGTGCAGCTTATAGCGTTGGACCTGCTGTTTTCCGTGAGTTGGGTGCAAAAGTTATAGCTTTATATAATGAACCAACAGGTTTAAATATTAATGAAGGTTGTGGCTCAACACATCCTGAAAAGTTACAAGCTGCTGTAGTTGAACATCAAGCTGATCTTGGTATTGCTTTTGATGGTGATGCTGACCGTGTTGTCATGGTCGATCGTCATGGTAACCTGATTGATGGTGATCACATTTTGTATATCTTAGCGACTCAAGCCAATACTAAACCTGCTGGGATTGTGGGTACAGTGATGAGCAATATGGCGCTTGAACTCGCTTTAGAAAAAGCACAAGTCCCTTTTGTACGTGCCAAAGTGGGTGACCGTTATGTATTACAAAATCTTGAAGAAAATAATTGGGTGATTGGTGGTGAGCCATCAGGACATATTTTGACTTTGGATAAGAGTACAACAGGTGACGCAATCATTGCCGCATTGCAAGTATTAACGGTTATGGTTGAACAAGATAAAGCTTTAGATGAGTTGGTTGCAGACTTTAAATTATTACCGAATGTTTTAGTGAATATTCGTTTAGAGCAAATGTTTGATCCTTTTGCAATTCCTGCATTAGTCGCAGAATTTGATCAAGTTGAAGCAAAACTTAAAGGGCGTGGTCGTATTTTGATTCGTAAGTCAGGGACTGAACCTGTTATTCGCGTCATGGTTGAAGGTGATAATCAGCAAGAAGTAACTGATTTAGCTAACCATTTGGCAGATCAAGTACGTCAAAACGCTAAGGCTTAATAGAAAAGAGGAAAGTTCATGAGTGATGTAATTAAAGATTTAAGTGAGCTGCGTCTGACTTATCAAAAAGATGAACTGCATGAGGAAAATGTGGATATTTATCCACATGAGCAATTTCTTCAATGGTTTAACTCTGCTTTAAATGCAAATCTTCATGAACCTTATGCAATGTCACTGGCAACTGCGGACGGTCAAGGTCGTCCGCATGTACGCACTGTTTTGTTACGTGGTGCAACGCAAGATGGTTATGATTTTTATACCAATTATGACAGCCAAAAAGGTCTAGATTTAGCTGCAAATCCTTATGCAGAAATTTTATTTTATTGGTCTGAATTAGAGCGACAAATTCGTATTAGTGGTCGAGTGACTCGGATTTCTGAACAGGAATCAACAGACTATTATCATAAACGACCTCGTGACAGCCAAATTGCAGCACATATCAGTACGCCACAAA
The DNA here is from genome assembly GCF_003024515.2 of Acinetobacter sichuanensis. Classification (GTDB taxonomy): domain Bacteria; phylum Pseudomonadota; class Gammaproteobacteria; order Pseudomonadales; family Moraxellaceae; genus Acinetobacter; species Acinetobacter sichuanensis. The sequence goes on from NZ_PYIX02000005.1 coordinate 3,777, forward strand.
GTGGGGTGATTGCAAGCCGTGAGTTATTACAACAACGCTTTCAAGACTTACATGATCGGGTTGAACAACAAAATGAATTAGCCAAACCAGAATTTTGGGGTGGTTATCGTTTACAACCCGATCATTATGAGTTTTGGCAAGGTCGCCCAAATCGTTTACATGATCGTTTGATTTATAAAAAAGAAAATAGTCTCTGGACTTTACAACGTTTGATGCCGTAAATGTCAAAAATTAAAATTCAACAACGCCCCTTTATCACACGCCCTGAAAATTTTCAGGGCGTCTCCTCATTTGTTGCCGATATTTTGGCACGCCGTGGTGTGCAATCTGAACAAGAGCTAGAGTTAAAATTAAAGTATTTACTTGCACCGACGATGAAAGGTCTTGATCAAGCCATTCACATTATTGATCAAGCAATTGATGCACAGAAAAAAATCGTTATTGTTGGCGATTATGATGCCGATGGTGCAACCAGTACAGCCTTGATGATTCTTGCTCTGACTGAAATGGGCGCGAATGTTAATTATCTAGTCCCTGACCGTTTTAAATATGGTTATGGCTTAACACCAAAAATTGCTGATTTAGCTTTTGAAATGTATCGACCTGATTTGTTAATCACGGTTGATAATGGAATCTCGAGCCATGCGGGCGTAGCACAAGCGCAAGCCCATGCTATGCAAGTCATTATTACAGATCATCATTTAACGATGAAAGAAACGCCACAAGCAGAGGCGGTGGTCAATCCAAATCAATTAGGTTGTGAATTTCCAAGTAAAGCTTTGGCAGGTGTCGGCGTTGCATTTTATTTACTGGCAAATTTAAGTAGTTATCGTGCAAAGTTAGCTAAATCCACTGCAAAAATGTCGCAATATTTAGACTTGGTTGCATTAGGTACTTATGCTGATGTTGCAAGTTTAGACTATAACAACCGAATTTTGGTTGATGCAGGATTAAAGCGGATCCAGCAAAATCAGTGCCGTGTTGGCATCAGTGCATTATTGGATATTGCAGGGCGAGATCCTGCCCAGTTACAAGCATCGGATTTGGGTTTTGTTCTTGGTCCACGTATCAATGCTGCTGGACGCATGGAAACTATGGACATTGGTATTGAATGTCTGTTAGCAACGGACATGCAAAGTGCTTATGCTTTGGCACAGCAGTTAAATGATTTAAATCTTGAACGCCGTCAAGTCGAGTCACAAATTAAGCAAGAAGCTTTGCTTGAAATTGAAAAATTACAGTTTGATCAAACCAATTTACCTGTAGCCTTAGTGTTGTTTGAAGAACATTGGCATCAAGGTGTGATTGGGATTGTCGCTGGACGCTTAAAAGAACAATTCCATCGACCAAGTATCGTCTTTGCAGCAGATAAAGATGGGCTTCATATCAAAGGTTCGGCACGTTCTATTGATGGTATTCATATTCGAGACTGTATTGAAAAAGTGGCAGAGCAGCATCCTCACTTGGTCAGTTTTTTTGGTGGTCATGCGGCAGCAGCAGGTTTGACGATCAAAAAACAGCATTTTGAAGAATTTAAACAAGTTTTTAATCAACTCATTGCCCAATCTGATGCTGAGTTATTTCAAGCAACTTTATGGACAGATGGCGAATTAGCTGCGCAAGACTTTCAGATTCATACTGTAAATTTGCTAGAAAATTTAGGTCCTTGGGGGCATAAATTTCCTGCTCCAATTTTTGAAGGTCAGTTTAAGGTCGTGGAGCATCGTTGGCTAAAAGAAGTGCATTTGAAGTTAAAGGTCGCTTTACAAGATGGACGATGTGTTGATGCGATTGCTTTTAATGCACGAGATAAATTTCAGTTTGATTCTACACAAGAAAAAGTTCATCTTGTTTATGAACTAGATAAAAATCAATTTAATGGAAATGTAAGTTTACAACTTAGAATTTTGCATTTAATGCATTGATTTGATATAAAAATAAAAAACCACTCATATTGAGCGGTTTTTTATTTGTGATCTATGCAGCTTAGAAACGATAGCCTGCACGTACACCATAAGTATTATAGTCATCACCAAAACCAACACGACCTTCAACACTTACATTTTGATTTAAGAATTTCTTAGCAGAAACACCGAATTCATCACGTTCTGTTAAGTCATTGTTGTAGTAATCAGCACCAACACTTAAAGTTTTATCTAGGTATAAATCACCACGAACTCGATATTCGTCTAAATCACCAAATGCACCAAATGCTTCAAAGTTTGCATCATATTGACCCACTTGAGTAACATATTTGGCACGAACTGTTGGATCTACACCATCATCGCCATGTTTTGCATCATAGCCTGTTAAACCTAAAGCAAGTAATAAACCTGGTGCTGGTAAGTAACCGACTTCAGCGCCGTAAGTTGTTACTTTAGAGTCAATCGGTGTGTTGTCTACTTCAAGTTCATCACGACCTACACGACCACTGACATAAAAGTCACTGCCTGGCACATAATATTCAATGCCTGCACCATATTGCGTATCTTTTACACCATCGTTATCTGCATAACCGACATTGGCTTTTACATTACTTGCGCGGTCAAGGAAGGCTGCCTCATTTAAAGGTGAATTACGTGTTTGTACTGGGTTAAAATAATAAGTTCCATCTACACCAAATTGATGAGTTGCATCAAAATCATCCCAATCAGTATAAGTATAAGAACCACCTACTTCTGCTTGATAAGCATTTGCAGCACCTGAAACTGCAATCGCTGATAGTGCGATTGCTGAAGCTAACGCTAGTTTTTTCATGGATTCTTCTCCCCTCTGAAATATGATTTCATTCGTGTTTTAAATCTTTTGTTACAACTTCAGTCTAAGGGAAATAAAAAGCGCGTCAATCACTGCAAAGTAACAGAACTGTAATGTTGGTAATTTTGTGTAAAATTGCAACACTAATTATTTGATTTTTAAACAATAAAAACATTGTTTTGTTTTATTAAAATTGTGTGAATATTATGAATAATCTTGATATTTAGGTAAAAAATAAGAGAAAAGTGTAATTAAAAAGCACCTCATGTATGAAATGCTTCGATATTTTATCTAAATCATTCTTATATTTTTAGAAGCGGTAAGTTGCATTTACATGAACGCCTTGCAAGTCATCACCAAAACAAACTTCACCTCCAAGCGCTAAGTTTTGGTTGATGAAATATTGTGAACGTACTGAGAAAAAATCAATATTACTGTGATTATCATCTTGTAGTGTGTAGCTTGCACCTAAGCTAAAAGCGTAATTAAAATAATAATCTGTAGCTAAGGTAAATTGGTCTAGATCACCAAAAGTACCCTCAGCTTCAACGTTTAAATATTGTCCACTTTGCCCAAGGGAAGTAACATATTTTGCTTTTAGAGCAAGATTGGCTTGGTCATCTTCATCTGTTGTATAACCATCAACACCAGCCGCAAGTAATAAATTACTGACTGGCATAAAGCCGACCAATGCACGATAGGTTGTTACATCAACGTCGTGAGTATATTTCTCTTTTCCACCATTTACATGTGCAACAGTTTGATCTTGAAGTTGGCTATAACCAATTTCACCATTCACATAAAATTGCTGATAAAAATATTCTAAACCACCCACAACAGAATGAATATCACGTTCACTTTTGGCAATCGCATTATGAGCACCAAACATATCAATATAATTTTCACTTTCTAGAAAATTATAGCGATATGTGCCATAGAGATTACTTACGTTTCCTAAAAAAGCAGCTTCATTTAGAGGAGCACTTTTCGTTTGTACTGGCGAAAAATAGAATGTCGCTTTGGCATCAAGCTGATGGTCGGTTTTGGTAAAATCATCATCATGATTTAAATAGGTAAAGCCACCCTCAATTTGAGCATCATAAGCAAAACTAGACATAGTGAGTGTTGCTAAAGTACAAGCGATGAATACACGTTTCATGAATTCCCCATTAAGTTTAGATTATTGTTGTTTAAGAAAATTGTCATAAATAATGAGCGTGAATTGTTCGTAGAATATTCATTTTGGTCAATACCGTTGTCGGACAGAAACGCAAATTCTTATCTTTTATTGACTCTGTGGTAGAATGCCTGCGAATTAAACATTATTAACTGTGAGATGAAAGCGCGTGGAAATTAATCCTTATCTAATACAGCTAAAAGACTTAAACGACCGTGGTCAAACACTACGGGGGTATCTTTGACTACGATCTAAAGAAAGAGCGTTTAGAAGAGGTACTTCGCGAACTAGAAGACCCTGCCATCTGGAATGATCAGAGCCGTGCGCAGGCGATGGCAAAAGAAAAAGGCGAGCTTGAAAACGTCATTAATGTACTTGAAGGCTTAGCGACTCAGTTAGAAGATGCTCAGGCAATGCTTGACCTTGCTGTTGAAGCTGAGGATGAAAGCTTGCTTGCCGATGTTCAGGCTGAATTGACCTCGGCTGAAGAAGAATTGGCAAAACTTGAATTCCGCCGTATGTTCAGTAACCCAATGGACCCGAACCCATGTTATGTGGAAATTCAGGCGGGTTCTGGCGGTACAGAAGCACAGGACTGGGCGTCAATGTTATTACGTATGTATATGCGCTGGATTGAACGTCATGGCTTTAAAGCCGAACTGATGGAAGAATCGGATGGTGATGTGGCAGGGATTAAATCTGCAACCATTCGTGTTGAAGGTGAATATGCCTATGGTTGGTTACGTACCGAATCGGGCGTACATCGTTTAGTACGTAAGTCACCGTTTGACTCAGGTAACCGTCGTCATACCTCATTCTCAGCAGTATTCGTTTCACCTGAAGTCGATGACAATATTGAAATTGATATTAACCCTGCCGATGTGCGCACAGATACCTACCGTGCATCAGGGGCAGGTGGTCAGCACATTAACAAAACTGACTCTGCGGTACGTTTAACGCATGCGCCAACAGGCATCGTGGTGGCGTGTCAGAACCAACGTTCACAACATGCCAACCGTGACCATGCATGGAAACAGTTACGTGCAAAATTGTATGAACTGGAAATGAGTAAACGTAACGAGGCAGCACAAGCACTTGAAGACTCTAAGTCTGATATTGGTTGGGGCAGTCAGATTCGTTCGTATGTATTGGATGATTCACGTATTAAAGACTTACGTACAGGCGTGGAAAATTCCAACACAGGTGCGGTTCTTGATGGTGATCTGGATAAATTTATTGAAGCGAGCTTAAAGCAAGGGCTTTAATCGCTGAAATTAAATTTTGATAAAAAGCAAAGCATTATCTGCATGTTTACAATATATCTAAAATAATCGATATTAAAATCGAAAAAATACGATATATTGAGTTTAACGATGCTGGGTAATGCTTTGTTGTGAATTTGAATGTGTCTGATACGAGTTATAAGTATGGATATTGATTTAATTTCTAAAGCTTTGGCAAATCCGACTCGACGGCAGATCTTGGCGTGGTTGAAAAACCCACAGCAATATTTGTGTGAAGAGCAGTGCGGAGGCTTTAGTCGTGGGGTCTGTGCAGGGAATATCGAAAAACTCGGTAAGGTCTCACAATCCACCATGTCAAATCATTTGTCTGTGTTACAACAGTCAGGTCTAATTCAGGCTGAAAAATACGGTCAATGGTCTTATTTTTCTCGCAATGAAACCCTTATTCAGCAATATATTGAACATTTACAGCAAGCACTGTAAGACTCAGCAGAGGCTGAGATTCTCTCTCTTTGGTGCTGAATGAGGCAAAAATGGCTGAACTAAATTCTCCGCTTATTTTAGGCGATTTACACCTTAAAAACCGTGTCATCATGGCACCATTAACCCGCAGTCGTGCGACCGTAGACCGTGTTCCAACCGCAATGATGGCAGAGTACTATGCTCAAAGAGCAAGTGCAGGTTTAATCATTTCTGAAGCGACGGTGATTTCTGAACAAGCCAACGGTTATTTAAACACGCCAGGATTATTCACTGATGCTCAGGTTGAAGGCTGGAAGCTGACCACGCAGGCAGTACATGACAAAGGTGGTTTGATTGTTGCTCAACTTTGGCATGTCGGGCGTGTTTCACATCCTGATCTATTGGGTGGTGAAACGCCTGTTTCTGCAAGTGCGGTACAGCAGGCAGGGCAAGTCAGTTTACTGCGTCCAAAACGTGATTATGTAGCTCCACGTCCTTTGGAAATTGCTGAAATTAAAAGTATTGTTGAACAATATAAACAGGCTGCAATTCGTGCCAAAGACGCAGGATTTGATGGTGTGGAACTCCATGCTGCCAATGGCTATTTGATCGATCAGTTTTTACAGAGCAAAACCAATCAGCGTGATGATGAATATGGTGGTTCTGTGGAAAACCGCGCTCGCTTATTGCTAGAAGTGACCGATGCATTGATCGAAGTGTGGGGTGCAGGTCGTGTAGGTGTGCATTTGGCACCGCGTGGTGATGAACATGATATGGGTGATGCTGATCCACGTGAAACATTTGGCTATGCCTTAGAGCAGTTGGGTCAACGTAAAATTGGCTTCTTCTTTACTCGTGAATATCTGGCAGATGACAGCATTAGTGATGAGCTAAAACAGCGTTCAGGCGGTGTGCCATACATTGCCAATATGAAGTTAAGCCGTGCAGATGCCATTGAGCTGTTAGCCTCAGGCAAAGCCGATGCCGTGTCTTTTGGTAAAGCCTATATTGCCAACCCTGATCTATATGAACGCCTACTTCAGGATGCACCTTTGAATGAACTGGTATTTGAAAATATGATCGGTTCACAAACAGCAGAAGGCTATATTGATTATCCTGCTTTAGAAGTAGAGCATAGTGCTTAAACTTGATTACTCAAGATTTTAGCGTTTTATGTTGGAATGACTGAAATGTTGTTCCATCATAAATTTGTACTTGATTTCGTCCTGCTTGTTTGGCGTGATAGAGTGCTTGATCTGCTAAATAAATCGCTTGATCAATATTCGATTGAGGGCAAGTTAGCCCTAAACCAAAACTAGCCGTCAGATAAATTTGTTGCCCATCATCGAGTTTTAAAGGATGGTTGGCAATCGTTTTTCTACACTTTTCTGCGATTTCTAAAGCTTGTGTTTCTGTAATTTGTGGTAAGAGTAAAATAAATTCTTCACCACCATAACGCGCAACAATATCCGTTTTACGAACTGAAAGAGACAATGTTTTTGCGATGTGTTTGAGTGCTAAATCACCTGTATAGTGCCCATATTGATCATTAATTGCTTTGAAATGGTCTAAATCCAGTAAAATAATGAGATAAGAGAGCTGTTGTTTTTGTAACTCTTTAATTTTTTCATTAAAAAAACGCCGATTATACAAACCTGTTAATGGGTCTATTTGGCTAATTTCTTGAAATAAAGATTCTCTATGACGCCATTGTAGTAAAAGTATTTCAAAGAAAAGTAGACCTGCAAATAACACAGGTATAATGAAATAAATCATACTATAAACCCAAAAATTATTATGATAGGGAATGCTATTTAATAATTGATGGCTGAAAATGGGTGCATAAGGAATGATGTTTTTAGTGGTCAGATAAATTAAGGCAGAAAAAATAGATGTGGCTAAAATTAAATTAAAATAAATAATTTTTTGGTTAAATAAAACTAATCCTATACCTGTCACACAAACACTCGTGAAAATCGTTGCAGGACTATAAATTCCAACTAGATAACCGTCTAAAACTAAAATTAAAATAAAGGTTGTAATTACAAAGTAGCTAAAATAGTGATTTATCCATGCCTTTTTATGATTGAAAATACTGATAATAATTAAAATCGTTAAGCAAATAATCGAAATAATATTGATCATAAGCTGATTTTTTAATAATGAAATATTTAACCACTGCCAAAGTGTTGGTGTGATTAAAATATAAACTTTCCACATAATCCAGATTAAATGAATTAAAATAGCCAATACCAAAACTAAAATACATTTATGAATGTTAGACCAACTCATAATAATATTAGATTGTATATAACTGATCATTTTTTTTGCTAAATTATTCATGGGAGTTATATTAAATCCATTTTATTTTGGTTAGATTAACTCGTTATTCATGTATTTCCTATACATGCTCTAAAAATGTAGAATATTTTAAGAAAAAATACAGTATTTTTATGGGAGCATTTTGAAATTTAATCTGTTATGAAGCTGACCGAGGAGATATTTTACATATAGTTTCAGTCAGTGTTAAATAGACTAAAAGAGAAAATAATGCATAAATGATGTGCGATGAAATTATAAACCTAAATGATTATTTTCTGCATGTTTTTATCTAAAATTATTAAAGAATTGTATTTTATAAATTATTTCTAAAAATGTCATGCAAGTAGAGCAGTAAGCAGCTATTTAGCCACTGACTGCTTTTTGTTTTAAAAAATTGATCAAGTTTGATCAAGTCGATGAGCAAAGTCAGCAATATCAGCAAGTGCTTTTTTGGCTTCATCAAACCATGGGCTAAACATCTGAAAGTTATGCCACATGCCTGTATAGAGTTTATAGGTGACATCGACATCAGCTTTTTTTGCTTTTTTCTCGAAACGGATGGCATCATCCATCAAGATTTCTTTTGAACCCACTTGAACAAGGGTAGGTGGAAGACCTGAAAAATCACCAAAAATAGGTGAAATTTCAGGAATTGAAGGATCTATATCTTTAGGCACATAGTAACTAATTCCTGTTTCTAAAGCTTCTACAGAAAGTAATGCATCATGTTTTTGGTTATAACGTAAAGATTCACTGGTTAATGTTAAATCTAAAAAAGGTGACATTAAAATTAAGCCACTTGGTAGATGTTCTGGATCTTCTTTTTTGAGTTTTAAGGCAAGAGCTAAAGCTAAATTTGCACCACAAGAATCCCCTGAAACAATAATATCTTTTGGTTGTACGCCTTGATCCATCAGCATTTGATAGATGTCATAAATCGCATCGCTTGCTTCAGGATATTGATGATCAGGTGCTAATGGATAGTCAACATGTAAGACTTGCATTTGTGTTCGAACAGCGATTTCAGATAAAAAAGCCCGATGTGTTTTGAGTGAACCAACGAAAAAAGCACCACCATGAATGTGAAAAATCATCTGTGTAGTTGTGGCTTGTGGCTTTATTTCTTCAGCATGTATGCCCGCAATACGCAAAGAACGAAGCACAACATCTTTTGGTTGAGGAAAAACACGTGTGAGTTGTTCGAGAGCAAAACGCACAGCAGTCGGTGGGAGATTTAAGCGACTTGGCATTTTAAAACTGGTCTTTAAAATAGCTTCTGTGATGAATTGTTTCATTAACGGATTAATCTTCATGCTTTTTCCATTTTGTTTGATCTTTACTGTTTTTATTTGTTGAATGACCAACATTATTTACAAGGGTACACTAAATAGTCACATTCAAAAATTGCATATTTGTTGCAATTTTTGAATACTATCATATGTTAATGATGACTAGGGAAATCAACAAAAATGAAAAAAATAGCACTGATGATCGGCTTATTCGCAGCGACAGCATTTGCCAATGCAGCAGATCCACTCAATGGTACAGTATGGAAAACCATTGATGATGAAACCAAACAGCCGAAAGCGATCGTGAAATTTACTGAGCAAAGTAATGGCACACTTTCTGCCACGATCCAAAGTATTGTGACGCCAGGCGAAGAAAATGTATGTACGAAGTGTGAAGGCAAGTATCACAATAAATCTTTGAAAGGTGTCACCATTGTTCATGGATTAAAAAATGTAAATGGTAAATATGAAGGCGGTACAATTCTTGACCCTAAAAATGGCAAAAGCTATAAGCTAAAAGGTGAGTTAGCAGGCAGTAAACTCAACCTTCGTGGCTATATGGGCGTTTCGGCTTTAGGTCGTAACCAAACTTGGATTCGTGCTAACTAATTTTTGCATCAATCATGTGAAAAAGCTCGATATTAATATCGAGCTTTTTATTGTTTATTAAACAGCAGATAGACACTATTTTATTTTAAAGCTTTGATTTTTTCTTCATCAAAGCCGACGACATATTGTTCATCTTTTTCAATAACAGGACGTTTGATCATGCTGCTATGTGCGATTAAAGCTTGAATCAGATTGTCTTGGTTTTCTAAAGCTTCTTTTTGTTCTTGTTCAGAAAGTTTTTTCCATGTTGTGCCTTTTTTATTGAGAATAAGCTCTTGTCCTAATTGGTTGAGCCATCTTTTTAATGTTTCAGCATCAATGCCTTGTTTCTTATAATCATGAAATTCATAAGGAATAGACAGTTCATTGAGTAAGTCAAACGCTTTTTTCATCGAACTACAGTTTTTGATTCCGTAAATTTTCAACATAATATATAACCTATTTGTCTTTAAATTTTGATATTGCTGAATTTTAGGGTAACAAAAAAAATGCGTGGACTAAAACCATTTAAAATTTAAAATGAGAAATATAAGATGAGAATATGAGTTGTCATAAAAATGAAAGATAAAGTCTTTAAATTAATTGCTATAAACATGAAGAAAAATTATAAAGATAAACAACGAAAAGACTTGAAAATAACAAAGTAATTATTTAAAACATAAGAAAGAGAAAACCCGCATCTAATCATCCTGACTATGCGGGTCTCAGTACAACGTCCAATGTCAAATCCATTAAAAATATAAACTTGCGTTTAGTATTTTCCTTTCGTCCTACGGCGTCCTATCCTTTTGCTGTCATCCTGACAATGTCCCTGTGCCGTGAGACAATAATGCGCTTATTGGGGGGAAGAAAAAATACGATAACACGACAAGTATTGTGAGATATTTACACTTATTAAGTGAACAAGTGTTCACTTAATGGTGAGGGTTCTATATTTTAAACTGATAATTGATAGTCAATAATGACAGGTGCATGGTCACTAAACCATTGTTCTTTATAGACCCAAGCGTTGACAGTGCGGGTTTTCCAGTCAGGCGAGCATGCCTGATAGTCAATGCGCCAACCGACATTTTTTGCTCGTGCTTGTCCTCGATTTGACCACCAAGAGTAAACTTCGGCTTCTTTGCGTACTTCACGGAAGGTATCTACATAGCCTAAATCATCATAAATATGATCGAGCCAAGCACGTTCATGCGGTAAGCAGCCTGATGCTTTTTGGTTGCCTGACCAGTTCTTAATATCAATACGTTTATGCACAATATTGTAATCACCACAGACAATGACTGATTTATTTTCATCACGCCATTTTTTTAGAATGACTTTATATTCTTCTAAAAAATGATCTTTGCGTGCTTGTGCTTCATCACCTGAAGAACCTGAAGGAAGGTAAAGGGAACAGATATGTACGTTTTGTTCTAAACCAAGATCAAATTCAGCACTGATAAAACGACCTTGTGAATCGGCTAATTCAAAACCTAAACCATCTTTGATGGAAACAAAAGGTAATCGGCTATAAATAGCAGTCCCTGCATAGCCTGCTTTTTCTGCGGGAAATAGATGCGTGTACCAACCTTCAGGTTTAAATTTATCAGTCCACTGTGTATGTGTGATCCGACTTTCTTGCATACAAATGACATCCGCCTCAGACTGTTCAAGCCAATCTAGCAAGCCTTTTGTGACAGATGCACGTAAACCATTTACGTTAATTGAGACAACTCTTAAAATTTTTTGATCACTTGGATAGCTACTCTTTGGTATCATGCGCAAGTCTTACCTCTATTACAGAATTTCGGAGCACCTCATGACATCAGCAGCGACATTCAATCCGCAAACTTTTATCGAACTTGCCTTATCACGTGGTGTGCTTAAATTTGGTGAGTTTACTTTAAAATCAGGTCGTGTAAGTCCTTATTTTTTTAATGCAGGCTTACTCAATGACGGTGAAGCATTATCGCTGTTAGCACAAGGTTATGCAGATAAACTCACACAATGTAACAATGTTGAAGTGATCTTTGGTCCAGCTTATAAAGGCATTCCTTTTGTTGCTGCAACGGCTGTTGCACTTTCTCAAGTTCATGGCGTAAGTGTGCCTTGGGGTTTTAACCGTAAAGAAGCAAAAGATCATGGTGAAGGTGGTGTTTTGGTTGGTGCTGCGGTTGAAGGCAAAAAGGTTTGGATTATTGACGATGTTATTACGGCAGGCACAGCAATTCGTGAAGTCGTGACGGTTCTTAAAAATGCAGGTGCAAGTATTGCAGGTGTATTGGTTGCTTTAGATCGTCAAGAAAAAGGTCAAGGTCAACTTTCTGCGATTCAAGAAGTACAAAAAGAGTTAGAAATTCCTGTACATGCTTTGATTACTATGAAAGATTTGATGGACTATTTAGATGCAAAAGGTGAAAAAGAAGCCTTAGCTAAAATGGAAGCATACCGTGTGAAATACGGTATTTAATCTTTTAGATTACATAATTAAGATTTAAGGAGCGTATCGCTCCTTATTTTTGTTAAATAGATTTGCTTCAGGTTAATGCACTTATGGTGTTTTTAGTTTTGGTTGCTGTTGTTGTTGTATTTGGTTTTGTTATTGTGCAAAAAATGGATGAGCGACGCTGGCAACGTTATCAGTTTGAACGAGATATGTTTTTTAGATCTCATCCCTTAGTTATTGAAGATACAACAGAATTTTCCTATCAACTCAAGATCAGCTATGCAGCTCAGCGTAAGATCATTACTGAGCAGATGTTGAAGCCAACAGCACAGCCATATCATAAAAAAGTACGCTTACAACGTGTGCCAGAGTCTCAGCATGAAAAATATATGATCGATGTGATGTTAAAAGACATTAAAATTGGTCAATTAGATTATATTTATGCACAACAGCTTGGGCAGTATTTGGAAAAAACGGATTTTAAAGTTGGGCGCCCAATAGAAGTATTATCCGAAATTTTGGTTATCCAAAAAAGTGAATATGAATTAGGTTGTCAAATTCGTTTAAATTTGCCTGCTGACTCAGCAGAAATTGAATATTTGGAAGTTAAAGAGCAAAGTAAATAATGCTCAATCATTTTCAGTCATGCTTATTTTTCAAAGTCCAAGAAGAAAAATAATAACAGGGACTGCTCTTTTAAGACAAAGCTGAAAAAAATAAAAATTAAAAGAAATTTACAACAAAAACAATTCTGTTATTGTCCTATTACTAGTATTCAGCGTATTAAATGTTATCTAGGTCAAATCTTGAAAATTGACTAGAATATGGGTAGATCAGCATCGCCATCGCAAATTTTATGCAGCATTTATTTAGGATAAAAATATGACAAATACCAATTATAGTGAAATCTCTAATTCTGATGATTGCGAAAAATACGTCAATCAATTTATTCAAAACTTTCAAATTCGCTCTGCGGAGATCGGCAAAGGCACTGTGATTAAACGTGCTTTACCAAGCCGTCATAAGCGTATGATTGGCGCATGGTGTTTTTTAGATCATGCAGGACCTGTAACTTTTCCTCAAGGTGATGGCTTAGATGTAGGACCACATCCACATATTGGTCTGCAAACCTTCACTTGGATGATTGAAGGGACGATGTTGCATAGTGATAGTCTGGGTACGACCAATCAACTCATTCAACCTAAACAAGTCAATCTCATGACCGCAGGTTATGGTATTTCCCATACAGAAGTCGCACCTGACAATGAAACAAAAATGCATGCGGCTCAGCTTTGGATTGCTTTGCCTGATGATAAAATAAATATGGCTCCACAGTTTGACCATTATCCTGAGTTGCCTGTGGTTGAACAAGATGAGGTTGAATTTACAGTTTTAGTGGGTGAGTTTCTAAAGACAACTTCACCTGTTAAGGTGCATTCTGAACTGGTTGGAGTCGATTTTTATGCAAAAGAATCAGCCACCACCATCATTCCTTTAAATCCAAAATTTGAATATGGTTTTATGGCACTCGAAGGTGAGGCTGTTGTGAATGGACATGAACTCAACAGCGATAACATGGTGGTATTAGAACCTGGTATTCATAAAATTGAAGTACAACTCCATAAAGGTGCTCGTCTATTGCTCATTGGTGGTGAGCCTTTTGAATCTCCAATTTTACTGTGGTGGAATTTTGTCGGTCGTACCCAAGAAGAGTTAAAGATTGCACGTGAGCAATGGGTCGCTGAAGATGCACGTTTTGGACGTATTCCAAGTTATGACGGTCCTCGTTTAGAAGCACCTGTATTTCCTGATAAAATGCGTCCTTCAAAATAAAAATAGTGAAAAGTGAGTAAAATAAAATGGCAATTATCGCAAATGCAAAGGTAAAAACATTGTCCGAAGCATGGTCAGGAGAAGTCAGTAGTGGTCAGCACAGACTCATTACGGATAAACCCGAGTCATTTGGTGGACAAGATCAGGGTTTAGCGCCTTATGATTTTATTTGTTCAGGGTTAATCTCATGTACTATGATTACGCTACGCATGTACGCACAGCATAAAGGTTTTGACTTAGGTGAATTTACAGTTGAAGCTGATTTTAATGCCAATAAAGAAGGCAAAGAATGGATAGATCGTCGTTTGGCTTTTGCACAGCCGTTGACTGAAGAATTACATCAAAAAGTTTTGGAGATTTGTCAGAAAACACCTGTAACAAAGACACTATTGCGTAGTGTAGAAATCAATACGTCCATTCTTTAGTCATAGAAAAATAAAAAATGGTGTTTTTTAAGGAAAATGCCATTTTTTATATTGGGTTTTATTGATGAATTTGATCTTTTTACCTGGTGCGTCAGGCAATACCGCATTTTGGAATAATGTTATTCAGTGCTTAACATTAGATGTCACTACACAAATGATTGCCTATCCAAGCTTTGGTGGTCATCCTGATAATGATCATGTGCGCAGTTTTGAAGATTTACAGCACCATGTATTGCAGCAAATTCAGCGACCTTCTGTCTTGATTGCGCAGTCTATGGGGGGAATATTTGCAGTACAAGCCGCTTTACAAAAATCAACGCAGGTTATTGCTTTGGTTTTGATTGCAACTTCAGGTGGAATTGATTTGAGTCAGTTTGAAGTTGCCGATTGGCGTACAGATTATCAATTTAATTTTGCTGTACCTGATTGGTTTGTTCAACATCATGTTGAGCTTGATGCTGAGTTGGAAAAAATACAGTGTCCCGTTTTACTGATTTGGGGCGGTTCAGACCCGATCAGCCCTGTAACAGTTGGGCAGTATTTACATCAGAAAATCGTTCAATCTGAACTGCATGTCATTGAAAATGGGCAACATGATTTAGCACATGTGCATGCTGAGCAAGTTTCGGCATTCATTGAAAAATTTCTCATCACCCATAAAAAAATGCCTAACTGAGGAAAGTTAGGCATGATCCATTTCAGATGTTTAAGCTAGACAATCTTGTTTAGAAATCAAGTCAGGGCATCCTAATGGATTTAACGCGCATTTAAGATCATCGATTTGCTCTTGGGTTACATAATCTTTTGATTTTAAATACTCCGCAACACGATCATCACGTAAGCTCAGGAAAGCAGCATCATAAACTTCAAGATCAACAAATAAAGCTGCTGTTTCTAAGCTATTGAAACGATCTAAGAAAATGTCATCACCATACATTAAAAAGACATGATCATAATCTGCATGTGTGTCTACATTTAAGCGTTGTGCCAATGTGGTTGGTGAGGTTTTCACAAATAATAAGTCAGAAAGTTCATCAAATTGAGTTAAATCTAAACTATTTTCACCTGTTTTAACTTTACCTAGCCATGCTTTAAAAACCAGAACAGCACCACCTCGTAGCAACATACTCCAAATTTGATGGCGTGTTTCTTCATCTAAAGATTTGCATTCATCTTTAAGTTCTTGAATAAGTAATTCTTCTTGTTGTGCGATTTTATCAAATAAACCTAAACCTTGTGGTTGATACGCAGCAGGCAAAAACACATCAAATTTGAGCTCTTCAAAGACTTTCAAAGCCAACGGAACGGCTGCCTGATAAAGCGCATTTAAAGCATTTAATTGAGTATTTTCTAATTTAGTATGTGGGAAAACAGTTTTCCAATCAATTTCAGGCAATATGGCATTGACGCCATATTGACGATGGAATTGTTGGGTTTGATGGATACCATGAGGCACTGATTCAGAAATATTCATGGAAAACTCCTAATTTTTAAAATTTTGTTTATGCATCATTCCAGATGCAAATTTATCTAACCAATAGGCTAATTTTATGATTTATCTAAGATGCAATAGGAATGAGACTAAAGTTGTATATGGGTTTTTTTGTTTATTATATTTATAAAATTCAAATATTTAAGTAATTGTAACCAAGTGTGCGAATGTATGGAAATAAATTTGATTGAATTTGCCATAGAAAATAGTTCAGTGAATTTTTTGGTCAATCAATTTGATTAAAAATCACTAATTTTTGATCATTTTTGCCTAAACTTGTTAGCAGGATTGCTATTTGTCTTAAAAAAATGCGCCTAAAAATAATTTTTTAGACGCAATAAATGTATCAAAACATATTTTTCAAACTTTTAGCTTGAGCTTATTTTGATATTTTTAGACCTGATAACCATGAACGTAATGAAGCAGGTTTGAGTGGTTTTTTCAGTAAGACAATATTTAACTCTTTTAAATGTTGTGGAAGTTCTGGATCAGAATCGGCTGTAATCAGTGCAACAGGAACATTTTCCTGACGATTTTCCAAAATAAAATCTAAACCAATTTTATGATGGTTAAGATGCTGATCAACTAACCAAACTTGAATATTTTCATTTTGGATAATTTCTAAAGCTTGTTCAGGTTCAGTGGCTTTAAAGACTTGATAACCCCATTTGGTTAATAAAGTATTCATGCCTTCTAAAATGGTTTCATCGTTATCTAAACATAAAATTTTATATGCTTTAGTACGTAAAGGAACCGCTTGTACGGGTGTTGCAACTACTTTTGGTGCATCAACTATAGGCACTTCGATCATAAAGCATGAGCCTTTGCCTAACTCAGAAGCAACATGTACAGGATAATCCAACAAACTCGTCATACGCTGTACAATGGCTAAGCCCAAACCTAAACCTTGCTCGCCCCACGGTGAAGTATGCCCACAGCGTTCAAACTCTTGGAACAGCTTAATACGTTGTTCCTCAGCAATACCCGGACCTGTATCCCACACACCTATGCGAATATGTCTAGGCTTTGATGCAGAACGTAATACACCAACAACAACACGTCCTTTAGCCGTATAACGTAGCGCATTACTCACAAAATTTTGAATAATACGGCGAATCCATTGTGGATCAGTGTCTATCCAGAACTGAGCATCATGTACCACTAATTTGATATTACGCTGCGCTGCAATGGATTTAAATTGCAGTTCTAAATCACGTAATAAATCATGTAATGGGTAAATCTGGCGTTTAGGTTGAATGGTGCCGCCTTCTAAACGTGCAATATCTAGCAACGCAGAGAGCATGCTTTCTGCACCATATAAAGCACGATCAAGTTGTTGTAAAGTTTTACGGTCTTCATCGGTCTGTACACTTTGTTCAAGTGCTGTACTAAATAAACGAGCAGCATGCATGGGCTGCAATAAATCATGACTGGCTGCTGCAATAAATCGACTTTTCGACATATTGGCTTTGTCAGCTTGTTCACGTGCTAACTGTTGTTCTGCTAAAGCATTTGCTAACTGTTGGGTTCGATCTGAAACACGAGCTTCAAGAACGGCTTCATTTTCACGGAAAGCTGTAATATCAGCAAATGTCGTAACGAAACCACCACCTTCGATTGGATTTCCACGCATTTGAATGACGCGTCCATCTTTACGAATACGTTCAAACTCATGCGCACTACCGACTTTCATCCAATGAATACGTTTGCGTACATGCTCTTCGATTGAGCCTGGACCACATTCGCCACGTTCTGCGTTATAACGAATCAAATCTGCAATTGGACAACCGACATAGACCAAGTCTTTTGGATAATCAAAAAGTTTGAGATATTGATTATTCCAAGCCACTAAACACATATTCTCATCAACAACACTGACCCCTTGGGTCATGTGGTCGATCATGGTCATAATCAGGTTTTGATTAAAACGTTGCCACTGTGAAGCTTGGTCAAGAATATTAGCAACTTGTCCTAATGCTAAACCATTATTGACCATTGCCGTTGTGAGTAGAGTACGTGCTGAAGCAGCACCGATTGTTCCTGCGAGATATTGTTCGGTAAATCGCCACCACATGCCATTTGCACTACTATTTTCATTCAGTACCACATTATTCATGATGCAAAATTGACGGAAAGCTTGGACAGTTGGACCTTCACCTGTAATACGTTTTGCTAGAGCAATTAAATCTCCAACTTTTAAACGCGCAACATCATGGTTTAAATAACTGATATCTGTTGAGGTATTTTGTGCAGGTAAAGGCTTGGTTTCATAGTAAAAGAAACTTTCAGCTTGGATTTGTTCAGCAACAGAAGGACGGTAAATACGAGAAACCCAAATATAAAGTAGAATATTTAAGCCCAAAGCCCAAGTGACGCCATGAGTCAGTGGCGCGAAGGACTCAAAACCAAAGAGTGCTTCAGGTCTTAGCCATTGAATATGCATGGGACCATGAACTAAAAACTGCTCTGCAAAAGCACTATATTCGGTAGGTAAACTACGTAAAACAGTCGGTAGAAGTAGAGTGTATATCCATAAAATAAAGCCAATGACTAAACCTGCATAAACACCTTGACGACTTCCTCCGCGCCAATATAACCCGCCAATCAGCGCAGGTGAAAACTGTGCAACCGCACTAAAAGCCAGTAAGCCAAATGTTGATAATTGGTCAATATCATTGAAGAAATGGAAAAATAAAAAGCCTAAAAACATCACTGCCAAAATACAAATTCGACGCGTGAGTTTTAATACTTGTGGGAGGCGCTTATCATGTCTGGATAAAACATTTAAACGCCAAAGTGCAGGCATAATTAAATCATTACTGAGCATAATCGACAGCGCTACAGAGGATACCAGTAACATGCCAGTTGATGCTGAAAATCCACCTAAAAATGCCAATAAAGTCAGCCAGTCTTGCCCATAACTCAGTGGTAAAGACAGCACGGCAACATCTGGAATACTTAAGTAAGCAGGTGCAGCATGGAGCGCCCAACTGGCGATTGGAATAATGGCAATAATGGTTAAAATTAAATAGGCTGCAAACCAACGACGTGCACCACGAATATGTTTTTCGTCACGCAGTTCGACAACTGCAACGTGAAATTGACGAGGTAAACAGATGATTGCTAAAGCTGCAAGTAAGGTTTGCACCCAAAATGTTTCAGGAACTCCAAAAAGTTGTACTTCATGAAATGTTTTACTGACATCTTTGGAAATTTGTAACAGATTTTCTGGGTTTTCAAAAATAAAAAAGAATGCGACACAGAGTAAGGCAAATAATTTAACAAATGACTCAAATGCAACTGCGAGCATTAAACCACCATGTTGTTCGGTATTAGCAATTTGTCGTGTGCCAAACATCATGGCTAAAATGGCTAAAACAGCAGTTAAGCCCAATACACCATTGGTGGTGGTTGAAATGACTTGTGTATTATGTTCGAGCATGACCGATGCACTGAGTGCGATCGCGCGTAGTTGTAAAGCTAAATAAGGAATAATCGCAATGACAGCTAAAATGGTGACTAAAGAGGCGAGTGTTCCACTTTTTCCATAGCGCGCCGCAACAAAGTCTGCAATGGATGAAATGGCATGATGCTGACGAACTCGACCTAAACGCCGCCAAATATCGTAGCCTAAGCCGACAAAAAGCAAAGGACCTAAATAGATGGGAAGAAAAATAATCCCTTCACGAACTGCCGCGCCTGTAGCACCATAAAATGTCCAAGAAGAGCAATATACGCCTAATGTTAGACTAAAGAGAAGCATTCGCCCACGTGTACTTAATCTACTTGCATGCTTCTCACCAAAGAAGGCGCAGGCAAATAAAATTATGATGTAAAGGGCGAGAACCCCAATAATCAACCAACTATTCATAATCACTACAGTCTAACAAGCTATGCCTATGATAACGCATCCCAGAACAGAGGCATTTATTCTGATTAAAATTTAACGACCAAAGTCTAAGTTACGTGAAGCTTCAACATTGTTAATTTTGTCTCATCAAAATAATGATTAAAAATTGCAACCAGTGGACTGGTCGCGAATCAAGGAGCGAGATGATGGATGAGAGACAGGTAGATGCAATTCTACAAAATCCAAAATTTAAAGAAATGGTAGCGAAAAAGAGAAATTTAAGTTGGACATTAACAGCAATTATGTTGTTTGTTTATGTTGGATTTATGCTTTTAGTCGGCTACAACAAAGAGTTTCTACTCACACCAGTATCGCAAGGTAGTGTAACGACTTGGGGAATTCCTTTAGGACTGAGCATTATTGTTTTATCTTTCGTTTTATGTGGCGTGTATTCATATATTGCCAACAATAAGCTTGATCACTTAAATGATGAAGCAATGCGAGAAGTAGAAGCGATTGCTAAAGAAAAAGGGAAATACTAAGATGAAATGGAATGCTTTAAAAACCAAAGCAGCGCTAGCATCTACAGCTCTGTTTTCTACACTTGCTCAAGCTGGTCCAGATCTTGGTGCAGCAGAACAACAAGCAACCAACTGGCATGCAATTATCATGTTTGCTATTTTCGTTGGCTTAACGCTATTTATTACGAAATGGGCAGCAAAACAAACCACAAGTACTGCTGACTTCTATACTGCTGGTGGTGGGATTTCAGGTTTCCAAAATGGTTTAGCGATCGCAGGTGACTATATGTCAGCAGCATCGTTCCTCGGTATCTCCGCAATGGTGTTCAGTTCAGGCTTTGATGGCTTGCTGTACTCACTTGGTTTCATGGTGGGTTGGCCAGTTGTACTCTTCTTAGTTGCTGAGCGTTTACGTAATTTAGGTAAATTTAACTTATCTGACGTGGTTTCATTCCGTTTAGAAGAAAAACCTGTACGTACACTTGCGGCTGTGAGTTCATTGGTTGTTGTTGCATTCTATTTGATTGCTCAAATGGTGGGTGCAGGTCAGCTCATTAAACTTTTATTTGGTTTGAACTATAACATTGCTGTTGTGATCGTTGGTCTTCTGATGATGGCTTACGTTATCTTCGGCGGTATGTTGGCAACCACTTGGGTGCAAATCATTAAAGCAGTAATGCTACTTTCAGGTGCAACATTCATGGCATTTATGGTCATGAAAGCAGTTGGCTTTAGTTTCGCTGAAATGTTCAATCAATCGATTCAAGTTTTTGCAAAAGTTCATGATGTAAGCTTTGAAAAAGCAGCGCAAATCATGGGTCCAGGTAGCTTAGCTGCAAATCCATTAGATGCTTTATCTCTTGGTTTAGCTCTCATGTTTGGTACCGCAGGTTTACCACATATTTTAATGCGTTTCTTTACGGTTAAAGATGCAAAAGAAGCACGTAAATCAGTTGTTGTTGCAACAGGTTTCATTGGTTACTTCTACTTATTGACGTTCATTATTGGTTTCGGTGCGATTCTTTTCGTATCAAACAACCCACAATTTATTGATGTTGCAAAAATGGCAGTCACTGGCAAGTTAGAACTTGTTGGTGGTAATAACATGGCTGCGGTTCACTTGTCTGATGCGGTGGGCGGTGACTTGTTCATGGGCTTTATTTCAGCAGTTGCATTCGCGACAATTCTTGCAGTTGTTGCTGGTTTAACACTATCAGGTGCTTCAGCAATTTCTCATGACTTGTATGCAAACGTATTGAAGAAAGGTCAAACTACACCTGAATCTGAACTTCGTATGTCTAAAATCGCAACTTTAGGTTTAGCTATTTTTGCCATGATTTTGGGAATCTTGTTCGAGAAACAAAACGTAGCATTCATGGTGGGTCTAGCATTCTCTGTTGCTGCATGTGCTAACTTCCCAGTACTTGTACTTTCAATGTTCTGGAAAGGCTTAACAACACGTGGTGCAGTGATTGGTGGTTTGGTTGGTTTGGTAACAGCAGTAACTTTAATTATCTTATCTAAAGCAGTTTGGGTAGATACATTAAATATTTCTGATACACCTGTGAACCCATTTAATGGTCCAGCAATCTTTGCAATGCCATTAGCATTTATCTGCTGTTGGTTGTTCTCTGTAACAGATAACTCACCACGTGCACAAGCAGAACGTAAAGCATTTGATGCGCAGTTTGTTCGCTCACAAACAGGTATTGGTATCTCTGGTGCTTCAGATCACTAAGTCAGTTTTTTAAAGTAAAAAAAGTCCCAAAAGGGACTTTTTTTATGCTGAGGAGTAGATGTTTTGAGGTTAATGTCGTGTATAAATCTCACCATCTAAAATCAAACGCCATTCATTATCTTGTTGATAAGGTGCTTTATTAATTTTAAAGTCCTTTGATAAATCACCTTCACCAATATGCAAATGCTGCTGATCAAGTTGAGTGAGTGGTGCTTTGATATTTGAAATTGTTGAAGACTTCATATCACTTGAGGCATTTTTTTGTTCTGAATGCAGGTGCTGTGAAAACTTAATTTCACCATTCTTTTTAATCTCAAGTGTACTATTTTCACTTTTCCATTCACCAATATAGTTTTGATTTTTTTCAAGTAAAGGATCTGTTTTTGTACAGCCAAATAAAATTAGACTGCTACATAAAATAACCCCATATATTTTTATTTTCATCATGATGTCCTTGTATGATGCTTTTGGGCTAAACGATTTTGAGTTTAAAATCTGACATAGTATCGAATGAAAGATAGGCAATGTATTGATGATTTTTTAAAATTTTCTGTAAGATATCGTATCATTCACCACAAAAAAATAAGAACGAAAAGGAAAATATATGCAAACGCTAGTGCAGTTTTGGAGAGGTTTTAAGCTTTTGCCATCAGCATGGTTGTTATTGGTACAACTCAATATGCTTATTTTATATTTAGTGACAAGTACCAGTCGTAGCTACCAAACTTTAATGTGGGCACTGGGTGTATTGGCATTATTAATGATTGCAAAGGTCATTCGACAGACACCTGTTTATAGTGTGATTGGACTTTTCTTTGTGACAGGCGCATTTATTTTTTCTATTTTGATGTTGATCGGTTTACGTTCTGTCCCTATGCAAATCACAGCACATTTATTTGAAGCAGCTGCTTATTTTTGTGCTGCTTATGGTTTAGTGCGCTATATGTTTGCAGACCGCTATTTAACCAAAGATGAGCTATTTGCAGCAGGAGCAGTATTTACATTGCTTGCATGGGGTTTTGCATTTTTATATAGCATTTGTCAGCTAACCGTACCCAATAGCTTTCAAAACCCAAATCATGTTGGTGAATATCAAACTTGGTTAGACTTACTGTTCTTAAGTTTTAGTTTGCAGTCTGCAACAGGACTTTCTGATGTTATTCCAATTGCACCCGCAGCACGTATTGTTGCAATGTTACAAATGTTCGGTGGCGTGATGTACTTAGCACTGATTGTGTCGCGCTTAATTGCTTTGCATTATATTGCACATAAGACCGATTAATCACCGATTGTGTTTTTACAGTAAGCCAACGTTTTGACTGTTTTAGATGAATTATCATGTTTTACAAGTTCTTTTTAGCTGAACTTGCTCTTTTTTCATGTCATGTGAATGCCTTTATTGACCTTTTGGTCTGTCCTTTAAGTAAAAAAATGTGAGGAAGATATGCCTTCCAAAAAACGATCTTGGTTTGATAATGTCAATCCAAATGTATTTTTTAGTAGCGTTGGGATTATTGTTTTATTTTTAGCAGTTGTAATTTTTACACCTAATGCTTTTGAACTGATCACTCAACATATGAATCAGTGGATTACTGATTCATTTAGCTGGTTTTATGTACTCTCTGTCGCCATTTTTCTCATGGTATTGGTTTTTATTGCTTTATCCGATATGGGGAAAATTAAATTAGGTCCTGACCATAGTCAGCCGTCATATAGTAACGGCTCATGGTTTGCCATGTTATTTACTGCGGGCATGGGGATTGGTTTAATGTTTTTTGGTGTAGCTGAGCCAGTCATGCATTATGTCAATCCGCCTACAGGTGAGCCTCAAAGTATTGAAGCTGCTCAGCAAGCAATGCGAATTACCTTTTTTCATTGGGGCTTACATGCATGGGCGATTTATGCTTTAGTCGGTTTAACATTGGCATACTTTGCCTTTCGTTATCATTTACCACTCAAAGTACGCTCTGGTTTATATCCCATTATTGGTCAAAAAATTTACGGTCCTTTGGGGGATGCTGTAGATACTTTTGCCACCATTGGTACAGTATTTGGTGTAGCAACTACGCTAGGATTTGGTGTAACGCAAATCAATTCAGGGCTTAGCTACCTGTTTGGTTGGGAAACTCAAATCAGTACACAAATTATTTTGATTATTTTTGTGAGTGCATTGGCTTCTTTATCTGTATTTCTCGGTTTAGATAAAGGAATTAAACGCCTCTCTGAATTGAACTTAGTTTTAGCATTGGCTTTATTGGTCTTTGTATTTTTGGCAAGTTCAAGTGTCTATATTTTACAAACCACGATTCAAAATGCTGGGCAGTATATGTCCAATTTATTTTCCATGACTTTTAATCTCTATGCTTATCAACCCAATGGCTGGATTGGTGGTTGGACGATTATGTACTGGGCATGGTGGATTTCTTGGTCTCCATTTGTTGGTATGTTCATTGCACGTGTATCACGTGGACGAACCATCCGTGAATTTATTGTTGGTGTTTTACTTATTCCAACAGGATTTACCCTGATTTGGATGGGGTTTATGGGGAATGCGGCATTATTTAGTATTTTAGAACAAGGAAATACTAGCCTGATTACCGCCGTGCAACAAGATTCCTCTGTAGCGTTATTTGAATTTTTAAATCATTTACCTTTTGCAAGTATCTCTAGTTTTATTGCGACGATTTTAGTGATTTTATTTTTTGTCACCTCAGCTGACTCTGGTGCGCTGGTCACAGATTATTTAACAGCAAAAACTGAAAATTCACCTGCATGGCAACGTTTATTTTGGACAGCTTTAATGGCTATTTTGTCCATTATTTTACTGTTGGTCGGTGGGTTAGGTGCATTGCAATCGGCAACCATGATGAGTGCTTTGCCATTTACTTTGATTATGTTACTGCTCTGTTGGGGGCTACTCAAAGCATTACGTTTAGATGTAACAAAAATGCATGCTTTACAAGTTGCACGTATTACGCCACGAGCAGTACAAAATCCAAGAAGTTGGCAACAACGCCTTGGGCTGATTATGCATTATCCGCATACCCATCACGAGGTTGAACAATATATACAAACAGTGGTGCGACAAGCTTTTGAAAATATTCAACGTGAATTTAAACGCCGACATTTAGATGTGAAAATTCAGGAAATTGAAGAAGGTTTGGTGCTGAGCGTTGACCATCAAAGCGAAGTCAATTTTGTGTATAAAGTTTTTAATCATGTCACAGAAGCTGCGAGTTTTATGCTCGATGAGCAGCATGAAAATATTGATACATTTTATCAAGCAGAAGTCTTTTTACGTGAAGGTGGACAGGGCTATGATGTAATGGACTGGACACAAGAAGATGTTTTACAAGATATTATTGACCAATATGAACGTCATTTACATTTCTTAAATGTGATTCGTAATTCAAACCTAGACTGATTTTTCAGATCAACAATAAAAAAGGACTCAAATGAGTCCTTTTTTTGCTTCTGAAGAAATATTCTTAGAAACGGAATTTCGCATTAACGCCCACAGTTTGAGTGTCGTTTGCTGCTTTAGAGTTCGCATTTACGTAGCTTGCACCCACTGCAACAGCAGGAGTGATGAAGTAATTTACGTTTGCGCCCCAAGCTGAATCAGGAGTTGCATCAAAGCTAGACTCTGCATAAGAAGCACCAACGCTTAATTGTGGGTTCAAATACAAATCAGTTTTTAATTGGTAAGCAGTGTCATCACCGTATACAAGACCAGTTTCAAAACCAATCGCCATATTTGTACCGTCAATGTTACCTACATATTTAGTACGTGCAGTGATTGCATCTTGGTCATCGCCAATTGTTGCAGATTCTGCAACAGCTTTTGCAATGCCTGTACCCATAACATTGAATGCATCAAGCGCAGCTTGGTCTGCAACACTTGTATAACCAACAGCAACTAAGAAGTTTTTAGTTGCAAGCGCACCCACTTCTAATGCATAACGATCACCATTGTCGTCAGCACGATTTTGGTTTTTGCTGTCTAAAATAGTATGACTATAAGAAGCACTTACATAAGCAGGAACAAATTTAGTTGGAATATAAGCTTCAGCTTTAGCACCAAAGTTATGTGCGATTACGTCAACACCATTTGAACCAACTTCGCCATAGTTATAAGCAAGCGAAACGTTAGAAGCTTGGTTTAAAAATGCAGCTTCAGCCAAAGGACCTTTAGAAGCATCAACGTCTTTAAGGTAATATGTACCTTGAATTCCACCTGTAAAATCTTTGTCATTTACAGTTGTGTCGATGTATTCAGATTGACCTTGAACTTCGAATTGATACGCTTGAGCACCGGTCATGGCTAATAATAAAGCAGTGGCTAAACCGAGTTTTTTCATAATCATTTCCAGTTTGTGAAATGGGTAAAATATACTGCATTGTATTGTAACAATGTATTAAGTCAATGAAGTATAAAGATATTATATTTTGAGTTTGTTTTTTAAATATGGTAGCGGTCGAAAATTGGACAAATGAACCTCAACCTGTCAACCCTGAAAAAATATCAATGAGAACAACTAACTAAACCTATAAAAATTATAAAATATGTATGTAGATTAGGTAAAAAAACCTTGAAAAGTGGATTGGTTTTATGGATTATTTTTATTTAATTGATCGAAATAATTGATTATTTCAGTTTTGTTTCAGTGGCTTTATTTAATGTGAATATGTGATTTGTTTCGTAATTTAAAAAGATAGATATTTTGCTAAAAACCTTCTTTTGTTTAAAAAATAAACATACAAAATTATTTTTGTTGATTTTTTATCATATTGTACAAATTATGTGATTTATTTCAAATCCTACTAAAACAATCTGCTTTACTTTATTGGTTAAATTTCGCATAATTCTTATATCAAATTTATATGACAAATTTGATAATTTATTCATAGTTTTACTTTTTAATGCCCAACTTTCCCCAAGGTTGGGCTTTTTTTTGATTAATTTTTAATAACATTAATATTAAAAAAATATTAATGTTTAGTTATTTTTCATCCTTAATTTAGTTGAAATATAAAATATTGTTTTGTATCGAAATTAAATAAATTAAAGACTTTTGTTGCACTATATTGGTGCGTATTTTTTATTCATTTAAGCGAAAAAGTTAAAAAAAACCCCAGTTTTTTATCAAAACTGGGGTTTTTCGCCAAAATCTTCGGAAAATTTAGAAATTCTGCTGAGGAATATTCCTAAATCGCCCTAATGGGGTGCATTATGCACTTAATTGTTGCACTTGTAAATATTTTCTTACATCCTTGTGAAAAAAACTTACATTTTTTAAAAATTAGATCAATTATGATGCGGTTTAAATACTATTTATTGGGTAAATAATGAACTATATCAAATGTATAGTTATTTTAGGTTTAGTTGGTATAAGTTTGGGCTGCCAAAAGCAAATGTTATCTCAGACAAATGATGTGATAAAAGTGCAGCCAATGCCTGAAAACTTATCAAGAGTACAAGAAATTCCATACTTATTTGATGAAGCACATACACAAGCAGTGATGGTGATTTATAACGGACAGCATTTTCAACAGTTTGGCAATAATTTGTCTCGTGCCAATCAGGCTTTTATTCCTGCATCAACTTTTAAAATATTGAATGCTTTGATTGGCTTGCAGCATAACAAAGCAAGTAATACTGAAATATTTAAATGGGATGGAAAAAAGCGTAGTTTTTCGAGTTGGGAGAAAGATATGACTTTAGCTGAAGCAATGCAAGCATCAGCAGTCCCTGTGTATCAAGAGTTGGCTCGTCGGATTGGTTTAGAACTCATGCAAAGTGAAGTCAAACGTGTGGGTTTTGGCAATGCTGATATTGGTAGACAAGTTGATCAATTTTGGTTGAAAGGTCCATTAAAAATCACACCACAACAAGAAGCAGCATTTGTATATGGTTTAGCAACAGAACAATTGGATTTTGATGTAAAAGTACAGCAACAGGTTAAACAAATGCTTTTGATCGAACAACGTGGTGACTTAAAACTTTATGCCAAAAGTGGTTGGGCAATGGATATTGAGCCACAAGTCGGTTGGTATACCGGTTGGGTCGATGATGGGCATGGTAAAATCACAGCATTTTCTTTAAATATGACGATGAAACAGGGTGATCAGGTTGGAGCAAGAAAAGAACTCACTTTAGATGTTCTTGATAAATTAAATATTTATAGTTATTTGAAATAAGAAATAAATAAAAAAAAGCCCAGTCGATAGAGAGGTGACTGGGCAGAAAATGTAATGCTAAGAAACTTACAGCGAATAAATTAAAAGCATTCATCAATTTGATAAGATTACTATATTCACTTTTTTGATATAAGTAAAACAGTTTATTTAAATAATATTAATTTAAAAAAACGATTATTGTGTAGTAAATATAGAAACTGAATTAAATATTTAGGCTTAATACAGTCATGAAGTCGATCAAGCCTGATCAAGCAATGTCACTAAAGGTATAAGGAGATACCTTTAGATGTATTGTGATTTATGACGATCCGTTCAAAATAAAATAAGAATCTGGATAAGGATGTAAAATGGATTTAACACCAAAACCCACACAAATTTCACAGGTTGTGGATCAGAGATTTTCACCATATCAATGGTTTATTATTCTTTTATGCTTTCTCATCGCATTATTTGATGGCTTTGACACCCAAGCAGTTGCATTTACAGGTCCAGCAATTATTGATGCATTTCAACTCGATGCCAAAGCTTTAGCACCTGTATTGACTGCAGGTATTATTGGCATGACAGTCGGGGCGATGTTCTTAGGGATGCTCGGAGATAAGTTAGGGCGCCGTAAGACTTTGATGATTTGTATATTTATTTTTGCGCTCGCGACTTTTGCAACGGCTTTTGTCACGCATTTAGATCATATTTTTGTCTTGCGAGTGATCGCAGGTTTAGGTATGGGAGGCGCAACGCCTGTGCTTTTGGCATTGGCATCTGAATATTCACCAAAGCGTTATAAAGGCTTAGTGACGACAGGTGTACTTTTGGCACTACCTGCAGGGGCGATGATTGGCGGTATATTGGCTGCTAAAATTTTACCACTTTGGGGTTGGCAAAGTATTTATATTATTGGTGGTGTCATTCCGTTGGCATTATTAGTTTTGATGTTTTTTGTTTTGCCTGAATCTTTGGAGTATTTGGCGCAGCGTCCTACGGAAAAAAATAAAGCCAGTATTGCCAAAATTTTAAATAAAATTTCAGCTCAACAGATTCAGCTTAATGAAGATGTTTTTGCAAAATCAGAGATTCAAAAAGTAGAGCCAGCCAAGCTTTCGAGTTTATTTCAAAATGGTTTAGCCAAAACCACAGTGGGTGTTTGGGGAACATATTTCTTTAACTGGATTGCATGGTTTATGTTACTGTCTTGGTTGCCAACGATTTTAAAACAATCTGGTCTAGATCCTATTCAAGCGCCTTATGCTTCTGTGACGGTAAATGCCGCATTTATTGTGTTTGCCATTCCATTGGCTTATTTTTTACCAAAAATTAATACAGTTAAAATTCTGTATTTTATGTTTGCTTGCGGAATTGCTGTTGCTATTGCTTTGGGTCTAAGTATTGAAACTGCACAATGGTCAATGATTTTTGCACTGATTGCATTGGCAGGTTTTGGTATTGGTGGACAACAACTCGCGTTAAATTATTTGGTGGTTGCATCGTATCCTGCTGAAGTTCGTGCAACAGCGACAGGTTGGGCGATTGGTATGGGGCGTTTTGGTGCGATACTAGGTTCTGCGATCGGTGGTACAGTTTTATCTGGTTTTGGTAGCAGTGGTTATTTTTATGCTTTGGCTATTCCATTGGTGATTGCTTGGGTTTGTGTGATTTTAATTCGTAAGCGTTATCAGCAAACAGACGAAGTAGTGGTGAGTCACTAAGTATATTAAGACCTCGAAAGAGGTCTTTTTTTATCGCTGAGTTAGGATATTAATCTTTGGTTTTTTCAATCAAATAGTTGATGAAGTTGGTACATGCAACGAGCATGAATTTAGCATCGATATAACTTAAATTGGATTCTTCAAGCATTGCATGGCGAATTCCATCTCCATCAGAAGTGTAACCATAAAGTTGGCTTAAACTTCCTTTTAGTGCAGGGTGTAAGCCGAATTTATCCTCAATAATTTTTAATGCTTTACCTAGAGTAGCTTTTTCATCATTGGTCACGATTTTACAAATGGATTCCACTGCACTGATTGATTCTTTTATTGAATTTCGATAGTCAGAATTTTGACGATCTGACATCAATTTAAGAGCTTGATTTAAATGTTGTTGTACACCTGAATAGGAATTCGTATTCTCTAAAGCATTTTCGATCGATTGGATTTCTTGTTCGGAAGTGATTTCTGTAACTTGATTATTAATAATGCGGTAAGCAGAATTTGTAATCTGAAATGAGATATTTAAGTGCCTAATGAACTCTTGTAAGTAATATGATGCTTCATGGGCACCATAGTAAGGGTAACGTTCTAATACTGCTTCAATAAAACTATAAGTTTGGTGCCATTCAAAATTTTTTAAAATTTTATTTCTTATATCTTGTCTAAAGGCTTTTAGGGAGGTTGGAGTTGTATCTAAGGTTTCCTTAAAAAAAGTGCGCCATAAATGTTTAACTAATATTTCAAGATTCGAATGAAGAATGTAATCTTTTTCATCGGTAAAACGACTCGAATATCTAGAAAAAATAAAGATGTCTAAATTGTTCCAAATTTCTTTTTTAAGATCATCATCCATGCTTTCTTTTTGAATAATTTCTCGAACTGGTTTATATCCATATCTTTCTGAAAAGCGCATTTTTTCCCCAATTAACTTGTTTTCATTTTTTCTATAACCTCTCCCTAGCCCTCTCCTAAAAGGAGAGGGAATTCCCTTCTTTTTTAAAGATGAGGAGCATTGCTCCGCAAGGGAGATTTTTATTTCAACATCGGCTTTAAAAACTTCGCTGTATGCGAAACTTTAGATTTCACCACGTCTTCAGGCGTACCTTCAGCAATAATTTGCCCACCGCCTGCACCACCTTCAGGACCCAAATCAATCACCCAGTCAGCAGTTTTAATCACATCCAAATTATGCTCAATCACCACAATGGTATTGCCCTTATTACGAAGCTCATGAAGAATATCCAAAAGTTTCGCAATATCATGGAAATGCAGACCTGTGGTTGGTTCATCTAAGACATACAAGGTTTTACCTGTATCACGTTTTGCCAATTCACGAGCAAGTTTGACACGTTGCGCTTCACCACCCGAAAGTGTGGTCGCAGATTGCCCCAAACGGATATAACCCAGACCCACCTGATTTAAAGTTTCCAAACGACGGTGAATGACAGGAATCGCCTCAAAGAAATGCATCGCATCTTCAACAGTCATACCTAAAACATCGGAAATATTTTTACCTTTATAGCCGACTTCCAAAGTTTCACGGTTATAACGATCACCATGACAGGCATCACATGGCACATACATATCAGGTAAGAAATGCATCGCCACTTTGATCATGCCATCACCTTCACAAGCTTCACAACGACCACCTTTCACGTTAAAGGAGAAACGACCTGCGGCATAACCACGTGCTTTGGCTTCAGGGGTTTGTGCAAACAATTCACGAATCGGGGTGAATAAACCTGTATAGGTCGCAGGGTTAGAACGAGGCGTACGTCCAATCGGGCTTTGGTCAATATCAACGACTTTATCGAGGAATTGCAAACCATCAATCGAGTCGAATTTCTCCGCAGTCAGCGTGGTTGCACCGTTCAGTTGCGTTGCTGCTAAAGGTAATAAAGTGCGATTAATTAAGGTGGATTTTCCTGAACCAGAAACCCCTGTGACACAAGTCATAATGCCCAAAGGAATAGTCAGATCGACATTTCTGAGATTATGTCCTGCCGCACCCATTAGCTTGATTTGTTCATCAGGTTTTGGCGGTTGCACACGTGTTTTCGGCACTTCAATTTTTAACTTGCCTGATAAATACTGACCTGTCAGAGAGTCTTGATTTGCCAAAATTTCATCATAGGTTCCTTCGGCAATCACATGACCGCCATGAATCCCTGCACCCGGACCAATATCAATAATATGATCGGCTGCACGAATCGCATCTTCATCATGTTCAACCACTAAAACGGTATTGCCTAAGTCACGAAGTCGAACCAATGTTTCAAGCAAACGATCATTATCCCGTTGATGCAAACCAATCGAAGGTTCATCCAAGACATACATCACGCCCATTAAGCCTGCACCAATTTGCGAAGCCAAACGAATACGCTGTGCTTCACCACCCGAAAGCGTTTCAGCCGAACGGGACAGGCTTAAATAGTTCAAACCCACAGAGACAAGGAAGTGCAAACGCTCACGGATTTCTTTAAAAATCTTATCGGCAATTTCGCCTTTGGCACCTTCAAGATTTAAATCCTGATAATAATCTTCCGCATCGCCAATCGACATTTTGGTAATTTGGGCAATGGTTTTGTCTTTCACCCGAACATGGCGTGAAATTTCATTTAAACGAGAACCACCACAGGCATCACAAGCGGCATTGGATAAATACTGCGCCAAATCATCACGAACATAGTTCGATTCCGTTTCACGGTAGCGACGTTCCAAGTGTGGCAAAATGCCTTCAAAAGCTTGTACACGGCTATGCTTACGACCACGCTCATCGATATAACTTAAATCAACTTTTTCTTTACCTGTACCATACAAAAATTTCTTTTTGGTGTCGGCATCGAGTTCATTCCACGGTGTATCCAAAGAAAAACCAAAATGATCCGCCACTTTTTGAATCATGCTGTAGTAATACGGACGCTGTCTGTCCCAGCCACGAATTGCACCTTGGCTGATCGAAACATCAGGACTTGGAATCAATTTTTCAGCACTGAAATGGCTACGTGTACCTAAACCATCACAGACAGGGCATGCTCCAAATGGATTGTTGAATGAAAATAGGCGTGGCTCTAATTCTGCTACAGCACGTTCACATTGTGGGCAAGAGTGTTTTGCTGAAAATACTCGTTCAGGTTGTTCGCCATTCATCCACGATAAAATTGCAATATCGCCACCTAAACGCAGTGCGGTTTCAAAACTTTCTGCAATACGGTTACCCAAATCATCACGGACTTTAAAACGATCTACAACCACTTCAATGGTGTGTTTTTTCTTTTTATCCAGTTCAGGTGGTGTGTCGATATCAATCACTTCACCATCGACACGGGCACGGACAAAACCCTGACTTTGTAATTGTTCAAATAAATTGCTGTATTCGCCTTTACGCTCTCGTACCACAGGTGCAAGCAACATCAGTGCTGTACCTTCTTCCAGACCTTTGACTGCATCAACCATTTCCGAAACAGTTTGCGCTACCATTGGCAGGTCATGTTCAGGACAGTAAGGTGTACCCACACGTGCATAAAGCAAACGCAGATAATCGTAAATTTCAGTAATGGTTCCCACAGTTGAACGTGGGTTATGGCTGGTTGATTTCTGTTCAATGGCAATCGCGGGGCTTAAACCTTCAATCGAATCAACTTCAGGTTTTTCCATTTGCGAAAGGAATTGACGTGCATAAGCAGACAAAGACTCAACATAACGGCGCTGACCTTCGGCATATAAGGTATCAAAAGCAAGTGATGATTTACCTGAGCCTGAAAGTCCCGTGATCACCACAAATTTGTCGCGTGGAATATCGAGCGATACGTTTTTTAAATTATGGGTACGTGCGCCTCGAATACGGATATGACTTTGACTCATAGAACGATCTCGAATGTATGCAATTTGAAGGCTATATATGATAGCGATTTAATTTTGTTCAAGCTGTATTAAATCGTTTTTTCGCGACATTTTATGTCGGATATGTGAAAGATCTATTAAATCAGAACCTTTCTTTGCATTTTTCAAATTCAATAAAATGAGCTTTTCATCAAGTTAAAGACAAAACTGTTCAAACGTCATTACTGTTGAATATGATGTTTGAGCAGTAAAATGTCCTATAGAATCAATCATTCGGTTTTATAAAAGCCCGATTAACATGCCATCGAATATGGGCGCTCGAAAATAGAATCTAAGTCTTCAAATGCAAATACTCTTGCAATATCATGGTGTTGTCTGGCATAAAAATTAACTTCCTTTTCAAGTAATTGTAGAAAATCATAATATTGATCTTCAAAATCATCTAAATCGAGTAAGTCCCAACCTTTTGTAAGATGGCAATTAAATTTTGTAATAAATGCCAACATCAATTTTTGAATATGTGTATTTGTATAATAAATCAGGTACGTTGCAGCAGAACCGCAATGCTGACACCCTTTTTCTAGATAAATTTCTTTATTGTTTAGCCAACAACATTGTAAAGTGAAAAATGTACGAATGGCTTCCGTTGCTAATGTTGGATCTTGCATCTGTACCTCACACCCTTAATTGATTTGATAATGATAATTATTATCATTTATTCTGGCATTATTGTATGACTTTGTCTAGTTTTGATTTTATTGCTTCGTGCCGATGTGTAGCAGTATGAAAGAAATACAGTAAAATTATATCTTCAAGTCGATGCAGAGCAGCTTAACCATGCTGTCTTTATTTTTAAAATGTGTGATTGGAGCAGTGGTTGTTTTGTTGATCGCTGTATTGTCAAAAAGCAAGGTATTTTATATTGCAGGTTTGGTACCTTTGTTTCCAACTTTTGCTCTAATTGCACATGTCATTGTCGCTCAAGATAAGGGTAGCCATGCTTTACAGCAAACCGCATTATTTGGCATGTGGTCTTTAATTCCTTATTTTGTCTATTTATTGGCGGTCTATTTGTTAGCACCTAAAGTGCCTATTTGGTCATGTTTAGGGCTCGCTACTCTGTGTTGGGTGTTGAGTGCCATTGTGTTGATTTATGCTTGGAATTTTTATTATGCATCAGCGTAAAAGATGAAAAGTTATAGCAAGGTATTAATACCTGTTAATTCAATAAAATTATTGGATAAACTTCTAAAAAATCCTCCCGAATACTTAGTCATATAAAGCGAGAAACTTCCACTAACTAAAGTAATTTTTAGTCATGAAAATTCTACTGCTTTGCAAAGGGAGGATTAAAAAATATCAAGTTATAGATTCTAAATGATTGATTAATCTAGGCTTAACCATTGTCTTTGATGATAAGCGCCATCCCAGAATAAATATTCAAGCTCAGCACCTTTGGTATATGCTTGATGCATTTTTTCAATGGTATCAGCATCGCAACGCGCTGCAATACGGTCAATAGTGGCTAAAACATTTTGAACAGCTTCATTAAAATGCTCACCTGAATAGGTGTCGACCCATGCTTGATAAGGGTTATTTGCCACAGATGCATTGACAATATCTTTGCCAACTTCTGCATAAATCCAAAAACAAGGCAGCAATGATGCTAATACAATAGGATAACTCTCAGACCAAGCCGTTGCAGTAAGGAAAGACGTGTAGTGATGACAAGCCAAAGTCAAAGGCGTATTTTCAAAATCTGCTTTGCTAATCCCAAAGTCTTTCATAAAACCATCATGTAAACTACGTTCTACAATAATGGCTTCTTTGGCACCTTGAGTGAATTGAATAATGTCATCAGCTGCAAATGCTTTTGCGCCACATACTGCAAGCGCACGTCCATAAGCAACTAAATAATGAGCATCTTGAATTACATAGTGGCAAAAAGCAGCTTTGCTTAAGGTGCCTGCTGCAAGTTCTTGGTTAAAAGGAAGAGCAAGCGTTTTTTCATAAAGCGCTAAATTACGTTGCCAAACATCTTGAGAAAAAGACATTAATTTATTCCAAATAGTTTATAAATTATGCTTTAACTATAACAAATAATAATTTTTTTGCGACATGAAAATCCGTTTAATTTCGTTTAAATATTCAAAAAAATCATACGAAGAATTTGAGAATAGTGTGAAAAAGTTGTCATAATTACGACATAAAGCTTAATTTTATTTAAGTCCTCTATTTATCATTAGATAAAAATTTATTTATAGGTCGATCTATCATGTGGAAACATTTTGGTTTCTCAATCATCTTTACGGTCGTCTGTCTTGCTATTTCTGCATATTGGGGCTTTACCCATGGACCAGAAGCAGGCATTAAGACGATGTTTACGGCATTAGCAATCACAGCAATTTTGGCAGTGATGGAAGTGTCGCTTTCTTTTGATAATGCCGTGGTCAATGCGTCAGTCTTACGTGGTTGGGATCATTTTTGGAAAATGATTTTCTTAACCGTGGGTATTTTGATTGCTGTATTTGGTATGCGTTTGATTTTTCCAATTGTGATTGTTGCTGCAACAGCAGATATGGGCATGATGGAAGTGGTCAATATGGCATTAAATAATCCAAAAGATTATTCTGAACGTTTAATTGCACATCATGCTGAAATTGCGGCTTTTGGTGGTTCATTCTTACTTTTAGTTTTTCTTAACTTTTTCTTGGATGAAGGTAAAGATACGCATTGGTTTGCATGGTTGGAAAAACGCTTAGCACATTTAGCTAATGTTCCTGCGATGTCAGTGTTTTTAGCTTTGATTGCATTGTTGATTATGGCGGCGAATGTCGAAGAAGCAAAACGTTTAGTGGTGACAATGGCTGGTATTTGGGGCATCGTGGTGTATGTAGGTGTGCAAGTCCTTAGTCATTTATTGGGTGGTGAACCTGAGATTGATGAAGACGGTAATGCCGTTGGTCATGATGCTTCAGGCGCACCAACTGGTGCAATTAAAGCAGGTATAGGTGGCTTTATTTATCTTGAAGTTTTAGATGCATCTTTTAGTTTTGATGGTGTCATTGGTGCATTTGCCATCACTTCAGACGTGGTTATCATCATGTTGGGTCTTGCCATTGGTGCAATGTTCGTTCGTTCAATGACGATTTACCTTGTTGAAAAAGGAACACTCGACGCATATGTTTATCTTGAACATGGTGCGCATTATGCGATTGGTGCTTTAGCATTTATCATGATTGCCAGCGGCACAGGTTTGCATGTCCCTGAAGTTGTTACAGGTTTAATTGGTGTTGCATTTATTGTTTGGGCAGTTTTAGCTTCAATCCAATATAACAAACGAATTGAACAGCAAAGTTAATTCTTTTTTAAGAAAAATGTTTACAATAAGGGACGCTTTGAAAGCGTCCTTTTTTATGCTCAATGTTTCCACACCGTCTGCAATATGCGATGATGTGGCTACAAATTAGCTCGCCAGTTTTGATAAGCCAGTAGATATGATGAATCCTTTAGAACGCCGCTCGACCTTTGCATTAAGTAGTATTTTTGCTTTACGCATGTTGGGATTGTTCATGATTATTCCTGTCTTTGCTGTTGCAGGACAGTCATATCAATATGCAACGCCAGCACTGATCGGTTTAGCCGTAGGTGTGTATGGTCTAAGTCAAGCATTATTACAAATTCCGTTTAGCCTTTGGGCAGATCGCTTTAGTCGCAAGCCACTGATTGTATTTGGTTTACTGTTATTTGCTCTGGGTGGTGCTGTGGCGGCAATGTCAGAAACTATTTATGGTGTCATCATTGGTCGTGCCATTGCAGGTGCAGGGGCAGTTTCCGCAGTGGTGATGGCATTGCTTGCTGATGTCACTCGTGAAGAAAACCGCAGTAAAGCCATGGCGGTCATGGGCATGAGTATCGGTTTGTCTTTTGTTGTTGCATTTAGTTTAGGTCCGTGGCTGACCAGTTTAGTGGGAATTTCAGGTCTATTTTGGGTTACGACCTTGATGGGCTTGTTGGCGATTTTGACTTTATTTTTAGTGCCAAAAACCACACGTCATCATAAGAATTTTAATCAGGGTTATTTCAATCAACTGAAACAAGTCTTGAAAATGGGTGATTTAAACCGTTTACATGTGTCAGTGTTTTCATTGCATTTATTACTAACCGCAATGTTTATTTATATGCCATCGCAGTTGATTAACTTTGCAGATATTCCATTATCTAAACATGGCATTGTGTATTTACCCTTACTTGTGATCAGTTTGTTTTTTGCATTTCCAAGTATTATTTTGGCTGAAAAATATCGCAAAATGCGTGGTATTTTCCTGACTGCCATTGCAGGCATCATTGCAGGCTTGGTGATTCTTATTTTTGGTTATGAATCTAAATATATCTTACTGTTAGGTTTAGCTTTCTTCTTTATTGCTTTTAATGTCATGGAAGCATTATTACCTTCGTGGTTATCAAAAGCTGCTCCTATTCAATCTAAAGCGACTGCCATGGGCGTCAATGCCAGTGCCCAATTCTTAGGTGCATTTTTTGGTGGAACACTCGGTGGTCAATTAATTTTACTTAATAATACGACAATGGGTTGGAGTGTTTTATCGGCAATTGCTATAATTTGGCTGCTCATTAGTTTTGGGCTGGCGCAACCACGTTATTTAACATCAATTGTATTGCGATTACCTGAGAATAAACAAACCGATGATTGGACTTCTCAGTTATTAACAATTCGTGGTATTGAAGAGGTCGTGGTGATGTCTGACCAACAAGTTGCCTATATTAAAGTTGATAAACAGCAAATAGATGATGCTGGGCGACAACATTTAACGCACTTGTTTGGTAAAGAGGTAGCCATTTAAACATAACTCTTATAAAGTAAAACATAGAATCGAATAGGAAGATAACGTCTGATGCGTGGTGTAAATAAAGTTATTTTAGTAGGTACTCTAGGTCGTGATCCTGAGACGAAGACTTTCCCAAATGGTGGGTCTCTCACTCAATTTTCAATTGCGACCAGTGAGTCTTGGACAGATAAAAACACAGGCGAAAGAAAAGAACAAACAGAATGGCACCGTATTGTGCTACATAACCGTTTAGGGGAAATCGCTCAGCAATATTTGCGTAAAGGCTCTAAAGTTTATATTGAAGGTTCTTTGCGTACTCGTCAGTGGACAGACCAAAATGGTCAAGAGCGTTACACCACAGAAATTCGTGGTGAACAAATGCAAATGTTAGATTCAAATCGTCAGCAAGGTGGTGAAGGTGGTGAAAACGGTGGTTATAACCAACCTCGTTTTAACAACAATAACAACCAAGGTGGCTTTAACAACAATAACCAAGGTGGTTTTAATAACAACCAAGGTAATCAAGGCGGTTATGCGAATCAGGGCAACCAAGGTAACTACGGTAACCAAGCCAATAGCAACCAAGGTAACTATGGCAATGCAGGTAACAATGTAAACCAAGGTTTCCAATCACCTAAGCCAGCAGCAGCGCCTGCTACACCTGCTCAAGCACCAGCAGATTTAGATGATGATCTTCCGTTCTAATTGATTAAAACAGCAAGTCATTATTAAAACCCTTTGTGAATACAGAGGGTTTTTTTATTGGGGAAATCAAGAAAATGAGAAAATAAAAAATGGATAAAATAGATCAGTTTATACAAATATGGTTAGATTACGCACTTAAACTTCATGGACGTCAAGGAATGGATGAAGTGCTTTTTGCAGAAATGATTCAACTTTTAAAAGATATAGATGCTGAGTATCGAGCAAAGGATCATATTCCAAAAAAATTAGCTGAAATTTTTGTTGATATGTTTATTGCAATTGATGGCTCAGCGTCTTATTACGATGATGAATATCAGCAAGAAATCTATCAAATGGTGGATCAACTTTCTTATTATGCACGGAATATTTGTACAAATTAAATCATCATCATGTAGACCACCTAAAGAATCTCCTTTGTGTTGCAAAGGAGATCGGGAAGAGTATTATTTCTTTGCTGACACCCACATCGTGATCACAGCTTTAAACACAGTTTCATTTTTTGTATCTTTGACTTCAACATTAACCAAATAATCACTGCCTTGATTCCATTGGAAATTTGCATCGGCAGGCGTCGCAATTGCGACTAAATCGGTATTGGCTTTTTTTAGATATTCAACCGTCATGCCTTTAGGAATCCAACGATGTGTAGAGGGTACCGTGGCATCGGTCATTGTTCCACCTGCGAGTTCTGCCATATTACACATTGCAATCGCATGAACTGTACCAATATGATTGAGGACAGCACGATGTTTCTTGATTTTGATTTCGCAATAATTTGGTTTAAGTTGTTCAAAGACAGGTGAAATACTACTGAAGTAAGGTGCTTTTAAACAGATTAGTTTGGAGAATGTCCATTTTCCAGCAGGTTTATTTTTAAAGCTATTCCATAGTTTAAGTGCTTGGCTCATTGTTATTTCCCATTTTCATTGAATACAGATGATGATTTTAATACAGAATAATATTCTGTTATTGGCTCGGCAGACATATTCTGCTTAAAATTGGTCAAAGTTAGCGGGTGGAATTAAAGATTAATGGAAAATATCGAATTATTAGAACGAATTTATGTAGGAAAACGAGCAGAATTAAAACGTCAAATTCTTAAACAAGCTTTGCTTTGTTTTTTAGAAAATGGCGTGGAAACAACAAGTATTGAAATGATTCGTGAACGGGCAGATGCGAGTGTTGGCGCAATTTATCATCATTTTAAAAATAAAGAAGGTATCGTTGCAGCTTTATTTTTTGCAGCTTTAGACGACCAAGCACAGCGTCGTGAAGATGCTTTAAAGCAAGCAGAAAATATGCAACAAGGTATTATCTCAATTGTGGAAAGTTATATAGATTGGGTAGTTGATTATCCTGACTTTGCCCGTTTTTTGTATGCAGCTCGTTTTGCATTAAAACAAAGTTCACTTTATCCAGATTTGCAACAGCGTAATCATTTGCGTAATCAATATTTATTACAATGGTTCCAACAACAGAAAGAATTTCATCTTTTAACTGATATTCCACGAGAGTTATTATTGTCTTTGGTTATTGGTGTGGCAGAAAATTATTGTCGTGCATGGGTGTCAAATAAAGTCAAAACTTCACCACAAAATTATAAAAAAATACTCGCAAAAACAGCATGGAATAATATTGTTAATTTTTCAGAAAGCTGTGTGGAAGTGAGCCAAAACTAGTTGGCTCATGCACTTTATTATATTGT
This sequence comes from Acinetobacter sichuanensis, assembly GCF_003024515.2. Lineage (GTDB taxonomy): Bacteria > Pseudomonadota > Gammaproteobacteria > Pseudomonadales > Moraxellaceae > Acinetobacter > Acinetobacter sichuanensis. Next base: position 44,928 of record NZ_PYIX02000005.1, read on the forward strand.
TATGATTTATTTTGCCGCTGCTATGACTGAGATTTCAATGAGCCAGTCGGGATTGACTAAATCGGCTTGGATGGTTGCGCGTGCAGGTGTATTGCAGCCGTGTAGCCATTCAATCCAAATCGCATTTACGCTGTTAAAATCAGCCAAATTTTTAATAAATAATTGAGCCGATAATAAACGAGATTTATCTGTATTGGCTAAAGCCAAAAGTTGATCAATTTTTTCAAGCACTTGTTGAGTCTGAGCTGTAATATCTAAATCTGTATCGGTGGGTACTTGACCTGATAAATAGACAGTTTGATTAAAAACAGTAATCGCGCTCATCACTTCTGTACAGTTAAAATATTGAATATCTGTATGATTCATTGTGTCTTTTCCTTAAGTTTGACTGGATTGGTCTATTTGAAAATGAACTCGGTTGGTAATAGCACACATCAATTCATAGCCAATGGTTCCTGACATTGCTGCGACTTCATCAATTGGAAGAATTTCCCCTGTTTGTGCTTTGCCCCATAAAACCACTTCACTACCAATGCCGACATTTTCGAGATGACTCAGATCAACAGCAAGCATGTCCATGCTGATGCGACCTAAGGTTTGGCTACGTTGACCATTGACTAAAACAGGTGTGCCTGTGGCTGAGATTCTTTGATAACCATCGGCATAACCACACGCCACAATGCCTATACGCATAGTTTTTTCTGCTTGAAAATGCGAACCATAACCGACGGTGTCTTGCGGTTTTAATGTTTGAATTGCGATGATTTCGCTTTTTAAAGTCATGGTCGGTTTTAAATCCCAATCTTGAATACCATGATGTGGGAAGTCAGGTGAGCTACCATAGAGCATGATGCCTGCACGAACAAAGTCTGTATCTAAATGCGCATGTCGCAAAATCGCAGCACTATTACTTAATGATTTTTCACCTGCTAAATCTTTGGTGATTTGTTCAAAAATGTGTAACTGATGGGCAATACCATTTTGACCAAAACGCTCAGCATCTGCATCTGAAAAATGCATCATATGGGTAATAGAGTGGACTTTGTCACAGGATTTTAACTGTTGCCAAACCGCATGATATTGTTCAGGGGCAAAACCAAGTCGGTTCATACCACTGTTCATTTTCAGAAAAACATTAAACTGAGCCGCTTGGGAATGTTGAAATAGCCAGTCAATTTGATGCTGACTATGTAAGGTAAAACTTAGATTATATTGAACACAGTCAAATAAATCTTGTGCTGAAAATATACCTTCTAATAAGAGAATCGAACCTTGCCAGCCCAAAGCACGTAAGCGTTTTGCTTCATCAAAATCTAATAAAGCAAAACCATCTGCAGATTGAAGAGCATTATAAACACGTTCAATACCATGTCCGTAAGCATTGGCTTTGACTACAGCAAAGACCTTACTTTTAGGGACAGTTTTGCGAACAACTGCTAAATTATGCGCCAAAGCATCTTGGTGAATAATGGCATAAATCGGGCGAGGCATAACATACGCTCCATGTATGAAGTGCTAAGGATTAAGCCACGTGGGCATAACGTTGCAGTGATAAACCATCCGTACTGATGTCAGGTTGATGACGTAAAACAATGTCACTAATCAATTTGCCTGAACCGCATGCCATCGTCCAACCTAAAGTACCGTGACCTGTATTTAAAAATAAATTTTTGTAGCGAGTCGCACCAATAATTGGCGTACTATCAGGTGTCATTGGACGCAAACCTGTCCAAAAAGAAGCTTGTGCTAAATCACCACCTGGAAATAAATCTTGTGTGACCATTTCTAAAGTTTGACGGCGTGTTTGTTTTAAGCCGAGATTAAAACCACTTAACTCAGCCATACCTCCAACTCGAATACGTTGGTCAAAACGAGTAATTGCGATTTTATAAGTTTCATCTAAAACTGTAGATTGTGGCGCAAACTCAGGATGAGTAATAGGCAGTGTCAGAGAGTAACCTTTGACAGGATAGACAGGTAAATCAAGTGCTAAAGGACGTAAAAAGTCACGTGAATAACTGCCAAAAGCCAAAACATAACGGTCAGCTTTTATGATTTGACCATCTACCAATACACCTTTGATTTCATCGCCTTCTACAATCAGTTTTTCTACATTGCGATTAAATTGAAAATCTACACCTAAGTCTTGTGCTGCTTTGGCTAAAGCATTGGTAAATAAGTAACAATCACCAGTCTCATCATTGGGTAAATGTAAACCACCCACTAATTTATCTTTTGCATGCGCAAGTGCAGGTTCAACTTTTGCAAGGTTGTCAGCATCTAATAGTTCATAACTTACACCGCACTCTTTTAAGACTTGAATATCACGCTGTACTGCTTCGAGTTGTGCTTCATTACGAAAGACTTGTAAAGTTCCTTTAGAACGATGCTCATAATGAATATCTGTTTCTTTGCGCAGTTCACGTAAACAATCACGGCTATATTCTGCAACACGAGTCATACGTTCTTTGTTAATGGCATAGCTGTTGGGATTACAGTTTTTCAGCATTTGTGCCATCCACTGCAATTGCCACATGCTGCCATCAATATTAATAGCTAAAGGTGCATGATGTTGAAACATCCATTTCACTGCTTTAAATGGAATTCCTGGTGCTGCCCATGGAGTGGAATAGCCTGGTGAAATTTGCCCAGCATTGCCAAAGCTAGTTTCTTCTGCTGGACCTGACTGGCGGTCTAAGACAGTTACTTGAGCACCTTGTTTTGCTAGATAATATGCACTAGCGACCCCAATAACACCACTTCCAAGTACGAGGACATGCATAATTCATTCCTTTCATCATCTAGTTTATTTCACTAGTATATGGATGAATTAATAGTTTATTTCACTATTTTAAGGCTTATAATTTAGGTGAAATAATAGTTTTTCTCGCAAAAAATCTAAAAACAGGAAATAAATGATGCGTAAGCTAGATCGTATAGATTGTATGATTTTAGACATTTTACAAAAGGATGGACGAATCGCAATTAGTGAGTTGGCATCGAAAGTCAACCTATCTACAACACCCTGTTCAGAGCGAGTGAAACGCTTAGAGCGTGATGGGATTATTATGGGCTACTATGCACGTTTAAACCCTGCTGCTGTAGATCGTAATTTATTAGTTTTTTTAGAAATTAAGTTATCTGCAAAATCAGGTGATGTTTTTGATCAGGTCGCGAAAAGCTTAACTGAAGTACCAGAAGTATTAGAATGTCATCTTATTTCAGGTGAGTTTGATTATTTGGTCAAAGCACGTTTAAAAGAAATGGGCGCATATCGTCGTTTGTTGGGAGATTTATTAAAAAAATTGCCTGCTTCGGCTTCTTCTCACAGCTATGTTGTGATGGAGGAAGTAAAAGAAAGTTTATATCTCAATTTGAATTAAACAGTCAGATATTCTGCTTATTTTGTGAATGATCTTATTTTATAAAGTCTATTTGATCTAAAAAACAGATCATTTTTATTAAAAACTACTGTTTTACCGATTTTAAATTCTTTCGTATATTGGTTTCACAGACAAGCAATCCCTGAAACGAATTGAAGGAATACGACATGAGTTTAATCAATACTGAAGTTAAAGCATTCAACGCAACAGCATATAAAAATGGCGAGTTCATCGAAGTTTCTGAAAAAGACTTTTTTGGTAAATGGTCAGTTGTATTTTTCTATCCTGCTGATTTTACATTTGTTTGCCCAACAGAGTTGGGTGATTTAGCCGACAATTATGCTGAATTCCAAAAAATGGGCGTTGAGATTTATTCAGTATCAACCGACACCCACTTTACCCATAAAGCATGGCATGACCATTCAGATGAAATCAAAAAAATCCAATATCCAATGATTGGTGATCCAACTTGGGCTTTGGCAAAAAACTTTGAAGTCTTGATTGAGGCAGAAGGCCTGGCTGATCGTGGTACTTTTGTGATTGATCCTGAAGGTAAAATTCAGATCATTGAAATCAATGCCGGTGGTATTGGTCGTGATGCACAAGAGCTTTTACGTAAGGTCAAAGCAGCGCAATATGTTCATGCACACCCTGGTGAAGTTTGTCCTGCAAAATGGAAAGAAGGTGATGCGACACTTGCACCTTCAATTGATTTGATTGGTAAAATCTAAGCTCAATCTGCTTTAAAACATCGTATTTAAATTTAAAAAATCCAGAACCATGTTTCTGGATTTTTTATGTTTATTCAGTGTATGTCAATAAAACGAATTCAAATCAAATTACATCAAATAGCCACGATGCTCAGTTGCCAACTGACGTAGACCTTCTACCAAATGATCAATCAGTTTTTCCATTGCCAGACGTTGACCTTTACGTGAGGCATACACCAACTGCACCGTACCAATATTGGAACACCATTCAGGTAGAACATGAATTAAATCACCATTTTTCAGATCTTCTTCAACTGCCAAATAAGGCAAATCTGCAATACCTAAACCATCTTTGGCTGCGTAATAGACCCCAGCAAGGTCATTGCATTTCATACGTGGCGTGAGAGGAATCATAATTTCTTCATGCTGTTTGAGGTTGTGTAAATGCCATTGATATTGTGGTTTTTGAGTCCCCAGCACAATACTGGGCAACAGATGTAAATCTGTAAATTGTTCCACTTTTTGATTTTTTAAAAGTTCAGGACTGGCGACCAGACAATGCGTAGTTTTAATCACGTCACGTACAATCAGACTTGAGTCTTCATTGGCTTGAAAATTGGTACGTATCGCCAGATCGATATCATCATGAATCAGATCGACCCGACGACTGGTCAATTCCAGTTCAATTTCAACTTTAGGATATTCTTTTAAAAACTGATTCAGCAGTTGGCGAATCTGAAAATGCATCATCAGGGCAGGGCAACTGATTTTAATCAATCCCTGTGGTTCGCTTTTTTGACGCAGCAGGACGCTTTCAGCGCATTCCACTTCTGCAATGACCTTGCAACACGCTTGATAAAACTCTTCACCGAGTTGGGTCACTTTAAAATGTCGGGTTGAGCGTTCAATCAAACGGACATTGAACTTGCTTTCCAGTTCCAAAATACGACGACTGAGTTTAGATTTGGTGATATTACTCGCTTCACTTGCCGCACTAAATCCACCATGTTTTACCACCAGATAAAAATAGTAATAATCATCAAAAGAATACATGACAGATCTCGGCTTTGGACAGTTGCAAAAAAGTATAACATCGACTGAATATTTTTTATTTTGAAAAAAATAGCCTTCAGTTGAAGGCTATTGATCTACAACACAGATTTATTTTTTCTCAGTGTTTTTGACATAGCTTTGGATCAGGTTGCTATAGTCAGGAATGTGCGCACCAAATAATGCACCTAAACCTTCAATGTCATTACGCCAATCACGGTGTAACTCACAAGATGTACCGAACCAGGTCATGAGTTGAGCACCTGCTTGTGACATACGATCCCATGCAGCATCACGTGTGAGAGCATTGAATGTACCTGACGCATCTGTGACGATAAAGACATCAAAGTCTTCTTCAAGTGCAGAAAGCGCAGGGAAAGCCACACAAACTTCTGTAACAACACCCGCAATAATCAGTTGTTTTTTGCCTGTTGCTTTAACAGCCTGAACAAAATCTTCATTGTCCCATGCGTTGATTTGACCAGGACGAGCAATGTAAGGTGCGTCTGGGAACATTTCTTTCAGTTCAGGAACTAAAGGACCGTTTGGACCATCTTCAAAACTGGTGGTTAAAATGGTTGGAAGGTTAAAATATTTTGCTGCTGCGGCAAGCGCCAATACATTATTTTTAAATTTATCTGGATCAATGTCACGTACTAATGAAAGTAAGCCTGTTTGGTGATCTACTAATAAAACCGCAGCATTGTCTTTATCTAAACGAACGTATTGTTTTCCCATTGTTGTATCCTCAGAAAGTAAATTTTTTAGTCAATATGACGGATATATGATGAATACATAATCTCGTACTGCATTCAGTATAGGCATAAATGATGTGTAAAGAAGATGAAAAATGAGAAGAATTATCTCAAATATAGGATATTTTGATTAAATTGTGATTATTTTTACTTTTTTGTTTTATTTTTATGGTTGAAAATAATCATTATCTCAATAATAGGAAGCTCAATATCAATATCGTAGCAGTATCACACCTTTAAAAATATTATGATGGATTCATATTAAGCCCTATAGATAGGAGCAATAAAATGAAAAAAGTTGTCGGTGTATATCGCAATCAACACATGTACTGGGTTGGTGATGGTTTCCCTGTAAGAAATCTATTTTCTTACGATCGTTTAGGTCAGGCAATCAGTCCATTTTTACTGTTGGACTATGCTGCACCTTACCATTTTGATCCGACCACAGCACAGCATGGCGTAGGTTCACATCCACATCGTGGTTTTGAAACAGTAACACTTGCGTATCATGGTGAAGTTGAACATAAAGACTCACATGGTGGTGGCGGAACCATTAAAACAGGTGATGTACAGTGGATGACTGCGGGTGCAGGACTGGTGCATGAAGAATTTCATTCACATGAGTTTGCTGCCAAAGGTGGACTGTTTGAAATGGTACAGCTTTGGGTTAATTTACCTGCGGCAGACAAAATGACAGCACCAAAATATCAGGCGATTGAAGCACAGCAAATTCCTGTAATTGAGTTGGAAGATGGTGCGGGACATATGCGTGTGATTGCAGGTGAGTTGATGGATCATGCAGGTCCAGCATCAACATTTAGTCCAGTTAATGTGTGGGATGGAACTTTAAAAGCAGGACATCAAACACATGTACATGTACCTGTAGATCACAATACATTGGTTGTGGTTTTAGAGGGTGAGATGCTCATTAATGGTCATCAAGCTGTACAAAATAACTCTATTGTATTGTTTGCAAATGATGGTGAAGCACACATCCAACTTGAAGCTGTACAAGATGTGAAATTTTTGGTGCTAACAGGTCAGCCACTCAATGAACCCATTCAAGGTTATGGACCTTTTGTCATGAACACCAAAGCTGAAATCATGAAAGCATTTAATGATTTTAACCAAGGTAAATTTGGCGAAATTTCTGTTGAAGCATAAGCTAAAAAGCGGATTGAATAATCTGCTTTTTTTATGAAAATTTGCGGCTTATTTCAAGATAAAAAAAAGGGCTTCTATCCCACACTATAGAAGCCCTTTCACGCTGTAAGTTTTCTTTATACATTTCACAGATTACCGAAGTAAAATTTGTGAAGTAGTTATCATTTATGTAAATCATCATAATCAATGTTTTTTTGTTTGTAAATAGAACGAAAGGTAAAAAAAATAATTTATCTTTATATTTTTAAATGATTTTTATTTAAAATTAATAAAAAATTGTTTAAATAAAATGGCTTATAGTATTGCGTAACAAAAAGTAATATTGAATTTTTTTATACACTAGCGCACTTTTTTGATTTGTGAAAAACCTGAAAAACTGGAACTTTTTAATAGCCTATTTTTACAAGCCTTCATTCATAATAAAAAAAATAGTTAACTCTCGGATAATAACTTTGAATATTGCAGTGATTGGTAGTGGCATGGCAGGGCTTGCTACTGCAAGAATTCTGAAAGATGCAGGACATGACATTACTCTTTTTGAAGCTTTACCTGGTCGTGGAATGGATAGCCACAGTATTGAATTTGAAGGTGGTTTGATCGATGCACCTTTAAGAGTCATGAATCCACACTTATGGGAAAATACTTTAAGTCTTGCTGCATACTTGGGAATAAAAACATTTCCTGTGCGCACATTTATGGCGTGTAGTTGGTTATTTGAAGACAAAACAGAAACATGGCTAACGACATCTCGTACACGCATTGGAAATTTTCCGATCATTAATAATCGTAAAGGCATTAAGCAATACGGTTGGCGTTTAGTCAAAGGGATGTTACAGCTCAAAACTGCGATTCATCAATTTTTTAAATCGAAGAATCAAGACATTACCTTAGCCGAATTTATTAACCAAAATGACATTGAGGAAGTGTTTTGGCATGGTGCAGTGATGCCTGTGCTTTATACCATTTGTACCTGTGATCCAAAAACGATTGGTGAGTGGCCAGCAAAACCATTATTGGTTTTTTTAAGACAACTGACAGATGGTGATGCTTTATTACGTTTACAAGGCGGTACTCCTGCATTAGTCGATAAACTTGTTGAGGGTATCGACATTCACAGTAGTTCAGCAGTTTCAAAAATTGAAGAGCAAGGCGAACAAGTTTTAGTTGAAAATATACAGGGTGAGCAATTTCATTTTGACCGTGTCATTGTGGCAACACCAACCAATAAAATTGAAGATTTTTTAAATAAAGAACAATTTGCAGATGATATTGCTTTGTTAAAACAATTTAAATTTGAGCAAGGCGAATTGGTGATGCATACCGATGCGAGTGTCATGCCGCCTAATCGTAAAGACTGGTGTGTACTCAGTTATATGATGGATCGTAAGTTTACCAAGCAACAATTTACAGTTTGGTTGAACTCGGTAGAGCCAAGTTTAGTGGGTAAATCACCTGTTTTTCAGACATGGCGACCTGTAACTGAAATCGCTGCGAAAAAAGTAATTTCTAGTGTGACGTTGACCCGTGCAGTGGTAAATTCAGATACTGTGGCATTGAATAAAGAATTGCAGCAACGACATCAGCAAGCGAATCGTAAGGTGTTCTATTGTGGTTCTTGGTCATGTGATGGATTACCAATTTTAGAGTCAGCCGTCACTTCTGCAATGCATATTGCACAAACTTTTGGTGCGCCATTGCCATTTGTGGGTTTAAAACCTAAAGTTGAGGTTGCTCCCCAACTCGGTTATTAATTTTCAATGAAATGGTTTCAAGCATTACAGCAACAATTGTCACAACATAAATATGCGATTAATGCAAAAAACTTAGGTGATCATGCTGTTTATGCTTGGACGAATTTAGGATATTGGACGCCTGAAACGGAGTCATATCCACAAGCATGTTGCCAATTAGCAGATCAATTGGCGCATGCTGTTGCTTTAAATTCAAAAGATAAACTTTTAGATTTAGGCTGTGGGCAGGGAGCTAGTCTGTTAAATTGGCAAAATAAATATAAAATTCAGGATATTAGTGCTGTTGATGTACAAGCTAAATGTATTGCGTTTTTACAAGAAAATTTAAATTCAAAGATTAAACTTTATTGTGCTTCATTTTTAAATTTAAAAAATATTTTTCCAACTGCTTATTTTGATGTCGTTTTATGTATTGATGCTGCTTATCATAGCAATTTAAATTCATTTCTAAATGCCATACATGAGGTTTTAAATTCAAAAGGACGTTTGGGTTTTCACTATTTAATGTTATCGGAAAAATGGCAGCAACTTTCACATTTTGAACAACAAAAATATCGTTATTTACTTAAATCGGCTGATATTAAAATTCAAAATTTAGAAAATCAGAAAAATACTGAAAAAATCATATCGAATTGTGGGTTTGCAGATATTCAAATCATTGATCTTTCTGAACAAGTATTACACGGATTTTCACAATATATCAAAGCTGCTGATACTCAATTGACATCTTTAGACAATATCAAAATTCAAATGACAGCGCGATTATGTGAAAAATTATTTAAAGATGGTCTGATTCAGTATGTGCAAATCAGCGCACATAAAAATGTATGTACATAAAAATGTAAAATTAAAATATATTGCGGCGGCTAAAAACAACAAAACCTCACTAAAAATCGAGGTTAAGTATAAAATGGTGCCGGCACACGGATTCGAACTGTGGACCTACTGATTACAAGTCAGTTGCTCTACCAACTGAGCTATGCCGGCAACGTGGCGAGAATTTTACAGAAAAATGACAGAAATGCAAGCCAAAAAATAACCAATTAAATATTTTTTTAAATTTTTCTCTAGTTTTATAGTAAATCATTGATCCTAAAAGTCTAAATAGATTATTTAGTGCGCATTTTTCGGTGAGAAGACCTTATATAGTGGATATTTTAAGTGCTATATAAGGTCAATGAATTAAGATCTAGGGTTTAAATAAAAGTGATTGGAATGGATCATGAGTATAATTTTATCTTTATTTACTCCTTAAAATTTGATCTAAATCCTGCGCGCATTCTTCTAAAGTTAAAGCCATATCAATTTGCATTTGGGGTTTAAGCTCATTTGCAAGTTTTCTCCATTGTTCAATTAAGCGTATCGCCTTTTGAATTTTATGTTTATTAATATCCTTCGCAATAGTAGGGGTATATCCGCCACGTTTAGCATTTTTGAGTTGTTTTACATAATTTGTGCTGTTATTCATTATGACTCCCGAATACCAGAATCGACGTGTTCTATGTGCTTCATCAACTGTTGATACTGCATCTTTCATCGTAGTGGCTCAACATTGCATCTAAATGATATTGAATAGAAATATTCGATAATTCTCCCATGAGGTATAAATGCTCTCTTTCTTGATTAATAACAAAATATTTATTTTAATCAAGTTAATATCGTTAATTTATACAATTTTATTGTCATTTAAATCAGTTTTTAAAATTAAAAATTTGTATCTATATGTTGAATCTTAGGTTTTCTTGAGCTTATAAATTTAGATATTGGTGGTGTTTTTCTGATGATTGGCTTCAATAGCGTAAATAGAAACCTAAATTTTTTGACATTAAAAAAGGCTTGAACCCTTTAGATTCAAGCCTTTCGATACTGCTTTGGAGTGCAGTTCTTTGATATTTGGCGGGAGAGAGGGAATCATATTTATAGTGTAATGATTTGTTTTTTATTTAGAAATTTTTTTAAAAATTTATAGATACCAACAAAAATACCAACAAATTACAAAAGTGCTTTGCATGTTTAAGTGATGTTAATTTGATATCAAGGATAAAATGCGTCGTAAAGGCATAAAAATTTATTTTCTATGCTATTACGATGTTGAGCATTCCAATGATGATTAAATTTACAGTCCTAAATAAAACTTCTCAATAAATCGCTGGGTTTTAGACAGAAGGTCATTCAAAATACCATCTCGCTTAAATAGACCTAATTTGTAATTAGGCAATTCTGAAATTTCTTCTTTACGTGGCATACGTTTAGTAAATTCATATTGCTTTAAAACACTTTTCATGACATCAGGTTTTAAATTTTCTTGCTCACAAAGCTGTTGATAGGCGTTTTCTTTTTCTACATCCCAGAATTGAGCAAAAGCCTGTTGTACACTTTGCCCGTTGATCATTTTTGGTACATTCTGCTCTATAAACTTTTTAATCAATTCTTGTTTGTTGTGCAAACTTACTTCACCACCTAAGAGATCATAAATTTGTGCCTCATATTGCTGACGTTGGGTCGCATTTTTTGCATTTACCACCATTTGCAATAGGTTCAGGATGTAGCCGACATTCACCCGATCACTATGTAATAGCTCCAGTTGAAAGTCGACTTCGCTTAAAACAGAGACTTTATCTTTTTGGGTTGAAGTTTTGACTTCACGACAAAGATCTGCATATTTAGATGCAAAATTAGCAAACGCTTGTTTATCGAGTTGGGTTTGATCTTGGTCATACTCAATAAAGGTTTCAAGTTGAGCGTTGTAGCGCATGACTTCACGAAAGGCTTTAATAAAAGCGAGTTGATCGTCTTCTGTCAGTAAATCATCTACAGCTTGGTAGTCACTGCTTAATGCTAAAAGCTTTTCTACAGCAAGGTCATAATCTTTTTTAATTTCCTCAAAAGCAGGAATAAGCACGATTTTTTTGGCTTCTTTATTCGAAAAAAGTGCCAATGCTTCATCTGTGGCTTGTTTCAAATTACGAAAGCATAAGATATTACCAAAAGGTTTATCTGCATTTAGAACACGATTGGTACGTGAAAAGGCTTGAATTAAACCATGATATTTAAGGTTTTTATCAACATACAGCGTGTTTAAATATTTAGAGTCAAAGCCTGTTAAAAACATATTGACCACAAGCAAAATATCTATTTTTTGATCTTTGACTTTTTGTGCAATATCTCGGTAATAAGCATAGAACTGATCGCCTGAGTTAAAATTGGTCTTAAATTGCGTATTGTACTGTGCAATATAACGATCTAATTTATCGCGGCTAGACACATTAACTTGTGTGGGAATATCAGTAGATTCCTCATCAATTAAACCATTTTGCCCATCGCTATTGACCGCCTCATTGGCGCCGTAAGAGAAAATAGTGGCAATAGTCAAAGGGGTATATGCTGTATTTTCTGCTTGTCGTTCTGCCTGTATTTTTTCAAAAATATCATAGTACTGTGTCAACATGTCGACAGAGCTGACACAAAACATGGCTGTAAACTTGCGTTGTTTGGTTTTGATGTTGTGATGATCGACAATATAGTTGGCAATCATATTTAAACGTTGAGGATTGTCGTATAACTCTTGGGTATTAATCGCTTCAACATCTTCGTTGGTCTGCATACCTTTGGCTGTGAACTTGCCTCTATAGTCGATTTGGAACTGTAGAACGTTACGGTCACGGATGGCATCGACAATAACATATTTATGCAAACAGTCATCAAAAAGGTGATCAGTTGTAAGCTTTAACCCAGCTTTAGATTGGCTATTTTCTTCAAAAATTGGCGTACCTGTAAAGCCAAACATTTGAGCATTTTTAAAGAATTTTTTAATGTTGCGATGAGTTTCACCAAACTGACTACGATGACATTCATCAAAAATAAACACCACTTTTTTATCTTGTAGATACTGAATATGTTTGGCATAACGATCTGTACTGATCGCTTTATTCAGTTTCTGAATGGTGGTAACAATCAATTTGTCATGGCGTTGGTCAAGCTGATCCACCAAAGTTTTGGTATTGGTGGTGCTATCGACACTGTCTTTTTTAAAGGCATTAAATTCGCGTGATGTTTGTGTATCGAGATCATTACGATCTACGACAAAAAGAACTTTTTCGACATCAGGCATTTGCATGATGATTTGACTGGCTTTAAACGATGTTAAGGTTTTTCCTGAACCTGTGGTATGCCAGATATAACCATTTCTTTGACTATTTTGTACGTGTGCAACAATTTTTTGCACAGCATAAATTTGATAGGGACGTAATACCATTAATGCAGGTGGATTGGCTGTTTCTAAAAGCACCATATATTGAGTCATCATTTGGGTAATGTGACTGGGTGTTAAAAATACCTGTGCAAAATCGACCACTTCATTGATGGGTTTATTGTCTATCCCTGCCCAAGGGAAAGTAAATTCAATATTTTTTGTGCCATTTGAATAATAACGAGTATTCACGCCGTTACTAATGACAAAGAGTTGGATAAACTGAAATAAGCCTTGTCCTGAAGCATAAGCTTCACGGCTATAACGTTGGGTTTGATGAAATGCTTCACCAATTTCCATGCCACGGCGTTTAAGCTCAATTTGGACTAAAGGTAAGCCATTGACCAAGAGAGTGACATCAAAACGGCTTGTACGTCCATTTGTCGCTTTATGATCGACAGTGATTTGATTACTGACTTGATAAATATTGTGTTGTGGCTGTTCTGATAAAAAATAGATATGTTTGCTTGAACCATCATCAAATTTAACAGGAAATTTGTCTCGTAGTTTTTGTGCGCGTTCAAATATAGTGCCACTGTTTAAGTGGCTAATGACTTGCTTCCATTCAGCATTTGATAGGGGAGGCAATGCATTGGCACGTTCAATTTGTGCTTTTAAGTTTGACAGTAAAGCGGCTTCATCTTTAATGGTGATATTGGCATAGCCCAAGCCATTGAGCTGTGCAATAAGTTCATTTTCAAGTTGTGCTTCGCTTTGTATAGTCATGATTTCCCTATGATTTAAAAATTACTCAATTGTAGGTTTAAATGTTACATAAAACATGTTTATTGTCGTTTCATAAAAAACTTAAATATCATCAACTTGGTTTTGTTGCCATTCTTCATAAGTATAATTCGTACCTACTTGTTTCCATTCTTTTCGACCATTACTTGCTCTACCTAAAATTACTGCACTAGCGGCAGAAGGGCTTGAGAATAAATAATCTTGATTAAATGTAAATGCATTAGAATCAATAACATTAGACTCAAATAGTTGAGGACGCAAATTTTTAGTATACGTGTGCTTCAAATTTGTTACTGCTTTACGTACTTGGGAGCCTGCTAGTACATAAAACTCACCATCAATGATTTTTGCTTTAGCATTAATATCTTTTGCAGTTAAATAAAAGTCAGTATTTTCAGAGAATTCAATTTGAGAAGTATGGTGGTTTAGGGAATTAGACATACTTGGATGTTTTACTTCTTTTAGAAATTCATAACCTAAAACAGGTAATACGACCTGAATTTGTTCTATGAAATATTCCATATCTGCAATATCTGATTCAGGTAGTCGTGCATAGCTATGAGCAGTACCATTTTCGAGCTGACATTGACCATTTGTTTTGGCTATATTCATAAGACGACTTTCTAAATATTTGATATGAGCCTTAGTGATATTTTGATCTTTACCAGTAACGATACAAACTTTTTCCCAAAAATCTTTGCCACCTGATTCTTCAGTGCGATTATGCTGTTTTAATCGGTTAGCGATATCATCTGATTCACCAATATAAACTTTTGGGTACATAGGGTTTTCAGGATCAAAGCTCACTAGAAAATAAATTCCAGTTCTAGAGCATTCTTCACGTTTAATGAGTTCAGCGAGTTTAGTTCGAGGGGCAGATAAAACATGACCAGTCCAATTAATAATTTCGGCAGTTAAAATGCCATTGGGTAAACCATCCGTTAAGAACATTTTTATACTTTTGCCATGAGCCATATTCTCCCCCTGATGAATGATTTAAAATTAAGTAATTTATATTGCTAAGAATATCAAAAAAATGATCTCTTATAGCTAATAAAACTATGCTTTTAAGACTAGATCACTAAGATTTTGAAAAAGTTTTTTCATTGCTTGTATTATGATATTTTTTGATATTAGAATTTCTTTAAATAATGAAAACTTATAGTAAAATATGATGAAAAACCTCAATAAAATTTCTGCCCAAGAATACTTACAGAGAATGATCTACAGTTCGGAATCTGATCTTGAAATTTTTCCCATTTTTAAAATGTATTTTTCTCTTGAGTTCAAGAGACTTTTATTGGATGTTTACATTTTAGTTAGAAAGGAAAAAGCTCGGTAAAAAACTATTAAATAGTGAGTTATAATTTAATTACAGTAATGCTTATAAACACTATAAGGACCATTATATTCAGATGTAATTTTGATAACATCTCCAATAAAGTCAGGGGTCATATCATTACCAGATTCACTACCAGCCCAAACAGCATGAAGAAATTTAGCCGTTTTAGTTTTACAATTAATCTGTAATCTAATTTTATAGCCATAACTATCTTCACTATATTTCTCTAAAGTTGTTGCGGTCACAATACCATTAGCTTTTTTTAAAGACCTTGTTTCTACATAAATAGAAGGATATTCTTCTGGTCCATCATCATAATCACTTTCAAAAATAAGTTTATAATCATTAAGAGCATTGGTTGCTGTACTCATAAGGAAAAGTGATAACGAAGCTATTAAAATTCTTTTCATTAAATATAAATACCTGATGTAAAAAGGAATAGCCCCTACTCTAAGTAAGGAATTTTTGATTTGTATAAAGTCTTTTAAAATTGTGATAATGATTTTATTTAAAAATTTATATCACAAGATGCCCTTATTTTTTACAATATTTTTTACTAAATTCTGCTTTAGAAATTAGTTTTTTACTATTTAAAAGTGAAGCATATTGTTTCCAAGTAATATTTAAGGCTTGTTCCAAGCCAGCAGTAACTGCATTAGACATATTATCCTCTGTATTATATATATTATTTTCTTTGGAAATATTCCACTTTTCTACAAAATTTTGATAAGAATTGCTGCATATATTAGATTTTATGTTTTGTGCTGATGTTACTTGCATGAGTTTAACAATCCCATTTTTATACTCATATGAATATTTAGCAGTCTTTGAAATATCAGGGTTTGAGCAACTAAATTTAATAGATATATTATCTTTTGAGCTATAAATACATGAAAAACCATCATGATATGAAAATAATTCTGGCATTTCGGTATATTTATAGTGACTAGTTTTTAACTCTCCATTGGGTAGTACTCTATGAAAAATAGGAGGATTTGGATATTTTCCAACTACATCTTCAATTATGATAATTTCATTTACTATTTTATGTATTTCAGAAATACGATCTATATTAATTTTAGATTTCTTAATATTATTCTCATATGAATATACATTTTTACTATCGCCAAAATATTTAATGTATTTACTCTTATCAATAATGTAAATTACATTATCATCTATGTTTTTTGGTTGAATTTGAATAGCATAGCTCTCAAAGACTAAACTACTAAAAATTAACATTAAAAGTATATGTGCTTTATATAACATTTTAAATTATCCTTTGATTGAAATTTATTTTACATATGAGGTTTATTTATATTTCACTGAATCAACAAAACATAAAACTTTCGTTGTGTGATGTGCTGTAGTTGTGAATCAGAAGCATACCTTATCGATTGACTGATGGTTTTGTGTGCGTTATTAAATTTAAATGACTCACTCATAAGTCTTGCATTTTACTGTTTTAACAGGTGTCACATTTTTTGCCGAAATTAAAGTCGTATAGTCAAAACCTTCGGATTCGATAAAGAATAGATCATAGTTTTTAATCGTAATTGTTGCCTTACCTTCATAAGTGCAATAGCCCTTTTTAATGCTATCGGGTAATTTAAAGGTTTTTCGAGCTTGTTCAAAATTATGAAAGCAGAAATAGGCACTACGTTCATCGCCTTTTGGGCGTGGAATTAGTGATGCTGATTTTTTATCAGGCGTAAAACAAATATTATCACCTAAATAATCCACATATTCAGGGTCTAATTCACGAAAGTACGTGCCTGTTAAGGCTACTTGCCCTTGATAATGTTTAAAATCACTGCCCGTTTTTTGATATTTAAAAGGCTGTGCCTGCGCCAGCATAGGCAAAAGTAGCATGCTGATGATCAATAACTTTTTCATGATTTTTCCTCATTTTTATTTTGCGTGGACATGAATCAACATTCACGCCACAATTTAAATTAATAATTTTCGCAATAATGTCCAAATATATCTTTCGATAAGTCAGATATTTGTTTGTCTTTATAGTCATAGTTGATGATAGCATCACATTCTAAAATCGGTAAACTGCTGTCATCAATTGGTTTTAAGCGCAGTTTGACCGTGTAAGCATGTGATTCACCTTCATCACTGTCATATTTGAGATTGTCATGGCGTAATACACGATAACGGGCATCGGAGTCATTGTCTGCACTGACCCAAAAAATGGTATTGGGAATATAGTTTTTAACCGCTTGAAGCCCCACAGGAATGGTTTTAGGTGAGTAGGAATTGCCTGCTTGTGCATGTGACATACACAGTACACTCGACAGAATGAATCCCATACTTAAAACTTTACTTAAAGGCTTCATGTTTTTTCCGTTGTTTATTATGGCTTAAGTGTTAAAGCGCTTATTTTATATCTTTGAAGATAATACAAAATAAGCATTTGGTCTTAAACAAACATTTGTTGTAACAAGCCTTTTTTCCACTGTTTAGCCTGTTCAATTTGCTGAGCTACGACTTCAATTTTTTGGTCAATGGCTGATAAAAAATAATAGTGTTTGTACCATCATCAAATTTGATAGCAAAGCGGCTTCATCTTTAATGGTGACATTGGCATAGCCCAATCCATTGAGCTGTGCAATAAGTCCATTTTTTAAGTTGTACTTCGCTTTGTACTGTCATGATTTTATTATAATAATCTATAGCTTATATAACTTGTTGCGAAATAATAAATCTAATTTTACAAATTTTGATTTAACAACCACTTCTATAGAGGTGATATAAAAACTCAACTTCACCAAAGAGTTTTAAGCTTTCTACATGTTCTGGTTCAAAATACTGAAATAACTCTTCATCTCTTAGTATTTTTTTTCTTTTTTCTTCATCCGATTTATCACTTGAAAGATTATTCATAAATAATTCTACAGAAAATGGATAATTTTCTTCATCTTCGATAAGAATTTTGTTCCATTCAAGAAAAAAACTTGCAATACCAATGGGATTTTTATTTTCTATATGGTTAGTACAATTGAAATTAAATACAGATAATTGAGGATAATCTGAAAATTCAACTCTTAAAACTAATATTCCTTCTGGGCTAAACTTAATTGAAAAAATATTTGGGTCGATTAATCGATTAAAATGTAGTTTAAATAAATCAAGAGTTTCAACACCTTCAAATTGAAAGTCTAACAATAATTTTTTATTTAACACAGTAACTCCTTTTTTAAATATTTTATTTTCTACCAATTTAAACTAATGGCAGATCCAATTCTAAAAAACCTTATTAGATGATCATAAAGGGATTACTTCCAGTATCATCAGATAAGTCCCATAAATTCGTTTAAGTTTTACTCAAATAAAGTTTGAATCTCTCGTTCTAAGCGCAAAGGTTGTTCAAAAAGTTCAACTAAGTTATTTGTTTGAGTTTGATCAAGTTGCATTAAAATTTCCGAGTCTTTATTCTTCAAAAGTTTGTCTAAGTGGATTATTTAAAGAAACACTGTATAAAAGTTTTAATCTTTTTATATTCATTGGAATACCATTTTCGGTTTTATGGAGCATGGCATGACAATTCGGGCAAACAGGGCGTAAATCTTCTTTAGGATTTACTTCATACTCTTTGCCAATCGTATATAACGGCTCGATATGATGTACATGAATAAAATCTTTAGCAAATGCCCCATATGTATGTTCAAAGCTCATACCACAGACATAGCAACGATTTCCATAAATGGCGATACACTCAGCTCTAGCTTTGGGACATCTTTCATAGCCATTTACAGTGACGGTTATTTTTTTGCCTTCAGAAAATTTGGGACTATTAACACCTGCTTCATCTGGATAATCTGTTTCTATCGTTTCTCCAGCGAACTTACTTGCAATATACTCCAAGAAAATTCGAATCGGATCATCTTGAGCTTTATCTCGGTCTGTACGACGCCCCTGAATTGGCGCTTCAGGAATTAATTTTTGTTGAATAAAAGACTCATAAGTAAGAGAGGCTTTATCCAATTTTTTTAATTTTTCAAAAATGGCATATCCCTTAATGCTATCTAGTTGACTGGTATCTTTCCAAAATGCTTTTTGTGCTAGTGGATATTCTGATCTGTCAGCATGCCCAATGACTTTGAACTGATACATGACTTTGGATACAGGTTTTGTAACATACACATATACAATATCTTTGACCTGTAACCCCTTGTCTTGATTCGTTGTAGAGTTTTTCCAATAGATTTTAGCTAAAGTATCAAATGCTTTATCAAGTTCAAAGTCGTCGTAATTTACAGTAACTAGCCAATTTGCCATTTTACAACCTCTCCCTAGCCCTCTCCTTATAGGAGAGGGGAAACCTTCCTCAAACAAACATCTGCTGTAACAAGCCTTTTTTCCACTGTTTCGCTTGTTCAATTTGCTGTGCCACCACTTCAATTTTTTGGTCAATGCTAGATAGGAAATTAGCGATTTTGGTTTGTTCTTTAAGGCATGGTTTCATTAAACTAAATGAACGAATTGATTGAAAATTTAAACCTTCACGCCCACTTCCTGTTTGATGTGACTCAATCAAATCTTGACCTGCTTTAGAAGCTAAAAATGATTGTACGAACCTTGGGTTATCTTTAGGTGTTCTAATAATACAAACGTGCTGATTTACATTGCCTTCACTAAAAGTGCTTGGTACAACACAACTACGACCAATAGATGCACCTGTAATATTAAGTAAAATATCATTCGCAATAACCTTGCTACCAGCCATTTTTTTATGAGTTTGTTCAGGAATGAAAGCAATATCATTTAACAAAAGTTGGTCATTATTTACATTTTGGCTTCTAATAAAAATAATACCTTTATCTGTATATGCTTCTGCTCCACCTCTTGGAGTGCTTCCACTTCCAATTTTCGAAGAAAAACTTCCTAAAGTCGTTTCCTCCCACTCCCCAAACTCACTCCCATCTTCGGCTTTAAAACGAATCTGCTGACTAAATAGCTTTTGCATCATGCCTTGTTTATATTGGCTTAATAGGCTGTGTTTTTGGCTGAGTTGGCTAATCTTTTCATCGACTGCGGAAAGAAAAGAAGCGATTTTGGTTTGTTCTTCTAGTGTCGGAGAGTAAAACTCTGAATTTCTAACTGTAGCTAATGAAAGATTTTTAATTGTTGTGCCAGTCAGCTCAGAGTTAAAAGTTTTCGTAAGTTCTGGTGATTGTAATAATAAATAGATAAAATTTTTATCTATATCAGTTTTCAGATTAATGAAACAGACACTTTTACCTAGCAGAACTTTTTCATTTTTATAAAAAGCTAAATTTCCAATTGTTCCATTAATAGAAAGAAATAAAGTTCTATCAGATAAAGCTTGATTATATTTGTTAAATTCCTCAGCGTTAATACGTTTTGTATTTTCATTAATAACAACATTTCCATCGATTAAATTATTGCCATTAATAAAAGGGATTTCTCCATTTTCATCATATTTAGGAGTGGCATGAATACCATCTCCTATTTTTGTGGATAATTGACTAAGCGACGATAATGACCAATCACCATCAAACTCTTTAAACCGTAACTTAGGCGTAGTCATTATTTAGCCTCCGCAAAAGGGCTATCAATGCCCAACTTTTTACAGAAGTCTGCAATTACTTTGTCAGTTGCTTGGCTATTGACTTCTAAATCTTGCAATTGCTTGGCAATGGCATCTAAATCAATTTCATCTTCCGCTTCAAAGGTATCTACATAACGAGGAATGTTGAGGTTGTAATCATTGGCTTGAACTTCTGCCAAGCTTGCCACTTTGGCATATTTTTCAATATCCTGACGGTTTTCAAATGCCCCAATAATATTGTCCAAATGCTCAGGTAAAAGCTTGTTTTGGTTCTTTTGCTTCTCGAAGTCATTACTTGCATCAATAAACAAAATATTGTCTGTATGCTCACGGTTTTTCTTCAGCACTAAAACACAGGTTGGAATAGAGGTGCCATAGAAAATATTGGCAGGTAAACCAATAATCGTATCAATCACATTTAACTGTTCAATCAGGTACTGACGAATCACGCCCTCACTCGAACCACGGAACAACACGCCGTGCGGTAAAACCACCGCCATTGTGCCATTCTCATCTAACTGGTAAAGCATGTGCTGAACAAATGCCATGTCGGCTTTAGAACTCGGTGCGAGTTTACCAAAAGCACTAAAACGCTCATCCTGTAAAAACAACGGATCAGCCGACCATTTTGCAGAAAACGGAGGATTTGCCACTACAGCATCAAAGCATTTATCAAGATGTTGCGGACGAATTAAAGTATCTTCTTGTTTAATATCAAACTTAGCAAAATGCACATCATGCAAGATCATGTTCATACGTGCCAAGTTGTAGGTGGTACGGTTCATCTCTTGACCGTAAATCATATCGACATCTTGCACTTCACGCTTTACACGAAGCAATAACGAACCTGAACCACAAGTCGGGTCATATACCGAACGTAAACGCTCTTTGCCTTGTGTCACAATTTTCGCAAGTAGGGTAGATACCGTTTGAGGCGTATAAAATTCACCTGCCTTTTTACCTGCACCAGAAGCAAACTCACCAATCAAATATTCATAAGCATCGCCCAAGACATCTGACTCAGTATTGGAAATATCAAAATCAATTTTGTCCAAATGACTGAGAATTTTGGCAATTAACTCATTACGATCATTCGCCGTGTTGCCGAGTTTGGTCGAGTTTAAATCTAAATCTTCAAACAGATTGGCAAAGTCATCAGCAGAGTCAGAACCTAAAGTACTTTGCTCAATGGCTTTTAAGGTCGCTGCAATATCATCGAGAATAAATTCACCCTGACGACCACGTTCCGCAATGCTATGGAATAACTGGCTTGGTGAAAGGGCATAACCGACTTCACTAATCGAATTTGTTTTGATTGCTTCGATATATGGCACATGCTCATCATTGCTTTCATGGAGTTCTAAAAATGTGATGTCTTCACCTTCATCTTTAAGCAAGCCATTGGCAAAGTTCACCGACTTTTCAGACAAATATTTAAAGAAAATAAAGCCCAACATGTAATCACGGAATTCATCAGCACCCATTTTGCCACGTAAGTCATTGGCAATATTCCATAACTGTTTTTGTAATTGTTGAAGTTGTACTTGGGTCATTGCTAAAATTTCCAAAATTACGATAAAAATGAATGGGGGTAGTGTACTAAAGTATTGTCAAAAATATAAATTTAATCTTAGGGATGAAAATACTGAAGTGCTCACGAATAATCATTAAATAAGGGTATGGATTAGTTATGGAGGTTATTCATTTAGATAATTACGAAAATCGTTTAAAAAGTTATAGATGGATCGTGAAGAACAGCAACTATTTGACTCCGCTTTGTGCCAGTGAAACTTTTTTAATAAAATCGTGGAACATTTTTAGGTTTCTGTTTTAATTTAATTTTTATGAATGAGAAATTTTTAGAATAAAAAATTTGTGTTTAGAAGATAGTAAGAATGCCTGATATTTTGAGATCTTTTAAATTTAAATACACTAAGGCTTTTTATGACATTTAATGATGGTTTTGAAATGGATTGTTAGTTGGATTTGTGCGAATCTGCGAATATTCCCTATATCCTTTGCTATATAAGGCTTTACACTTCGCACGATATGGTACTTTATTTGCGAACTGCGAATCATGTGTTGATTTTTCATTGATTCACATTTAATTCGCAAAGGGTCACATATCATTCGCAATTGATTTGCGAACCTCAAAGGCTGATTATATAAGGATTTCAGGGTAAATTTGCAAAATCGCAGCTATTCTAGTAGTAAAGGGTTTAATTCAATATGTGCTGTCTTATTGATAGTTACTAATCGAACATAATTCAATTCGATCAACTCGTTTAAGTACAAATCAAACTTTTTGGCTTTTCTTAAGTGCGATGGTGCGCCTCTCAATGCAATAGCCTTACTCACACAAGTTGTCTTTTGGTCGACACATTTCCGTATAAGCCACTTTATCAACTTCTCTGCATCACTTTCGGCTTTAACCTCAATATCTGCATACATTGCCCATTCATTTAACGAATGCTTAATGATTTCACACGCTCCCTTTAGGGTACTGGCATCAATCCACTGTAAACCCTGAAAATAAGCGAACACGGTAGCCAAACGCCGTGCTAATTGACTTGCACGACTGGCAAATGCCTGTAGGTATTCATAGCGTTTACCTTTGCCCTGTAATTCCTCAAACATATTATAAAAGGCAAGGTCAATTTCCCTCGCTTGTTCATTCATTGGAATGACGTATCTACCGTTATACAGCTCTTGATCTGCATGAGGGTGAGGGCAATCATCTAATAAGTATTCGCAACGTGTCCAGTAAGCAATTAAGCGATGGTCCATATTGGCATTCTTATTTTGATAGATTGCATCCTGTAGCCGTGTACCTGCTAAGTTCTCAGGAATAGTGAGAATAAATCTAGGTAAAAAGCCTTGTCCTCTTAACACTGGGTCTTTCAGTGCATCAGCTAATACTTCATGTTGTCCCTGTAGATTAAACGTCAAGCGAACGTCATAAGCACGACCACTACCGTTTAAATTGGACTTGGAGCGCGTTCTTTCTACAAAACCATCATCAAATAACTTGGCATAACCTCCAATGGCTTGAGTACGTGTGTCACCTTTCATTGTATAGCCACCAAAAAATTGACCTGCTTCATCACTGGCAATAGAAGCGTTATTAAGTACACCGTCCACATAAAGCCCTGCAATAGATTCAAGCGTAATGTCACTGTAAAGCGTACTAGGGTCATGTGGTGGTGGATTCTCAGCGCAATAGGCTTCACGATCCTTTTTATTTAATGAGGCTTGTCCACTTTTCCATTGCTCAAGGTCACGGCGGTATTGCTCGTACTGTTTACGTTCATGTTGAATAATGGCTTTATCTGCCATATTTCGACTGGTACTTTTACGACTTCCGCTTTGTCCCTCAGTGAGTAAATACAGACTGCATGGTTCACCTTGAGCATTAAATGGGTGTGGTGCATTGACATGGGCTTGGGCAATATGGGACATGGCACCTATGACGCATTGGGCAGCCATTGCAATAGGGGCTTGCACATACTCAGCAATGGCAAGTACAGCCTCTTTCGCCAATGGTGGCAAAGCATGAATAGGATAAGGTGTATTAACAGATTCTTCATTTTGTATTAAGGGTAATAACTCGCCCCACTGATTCTGTTTAGGCAATAAAGCAATTGATTCACTAATAAACGCCTGTACCTCCTCGATGTCATCCTCTTTGGATAACTCTGTAAAAAATTCAGTGTCATAAGGCTTTTGATACTGGTTAAGCAATCGAACAGGGGTATTTTTTTCAAGGTTTTGGAATGCTTCAAGCTGTATATGCTCAGGTCTAACAGGCATGTATAACTGTTGATAGCTTGCTTTAGACAATTGCTGAATAACATATTGTATTTGTTCAAAATCAAATGCTTTGAGTTCTGATTTATTGGGATTACACAAATGAGGCAACATGACCAATACGACTGCAATTGTATCCGCCATATTTTCAGCATAGCTTTCTAAACAGGAAGCAATCTTAAAGAATGCCTCCAGTGAATAGGTGATGATGACAGGTCTACTATGGTGCAAATGACCATAGTAGGCAAAGCCTTTTGCTAAACCATCAGGGATGACTTGAACTCGCTGTTTATCCTGTAATACTGCACATTGTACGAGTTCCAATTGAGCGTTATAGATCGGTAGAATCAAAGGCTGTTCATACATCACGCCGTTAATGTCTACATTGCATTGATCAACATAGATCGGCTGTGATGGACTGCCAAAACGTTCAATGACGGGGTGGTTTAGATATGTGTCATCCAGTGGATTAAGTACCGTACAATTTGCTAAAATCGAATCGGGTTTGATGGAGGTGGTGATATTCATAGTGTCACCGCCTTTTTGTTTATCTCCTGTTTTATTCGCATGCCAATAAAGTAAAAAATAAATAGTAACTTTCTGATGTCACTCTTTGAAGAAAAAATAGACATAGTTAATACTGCTGATGTTGTTAATTGGTTCATGAATCAAGCCCCCAATCCTTTAGATTGCATCCATGCTTGTATTTCAGATAAACGCCATACAGTGACACTATCGGTTAGCTTGATTGGGGGAGGAAACTCACCACGCTTTACCCATTGCCAGATTGTTTTATCAGATACGCCAATTAGCCCTTGTGAAGCAGGGCGAGCACTAATATTTTTGGTTTTGCCTTTATTGATACCACTTTTATATGTGTGAGTGGTTGCTTGTTTTTCAGGATAATTTGCAAGGTCTTTAATACGTAAAAAGCGTTCTTGATTGTTGAGAGACATAACTTCCATCCTATTCATTAATTGAAAGAGATAGCCTTTGCCATTCGTTGCATTGGCTTGATGGAATTAAGCTTAGGAATAATAGAAAAAGTATTAAATTCTGATGCTAGCAGCTTTATAAATATGCCTGCAAATGTATAAAACTGCTGGCATATTTATATTTAGGTGAAATTTAATTTATAGATTTCTTCTTTTTGTCATACTGAGATATGTGGTTTTTTATAGTTTCAAAGCTCATATCATCAACTGTCTCGCTATGGATTATATGGCTTGCAAACTCTGTAAATTTACCTCTACCTTTTGCAGTCCAGTTGCCCTTATCCCAAGTTTCTTCTAATATCTTTAACTTGGGGGCTTTTTCTTGTAATATTTTTTCAGCCTTTATTTTGGCACGACGTGCATTATTTAGTGAAATTGAAATTTTATTAATTTCAAAATTAATAAAAGGATTTTTTATATTTAAGGTACTACCATAAATGTTATAAGCATTACATAAGCAGTGGAGGGTTTGTTGATAATTACCTTGCTTCATTGCAAAATTTGAAGTTGCTATAGCTAAATAAGAACTAAATAACCCTCTTTCCATAATATTGTCCAAGTTTTCTTTAAAATTCTGATGTATAAAAAATTTAGCTAGTTTTTGCACAGATTCTAAATTTATTTCGTAGCTTTGATCATCCAGTCCGTTAATTTCTTTTTCTGCTTGATAAATTAGATCATATGTTTTGCCTATAATATCTAAAAATTCATAGCGTCCCTCATTAAGTTTATCAAGTTCGTCAAACTCTAGGGGGGATGTAGGATCATATTCTATTTTGATTAAATTATTTTTTTCATACAAAAAAAATAATGCATTATCGAGTTTAATTTTTAAATCTTGTGTTTGTACGGTAAAAATTTTATTAATATCCATAATGTTTTACTTATAAGCGAGATCATATTGTGAAATTAAGCAGCGTATAAATCTAAAAATAATTAAGAAAACATGATTTATCAGTTTTTCACACTGCTTGTTAAAGAATATTTTTAAGCCCTTTTATTCTTTGGAAAAGGGAGCACGTTATTTCTAAGACTGTCTATAAAGTCTGCCCATTCTTGCATCATATTGACTCTGTATTGTAAATGCTGAGCATGGTTATATGCCTTTGATACAGCATTACCTGTCTTATGAGCGAGTTGTACTTCAATGGCATCATGCATATAGCCTTGTTCATGTAATGTAGTTGAAGCAAGACCACGGAAACCATGACCTGTCATTTTTCCGTGGTAGCCCATTGTACGAATTACACAAAGTAAAGCATTACTACTCATTGGTTTGGCTGTACTGTGGTTATAAAAGACGTATTGTTCATTGCCTGTGAGAGGCAGTAATCCCTTAATGAGTTCAATCGCCTGTTTGGATAATGGAACAATATGTGGTTCAGCCATTTTCATTTTTTCAGAAGGTATCCGCCATAATTTATTTTCAAAGTCTATTTCGCTCCATTCCATCATTCTTAGCTCAGCAGTGCGTACAAAAGTCAAAGTCATGAGTTGAATTGCTGTCTTGATCATTAGACTTCCATGATATCGATCCATACGCTCTAAGAAGGGAGGAAATTCAGAAATATCCAAACGAGCCATGTGTTTTACTTTACGAGGCTTTAGGGCTTCTTGTAAATGAGGTGTGGGATCATTTTCAATAAGCCCTTTACGAATTGCAAAACGAAAAATACGACCTGCCAGAGGAATTGAACGTTTAGCCATTTCTTGTGCCCCCCTAGCTTCAATTTTCTGGGCACACTCTAAAATGTCTTTACCTTTAATTTGGTTAATTGGTATATTTCCTATGAAAGGGAAAAGATCTTTTTCAAAAACAGATAAATCACGTAAATAAGTGGTTTCTTTTATTAGATTTCTTCGGTTTTCTAGCCATTCATAAGCTAATATTTTAAATAGATGACTTGTATCCTCAGTTTGTCTGGTTTCTTTTTTCTTTTCTGAAGGGTCAATGCCATTAGCTAAGAGTTCTCTTGCTTGCAAATGATGGATCCTTGCTTGGGCTAGGCTCATAAATTCATAAGAACCTAAAGTAATATTCTTTTGTTTACTATTAAAACGATAGGCATAAATCCATGTCATACGACCATTAGAAAAAACATGTAACTGTAAGCCATTACTATCGCTGTATTTATCAGGTTTTTTTGTATTGACAGGTGGTTTTAAACGTCTAATTTTTGAGTCTGTCAGCATAATCATTGCTCATTTGTTGGTATAAATTTGTTGGTATTAATTCATATACCAACTTTTATACCAACACTATATCAATGATTGCACTAGATTGCACTTCATTGCAAAGACATTAAAAAAGGCTTGAACTCTTTAGATTCAAGCCTTTCGATACTGCTTTGGAGTGCAGTTCTTTGATATTTGGCGGTGAGAGAGGGATTCGAACCCTCGATACGCGCAAACGTATACACACTTTCCAGGCGTGCTCCTTCAGCCACTCGGACACCTCACCAAGGCGAGCGATAATAACTAAAAAAATCAATTCTGCCAAGTTGAAACAATTGATTTAGAGCAAAAGTTTTTTTGCAGTGATATGATTGCGAAAAAATAGTGTCTACAAATGAAGACTCATTTATGCAAAGTACTGCAAAAAAAGCGGCATTACCTGCCATCACCTTAGCTGCATTAGGTGTCGTGTTTGGGGATATTGGAACCAGTCCCTTGTATGCTTTAAGACAATGCTTTCTAACCGCTCATCTGGCGATTTCAGAAGCATCCGTATTAGGTATTTTATCGCTGATTTTTTGGTGCATGATGCTCACCATCAGCTTTAAATATGTCACCATTATTATGCGTGCTGATAACAATGGTGAAGGCGGTATCATGTCATTGTTAGCACTGAATCTACGTTCAAATCGTATCGCTGACAATAAAAAGATTTATCTCATTGCTTTAGGATTTATTGGTGCATCACTGTTCTTTGGTGACGGCATCATTACACCTGCGATTTCAGTATTATCTGCAATTGAGGGTTTAAGTATTGCAACACCCGTATTTAATAAATGGCTCATGCCGCTTGCGATTGGTATTTTGACCGCATTGTTCCTTGTACAACGTCATGGTACTGGGACTATGGGGAAATTTTTTGGTCCTATTACTTTAGCTTGGTTTGTGTCAATTGGTGTGATTGGGATTTGGAGCATCAGTCAAACTCCCTTCGTATTAACCATGATCAGCCCACACTGGGCGCTGCATTTTATTTTTCATCAACCCTATGTTGCATTTTTAACGATGGGGGCAGTGATTTTAACAATGACAGGGGGTGAAGCACTCTATGCAGATATGGGGCATTTTGGGCGTTTACCTATTAAAGTTGCATGGTTTGCTGTGGTTTTACCTTCGCTATTGTTAAATTATGCAGGTCAAGGTGCGCTGCTTTTGCGTGACCCTTCTGCAATCGAAAACCCTTTTTATTTGTTGATTCCAGAATGGGCTTTATACCCCATGATTGGACTGGCAACAGCCGCAGCAGTGATTGCATCACAAGCAGTGATTACAGGTGTTTTTTCAATGGTCAATCAGGCAATTCAATTGCGTTATTTACCTCGATTAACCGTACACCATACATCAGATGTTGAACAAGGGCAGATTTATTTACCTTTTATTAATTGGGTATTGTTTGTTTCCGTTCTGATTTTGATTTTATTGTTTGAAAATAGTGCCAATCTTGCCAGTGCGTATGGTGTAGCTGTAACCATGACTATGCTATGCGGTACGATTTTAATTTCAGTGTTAGCTTATGGTTTATGGCGTTGGCCACTTTGGAAGGTTTTACTTTTTGCGATTCCATTTTTATTGATTGACTTTATTTTTGTAGCATCAACATCATTAAAAATTGTATCAGGTGGATGGGTGCCGATTTTGATTGGCGCGATCGTTTATACGATTTTGATGACATGGAAAGATGGTCGAGAAATTGTTTATGGGAAGCTTGAAAAAGAAGCTTTACCTCTGAGTTTGTTTATTAAAAGCGTTAGCCTCAGTAAGGAAACGATTTATGTACCAGGCGAAGCAATTTTTTTAACAGGAAATACCAATATTGTGCCTCATGCCATGTTGCATAATATTAAGCACAATAAAGTGCTTCATGAACGTAATATTATGGTCACTGTGATCACACGCGATGTCCCTTATGTGACGGATCAAGAGCGTATTCGGGTTGAAGTCTTAGATGATCGTTTTCAGCAGATTTTTGTCTATTATGGTTTTAAAGACCAGCCGAATATTCCTGTAGCGCTCGAACAAGCGTATGGTCAATTACGTATTCCATATGACATGATGCAGATTAGCTTCTTTATTTCTCGTGATCGACTCATTCATACAATCGGTGATGGTATGGCGCCTTGGCGTGAAAAATTATTTATTTCAATGCAACGTAACACGAGTCCTGTAAGTGATTTTTATCAGATTCCTCCAAACCGTGTTGTGGAAATGGGAAGTCAAATCGAGATTTGATCATATTTTTATTCTTTTGAAATGAAAAGCCAAGAAGATCCACTTCTTGGCTTTTTTGTTTTGGCATGCTGTGTTTGGTTGAGCCTTTAAATACAATGGCTCAAAACCGATGATAAAGACTTTAATTATTTTTAACTTTGTTTTAAAGTTATGCGACATTTTGTGGCGCTTGAGAATAGATTTGAGATATTGAAAATGTCATAATCATTCTGTGAATTTCAATTTAATATCACTAACTACATAAATTCACTCAAAAAAGCCTTGGGTAAAGGCAACAAAATATTCATTTTTTTGTATTTTTTGTGATGAAGAATGATAGAAAATTTATTCAATTGAAAATTCAGCATATTCCTTTCTGAAAATTAGCCTGATAAGCTAATTTATACTCAAGTGATCATAATATGGCACGCAAAAAACGTCGTAGTAAGACTCGTAATTTAGGGAAAGATTTGTTGAATAATTCAGTGGTTAAAGTAATTTTGGGCTTAGTTGCTACAGGCAGTTTCGCAATTGCATTTGGTCAAGAGAAAATAGCTCAATACATTCCCTTTGTTGGTTCGAACTCAACAGAATGCTTAAAACAATTTTATCGAGATGAACCGCCATTTCTTGTCAAAGAAAGCTTACAAAAAAATAGTTATCCATTATGTTTTAATGGATTTAATGTGATGTATTCAGGCGTTTCTAAAACACCACTTTGGACAGCCGAACATTTATCACCCGAACGTTTGAGTCAAAAAATTAAACGTGAAGATAGTTTTCATGAAGAAACACGTGTCAGTTTAAGTCATCGTGCTTTATTGTCTGACTATAAAGGGTCAGGTTATGACCGTGGGCATATGTCACCGAATGCTGATATGCCAGATAAAGCTTCGCAACATGATAGTTTTTCTTTGGCAAATATGGTGCCGCAAGCACCAAAGAATAATCAACAGATTTGGCGCGAGTTGGAGGAAGCAACCCGAGCGATTGTGACTAAACAAAAGAAAGATGTTTATGTGGTCACAGGTCCAGTATTTTCAGGCAAAAAATTAAAAACCATTGGTAAAGGTGTCATTGTTCCAAGCGCCGTTTTCAAGGCAATTTATATTCCTAAACAGGGTGTAATTGGTGCTTATTACGCACCCAATGATAATAGCTTGAAAGTCAACATCGTCAGTGTTTGTTATCTAGAAGAACAATTAGGTATCAACTTATTTCCTCAATTGACTGAAGAACAAAAGCGTAATACCTATAAATTACCTTTAAATTCTAGCCAAGTGAAAGCAACAGGCAAAGTTGAATATTCACATTGGGATGCTGAAAGCCAGTGTGCGCCAAGTGTATCGGCTGATCAGATCAAGACATTGCAGAAACAATTTCAACCTGCAAATGGTACATCTAATAGCCAATCTTCATCATCGTCAACACCTGCTCAGGGAAACGTGCCCAAGATTGACGAGCAAGTTCAAGAGTCTTTAGTTAAACAATTGGTAGATGTATTACTGCAATATTTATTACAAATTTTAAAGTAATCTAACTCGCTTAAATGAGAAAAGTCCTTATACTTTTCTCATGAGATGACTTAAAAAGATGAGAAGAAAAAATGTTTAAACCCTTTGAAAATGGCACTGAATCTCATTCAATTCATGATTTAACTTTGGAAAATGATGAAGACCGAATTAATATTTATGGTAATTTACAAGTGACCAAAGACCAAGAGGGTCTAAAAGCGGCAAAAGCTTTACAGGCTTATCTCAATGAAATTGTGAAAACCTTGGAACAAGAAACAGATTTACCAGAAAAAATAACCACCCAAGTTGAAGGTGAGGTTGAAAATCCATTTCTCTAAAAATATTTTACAGATTAAAAAAACCTGCATGATGCAGGTTTTTTTAACGGTTGTATTTGCGAGTATAACGGCATTACTTTTGTTGTTCGCCGCCCACAACTTTATAAATAATTGCTCCGATTGCAGCGCCAAGAATAGGTGCAACCCAGAATAACCATAACTGTCCAAGTGCTGGCGTTTGTGCAAAGAATGCAACAGCAGTACTACGTGCAGGGTTGACTGATGTATTTGTAACAGGAATGCTAATTAAGTGAATCAGTGTGAGTGCCAAACCAATTGCAATCGGTGCAAATCCAGCAGGTGCTCGTTTGTCAGTAGACCCCATAATGACGATTAAAAAGAAAGCTGTCAGCACAATTTCAATGATCAGTGCTGAAACCATAGAATATTTATTTGGGGATAAATCACCAAAACCATTACTTGCAAAGCCACCTACACCTGCGAAGTTCGCTTGTCCCTGCACGATAATATATAAAATAAACGCAGCAACAGTACCACCAATCACTTGTGAAACGATATATGGGACTAAGTCTTTGGCATCAAACCGTCCGCCGACCCATAAACCAACACTGACAGCAGGGTTAAAATGCCCACCTGAGATATGCCCAAAAGCATAAGCACCTGTCAGTACAGTTAAACCAAATGCAAGTGCTACACCTGCAAACCCAATGCCTAATTCTGGATAAGCCGCAGCAAGCACAGCACTGCCACATCCACCAAAAACAAGCCAAAAGGTCCCTAAAAACTCTGCTAGATATTTATTCATTTAATTTGCCTATTGTTTTGTCAAATTTTGTTCTTTAGTTTTAATTTGTGATTTATATCACACTTTTTGTTTTTGCATCCGTGTTATTTCGTTTTTTCTCCTTGATTTTTTCGCCATTGATGCGGCGTAAGACCTGACCAAAGTTTAAATGCACGTTGAAATGCACTTTGTTCTGAATAACTCAATAAGATTGCAATTTCATGTAAACTTAAATGCGGATCTTGCAAATATTGTGTGGCGAGTAATTGGCGGATCTCTTGAACACGCTCCTGATAAGTGGTGTTTTGTTGTTGTAAATGTCGTTGTAGTTGTCGAACCGACATCTTTAATTGTGTGGCAATCGTTTCTATTTGATAATTATTTTTTTGTAAACCTTTGAGAATACTTTGTTGCAGACGTTCATCAAGTTGTGTGCCGTCAGGTAGTTTATTGAGCAGCTCTTTGGCTTGTTGCATCATGATTTGATGTAAAGTCGAATCAGGGCTTTTGCAAGGCGCTGAAAATAGTTTTAAGGGTAAAAGTAGTTCAACTTTGGGCTGAGAAAACTGAATGGGTGCGTTAAAAAATTCTTGATATATACGTGTATTTTTAGGTGCTGGCTGAATAAAGTTCACTTGTTCAATTTGAATATATTCAAGCTGTATATAAAGACGTAAAAAACGAACCAATAAAGCCAGTGCAATTTCATCTGTAATTTGTGTGGTCAGTTGGACAGGTAAAACTTCCCAACGAATTGAAACAGATTCATTTTGAACTTCAACTTTGAGTGGTCCACCATCATAGATTAAGCGATGAAAATCGTAATAACGTGTGAGTGCTTCACCTAAGGTGTCACATGATTGGGTAATATAGGCAATGATCCCTAAATGTTTAGGTTGAACATATTCCGCAATTTCTAAGCCAAGTGCAGGACTGTGTACTTGCTGATTGATTTCATCTAAAAGCTCACGCCAGATTTGAAATTCAAAGCGTTCACGATTTTGAACGCTTTTTAATTTTTCGGAAATGTCTAGATTTTTTGCTTGGGCATATACATAAAGAAGTTGTCCTAAACCTCCATACACGGTCCCAGAATAGTCTTTAGTTTGTAACATATTTTTTATTTTCAAATAATAATGGTGAATTTATCAGCGCATTTAAACACGCAGTGGATTGAGCGGACAAGTTACCATAAATTACGACAAACAAAAAAAGTAAAAAAATGTCGCAATATGTCAATTATGTTATTTTTTAGGTCAATATCTTTTATTCATGCTGCTTTATAGTGATAAAAAGGGTGTAGGAGCATGCAGATGATAAAAGGTTTTGTAGCAGGTTTAATTTTTGCCAATGGTTTTGAATGGGTTGCACATAAATATATTTTGCATGGCACACACCGCACAGGAAAACCTCGTTTTAGCCCTGTTCCTCGTAGTATGAAGTCACATTGGGAGCATCATAGAGAGGTGCGCAAAGTCGAATTTCATGATCATAGTTACGTTGAAGGCGTTTCACATTGGCGTACACGTAACGAGATTATTTCTTTGGCTGTTGTCGCAAGTGCAGCGAGTTGTATTTTTTATCCTTTCTCTAAGGGAATGGCAGCAGCATCTATCTATAGTGCTGTTAATTATTATTATATTCATCGACGTGCTCATTTAGAGCCCATGTGGGCAAAGAAAAAAATTCCTTGGCACTATGACCATCATATGAATTCGAATCAGGATGCAAACTGGTGTGTCACCAAGCCTTGGTTTGATTATCTTTTAGGAACTCGCGTGGTGTCTTCAAGTGACTTAAAAGAACAAAACCCTTTAGGGGTTACCTTACCAAAAAGTACAGCAAAATGGTTGAGTGCTCAAGTTGAACATTTTTTTCCTGTGCAATGGGTACAACAAAAGCAATTGCTTGAATTGAGTGAAGTTAAATAAAACTCAATAAAATGAACAGGTTATTTTTGAAATCAACATTTTTTGATGAGATTTGTCGCACATTGTCATAAAAATAAGTTTTTTTTGTCAATATTGTCAGCGTAAATCATCGTAAATTTAACTTACCGAATGAGATAAAAGAATCTAAGCGTTGTAGTTTCCTTTTTTTCGGTTTATAAGGAGTCGTCTAGACTCCTTTTTTTTATCTATTTAATACCGCAGTACATTTATGATGTGATCTTATTTTTTAGAATTAAAAAAAAGAGCATTCATTTGAATACTCTTAAATTTGATTTTATAAATTATTGAGATCAAAGACGCATTTCAATGCCTTGTTCTGCAAGATATTGTTTTGCTTCAGGAATGGTGTATTGACCAAAGTGGAAAATAGACGCTGCTAAAACAGCATCTGCACCACCTTTTAAAATACCATCTGCTAAATGCTGTAAATTGCCCACACCACCTGAGGCAATGGTTGGAATGGTGACACGGTCATTGATGTTGCGCATGAGTTCGATGTCATAACCTGCTTTGGTGCCGTCTGCATCCATTGAAGTCACCAATAATTCACCTGCACCGAAGTCTGCCATTTTCACAGCCCATTCAATGGCATCAATACCTGTTTCTTTTCGACCGCCATGGGTAAAGATTTCCCATTTATTGTTGCCTGTTTTTTTGGCGTCGATTGCAACCACAATACATTGTGCGCCAAAACGCTGAGAAGCTTCTTGCACAAATTCTGGATTATAAATGGCAGCGGAGTTGATACTGACTTTGTCTGCACCTGCATTGAGTAGTAAACGAATATCTTCAACTTTACGTACACCACCGCCTACAGTGAGTGGAACGAACACAGATTCAGCCATGCGCTCTACTGTTCGATACGTCGTATCACGTCCATTTGAAGTTGCAGTGATGTCAAGGAAGGTAATTTCATCGGCACCTTGTTCGTTATAGCGACGAGCAACTTCAACAGGGTCACCTGCATCACGAATATCAAGAAATTGTACACCTTTCACTACACGCCCATTATCTACGTCTAGGCAAGGAATAATACGTTTAGCAAGCATAATTTTTTCCAAAAATAACAGCCGATTATGAAACTGAGCGATGTTGGTGCTACACCTCGCAAGTCAGAGCAGGTATTCTATCAAACTTATGTAAGTTTTTTCGCAGGTTTTCTATGTCGGTTTATACCACTTTGAGTTTAAAGGAAGTTCAGGCTTTTGCAGCACCTTATGGATTGGAGGTGGTCGAGCTGAATCCGATTCAAGGCGGGATTCAAAATACCAACTATTTTTTGGTCTGTGCAGATGCGGCACAATATGTTTTAACGTTGTTTGAAAATATGGATGCACAAGCAGCAGGGGAAATCATTCCTGTTTTGGAACGTCTGGGTGAGCAAGGCTTAGCTGTACCTGTCCCTTTAAAATGTAATGGGCAATATATTCAAATTTTAAAAGATAAACCTGCACAAATTGCACCACGTATGTCAGGGAAACATCCCATGCCATCGACGCTTGCGCAAGTCGAGCAGATTGCGATTGCTCAGGCAAAAATGCATGTGGCATTGCAAGACTTTCCTTTACAGCGTCAAAATGCACGTGATCATGCCTATTGGTATAACGTTGCCCGTCAGATTAAACCGACTTTGAATGTTGCAGATACTGCATTGCTCAATAATCTTTTAGGTTTATATGAGGCATTGACTGCGATGTATCCTGACCGCCCTAAAGGTTTGATTCATTCAGATTTATTTCGTGACAATACCTTATTTGAGGGCGAACAACTCAAAGGTATTTTAGATTTTTATGAATTAAATCATGATGAATTATTATTTGATATTGCCATCACCTTAAATGATTTCTGTACCGAATACCCAGATGTCGGTTTGAATGAAGCAAAAGCCATGGCATTTTTAAATGCTTATTCCTCCATTCGTCCTTTAACTTCAGATGAAAAATCATGTTTGGAGTTGTACTTGGCAATGGCTGCAGGGCGTTTTTGGATGATGCGTTTACAAGTCGCGCAAATGAATCAAGCAGAAGGGCGAACTGGCGAAGATATTTTGCAGAAAAATCCTTTAGAAATGCGTAATATGCTGGTAGAAAGATTAAAGTTTGTAACAGCATAAACAATCAAATAGCACTTACCCAAAATCAGGAAGGTCAAAATGCGTGATCAAGGACGTTTAGTGGAATGGTTTGATGATAAAGGCTATGGCTTTATCCAACCCAATGATGACTCTAAAGGTCGTGTATTTTTACATATCAAGGATTTTGCACAAAAAGGTCCACGTCCGATTTTGGGGTGTGCTTTAGAATATGTCGTACAGGTTGATGGTGATGGACGTTTTAAAGCGAAACAAGTCAGTTATTTAAAGGCATCACAAACACGTAAAAATAGCACGACCAAGCAATCTTTACAGAATAAGCCACAAAAACTACAACCCATACAAATTTTATGTGTGGTTTATATTATTGCTTTGGCGGGCTTATCCATCAGTGGTTTACTGAGTGGTATGGTGCTGTTATTGATCAGTATTATCAATGTTATAACCTATTGGTTTTATGCGCAGGATAAAGAGGCCGCCCAGCACAATCAACGCCGTATCCCTGAAAATACCTTACATATTTTAGCATTTTTAGGTGGTTGGGCAGCGGCTTGGTTGGCACAACAACGGTTACGACATAAAACACAAAAACAACCTTTTAGAAAGATTTATTTCTGTACTATATTTTTAAATATTTTATTGATTTTATGGCTGATTTCACCTTTAAACGTTTTTAAAATTTGAGGTGAAAAACTAGACTTGTAAAGGAGAGCACATGAATAATTATGTAGACCCGAACAACAGTAAATCTCTCACTTTGATTTTATATATTCTTTATATTGTTGCGATTTTTTCCGCAGGACTTTTGGCAGTCATTGCTTTAATTATCAATTATGTAAAATTAGATTCTGTCCGTGGTACGATTTTTGAAAGCCATTTTAAGTGGCAAATTCGTACTTTTTGGTGGTATCTGATCTGGACGGTTTTGGCTTTTGTTCCATTTCTTTTTCTATTTTTTACAGGGGACAATGTCAATGCCTTTGCAGGCGTTGCGCTCAGTGCAACAATCTTCTGTGGAGCTGTTTTATTTTTTTCATGGGTGTGGATTGTTTATCGAGCAATTCGAGGCATCATTGCTTTAAATGATAATCAAGCTTTGCCTCTATAAAAACATGGAAACAAGATGATTATAGAACATGTTCACTTGACCATTCGCCCTGATCAAAGTCAGGCATTTGAAGTTGCATTTAAACAAGCCAAGACATTTATTTATCCAATGTCAGGTTTAAATGCACTGCAACTGATCAAAAATATTGAAGATGAGCATCGTTATATTTTGCTAGTGTTCTGGGACAAACTTGAAGATCATACTGAAGGCTTTCGCAAATCTGCTGAATATCAACAGTGGAAAGCCTTGTTACATCCATTTTACGACCCGATGCCAACGGTAGAATATTATGCACCCTGTATGATGTTGACCAAGAAAGAATGTCCTGAATAAAATTTTAATCTTTTACAGAATCAGTTTTGCTGACTTCTGAACGACGTTGTAAAAACTTGGGTCTCCATTCACTCACAATGACCCCGATGACAACAAGTAGACCGCCGAGTAAGGCGATAGCAGGTAAGCGTTCACCTGCAATACGCCCAAATAGCGCAGCCCAGACTGGCTCACCCGCATAAATAATTGCAGCTTGTGAGGGTGGAACAGAACGCTGTGCCCAATTCATTAAAGACTGTAATAACGCACTGGTTAAACCCAAGATGACAGCAAGTGAAACCAAGCCCCATGAAAATTGTGGAATATGATGTTCACCTGCTAAGGGCATTGCCATAAATGAAACCAATGAAGCAAAAATCAGTTGAATGACTGTGACGCGCTGTATATTTACTTTTCCAGCAAAATAACCAATTAAAATAATTTCAATCGCAATGGCGATAGAGCCTGAAATGGTAATGATTTGCCCTGCGTTTAAATGAATTTGGTCGAGATTATTTCCAGTGAGTAAGACCAGTCCCAAAAAAGCAAAAATGACGCCAACTAAGGTCATAATATGCGGAACTTTACGGAAAATAAGCCATAATAAAATGGGAACCAAAGGGACATATAAAGCAGTTAAAAAAGCCGACTCACTACTGCTGATGGTTTGCATGCCAATGGTTTGTGTACCATAACCTGCTGAAATGGCGATGCCAATCAAAGCACCTGCAAAAATCTCATGGCGTTGAATGCCTTTCAGATATTTCCAAGACAATAAACCCACCACAAATGCTGCAATCGCAAAGCGACAACCGACAAAAAACATTGGAGAGCTATAATTTAAAGCATGCTGTACAACAACAAAAGTTCCTCCCCAAATCATGGTCATGATCACCAAGGCGATTTGGGGCATCTTTTGTTGAATGAAGGAGGAGTTCATAAAATAAAAAAATGACAAAATATTGGCGCTATGGTCTGCTTATTTTTTTTATTCTGCAATAGATCTGTGATAGCGTAATATTGGAAATAGACAATATTTTAAGGTTAAGATCATAATTTATAGTCTATCTATCGTCATGTTTTTATGTTTGGATAATCGTCGCTAAATAAGGAGAATAAGCATGGTGATTGAACAAGCTATCTTTCATATTATTGAAGGGCAACAAAATGCATTTGAAAAGAAGTTTTATGAGCTTTCAGATATTTTCCGACATGCAGAAGCGTGTGAAAAGTTTAAATTGATTCGTGGTATTGAAAATAAGCAACAGTATATTTTACAAATTTACTGGATGAGTCTAGAAGCACATACTGACGTATTTATGAAAACTGAAGAATTTAAACAGTGGTTTTTAGCCATGAAACCATTTCTAGCAGAAAAAATTCAGATGCAGCATTTTGAAAATACTTTGGCATAATATTCTGATTGGGCAGTAGATTGCATAATAAAAAGAGAACCTAAAGTTCTCTTTTTTATATCATTTTAAATGGCTTAACTTATAGACCTTGATCATCTAAAAGTAATTGTGCTTCACGAAGATTTAAAGTCCCTTCATAAATCGCACGACCTGTAATCGCACCTAAAATACCTGCTTTACCACGTAAATTACGGACATCATCCAGATTAGTTACACCACCTGACGCAATCACAGGTAAGCCTGAGAACTCAGCAAGATGTACAGTTTGCTCAACGTTAACACCTTGCATCATGCCATCACGGGCAATGTCGGTATAAACGATGCTTGAAACACCAGCATCAGCAAAACGTTTTGCCAAATCTGTCGCTTTGACATCAGTCACATTTGCCCAACCATCGGTTGCAACCATACCATTGATGGCATCAATGCCGACAATGATGCGACCTGCAAACTTTTTACATGCTTCTTCAACAAATTCAGGCTCTTTCACAGCTTTTGTACCAATAATGACAAAAGACACGCCAGCATCAAGATAATGCTCAATGGTTTCCAAAGAACGGATCCCACCGCCAATTTGAATCGGAAGATCAGGCTGAGCTTTGGCAATCGCTTCAACCACAGGTTTATGGATTGGCGTACCTGCAAAAGCACCGTTTAAATCCACTAGATGCAAACGACGAGCACCTTCATTTACCCAATGTTGTGCAGTTGCCACTGGATCATCAGAAAATACGGTATCGTCTTCCATACGACCTTGTTTTAAACGGACACATTTGCCATCTTTCAGGTCAATCGCAGGGATGATCAGCATGCTTTCGCTCCTTGCCTAATCTCATCAAAATTTAATGAGGCTCATCTTAGCAAAAACTTGATCATTTTCTAAGTGATAGTTTGCGCTTTTATTCAGCTAAATACGGCTATTCAATGGATTATTGCCAAACGTTGTAATTCTTTGAAAATAAGTACAGGCGCATAAGCATCGGCTGCGGCATATTCGATTTGGGGTTGGGTGAGGCTTTTACGTGCCCAATTGGATGTGCTGATGGTTTTGCTTTTTGGAAAATTCACCTGAAATAAAAGCGCCATTGCATTTTTAATCCCGACAGGATTTTTGATGCCAAAACTGGAAAAGCATTTGGATAAATCAACAATATTTTTAAATTCAATGCCTTTTTTTCGGAACAAATGCGCGTCATTTTTTAAGCCAAAACCCACTTTGATTTGGTCTGGATTTTCCAATATGGGTTTTAAAAATAGTAGAATTTCTGCTGAAACCTGAAATAAATAAGCTTTTTCAGTAGTTGCGAGTTGAATCAGATGCGGTCCTGTTTGAATTTCACCTTTGTTGAAAGTTGGTTTAGATTCACTGTCAAAACCTAAAATGTCAGCATTTTTAATTTCATTTTCAATTGTTTGGCATTGTTGTAATGAACCAATCACGACAATATTTTTGATGGTTAAATTTTGAAACCGAGGTAATTTTTGAATGTCTTCTTTGCTTGGAAGGGGGGAAGTAAGAGGATTCACTGTTACTCAGCATATTAAAAAATCATCGTATTGTTATAACAAACTTAGACAAAAGGTGGTAGCTTTGTGAGCTGAGTAATTGGGAGAACAGCTATGGCTGAAAAAGATGATGATCTTTTAATAGAAGGCGCAAAACGTTTAAAGCAGTTGATCCAAGATAAAAATATTAAAGCGAGTGATATTGTTAATGTTCTAGAGACCTCAAAAGGAACCATGAGTAAGTGGCTACAAAGCTCTACACCGTCTAGTGCGCAAAGTTTAATTGAGTTGGCACGTTTGATTGGAATGACTGAACGTTGGAATGAAAGTAAGCAACAAGACCGCGAGGAATTAGTCAACAAAGCCTATGCTGAATCAGAGTTAGATTTGAGTCAGGCGACTATGGAACAATTGTTGAATGAAATTAAGCAACGTTATGCTGCTTTAAACTTAAAAGCTGAGATTAAAATCAGTGTTGAGCCTTTAGAGGGTGGTTTTGTAACGAAAAATGAGCCGAATCATTAAGCCCTGAAGGGTTTAACTAATCATTTATGAAAGATAAATAAAATCGGTATAACCTTATATATTGAATGATGATAAAAAGAAAATTGGCAGAATCAGTATATTCATCAAGCCAAATGTCTTGGCTTGATTTTTTATTCAAATGAAAAATATTGATGCTGATGCTGTATTATTCTGAATATTCAGAGCTTGGTTCTAGTTGCATTTGTTCCAACTGCATACGTAGCGCTTCTGTATTTTTGACATAACTTTGATAAGCAGGAATCGCTACAGCAACCGTTAAAATAAGGCTCAGTGGAATCATAATGATATAAATCCAGCCTAATACTTTTTCCCAGCCTCGAGTTTCTCTTGGTTGACCATAATTATTACGTCTTTCATCGCCTTTAGCACAAGAAATATAGATCCAGAAAAACAAGCTAATGACAGGAATGAGGAAAATCAGAGATAACCAGCCCGATTTATTTAAGTCGTGTAAGCGGCGAATTGTAAATATAACAATGAAATATAGCATCACAGCATAGATGAGAATAAAGAATAAAATCAGTCCTATAGACGGACCTGTTCCTGAAGTCATATTTGCCATCATACTTGGCATAATGATCGCGATAAGTACGCAGCAAAACATGACGAAGAAGCCAAGCAGCATATTCCACGCAAGATAGGATAAACGCCCAAAGCGTCCGTTAGCGCTCAGACCTGAGTCGCTAGATTGAATATTATTATTCATTTTATTTACTCAATTGAGATTGATAGAAAATGTATTTTTAAAATTTAAACGTATGTTTTGTTTTAAATCTGATTAAATGGTAAACAAAAAAGAAAATAAATCAAATTAAGATTTTAATTGTTCGATGAAATTTTGGCTTAAACTGAGCCAAATTGTCTTGGCTCAGTTCAAATTAACTCAAATTTAAATCTTCCATTCCACAAAGTTCTTCAGCAATTGCAAACCTGCGGTATGACTTTTTTCAGGATGGAACTGGGTTGCAAACAAATTTTCTTTATGGATTGCAGTACAGAACTGTAAGCCATAATCACAAGTTGCAGCCACTAAGCTTTGATCTTTGGGTTCAACATAATAGCTATGTACGAAATAGAAACGTGCATCCTGCTCAATATCTTTCCACATCGGATGAGATGGATCGGCTTGATGCACCTGATTCCATCCCATATGTGGAACTTTAAGATTTTCGATTTCAGGAAAATGCTTTACAGCACCTTCAAAAATACCTAAAGCAGCAGTGCCACCATTTTCTTCAGAAGACTCAAGCAGTGCTTGCATACCGACGCAAATCGCTAAAACAGGTTTGTTAAATGCAGCTTGATGTATGACTTCGTCGATCCCTGCTTCACGCATGCCTTGAATACAGTCACGCATTGCACCAACACCCGGGAATACGATTTTGTCTGCTTGAGCAATCAGTTTTGGATCATTGGTCACATCTACAGTTGCACCGACATGTTCAAGTGCTTTTGCTGCGGAGTGAAGATTTCCCATGCCATAGTCAAGAAGGGCAATACGGGTCATTACAAAGTTCCTTTGGTTGAAGCAACAGTATTTTCTGCACGTGGATCAACTTCACAAGCCATACGCAAAGCACGCGCAAATGCTTTAAATACACTTTCAATTTGGTGGTGGCTATTTTTGCCTTTTAAATTGTCAATGTGTACCGTCATCAATGCGTGATTTACAAAACCTTGGAAAAATTCTGAGAATAAATCGACGTCAAAACGACCAATCATGGCACGGGTAAATGGAATATCCATAAATAAACCTGGGCGACCTGACAGATCAACTACAACACGGCTTAATGACTCATCCAGCGGTGCATAGAAATGACCGTAACGTTTTAAACCTTTTTTGTCGCCTAATGCCTGAGCAAAAGCTTGTCCAAGCGTGATCCCACAATCTTCAACGGTGTGGTGATCATCGATTTCTAAATCGCCATCACAATGAATATCAATGTCAAATAAACCATGACGCTTGATTTGATCAATCATATGGTCTAAAAATGGAATGCCTGTATTCAGCGTGCCTTGACCTGTACCATCAAGATTCACTCGAACTCGAATTTTGGTTTCGTTGGTGTTTCTTACCACTTCACTGATACGTTGTGCCATAGACACGTTCCTCAAAAAACGTCAAAAATTAAAAGTTTGATGTAAAGATGTTTCGCTGTGACGAAAGTGACAGCATATTAGATTGCTCAGGAGGGTTAATCAATGCCTATTACCGTACATGCTAAAACTTCACTAGAAAATGCAGAAGTTCGTGATCAACTTGAGCGCCTTTATGATACCAGTCCCGAATTTGGAGATGGTAAAGATGCTATTGAGCAACTTGAGCAAAACTTAGCTCATTATACCCTACTTTACACAGCAGAATTTAATACCAAAATTATTGGTGCAATTTGGTGTACAGGACAGGGTGAAAGTAAAACTCTAGAAAATATCGTGGTTCATCCTGCAAATCGTGGACGAGGTGTTGCTGAGCGTTTAGTTGCTGAAGTATGTCGCATGGAAGAGGAAAAAGGAACGAAAAAATTTGAACCAGGTTGTGGTGCTATTCATCGCTGTCTTGCTCACTTAAATAAACTATAGTTTTTTAAATGAGCCTTATGAATAAAGGTCTTTTTTAATCAATTTAGTTCAAAAACACTCAATATTGCTGTAAAAATAGACTATTGAATAAATTTATGCATTTATAGACTTGACGTGAAATGCTTTAAATTGTTTAATACGCCCCATCGGCGTGATAGCTCAGTAGGTAGAGCAACGGATTGAAAATCCGTGTGTCCCCAGTTCGATCCTGGGTCTCGCCACCATATTCAAAACGTATTTGTGTTTTCA
Organism: Acinetobacter sichuanensis; assembly: GCF_003024515.2. Classification (GTDB taxonomy): domain Bacteria; phylum Pseudomonadota; class Gammaproteobacteria; order Pseudomonadales; family Moraxellaceae; genus Acinetobacter; species Acinetobacter sichuanensis. The sequence goes on from NZ_PYIX02000005.1 coordinate 89,259, forward strand.
ATCTCTGATCCCATCAGAGATTTTTTTTGCCCAAAAAATACTCGAACGAATAAAAAATTGATGATTTTTATTGACTAATTCATACAGATACGGCTTAATACACGGCATCGGCGTGATAGCTCAGTAGGTAGAGCAACGGATTGAAAATCCGTGTGTCCCCAGTTCGATCCTGGGTCTCGCCACCATATTTTAAAAAGCCTCAAATATTTATTTGAGGCTTTTTTTATTCTATGTGTAAAATAAAATTGTACTACGAAGTCATCTGACGGGTTTTAAATCAGGTATATTCAATTTTATGATTACATATTCATCTATTTTAGGGAATGAATTGTTAGACAATATGCTCAATATTCAATTTTATGATGTGTATATTAGTGAATAAATGAGAACTACGTCGCAAAATATAAAAATGAAAGATTTATTTTCCAATAATAGTCAGCTCTATCAACAGGCTCGACCCAGTTATCCTCAAGAAGTTGTATTAGAGGTACTTAAGCACGTCCCTGAAAAAAGCTTTGCATGGGATTGTGGTGCAGGTTCGGGACAGTTTACACAATTACTTGCCCCTTATTTTGATCATATTGTGGCAACGGATATTAGTTCAACGCAGTTACAAAATGCACCTTATTTTGAAAATGTCAGCTACCAAGTACAGTCTGCCGAAAAAACAAACTTTATTAAACAAAGTTTTGATCTGATTTGTGTGGCACAAGCAATTCATTGGTTTAATTTTAAAAATTTTTATCAAGAAGTGCAGCGTACTTTAAAGCCAGAAGGCATATTTGCCGTGATTGGGTATGGTTTAATTCATGTTGAGCATGAGGCTGTAAATGCACTCATTCATAAGCTTTATACAGAAAAGCTGCATTCTTATTGGGATGCGGAGCGTCGTTATATTGATGAGTTATATCAGACCATTCCATTTCCCTTTGAGGAAATCGTTGTACCTACATTTAAAATGCAATATCAGTGGTCATCTGCACAGCTTTTAAAATATTTATCAACTTGGTCTGCTGTTAAACATTATCATCAAAAAAATCAAGATGAGCCTCTTTTAGAGTTGGCAGAACATCTTCAGCAATATGAAGGTGTATTTGAGGTTGAGTTTCCAATTTTTTTACGCATTGGCAAGCTTAAAGCTGTCAAGAAAAAGCGCTTTTTGAAAAAGTAGGACAACATTAATATTTGATATTCTTGTTGTAGCCTTGAGTTTGATATTTACAATTTTTAATCCTGAATCAAACGTTTGCCTAAACAGACCACCTCAATTTCCTCATAGCCCAATTGTTCATAGAAGCTTTGTACATCAATATTTTCTTTACGAATCAAAAGCTGAAGCTTTGGGCAGCCGAGTGCGATTAAACGTTTTTCCAATTGTTGAATCAGTGCAGTTGCAACACCATTGCGCTGTGCATGTGGATGAACTGCCAAATAATTCACCCAACCACGATGCCCATCATAGCCGCCCATAACGGTTGCAATCAGTTGCTCATCTTTGACAGCCAATAAAAATAAGCCATCTTGCTGCGCTGTTTTGCGGAAAATATCAATTTCAGGATTATTCCACGGACGGGTTAAATCGCAGAGCTCCCAAAGGGCGATGACATTTTCCAGATCATTTTCCTGAAACTGACGAATCATAAACATAAGGTGTGCTGATCTCTTGTTTTTAAATGTTATTTGCTACAGATTAATCGAAAAATCAGGCAATGATAAGTGCGATTTTTATACAATTGAAACGAAAAATTATTGTTGCACATCATCATAATTGTTGCATTATTGAGCTGAAATGATTCTTTAAACAGTAAATATATGCATAATGAAAAAAAGCGTAAATTTAAAACAACAAGGATATCACGTGAATAAAATGGAATTTGATTACATCATCATTGGTGGGGGCAGTTCAGGCTGTGTATTGGCTGGGCGTTTATCGGAAGACCCAAATGTCTCGGTCTGTTTACTTGAAGTTGGCGGTGGCGGTGATGGTTGGAAAGTTGAGGTGCCCTGTGCAGCGGTGATCAGCATACCGACTAAAATCAATAATTGGGCATTTGAAACGGTATCTCAAAAAGGACTGAATGGACGCAAGGGCTATCAGCCTCGTGGTAAGTGCTTAGGAGGATCATCTGCGATTAATGCCATGGTGTATATCCGTGGCAATGCACAGGATTATGATCATTGGGCAGCCTTGGGTAATGATGGATGGTCGTATCAGGAAGTTTTGCCCTATTTTATAAAATCTGAGAATAATCAGCGTATTCACAATGCCTATCATGGCAATGAGGGGCCATTATCTGTCACCGATTTACAAAGTGAAAATCCTTTACAAGCGCGCTATTTGGCTGCGGCAAAAGAGCAAGGCTATAAAATTTTGGATGATTTTAATGGCGCAGAACAAGAGGGCTTAGGCGTTTATCAGGTCACACATATCAATGGTGAACGTTGTAGTTCGGCACGGGCGTATTTATTTCCGCATCGTGAACGTAAAAATTTAACAGTTGAAATTCATGCACAGACTCAACGGATTTTGATTGAAAATGGTGTCGCTGTTGGTGTGGAATATAAACAAGCGGGTCAAGTGAAGCAAATCTATGCACGTCGTGAAGTCTTGCTCAGCGCAGGTGCGATGCAATCGCCTCAAATTCTGATGTTGTCAGGGGTGGGGGATCAGCATGAGTTGATGGCGCATGGTATTCAGGTTAAACATCATTTACCAGGTGTGGGTAAAAACTTCCACGATCATCCTGACTTTATTTTTGGCTATAAAGTCGATGCCATCCCAGGCACATTTGGTCTTTCATTGAAAGGTTCTATAGATTTATTTAAACAAATTAGCCGTTATCGTAAGGAAGGTAAAGGACTCATTACCACTAACTTTGCTGAGTGTGGTGGTTTTTTAAAAAGTTCGCCTGAACAAACTTTACCGAATTTACAGTTACATTTTGTCGTGGCACTTGTTGATAATCATGCAAGAACTATGCACATGGGACATGGGATTTCTTGCCATGTTTGCCTACTCAATCCGAAAAGTCGAGGCACGATTAAAATCAGTGGAGTGAGTATTGATGATCCATTGTTGATTGATCCTAATTTTTATGATGATGAGTCTGACTTGGAAGAAATGGTCAAAGGCTTTAAACTGACTCAAAAATTGATGCAGTCAAATGCCTTTAAAGACATTATTAAAAAAGATTTATTCACTGCGGATGTGCAAACCGATGAAGAGATTCGCCACATTCTCAGAGAGCGTTCAGATACGGTTTACCATCCTGTCGGGAGTTGTAAGATGGGTGTGGATGATATGGCGGTGGTTGATGCACGTTTACGGGTTTATGGAGTTCAAAACCTACGTGTGGTTGATGCTTCGATTATGCCAACGGTGGTCAATGGCAATACCAATGCGCCTGCTATTATGATTGCTGAAAAAGCGGTGGATATGATTCGTCAGGATCAGGCGAGTGTGGCGTTTATTGAGAAGAAAGTACGAGTTGGTGAAGTTGCATAATTGAGATTGATCATTATTGAAAAGTCCTCTCTCCCTTTGGGAGAGAGTTAGAGAGAGGGGCATATAAATTGTCTCCCACTTGTGCAATAAAAAACGCCCATCAGGGCGTTTCTCATTTCAACTTAAAATAGAACATCTTAAGCAGATTTTTTCTCTTGAGCTTGTGCAGTCAACATATGACCTGTTTCTTCAAAGTTTGAGTGCCAAGAAAGCGCTTCACGAAGAATGTGAGGTGTTTGACCGCCTTTTTCACAAGCACGATCAAAGTAATCATTCAATGCATCGCGGTACATTGGATGTGCACAGTTATCGATGATTGCACGAGCACGTTCACGTGGTGCAAGACCACGTAAGTCTGCAAGACCTTGTTCTGTTACAAGGATGTCAACATCGTGCTCAGCATGGTCAATGTGAGATGCAAATGGAACAACAGAAGAAATGTCGCCACCTTTTGCAATTGATTTGGTTACGAAGATTGCAAGATGAGCATTACGTGCGAAGTCACCTGAACCACCGATCCCGTTCATCATTTTGGTACCACAAACGTGAGTTGAGTTTACGTTACCGTAAATATCGAACTCAAGCGCAGTGTTGATGCCGATAATCCCTAAACGACGAACCAATTCAGGATGGTTTGAGATTTCTTGTGGACGTAATACAAGTTTGTCTTTGTATTGTTCAAGATTATTAAATACTTTTTCGCCATATTTAGCAGAAAGGGTAATTGAAGAACCTGATGCAAATTTCATTTTACCTGCATCGATCAATTCAAAAGTACAGTCTTGCAGTACTTCAGAATACATCACTAAATCTTCAAAATTAGAATCTTTAAGACCTGTTAATACCGCATTGGCAATAGAACCAATCCCTGCTTGTAATGGACCTAAGTTTGGTGGTAAACGATCTTCAGCTACTTCTTTTTCAAGGAAAGCGATCAAGTGATTTGCAATACCTTGAGTTTCATCATCTGGTAATGTCACAGTTGATGGAGAATCATGGTATTCGCTGTTAATCACGATACCCACGATTTTCGCTGGATCGATATTGATTGCAGGTGTACCAATACGCTCATCGACTTGAGTCAATGGAATTGGTTGGCGTGTTGGGCGATAAGTTGGGATATAAATATCGTGTAAGCCTTCAAACGCAGGGCTTAAATTAGTGTTGATTTCAACAATCACTTTTTCAGCAAAAATTGCAAAGCTTGCAGAGTTACCTACAGACGTTGTTGGAATGATGCCACCATCTTCAGTGATTGCAACAGCTTCAATGATTGCAACATCAGGTTTTTTCAATTGAAGATTACGCATTTGTTCAACAGTTTCAGACAAGTGTTGATCGATGAACATTACTTCACCTTTGTTGATCGCTTTACGTAAAGTGTTATCAACTTGGAAAGGCAAACGACGTGCAAGCACACCAGCTTCTGTTAGTTGCTTATCTAGATCATTCCCCAGACTTGCACCCGTGATTAATGTGATTTTCAACGGGTTAGTTTGGGCTTGTTTAACTAGCGCTAAAGGAACAGCTTTCGCTTCACCTGCACGAGTAAAACCACTCATACCTACTGTCATACCATCTTGGATAAAAGTGGCAGCTTGTTCTGCACTCATGATTTTGTCATGGAGAGATGCTAAACGAATACGATCTAAAGACATGGTTTACGCTCAATTCTTGTTCAAAACTAGACGGATTGTACCGCCCTAAAAGTAAATTGTGCATGCCTCTAATGCTAAGGTCTAATTTTTTCAGTAAATGTGGGTATAAATTTTGGTGATGGTTTTTAAGTTGCTATTTTAAAAGGAAATAATAGTACCTGTTTGTTAAACAAACAATACTAAGTGTTTCTTTATTGAGCAATAGTTAAAAACGATCACTCAATGTTTGTTTAATCTTTTGAATTGGATTGTGATTTGGATTTTCTTCTGGCTCTACTGGGGAAATGGGTAAGGAAATAATTGCCTGTAAACCGCCTTCTGAACGATTGTGAATATCGAGTTGACCCTGATGAATATCGACAATTCTTTTTACAATAGCCAAGCCTAAACCACTGCCTTGTACAGTTCTTGCAGCATTTCCACGTACAAAAGGTTGCATCAGATCTGCAATTTGATCTTCAGGAATCCCTTCACCATGATCTGAAACACTGATTTTAATTTGCTCACCTTCTACATAGGCAGCCAGTTCAATTGGTTCAGCTCCATAGCGTTTTGAGTTGTTAATCAAGTTACCAATCAGACGTTTTAACGATAATGAGCGGGCTGTAATTGTTGGAATTTCATGTGGAGTGAAACGGATATCTAAAGGTTTAAACTGAATGCTGAGCTCTTGCAAAAGGCTGTTGATATCCGTTTCTTGTAATTCTTCATCTGAACCATCACGCATATAAGAAATAAACTGATTTAAAATTGCATCCATATCCTCAACATCATAAATTAAGCCTTCTTTTAAAAAGTCTTCGTCAGGCATCATTTCAGCACTGAGACGGATACGGGTCAGTGGGGTGCGTAAGTCATGAGAAATCCCTGCGAGCATGATTTGACGATCACGTTCAGTTTGCTCCAAGGTGTAAATCATATGGTTAAATGCTTGGTTTACCTCACGAATTTCTTGAGGTCCATGGTTCGTTTCCAGATAGGGCACTTTTCCTGTTTTACTGTAGCTATTTGCTGCATTTTGCAAACGGCGTAATGGTCGATTTAACTGTCGAACCAAGGTCAAAATAATGGCTGCTGCAATGAGTGGAATACCCAAAAGCCAACCTAAAATGAGCTCAGGGCTATAATTTGCATAGGTTTTCAATGGCTCACGAACCCAATTGCCATTCATTTCAGGTGTTTGTACCCAAATACGTGGGCTTGGTTTAAATTGGAAATACACAGTTACATCTTTCATATCGAGTTCTTGTGCTAATTGATGCTCGATACGATTAGTAAAAAAGTCAGCAATCACTTTATCTTTTACATTTGGATATTCTTTAGGATCAGTGATGTATTCAACACCTACCCGCTGTTTTAGCCATTCATCAATATCAAGTTGAACTTCATCATGATAAATCTGCAAACGTGGGTTATTGACCATTTCTAATTCAACTGCTAAAAAACGTGCATGTTGTTGAATTTCAGGTAAATACAAGGTTTTCCAAAAAAACCACAAAGACATAAATAAACTGAAAAATACGACAAATAAAACCAAAACTGTTGTGCGCATGGCTGCTGAACGCGGTTTGATTTTATCGAGGAAACGTTCCCAAGGTGTACGTTTCTTTTCTTGATAAGCCGAAAATTCTGAAAAAGCTTGTGGGTCGATTGGATCTAATTTCACAGTGGCATTCCAATGCTGTGCAATATTTTGATTGATTTCAGTGTAATGTACGTGGCGTGTAGGTCAAGATCAAATATGTTGGGTTGTGCTCGTTTCAGCCATTATTGATAGCCAATCGTAAGATTGAGATGAGCTAGAGCTAAACTGAAAATAATAGAAATGAGCTTGGTTAAAATTAACTTATTAAATAAAATCAAAGTACTTAAGCTAGATAGAAGTAATGAACTAATGATAAAAAGTTGCTCAAATGCAAAACTATAATGATTGTTATTGGTAGAAATTGATCAACCTAAAAGCAAAAAAATGCTGATGATATTCAAACTAGAGAATAGGATCAGCACTTTTTTACATAGACTCATAGCAATGAATCAGAGTGACTTATTCAGCACCATCTGGAACAAAGACGTAGCCCACACCCCAAACCGTCTGAATATAACGTGCACGAGCTGGATTTTCTTCAATCAAGCGACGTAAACGAGACACTTGAACATCGATAGAACGTTCCATTGCACCCCATTCACGACCACGCGCAAGATTCATCAGTTTATCGCGAGTCAAAGGTTCACGTGGATGCTGTACTAAAGCCTTGAGTACAGCAAATTCACCTGTCGTTAAAGTCACAACCTGACCTTCGCGCGTCAAGGTACGTGTAGATAAATCTAATGACCATGGACCAAATGAAACCACTTCAACATTTTGACTTGGTGCGCCTGGTACTTCACGCACTTGGCGACGTAAAACTGCACGAATACGTGCCAACAACTCATTTGGGTTAAATGGTTTTGGTAAATAGTCATCAGCGCCCGCTTCTAAGCCAGCAATACGGTCTGAGTCACTACCACGTGCGGTTAGCATGATGATCGGTGTGTCAATGTTAGATGAACGTAAACGACGACAAATGCTTAAACCATCTTCTACAGGAAGCATGAAGTCTAAAACAATCAATGAAAATAATTCACGTTGTAATAAACGATCCATTTGAGTGGCATCGTGGGCTGTTTTCACCACAAAGCCTTTATCTTCCAAGAAACGCTGCAAAAGGGTACGTAAACGCACATCATCATCGACAACTAAAATGCGTTCGACACGGTCAGTTTCATTTTGTACGACATCTGTATTTTCAGCAGGTACAACTAAACTCATGATGCACTCCCTTAATGTTGTAAATTATAAATATCGTAATCTCAGTATAATGCCTAAGTTCTTGTTAAGACTATGTATCAATTTGCTCAAAATTACAATTCTAAGCCTGTTTTTAAACCAAAAAACAACACCAAGCAATATTTAGAATGATTCTATGTTTATAAATAAAAAACGTGATCTATTGCAAACAAAATTTTCAATCATTTTAGTATAAGTATTTCTTTCAATAGATGTAATTGAAACTTTCTTGTCATCTGAAACCGTGTTGTGATATTGGAAATATTCATAAAACAAGAATGATTGAAATATATCACTAAAATGAACGATTATAGATGAGATTTTTTTCTCATTTAAATGCAAGATCATCGCCTCTTTTGCCATGATTTAACTGCTTAAAATTGCTTTTCTGGACAAGAATAACGAAAAAGAATGAAATAATCGAAGCTGTTAGTCACATTAAATAAAAATATAGATGATAAAATAATGCCAGAATTATGTGATTACACGATGAAAAAACCAGAAATATGACCTTTTATCAATTTTTTCACTACTAATTTGCAAAACAATTGTGGATTTTATGGTCTTGGTCTTTATAATCACTAACTTTTAGTCCTTATCCTTGTGGAATTAAACACGATGACTGACTTAGTTCAGCAGTTGGCAAGTGAGCTTGCCGTACGAACAAACCAAGTAGAAGCTGCCATTAAACTGATTGATGAAGGTTCTAGTGTTCCATTTATTGCACGTTACCGTAAAGAAGTAACGCAGGGTTTAGATGACATTCAACTACGTCAACTTGACACACGACTTGTTTATTTACGTGATTTATTTGAACGCCGTGAAAAAGTCATTGAGTCGTTAAAAGAACAAAATAAATTATCTGATGATCTACTTGCACGTGTAAATGCAGCAGAAACAAAAAATGCATTAGAAGAAATTTACGCACCGTACCGTCCAAAACGTACCAGTAAATCATTTAAAGCAAAAGAAGCAGGGCTTGGTGCTATTGCTGAAAAAATTATTGCAGAAAATGTGGATCCAACTGAAGCATTGGCAGGTTTTAGCCATGAAGATTATGCCGATGTTGAAAGCCAACTTGATGCCATTCAGCACATTATTATTGATGATTGGGCGCAAAATATTGCGTTGACTACAGAGCTAAAAGCAACATTTGCAAAAACTGCAGTGCTAAAAAGCTTAGTGGCTTCAGATGAGAAAAAAGAAGTTGGTAAAAAATTCCGTGACTACTTCGATTTCACTGAAAACTTAAATAAAGTCCCTTCACATCGTTTATTGGCGATGCTTCGTGGTCGTCAAGAAAATGTTTTAGGTTTAAAAGTGGATGGTGAAGACAATGCACCATTGACACGTATTGAAACTGAATATGATTTAGAGACTGTACAGCCACAATCTCGTCAGGATTTCCTAAAACAAACTGCGAAATTATTTTGGTTAGGTAAAGCTCGTCCAACGATTGAGCATTCATTGTTAACTGAAAAACGTCTTGCTGCCGAATCAGAAGCGATGGATGTTTTTGCAGAAAACTTACGTCATTTGTTACTTTCTGCACCTGCGGGTTCACGTACAACATTGGGTGTAGACCCTGGTATTCGTACTGGTGTGAAACTGGCTGTTGTTTCTAACTCAGGCGATGTGTTGGCACATAGCACGATTTATCCATTTGCGCCGAAAGAAGATAAAGAAGGTTCAATTACTGAACTTGCTCGTCTTTGCCGTGAATACAATGTCGATTTAATCGCCATTGGTAATGGTACTGCAAGCCGTGAAACTGAAGCTGTGATTGCTGAAATGATGGCTGCAAATGCTGATCTGAAAATGACTCGTGTGACTGTTTCTGAAGCAGGTGCGTCAGTTTATTCAGCGTCAGAATTGGCATCTGCTGAGCTTCCTGAACTTGATGTTTCGATTCGTGGTGCAGTGTCTATTGCACGTCGTTTACAAGATCCTTTAGCTGAACTTGTGAAGATTGATCCTAAATCGATTGGTGTAGGTCAGTATCAACATGATGTGAACCAAACCAATTTGGCGAAAACACTCGATGCAGTGGTTGAAGATTGTGTGAATGCGGTTGGTGTTGATGTCAATACTGCATCTCCTGCAATTTTGGGTTATATCGCAGGTTTGAACAAAGCTATTGCACAGCAAATTGTGGAATTCCGTAAAGAAAATGGTCGTTTTGATAACCGTCAGGCATTGAAAAATGTGCCTCGTTTGGGTGAGCGTACCTTTGAGCAAGCGGCAGGTTTCTTACGTATTCAGGATGGTTCTGAGCCATTAGATGCATCTTCTGTTCACCCAGAGTCTTATGGTCTAGTGAACAAGATTGTTGAAGCAAAAGCAACAACGGTAAAAGACATCATTGGCAATACTGAAATCATTCGTCAGGTCAATGCTGAAGAATTTGTTGATGAAACAGTAGGTTTACCAACGATTCAAGACGTATTAAGCGAACTGGAAAAACCAGGTCGTGACCCACGTCCAGAATTCCGTACAGCAAAATTCCGTGAAGACATTACCCAAGTCAGCCAATTAACCGAAGGTATGCAGCTTGAAGGTGTGATCACGAATGTGACGAACTTCGGTGCATTTGTCGATGTGGGTGTGCATCAGGATGGTTTGATTCATATTTCTGAACTTGCCAATGAATTCGTTTCTGATCCGCATAAAGTCGTGAAACCAGGTCAAATTGTACAAGTTCGTGTATTGACTGTGGATGCTGAACGTAATCGTGTCAATATGTCGATGCGTCCTGAAGGTTCAGAAGCGCCAGCGAAAGCACCACGTCAAAAGCGTGAGTTTAATAATGCTAATGGCGAACAACGTGGCGAGCGTAAACCTCAGGGCAAACGTCCTCAAGGTGATCGTCCGCAACATGCACGCCATGACAATAAAGACAAAGCACCACGTCATGACAAAAAGCCTCAAACAGCTAAACCTCAAGAAAATAAAATTGGTGGTTTAGGTGCGTTGTTGTTACAAGCAGGGATTAAAGGCTCTAAATAAGTAACAGAACTGTAGTGTAAAAAATGTTAAATAAAAAAGCCTCTTTTGAGGCTTTTTTATATTTTAGCTAAACTAATTCTTTAAAATTTAATGATAAGTGATTCAAATTTTTAGTAAAAAATGTTAAATTAATAAATAAAATAAATGAAAAGAGGGGGGCATTTTTCAATTATGTTTTATTTTGATTAAACATATTAATTAAAAATAAATAGCCATTGTTATGTCATCAATTTTGCAATGGAACAAACACATTTTATATATTTTGACTTAAACAATAGAGAACAAAATGAGTCACGAATCTAGCGTTAATAAGAAGTTTTATCCGAGTGATTTACTTTCAGGATTAGTTGTTTTTTTAGTTGCTTTACCTTTATGTTTAGGAATTGCCAGTGCTTCTGGAGCACCATTGATTTCAGGCATTATTGCAGGGGTGATCGGGGGGATTGTTGTTGGTTTTTTAAGTGGCTCACATATTAGTGTATCAGGACCTGCCGCAGGTTTGGCTGCTATTGTATTGACGCAACTTGATCATTTAAATGGAAATTATCAAGCATTCCTATTTTGCCTTGTACTGGCTGGCATACTACAAATGGTTTTTGGGGTGTTGCGTGTTGGTACATTTTCAAATTTTATTCCAACAAATGTTATTTTGGGATTGTTAGCAGCGATTGGAATTATTCTCATTTTAAATCAATTTCCTATTTTGGTTGGCTTGGAGATTAGCTTATTAAAAATGAGTTGGCTTGCAAATACTGAAAGCATTTTGAATAAATTTGATGCAGGCGCATGTTTAATTGGCTTAATCAGTATCGCAATTATTTTATTGTGGGACAAATCACCACTCAAAAAACTGCCATTACCTTCAGCATTACTTGCAGTGATGGTAGCAGGTGGATTGAACTATTTATTTACTTTATTTGGCTCAAGTTTAGCTGTACGTTCTGAACATTTAATCCATTTACCCAATATTATCAGTGGTACTGAAACAATTTTTAGTTTTCCTGATTTTTCTTATTGGAATAATAGTGTGATTTATACAGGAGCAATTACTTTAGCTGTGGTTGCTTCTTTAGAAACATTACTTAATCTTGAAGCTGCCGATAAAATGGATCAGCAAAAACGTACCTCACCACAAAATAGAGAATTATTGGCGCAAGGTGTTGGTAATACTTTATCAGGCTTGATTGGTGGTATGCCGATCACCTCAGTGATTGTGCGTAGTTCAGTCAATGCGACCAGCGGTTCAAAGACCAAAAATTCTGCGATTTTTCATGGAGTTTTGTTGATTGTAGCGCTGTTAGTTTTAACCCCTCTGATTAATTTAGTGCCACTTTCTTCCTTAGCGGCGATCTTAATTTTAACGGGTTTTAAGTTGGCAAGCCCTCATTTATTTAAGCGCTTATATTCACAGGGATGGAAGCAATTTCTTCCATTTATTGTCACTGTGGTTGCAATTGTTGCGACAGATTTGTTGGTTGGTATTATTATTGGCTTGGTGTTAAGTGCTGTGATTATTTTAAAAAATAATTTAAAGCGCGGTGTTCGTATTATTCATGAAACGCATTTACATGGTAAATTGACCCGTATTGAACTTGCACCGAATATTAGTTTTTTAAATCGTTCCGCACTGGTTTCTGCTTTAGATAAAATTCAGGATGGTGAAACGGTTATTGTTGATGCATCAAATACTTACTATATAGATCCTGATGTTTATCAAGTCATTAAAGATTTTAAAGATGAGAGAGCACAAAAACATCAAATTAATTTTAAATTGATTGGTTTCAAATCGCATTATCCAGAAATTGTAGAAGAGGAACTGGATATCAATGTTTCGACCTCTGAGGTACAGCGTCAGTTGACCCCATCGCAAGTATTGCAGTTGCTCAAAGAGGGTAATCAGCGTTTTGTGAATCATGAGCGTTTGCATCACAATATTGCACGTCAGATTCAAGTCACTTCGCAGTCTGGTCAGCATCCATTTGCGGCTGTTTTAGGTTGTATGGATTCACGTGCACCAACAGAACGAATTTTTGATGTGGGGATTGGTGATTTATTTAGTTTACGTATCGCTGGTAATATTGCAGGGCAAAAGGTTTTGGGATCGTTGGAATTTGCTTGTAAAAGTAAAGGATCAAAGCTGATTCTTGTGTTGGGGCATACTGACTGTGGCGCAGTGACTGCCGCATGTCAAATGTATCAACAAAATATGGATATTAAACAAGTTAAAGAGACACCAAATGTACAGTATTTTTTAAAACCAATTATGCAAGCTGCTGAAACTGTACATAAAGAAATGACAACGTATCAGTTAACTTCTAATTTTGTACATGCTGTTACTTTGACGAATGTTAAAAATAATATTGCTTATATTTTACAAAATAGTGATGTATTAAGAACCATGGTTGAGCAAGGTGAAGTGGGTATTATTGGTGGAATTTATGATGTAAATACAGGAAAAGTCGAATTTCTTTGATCTTAATGTGCTTCAAAAAAAACCGCCTGTAGGCGGTTTTTTTTAGATTTAAGAAAAAGAATATTACCAGTGCTCGCCCGGAAATAAACGTGCATATGCTTTTTGCACGAGATTTAACTTTTCCTTTTTACCTACCGAAGCACTTGAACTTGGGAATAAATTAAAGCCAATCGACATCAGTTTATTATTAATATCTGGTGCAATTGAATAAGTAATAGAGGCTAAACGTCCAAGATGGGTGGCAACTTTTTTCGGACGTTTTACAATCGCATATGCCACTAAGTCTGCTGCTTGTTCAGGAGAAAGCGTAGGAACATATTTATAGATTTTGGTTGGTGCAATCATGGGTGTGCGCACCAAAGGCATATAAACAGAAGTAATGGCAATTTTATGTGAATGTACTTCAGCAGATAAACAGCGGCTAAAAGCATCTAAAGCAGCTTTGGAAGCGACATAAGCAGAAAAACGAGTCGCATTTGCTAAGACACCAATGGAACTGATATTGATGATCTGTCCATCTTTACGATGCATCATTTGCGGTAAAATATTCAAAACTAAGCGTACAGCACCAAAATAATTTAACTGCATGGTGCGTTCAAAATCATGAAAACGATCAACAGATTCGTGTACTGCACGACGAATTGAACGTCCAGCATTATTAATTAAAATATCAATATGATCTACAGAGGCGATAATTTGTTTAGATACCGCATCAATTGCATCCATATCATTTAAATCACATGGAAAAATATCAGCTTTTCCGCCATTGGCTTGAATATCGGCTTGGACTTCTTTCAGTGTTTCTTCTGTGCGCGCAACTAAAAGTACATGTGCTCCTGCTGCTGCAAGCTGTTTTGAAACAGTCAATCCAATACCACTCGATGCGCCTGTAATTAAAACGACTTTATCCTGTACTTTTTGTTGGAAAAGCTGTTGTAGTTTCTTATTCATATTTATTTCCCTGTAAATTAAATATGCAATGAAATTATGGGTGGGTGATCAATAAATTGAGCGGCAAGTTTAACCGAAAAAACAAGAAACACTATAAATAAATATATGAATACAAAGTAATTTTTAGAGTAAAAGCTCTATTTTTTAAATTTTTATAATAGAATGATCAACATACATGGAGTATGACTAAAAAGCAAAAAAGACCTGAGTTCAGGTCTTTTAAGTGTGTGAAAACTATACTTTGTCGAGTGCTTGTGCCAAATCTGCAATTAAATCATCAATATGTTCAATCCCGACAGACAAGCGCACCATATCAATGCTGACGCCCGCAGCTTTGAGTTCATCTTCATTGAGCTGGCGATGGGTCGTTGTCGCAGGGTGACATGCCAGACTTTTTGCATCACCGATATTTACTAAACGAGTGAACAGTTGCAAGGCATCAATAAAGCGAGTTCCACCTTCACGCCCATCCTGTACACCAAAGGATAAAATCCCTGATGGTTTGCCTTTGACATATTTTTGAGCCAAAGCATGCTGAGGATGATCCGTCAGACCCGCATAGTTGACCCATTTTACTTTAGGATGTGATTTTAAATATTCAGCGACTTTCTGAGCGTTATAGGTATGACGCTCGATACGCAAGTTCAGTGTTTCCAAACCTTGTAAAATTAAAAATACACTGAGTGGGCTGATTGCAGCGCCTGTATTACGTAGTGGCACCACACGTGCACGTGCAATATATGCCGCTTCGCCTAAAGCTTCCACATAGTTGACACCATGATAACTTGGATCAGGCGTATTCAGTACTTTAAAACGTTCAGGATATTTACCCCAAGGGAATTTACCGCTGTCTACAATCGCACCACCAATCGAGTTGCCGTGACCACCAATATATTTGGTCAATGAATGCACCACAATGTCCGCACCATGTTCAAATGGTTTGAGTAGGGCAGGTGTAGCAACGGTATTGTCTACGATCACAGGTACACCGTATTCATGGGCAATTTTTGAAATCGCTTCAAGGTCAATGATATTGCCCAATGGATTACCAATTGATTCAACAAAAACCAATTTGGTTTTTTCATCAATTAAGCCACGTAAAGCTTCAGGATTTTGATAATCGAAGAAACGAACTTCAATGCCTTGTTTAGGCAATGTATGGGCAAACAGATTATAAGTTCCGCCATAAAGTGTTGAAACCGATGCAATATTGTCACCTGCTTCTGCAATGGTCTGAATTGAATACGTAATGGCAGACATACCCGAAGCCAAAGCCAAAGCCCCAATGCCCCCTTCAAGTGCAGCAAGACGTTGCTCTAAAACAGCAGTGGTTGGGTTCATAATACGGGTATAAATATTGCCCTGAACTTTCAAGTCAAACAAATCTGCGCCGTGTTGAGTATCATCAAAAGCATAAGAAGTGGTTTGGTAAATAGGCACAGCCACAGCTTTGGTGGTGGCTTCTGGTGAATAGCCTGCGTGAATGGCGAGGGTTTCGTCCTTATATGTCATGGTTATATCATCTTCGTGAGTTAAATATAAAAATCAGTTTAGCATTTATGAATATGAAATAAAGCGCAAATATTGCGAATATTTATCACAAAAAATCATATAGATAATTATCCGTCATTAAATCATGTAAAGTGTTCAGTCGGTCAGGTTCTGTTTTAAATTTAAGCACAAGAATTGTTGTAACATTCTATGCCATATGAATGACATGCCTTATGTTTTCAGGACTTTCATCGTATAATGCAGCGATTGATTTTTTGCTCATTGAGCAGGGAGTTGGCAAATGCTTTGAATTTTAAAGCAGAATGCAAACTCCACCATTTGGTTTTCTATTGAGGAGTCCTGCGTGGCCCAATATATTTACACGATGAACCGTGTGTCGAAAATGGTTCCGCCTAAGCGCGAAATCTTAAAAGACATCTCTTTATCATTCTTTCCAGGTGCAAAAATTGGTGTGCTTGGTTTAAACGGTGCAGGTAAATCAACCTTACTCCGTATTATGGCTGGCGTAGATAAAGATTTCTCAGGTGAAGCACGTGCTCAACCGGGCATCAAAATCGGCTACCTTGAGCAAGAGCCACCTTTAGATGAAACAAAAGACGTGCGTGGTAACGTTGAAGATGGTTTACGTGAACCATTGGATGCTTTGGCTCGTCTTGACGAAGTATTTGCTGAATATGCGGCTGAAGATGCTGACTTTGATGCACTTGCAAAAGAGCAAGAAAAGTTGGAAGCCATTATCCATGCGTGGGATGCACACAACTTATCGAATCAAATGGATCAAGCGGCGGCTGCATTAAACCTACCTGCTTGGGATGCAGATGTATCTAAGTTGTCTGGTGGTGAGCGTCGCCGTGTTGCATTATGTCGTTTATTGCTGTCTAAGCCAGACATGTTGCTTCTGGACGAACCGACGAACCATTTAGATGCTTCATCTGTTGCTTGGTTAGAACGTTTCCTTAAAGATTTTGCGGGTACAATCGTTGCGATTACGCATGACCGTTATTTTTTAGACAACGTAGCTGAGTGGATTCTTGAGCTTGACCGTGGTATGGGTATTCCTTATCAAGGTAACTATTCTTCTTGGTTAGAGCAGAAAAATGCCCGCTTAGAGCAAGAGAATAAGCAAGAAGAATCTTTTGCGAAAGCATTGAAAAAAGAACTTGAATGGGTTCGTTCAAATGCCAAAGGTCAGCAAAAGAAAAACAAAGCACGTATGGAACGCTTTGAAGAGCTTAACTCACGTGAATTCCAACAGCGTAACGAAACTTCTGAAATCTATATTCCACCTGGTCCACGTCTGGGGAATAAGGTTGTAGAAGTTGAAGGCATCAGCAAATCATTTGGTGATCGTACGCTTTATAAAGATTTATCATTCGTTGTACCACCTGCTGCAATTGTCGGCATCGTGGGTGAGAATGGTGCAGGTAAAACCACACTATTCCGTATGATGACGGGCGAGCAACAACCAGATACAGGTTCTGTGGTGTTGGGTGAGTCAGTTAAAGTCGCTTATGTCGGTCAGATTCGTGACACGCTGGATAATAACAAAACTGTTTGGGAAGAAGTTTCTGGCGGTCTGGATATCCTGCGTATTGGTGAATATGAAATTGCATCTCGTGCGTACATTGGTCGCTTTAACTTTAAAGGTCAGGATCAGCAAAAACGTGTAGGTCAGTTGTCAGGTGGTGAGCGTAACCGTTTACAACTTGCAAAAATCCTGCAAATGGGCGCAAACGTGATCTTACTCGATGAACCATCAAACGACTTGGACATCGAAACCTTACGTGCACTTGAGGATGCGATTCTTGTATTCCCAGGTACTGTGATGGTGATCTCGCATGACCGTTGGTTCCTTGACCGTATCGCAACACACATCTTGTCATTTGAAGGTGAAACACCTGAATTCTTCACAGGTAACTATGCCGAGTTTGAAGAATACCGTCGCAAACGTGATGGTGATGATCTTGTTGCCAAACGTCAAAAGTATCGCAAAATTGGTGTTTAATCCCTTCTTTTGAAATTAAAAAAACCAGCCTTCGAGCTGGTTTTTTATGATATGAAATTTATCAGTTTGAATGATCTATTAGCATCATCATGGTAAGCATCACAAAATAATGATTTTAAGAAGGTCGTATTATTTTTGAAATTTCGTGCTGTGCTTCAAGATGACCTTGATCTGCTGCTAAATTTAACCATCTTAAAGCTTGTATTTCGTTCGAATCTAGACCGAGCTGACCATTTAAGTACAACATACCAAGTTTAAATTGTGCGGTACTATAGCCTTGTAAGGCTGCATTTAAAAAATACCAAACAGCATTGCGTTGATAGCTATCTTGATTTTCCTCAAGTTTTAAATTAGAAATGGCTGAGAAGCTATTTAAAGACAAATGTTCAAAATATTTCGCACGTTGATAACTTAAAAAGGCTCCAGAAAAATGCTGCGCTTGTAGAGCAATACGTGTTGCTAAATAAGAAAGAATAGATTTTTTTATATGATTATGTAATTTATTAAAATCCATTTTATTGTACTCGCCAGACAATAAGTTATTAAATATGAGAAAGCAAAAAAATAATATTTTCGCTTTCTCAGATGTTTTTTTGGCAAATCTTATATTAAGCTTTGCCAAATTGAGAATAATATTTTTATTTTAAACTTTTTGCTTAAATTATCCTTGATATTGACCCATATCAGAATAATTAAATTCGGTTTATGACGATTATGAAAATGCTAATTGATTATATGCTTTTTTAAGTTCTTCCTTCGCAAAAGGGTGACCTTGGTGTGCTGCTTGTTCAAGCCATTTTTCGGCATGAATATAACTGCGATCTAAACCGAACTGACCATTCAGATAGTTCAATCCCATTTGATATTGGGCTTCTTGATCACCACGTAAAGCCGCACGTAGGTATCCCCACATGATGTTACGAGTATTTTGTTCATCTGCTAAAGCAGCGTGTAATGGGTGCTTAATTGAGACCTCATCTTTCATATTGGTTGGAGCAATTGAATGTGATGAATTATTTCCCAAAAAGCGTTTTAAAATATGTACTAACATATAAACCTCCTTGCTAATCCATTAACAAAGCTATGAAATATCAAACTAGAAATTTAGTTTGTATATGTCTAATGTATCTATTTTTTTATGTTTTTCAAATAATAAATTGTAATTTGTCAATATATAAATGTATGAGTTTTTATATAAAAGGATAAAAGGTATGTAAATTGATTGAATATTCAATCAATTAAAGTGCATTATATAAAGCAGTGAGACTTAAAAATGGTATTTAATCAGTTTATTTAAATAGAAAAAATTGTAAAATAAATCATAAAAAATATGATTTTAAATATTATATCTTATTATTTTGTAATATTTTTTTATTTAAATTCAACTTAAGGTTAAATTTTTATTTAAAAAATCAGTGACTTATATTTCATTTATCCAGAAAAACGTGAATAAGAACATGAATGAAAAAGGTTGAAATTTAATCATTGGAAATGGTTTATTTTAAATATTGAAGCGCTACAATCAAAGTGGTTTAAAAAAGATCTATCTATATGAATTTTAGTTGAGGAAGATCAATGGCTGAGCATCATGGGCATGATCATAGTCATGCAGTCGTTACCGAAGAAAATGCAAAAAAACTGACTTTTGCACTCATACTCACCACCACTTTTTTAATTATTGAAGTGATTGCTGGATTTATAACGCAAAGTTTAGCGTTATTGTCTGATGCAGCACATATGTTTACTGATGCAGCAGCACTGGCGATTGCTTTGGTGGCGATTAAAGTGGGTAAGTTACCTGCGGATGATAAGCGAACTTTTGGTTACCAGCGTTTTGAAATTTTAGCTGCTTTATTTAATGCATCTATGTTGTTTATGGTTGCAATTTATATCCTTTATGAGGCTTTTCAACGTTTTAGCAATCCTCCTGAAATTCAAAGCTTAGGCATGCTTGCCGTTGCTGTTGTAGGATTAATCATCAATTTAATTTCTATGAAAATACTCATGTCGAGTGCTAAAGACAGCTTAAATGTCAAAGGTGCTTATTTGGAAGTTCTGAGTGATGCTTTGGGTTCGGTGGGTGTGATTATCGCAGCGATCTTGATTTATTTCACTGGATGGGTATGGCTAGATACCATTATTGCAGTATTGATTGGTTTTTGGGTTTTACCTCGAGCATGGGTGTTGTTAAAGCAAAGTATCAATATTTTGTTAGAAGGTGTACCTGAAGAAATTGATATTGAAAAATTGCGACAAGATCTATTGGCTTTAAAAGGGGTTGAGAATATTCACCAACTGAAAGTCTGGGCGATTACATCAAAAAATGTCCATTTAACGGTTCACCTTTTTGCACCAAAAGCAGATCGTAACTTACTTTATCAGGAAGCTTTAGAATTACTTAGTCATGAGCATGGTATTACTGAAATGACTTTGCAAATCGAAGATGATGCTTGTGCTGTGCATTCACATCAGCCTGATATAGCGCATGATCAAAAAGATTCTGGACACTCACATCCACATTAAGTTGATGTGAGTCTTTATTTTTATAGATTAAATATGCCAATCGTGCTGGCATTCACGACATTTCCAGTGTTTGTTGGCACTCATAAATGATTGCATGGAGATTTTAAAATCGGGCAGATCACGCCAGAAAAAAATCCCTGCAACAACACAAAGTAAAAAAACGACCACAGTTGCAATTTGTAGGGTTTGACCTGCGCCATCGCCAAATAACCATAATGCAATACTGATAATGACCAAGAGTAATAAAACAAAAATTGCTGGAATTAAGACAACAAGGCTTTTAGGTACAACAGGGCGTACTGCTGGGGTTTGTGCATCAGCAACAGGTAAAATTTTAGGGCTTTGACATTTTGGGCAACGATACTGCATTACAACTCCACAAATATTTTATTATTTTGATTTTAGCGGATTGTCATCAAAATCAAAAATTTTTGGCAATAAAAAAGCCACTGAATATGTCAGTGGCTTTTTTGAATTTGGCGTTCCTACGGGGATTCGAACCCCGGTTACCGCCGTGAAAGGGCGATGTCCTAGGCCTCTAGACGATAGGAACTTGTGAGGCAACAGGATAAGTTTTTCAACCGTCTCTCTGTATGGGCGCTATATTAGGGATATAATGCCCATGCGTCAACTAAAAAATAACTTATGCTTCATCAACTGCATCATTTTTCGGCAATTTTAAGCTTTCATTGAGTTTTTCCCACACTTTTGCTTCTTTTTTGCTCGGACCACCAACAATTTCTAAAGCATGGCGTAAACGAGCAAAGGTAAGATCAGGACCTATAGTTACCATAGATTGCATTACTGGGGTTGATGAAGTTGAACCTGCAATGGCAATAAAGAATGTTGGCATAAAGTCACGTAGTTTAATTTCCATTTGGTTTGCCAAGTCCATTAAGGTTTGGCTCACCGTGTCATTATTCCATGTGAACATACTTTCTAAACGCCAAATTGCAAATTGTAAGCTTTGACGAACTTGTTCTTCAGAGAGTTTTTTACTTGCAAACTGTTCTTTGCTAATCGTTGGAAATTGGTTGAAATAGAAACCTGCCCAATTGACTGCTTCAGAAAGTAAATTAATACGAGGCTGAATTGCAGCAGCAATATCTTCTAAAGTTTGACGGTCAGATTTCCATGCCAATAAGGTATCTAAAAGCTCAGCAGGACTTAAGCCTTTGATCCATTGACCATTCAACCAATTGAGTTTTTCAACATCAAAAATTGGACCACCAAGCGACACACGTTGAATATCAAAATGCTCAATCATTTCAGCTAAAGTAAATTTTTCACGCTCATCTGGCATTGACCAGCCCATACGTCCTAAATAATTCAGCAAGGCTTCTGGTAATACACCAATATTTTTATAGTAGTTGATAGAGGTTGGATTTTTACGTTTAGAAAGTTTAGATTTATCTGGATTACGCAATAAAGGCATATGGCACAGTACTGGCATTTCCCAACCAAAATATTGGTAAAGTAATTGATGTTTTGGTGCGGATGGAATCCATTCTTCACCACGAATAACATGTGTGATTTCCATTAAGTGGTCATCAACTACGTTCGCAAGATGGTAAGTTGGTAAGCCATCTGTTTTAAGTAGAATTTGCATATCCACTTGTGCCCATGGAATTTCTACTTCACCACGTAGTAAGTCACTAAATTTGCAAATTCCTTCAGTTGGAATTTTCATACGAATAACGTGTGCTTCACCTGCCGCTAAACGACGCTGAACTTCTTCTTCTGATAATAATAAGCCACGACCATCGTAACGAGGCATTTCACCACGTGCTTGTTGTTCTGCACGCATTTGGTCTAGTTCTTCAGTCGTTGCAAAACAGTAAAAAGCATGACCTTTTTCAACTAAATCAAGTGCATATTGCTTATAGATTCCCATGCGTTCAGATTGGCGATAAGGTGCATGTGGTCCACCAATATCTGGACCTTCTGACCAGTTAAGACCTAACCAACGTAAAGAATCCAAAATCATTTTTTCTGATTCAGGTGTTGAACGTAGCTGGTCAGTATCTTCAATACGTAGAATAAATTCACCGCCATGTTGCTTTGCAAAACAAAGGTTAAACAAGGCGATATATGCTGTTCCTACATGAGGGAAGCCTGTTGGAGAAGGTGCAATACGAGTACGGATGGTCATAATCAACTATTATTCAGAATGTAAATTAGGGCTATTATAACGAAAAAGCCCAATCGCTTAAGGGTTAATTCACCAATAAACAATCGGGCATATTCATTCTTTGGGGGAGAATAACTTAGAACACTAAAATATATTTAAATTAAGAGTTATGTGGCTGGAAAATTGCTTGTACAAAACGTGAAAAGCGTTGATGTTGCTCTGCTAAAAAGTTTTGCGAAGCTGTTCCTTTTAATGATGCAAAAACTTTAAGCTCGTCTTGGGTCGAGATTAATTTATTGTCACGTTTTTGCTGACTTAATGCTTTTTCAATTGGAGATTGTTTTTCACTAATCACTGAAGATGAATTAACAGGTGTTGGATTTGTTGAAATCGCAGCTGCTTGAGTGACTTGTACGCTTAAGCCTAAAGTAAGACCTAAAGCAAATAATTTTAAGCTATGTTGTTTCATTGTCATATCCCCCCACCAAGGACATTATTCTTCATTAAGATTTTTCTATCACGCTGCTATTTTAACCATAAATAGTCACAATATGTACAATAGCGTCACATATTATTACAAAAATGACATTATTGGGCAGTTTGAATCAAAATTTGCTGTTCAATTGTAAGAGCGCACTATTATTAGCAAACAAATGTGTATTTATTGTGAAGGAATATACATTTTAGCTGCAACTTTTCAAAGTTCTATTTTGTATAAATAAGTCTGTATAAATGATATCTAAATAATAGATATAAATCTTATTTATTGATATAAGTTTATGATTGTAAGGTGAAAAAATAAATAATAAAGTGCTAAAAATTAAATTTAAAATGTGAATTGAAATGAAAAAAATTATACTTGTAAGTTTGTTGAGTTTTGTTGGGCTAAATAGTGTCAGTGTATATGCTACAAAAGATTTCTTAAATGTTTCTTATGATCCTACACGTGAATTTTATCAAGAATATAATAAAAGTTTTGGGCAGTTTTGGAAGTCTAAAACAGGGCAGGATATTGAATTTAAACAATCACATGGTGGCTCTGGTAAACAAGCACGTTCTGTGATTGATGGCTTACAAGCTGATGTAGTGACTTTGGCTTTAGCAAATGATATTGATGAAATAGTGAAAGCAGGATTAATTGAAAAAGATTGGCAAAAGGAGTTTCCAAATAATTCTGCACCTTATACATCCACAGTGGTTTTTTTAGTGCGTAAAGGTAATCCTAAAAATATTAAAGACTGGAATGATTTAACCAAACCTGGTGTGGAAATTATTACACCAAATCCTAAAACAGGTGGAGCACCACGTTGGATTTATTTATCAGCTTGGGGTTATGCGCTGAAGCAACCAGGTGGTAATGATGCAAAAGCACGAGAATTAGTGAAAAACTTATATAAAAATGTCAAAGTTTTAGATTCGGGTGCACGTGGCTCTCTAACAACATTTGCTGAACGTGGCATAGGTGATGTTTTATTATCTTGGGAGAATGAAGCAATTTTGGCGACTTCAGGACCAGATAAGGATAAATATCAAATTATTTATCCATCTATTTCAATTTTGGCAGAACCTTCTGTGGCAATTGTTGATAAAAATGTTGATAAAGATGGCAATCGTAATTTAGCCAAAGGTTATTTAAACTATTTGTATTCACCACAAGGGCAAGAATTGGCGGCGAAATATCATTTCCGTCCTCGTAATGCTCAAGTTGCTGCAAAATATGCAGCGAAATTTCCAAAAATTAAATTATTTACAATCAATGATGTATTTGGAGGATGGGCGAAAGCGCAGCAAACTCATTTTGTGAATGGTGCGATTTACGATCAAATTTCATCTGAAAAGTAAATAAAAACTTTAAATCGAGACTGGCAAAACAGAATATTTCTATATTCTGTTTTTGTATAAGTAAAGCTGAAAAACCTATAATGTGGATATATAATAATTTTAATTGGATTTTTATAAATAAAACAAACAATTAACACTTTAGTAATCTATAAAGTGAATTTGCTTTTTAAATTATTAAATTGCGGTTTATCTCTTGATTTCATATATTTATCATAATTCAAGATTTTAATGCTGAAACGTCATGAAAGCTCAAATTAAGACATGGCTGCAAGTTGCATTACTTGCAACAGGTGTTGCTGTTACTTCAAATGCAACCCAAGCAGCCGATCGTCAATTTTTAAATGTATCTTATGATGCAACACGTGAATTTTACGATGAATTTAATAAGTCTTTTGGTGCATATTGGCTTAAAAGAACAGGTAAAACTGTTGATTTTAAACAGTCGCATGGTGGTTCAGGTAAGCAAGCACGTGCAGTTGTCGATGGTCTCAATGGTGATGTTGTCACTTTAGCCTTAGCAAATGATATTAATGAAATTGTAAAATCAGGTCAGATTAATGCGGGTTGGGAAAAAGAGTTTCCTTATAACTCAGCACCTTATACTTCAACGATCGTTTTTATGGTGCGTAAAGGCAACCCTAAAAATATTAAAGATTGGACTGACTTAACAAAATCAGGTGTGCAAATCATTACTCCAAATCCAAAAACAGGTGGCTTACCACGTTGGATTTATTTATCTGCATGGGGATATGCTTTAAAACAACCAGCTGGTAATGATACGACTGCTCGTGATTTTGTTTCTAAAATGTACCATAACGTAAAGGTGATGGATCCTGCGGCACGTGCATCTATGACAACTTTTGCTGAGCGTGGCATAGGTGATGTATTACTGACTTGGGAAAATGAAGCCATGATCAGTAAAAAAACCTTGGGTGATAAGTTTGATATTGTGTATCCATCTATGTCAATTTTAACTGAGCCATCAGTTGCAATTGTGGATAAAACAGTCGCAAAAAATGGAAATAAATGGTTAGCAACAGGTTATATCAACTATTTATATTCGCCAATTGGTCAGGAAATGGCGGCAAAACATTTTTATCGCCCACGTAATGAAAAAGTTTTAGCAAAATACGCAAAACAATTTCCTGCATTAAAAACATTTACCATTGATGAAGTCTTTGGTGGATGGGCAAAAGCACAACAGACACATTTTGTAAATGGTGGTGTGTTTGATCAGATTTATAATGCAAAACGTTAATTTTTAGGCGTTTTAAACCTCCATACGTGGAGGTTTTTTATTTGATAAATTGAGTAGAAGAAATAGTGAAAAACAGATAGGCATAGAAGGGTAATCAGCGTGTTAAATTGCATCATTAAGCTGAAATACAGTGAAGCCTAGCTAAAAAATCACTTTAAAACGGTTTTCTCTATAAAAAGTAATATTTCCCTACAAAAAGTCGTTTGGAGCTTTTACAAAACAAGGTAATAATGTGCAGTTACTTTTTTGATTGAATTGAAAGCATAGTTATGTCCCATATTTCTGTATTACTCCATGAAACAGTTGATGCTTTACTCGCAAATCGTAATACGGGGATCTATGTAGATGGGACATTTGGACGAGGTGGACACACCCGTTTATTGCTCTCAAAATTAGATGAAAATGCACGTGTTTATGCCTTTGATAAAGACCCACAAGCTTTAGAAGTTGCATATCAACTTGAAAAAGAAGATCCACGTTTTAAAATTATTCATGCCAGCTTTGCAGATTTACAACAAGAACTGAATCAACTTGATATTTATCAAGTGGATGGTGTTATGGCAGATTTAGGGGTGTCATCGCCACAGTTAGATCAAGCAGATCGTGGCTTTAGTTTTATGAAAGATGGACCCCTAGATATGCGTATGGATAACTCTCAAGGACAAACTGCTGCTGAATGGTTGGTTGACGTTGAGGAAGAGCATTTAGCCAATATTATTTTTCAATATGGCGAAGAACGTTATAGTCGTCGTATTGCAAGAGCAATTAAAAATGCAGGTTATATTGAAACAACAGGACAATTGGCTGAAATTGTAAAAGTTGCTCATCCAAAGTGGGAAAAAAATAAACACGCTGCAACACGTACTTTTCAGGCGATTCGTATTGAAATCAATAAAGAATTAGAAGATGTACATTTATTCTTACCCCAAGCGGTAGATTTGTTAAAAGATCATGCACGTTTAGCCGTGATTAGTTTTCATTCTTTAGAAGATCGAATTATTAAGCAATTTATTCAAAAAGAATCAACATTAGCAGAAGATAATGGCTGGGGTTTACCACAAAAAGTGCAAGATACACGTAGATTGAAAAAGGTTGACCGAATTCGTGCAAGTGATGCAGAGGTGAAAGAAAATCCTCGTTCACGTAGTGCTTGGCTTCGAGTTGCAGAACGCTTAGAACATAAAGGCGCAGAATGAAAGAAGAAATTGTAGAAGAGCAAAGCCATCGACTTGCAGTTAAAAAAACGATTCTATACACAATTTTAGTGATTGCTGTATTAGTGAGTGCATTTATGGTTGTACTGCAAGTATTTGCTTATCGTCATGATTTTCGTGAATTGAATGGTTATATGCGTGAAAGGGAAACGATTAATGCAGAGTGGGGACGTTTGTTGATTGAACAACAAACCTTTGGTGCAACAGCACAAATTGGTACACGTGCAGTGACTCAACTTAGAATGTATTCTCCTGCTGCTGCGCAAACCGTCGTGATTTCATTACCGTCCGAAACTGAGCAGAAGAAATAGGCAAGCTGTTATGGTAGATAAGCAAAGCAAGCAAACACGTCAGCCGAGAAAAAAACAGCAGTCTATTTCAGCTAAGCCTTCTGTTGCTGTAGACATGTGGCGTTATTATTTGATGTGGGCTGTGGTCTTACTGTGTTTTATTATGTTGGTTGGTCGAGCTTTTTATGTGCAAGTCATTAATAAAGACTTTTTACAAAATAAAGCGAATGCCAATATTTTAAGAACAGAAAAGTTGAAGGCGATGCGTGGCGTGATCAGTGATCGTCATGGTGTGCCTTTAGCAATTAGTACGCCAATTATGAAAGTGGTGATTGATCCACGTGAGTATTTTGAGACTAAAGCGCAGTTTGAAAAAGTCACAGAAGAACTGAAAAAAACACCTGAAAGCCGTAAATTAAAACGTCAATTACCTGATGAAAATTTAAATTTAGATGAACTTGCTGATGCAGTCGGCATTGATCGTGCTGATTTAAAGAAAAAATTGGCAGAGCGTCCGCGTTCTCGTTATTTGGTATTAAAAAAAGAAGTTCCACCACCTCAAGCTGACTTAATTACTGAGCGTAAATTTGCTGGCGTTTATTCGGAAAAAACCTATAAGCGTTATTATCCACAACCTCAACCGAATGCGCAGATTATTGGACTGACCAATAGTGAAGGCACGGGTATTGAGGGGCTAGAAATGCAGCTTAATACGCGTCTGGCAGGTGAAGATGGTGAACAAAAGATTTCCCGTGATAAACATGGTAATCGTATTACGATTCCTGAAGTGGTCAAAGAAGTTAACCCAGGTGAAAATATCACGCTGAGTATTGACTCGCGTTTACAATATATTATGTATCGTGAATTGACAGCCGTTGGTGTAGCCAATAATGCACGTTCAGCTTCTGCAATCGCAGTCGATGTAAAAACAGGTGAAATCTTAGCGATGGGCAGTTGGCCATCTTATAATCCAAATGATAAAAATGGATTAAAAAACAAAGATGCTATGCGTAACCGTGGTGCAATTGATATGTTTGAACCAGGTTCAACCATGAAGCCATTTACAGTTGCGGCAGGTTTGGAAAGTGGCAAATACACACCAAATTCTATTGTTAATACCAGCCCAGGTTCAATGCGTTTAGGCTCACATACCATTCGTGATACACACAACTATGGTTCACTGACAGTAACAGGGGTGATTATTAAGTCATCTAACGTCGGGTCAGCAAAAATTGCATTATCTTTACCGAAAGAAGCATTACCAAGTTTCTTTAGAAAGGTCGGCTTTGGTCAGCGCTCAGCAGTAAAATTCCCTGGTGAAAGTGGTGGTTTAGTATTACCGCCAAGTAAATTAAACTCTTCACAAATTGGAACTATGGCTTATGGCTATGGTCTAAATGCAACAATTTTACAGTTGGCACAAGGTTATGCCATGTTGGCAAATCATGGTGTTGAATATCCATTGAGTTTATATAAGTTGGATGATCAACCTCAAGGCAAACAAGTGCTTGAGCCAAAAATCGCTGATGATGTGTTGTTAATGTTAGAGCAAGTCACCATGCCTGGTGGTACAGCAAAACAAGCCAATATTCCAGGTTATCGTGTTGGCGGTAAAACAGGAACAGCACATAAATTACGTCCTGATCATCGTGGTTATTCAAATACGGAATACCGTGCTTTATTTGCAGGGGTTGCACCAATTAGCGACCCACGTTTAGCAATTATTGTCGTCGTAGAAAACCCACGTGGGCAATATTATGGTGGTCTCGTTGCAGCCCCTGTTTTTGCAAAAATTATGCAAGAGTCTTTGCGTTTATTGAACGTGCCTCTTGATAAACCTTTAGATTCTGTAAATCCATCCAAATAGGTGAATGATGATTCATTTCCAAGACATTAATGATGTTGAAAACCCAAAAGCTTGGATGTCTGAGCCTTTTCATGGATTTAGTCTAGACAGCCGTGAGATTCAGCAAGGGCAAATTTTCATTGCTTTAACCAGTTATTCTCAGCCTGAAAAAACGCTCCAATTTGCACAGTCTGCTTTACAAAATGGTGCTTTGGCGGTGATCAGTGAGACTGATCTTGGGATTGAAAATGCATGGATTTGTCCTGATGTGCGTCAGCGTATGGGGCAGTGGCAAAAACAGTATTTACAAGCAACACAGCCTTTACAGACAGCGCATATTTTAGCTGTGACTGGAACCAATGGTAAAACCACAATTTCTCGTTTGGTTGCAGAATTGTTGATGTTGCAAGGCAAAAAGTGTGCCGTGATGGGAACGACAGGCAACGGCATTTTACCGAATCTTGAGGCATCTTCACACACCACACTCGATGCATTGCAAATGCAAAATTCGTTGCATCAATTTGCAAAAAATGGTGCAGAATTTGTGTCTTTGGAAGCCAGTTCACATGGTTTGGAGCAAGGGCGTTTAAATGGCTGTGAGATTGAAATTGCTGCATATAGCAATTTGAGTCGTGATCATCTTGATTATCATGGAACGCTTGAGGCTTATGCTGAAGCCAAGTCATTATTGTTTAAGTTTGCTACTTTAAAAGTGGCTGTCATCAATATGGATGATGCGCATGCAGATGTGATGCTCAATGCAGCAAGCAGTAATTTATCACATCCTAAAGTATTGACTTATTCTACTTCTAAAGCTGCCGATTATCAGGTTTTTGGTATTAAGTACAGTCTGGAAGGGGCATCTTTTCATTTAAAGACAAGCAAAGGCGAATTTACGGTGAATAGTCCTTTGCTTGGACATTTTAATATTGAAAATCTAGTTGCCAGTCTGATTGTGGCAGAGCAGGCAGGTTTTGATCTGAAACAGTTGATTGCAGATGTACCCAAGCTCAAAGGTGCGCCTGGACGTATGCAGGTAATTCGTGATGCAGATCGTTTGTTTGTGGTGGATTATGCACATACACCTGATGCGCTGACACAGGTGTTAAAGACACTGAAACGTCATGTTGAAAATCAGTTATGGGCAGTGTTTGGTTGTGGCGGCGATCGTGATCGTGGCAAGCGTCCATTGATGACCAAAGCTGCTTTGGAACAAGCCAATCCGATCATCATCACATCAGATAATCCGCGTACTGAAGATCCTGAACAAATTTTTGCAGATATGAAACGTGATGTTGACTTTAGTCAGCATGATGTTCATGAAATCCGTGATCGTCGTGAAGCGATTAAATATGCGGTAAAACATGCCCAATCAGGCGACATTGTTGTGATTGCAGGAAAAGGGCATGAAGATTATCAGGAAATTGATGGCGTACGTCATTGGTTTGATGATGTCATTGAAGTGCAGTCTGCAGTAGATATGCACCGCCATAAAACAAATTCTCCAGTTCAGTAGGAATAGAGATGCACACCTCGACCACCAGTACTGTACCTTTAGAGCCATGGTCAGCAGCTGAGCTTGCTGAAGCGACTCAAGGTTATTGGTATTTAGACAAAGCACCCCAAGGTGAAATAAAACGTATTTTGACAGATTCGCGTGATGCCGAATCAGGTGATGCATTTCTTGCGCTTAAAGGTGAGCGTTTTGATGCACACAACTTTGTGGCACAAGTAGCACAAAATGGTTGTCAGGTTGCCATTGTCAGCCAACCTGTCGAAGCCAATATTTGTCAGCTTGTGGTTACAGATACACGCTTGGCTTTGGGGCATTTAGGTGCATTTCGTCGTGCTCAGCACACACAGTTGAAAGTGATTGCATTAACGGGCAGTAGTGGTAAAACCACCACCAAAGAAATGTTGGGCAGTATTCTTTCACGTCTGGCACCGACCTTAATTACCCGTGGTAATTTGAATAATGATCTGGGTGTGCCGATGATGCTTTTAGAGCTTCGTGCTGAGCATCAGTATGCTGTGATGGAACTCGGTGCAAGCCATCAAGGTGAAATTGATTATACCTCGAAGCTTGTGCAACCACATGTTGCAGGTATTTTAAATATTGGTACTGCACATTTGGGCGAGTTTGGCGGTCGTGATGGTATTTGCCGTGCCAAGTCTGAAATTTATGCCCATATAGATTTAGCAGGCACTTCAATTGTTCCTGCGCAGGATGACTTTAGCGATCACATTCGCCAAGCTGTAAAAACTGAACAGGTGCTTAGCTTTGGTCAGGGCGGTGAAGTTTTTGCAACTGATGTGCAATTACATGCTCAAGCAGCCACATTTACACTCAACACACCTCAAGGCACACGAACAGTGAATCTGCCGTTTGCAGGTGAGCATAATGTACACAATGCCGAGGCTGCGACTGCTTTTGCTTTGGCAATTGGTGTAGCTTTGGATGATATTGTTATCGGACTTGAGCAAGCACAAGGTGCAAAAGGTCGGCTAAATTTCATTCAGAAAGACAATTACTTGTTTATTGATGACACTTATAATGCTAACCCGACTTCAATGCGTGCTGCGGCTGAGGTCTTGGCACAGCAAGATGGCATCAAAGTCATGGTGATTGGAGATATTGGAGAATTAGGGGCTACGGCTGCACAACAACATTATATGTTGGGTCGTGACCTTGTTTCGGTTAAAGGAATTAACTTTGTGGTTGCAGTGGGTGAGTTTTCACCTGCAATCCAAGAGGGTGCACGTAGCACGCAATATGGTAAAAAATTGCAGGCGTTTTTAACGCAAGCGCAAGCATTACCCCTTTTAATGAGTTTAATTGAGACACATCAACCGCAGTCCATGAGTTTCCTGTTTAAAGGTTCTCGTTTTACCCACATGGAAACGTTGATGACTGACTTGATGGAGAAAGTTTAATGCTGTTTTGGTTGTTTCAACATTTGGCAGGCTATGAGAATGCCTTTCAAGTGGTTCGGTATTTGTCATTACGTGCCTTGCTTAGTGTCTTAACTGCACTTGCAATTGGTTGGGCTTTAGGTCCTGTGATGATCCGTAAACTACAAGCTTTAAAATATGGTCAAGCAGTCAGTTCTTTTGCACCAGAAAATCATGCGAAGAAAATGGGTACACCTACAATGGGGGGGATTTTAATCCTATTGTCCATTGGGATTAGTACTTTACTTTGGGCAGATTTATCCAATCCTTATGTCTGGATTGTCTTGGCAGTCATGGTGATTTTTGGTGCTGTGGGTTGGGCAGATGACTGGATCAAAGTGCGTTATAAAGACAATGCTGGTCTACCTGCAAAGAAAAAGTTTTTCTGGACATCGGTAGGTTCATTAGGTGCAGGTATTGCTTTATATATCATTTCAACGCAACAGGAAAATCCTGTACATGCAGCGAATATGTTGGATTTACTGATTCCATTCTTTAAAAACCTCAGCATTCCTTTATCATCAATTCCACTAGGTATTGGCTTCATTATTTTCACTTATTTAGTGATTAATGGTGGATCAAATGCAGTCAACCTAACCGATGGTTTAGATGGGTTAGCGATCATGCCGATCGTACTGGTTGCGGCAGGTTTGGGTGTGTTTGCTTACTTGGCAGGTGATATTCGTTTTGCCAATTATTTACATATTCCTTATGTAAAATATACCTCAGAACTTGTGATTATCTGTGCGGCAATGATTGGTGCGGGTTTGGCTTTCCTTTGGTATAACGCACATCCTGCACAGGTGTTTATGGGTGATGTTGGCGCATTATCACTCGGTGCGATGCTTGGTACAATTGCAGTCATGGTTCGCCAAGAAATCGTATTTGCGATCATGGGCGGTGTATTTGTCGTAGAAGCAATTTCGGTATTCCTACAAATTGGTTCATTACGTATGCGTAATAAACGTGTGTTTTTAATGGCACCTTTGCATCACCATTATGAGAAAAAAGGCTGGCGTGAAACCCAAGTCGTGATCCGTTTCTGGATTATTACAATTATGCTGGTAGTTTTAGGTCTAATGACTTTAAAATTGCGTTAAGCAAAAGTTGTTGAAGAGAGTCGGCATCTGCCGACTTTTTTTATAGCTTTAAAATGAGTTTGGAGAAGGTTTTGAAACAAATCAGGAATGTGTTGATGTGTCCCGTGTGCCGTGAAGCACTCAGCTTAACTGAACGCACATGGCGCTGTATAAATAATCATAGCTATGATGTTGCTAAACAAGGCTATGTCAATTTGCATGTGGTTCAGCATAAACACAGCAAAAATCCGGGCGATACACCTGAGTCTGTTCAAGCCCGTCGTGCATTTTTAAGTGGTGGTTTTTATGCACCACTACAACAAAGTGTCGTAAATAAGATCCGTGCTTTACGTATTGAAAACTTACTCGATATCGGTTGTGGTGAAGGCTATTACACCGATGCGATGCAACAGGAAGTCATGCAATGTGTGGGTGTGGACATTGCCAAAAATGCAGTTCAAGTTGCAGCTAAACTCAATAAAGAAGTGGATTGGGTCGTCGGTACTGGCGCAACTTTGCCTGTATTAGATCATTCAATCGACCTATGTACCAGTTTGTTTAGCCCAATTCCACAAGAAGAAATTTTGCGTGTATTAAAACCAGAAGGCTATTTAATGGTGGTCACACCTGCACCAAATCATTTATATGCAATGCGTGAAGCGTTGTTTGATGAAGTGAATGCCCATGATCCGCATAAGTTTGTGGAACAGTTACAAGCACATTTCACTTTGGTTGAGCAACCGATTGTGGAATCTACGTTTGAGTTGGATCAGATACAATTGAAAAATTTAATTGCAATGACGCCTTATGCCTATAAAGCCAAGCCTGAAAAACGCCAAGCGCTTGAGCAGCTTGAAAAGATCAGTTTGACTGCGAGTTTTCAGGTGTATTTATTTCAGAAAAATTGATGTGATTTTTAAAATGTCTTAAAAGCATTGGCTTGGAAATGACAATCATCAGGTGCTTAAGTCGTCATTATTGATCAAATATTTGATGGATGCTTAAGTACCTAAAAATAATAACAAGATACATCACATAAATACGTTTCTAATGGTTGCTGTTATTCCCTTCAAGTAGGGCGTAATAATTTATATGAAGATTTTGATAAATTATCTAAAAAAGTATTAGGTTTTGATAAAATCATCGAAAATTATTTTGGATTTTGTATGTCTAACTTGACTTGCCCCTGTGGTTCACCTCTATATAGCGAATGCTGTCAGCCTTTACATCTAGGACAGAAAAAAGCCGAAAGTGCAGAACAACTCATGCGTTCACGCTATAGTGCATTTGCAACACAAGAGATTGATTACATTGTCAAAACCACTGCATTGGGGCAACAACAAGCTTTAGATGTCAATGCTATTGCAGAGTGGAGCAAAGCCAATACGTGGTTAAAACTGGACGTGCTGCAAGCCAAAGAAAAACTGGGTAAAAACCATGCCCAAGTTGAGTTTAAAGCACATTATGCAGATGCCAATGATCAAGCTCACAAAGAGCAAATTCACCATGAAGTTTCACATTTTGTTAAGCATGATGGTGCTTGGTATTTCCTTGATCCAACTACAGATCAGCAGATCACCATGAAACAGCCATGTATTTGTGGTTCAGCTAAAAAATTTAAGCAATGTTGCGCTGAATTTTTATAACTTTTCATGCAATTTACCTTAGAATAGCGCGCATCGATAACCCTCAGTGGAAGAAGGGCAATGTTGCTGTTAGTCATCTATATTATTGCAATTACGGCTGAAGCTATGACAGGTGCACTGTCGGCAGGTCGACGTAGTATGGACTGGTTTGGTGTGGTGCTGATCGCCTGCGTAACCGCTTTGGGTGGGGGTTCAGTGCGAGATGTACTGTTAGGGCACTATCCATTGACATGGGTCAAGCATCCTGAATATTTGGTGCTCACCTGTTGTGCAGCCTTTGTTACAATTCTGATCGCAAAATGGATGAAACATTTACATTCCATTTTCCTGTTGCTGGATGCATTGGGATTGATTGGCTTTACCATTATTGGCTGTCAAATCGCTTTAGATATGGGACACGGATTTGTGGTGTCTGCGGTTGCAGGCGTGTTGACAGGAGTTTCGGGCGGTATTTTGCGTGATATTCTGTGTAATGACGTACCGTTAGTATTCCGCCGTGAACTTTATGCCTCGATTTCTTTTGTTGCGGTGATCTTCTATTGGTTCTGTATGGATGTCGGTTTGTCATTGGAAGTGACTGTGATTTCGACTTTGGTTTTTGGTTTTTCACTACGCTGTATTGCGATTTATTTTGGTTTGGAAATGCCGAAATTTATCTATAAAGATGATGATGAACAATCTGCCTCTTCCAAAGATGAAACTGTTTAAAAGCTTTAATTTTTAAATAAATATTTGAATTATATGTTTTTTGGTTGAGATTTCCAGACAATATTTGATTTGTTTTGGAAGTTCCCTCTCTTTTTAAAGGAGAGGGCTAGGGAGAGGTTCTTTGAATGATTTTCCTCATCCTCTTGCGGAGTATACTCCTCACCCTAAAGGGACAAGGAATTCCTTTTTTCAAAATAAATATTGTTCTAAAATGGTCAATGAATAAAAGATTTCCAATGAATACAATTTAAATCCTGTTGTGAAAGCAGTATCTCCAACGTTCACCGACACAGATCATTCATGTAGAGCACTCTTATGGATTTAGTTTCACGCGTACAACGCCTACCGATTGGAAAATTTCACTATACCTTGCTATGGGTCATCGGACTTGGTTGGATGTTCGATGCTATGGATACGGGATTGATTTCTTTTATCCTGACCAAAATGGCAGAAGAGTGGCAAATGACACCATCTGAAAAAGGCTGGGTGGTGTCGATTGGTTTCGTTGGTATGGCGATTGGTGCTGTATTTTCAGGTGGTTTAGCAGATCGGATTGGTCGTCGAACCGTATTTGCCATTACTTTAGTGACCTATAGTATTGCGACTGCTTTATGTGCGGTTGCGCCAAACCTGACATGGTTATTGGTGTTTCGCTTTATTGTTGGTTTAGGCTTAGGTGGGCAGTTGCCTGTGGCTGTGACGTTGGTCAGTGAATACATTCCTGCACAGGTGCGTGGTCGTTTCATTGTTTTACTCGAAAGCTTTTGGGGCTTAGGTTGGCTTGTTGCTGCATTGATTTCCTATTTTGTGATTCCTGATTATGGTTGGCACATTGCATTTTTGATTGGTGGTTTGCCTGCAATTTATGTGTTTATGATTTTGAAAAAAGTCCCTGAATCTGTACCGTATTTGATCAATCGTGGACGAATCGAAGAAGCACATGCTTTGGTACAAAAGTTAGAACGTCAATGTGGCGTTGAAGTGATTGAAACTATTGAAGTAAAACCTGTTGCAGAAAAACAAAATATTTCATTTTCACAGCTTTGGTCAAATCCTTTTGCGAAACGCACCCTAATGTTGTGGCTGATTTGGTTTGGTATTGTATTTTCCTACTATGGCATTTTTACGTGGCTACCGAGTTTATTGGTCAAACAAGGCTATAGCATTGTTCAGTCTTTTGAATATGTGTTGGGTATGATTTTGGCACAACTACCGGGTTATGTGGCGGCTGCTTGGTTGGTGGAAAAGTTAGGACGTAAAGCGACATTAGCAGGTTTTATTGGCATGTGTGCTGTGTCGGCTTATTTCTTTGGGCAAGCCACTTCGGTCAGTATGATTATGCTGTGGGGTTGTTTGATGTCGTTCTTTAATTTGGGCGCTTGGGGTGTTTTATATACTTACACACCTGAGCAATATCCAACCAATATTCGTGCATTTGGTTCAGGATGGGCATCTGCGATTGGGCGTATGGGCGGGATTGTGGCACCTTTGGTTGTCACACATATGATGGTGGCTACAAATGGTTTTAGCTCAGTCTTTATGATGTTTACCGCCGTGCTTTTAGGTGTGGCTGCGGTGATTTTGGTTTTGGGTGAAGAAACCAAAGGTAAGACTTTGGAAGAGATTGGACTTTAATGGTTTAAAAGATTTGAAAATATGGGGGGAGTGATTTCTCTCCCCATATTTGGTTTTTTTTTATATTGAAATGATGATACAGTGTTGAGCTAAATATAAGAAAATTTAAGATATATTTGAATCGTTTATGTGATTTTAAAAATAAAAAATGGGTAGTGGAATGAAAATTATAAAAAATTTAATGATACTTTTGGTTGTAGTATTGGTTGGGCTTTATAGTGTTTATTTCTCTCCACAAAAGGCAGATCGCGAAGTCATTGCAAAGATAAATTCTTCATTGCAGGAAAAGCAGTATCGCCAAATTTGCGGTAGATATTTGGGAATATATTCTAAATACGAAAAGGCTTTGCGAGGAGAAAGTCATTATTTTACGGTTGATGCAGATGGTAAGAAATATGATTTTCTCACACACCGCTTTCGGGCAGACACCCTGTTTTATAAATTTAAGTCAGAGCATAGATTTGATGTTTTACAGGCATTCAATCAAGGGCAAAATATCTGTGTGACTTTTAGTACAAAATATTTAGAAGTTGATCAGGGTAAAAATTATCGACAAGTTCCACTGTTGATGAGTGCTTCTGTAAAATAATCAGTTGCTCATTTTCCTAAAAATGGATAATTTTACAACGCTGGAATTATAAGAAGACGCAAATTGTCGCAGAGTTACAAGACTGCCCCTTGTGTCGTCTCAGTATGCGACTTAGCATAAGAACATAGAGATATAAATTTTTAGAACGCATTTATTTAGGATTAAAGGTTGTTATGACAAGCCTTGCGCATCATGCGACAGAAAACCGTTCCGTAGCAGAATTTACCGAACAAGCTTACCTTAACTATGCCATGTACGTGATTATGGATCGTGCATTGCCACATATCAGTGATGGTCTAAAACCCGTACAGCGTCGTATTGTCTATGCGATGAGTGAATTGGGTTTAAAACCAAGTGGTAAGCCGAAAAAATCGGCACGTACCGTCGGTGATGTATTGGGTAAATACCATCCGCATGGTGACTATGCTTGTTATGAAGCGATGGTGTTGATGGCACAACCCTTCAGTTATCGCTACCCATTTATTGAAGGTCAGGGCAACTGGGGCTCACCTGACGATCCTAAGTCATTCGCAGCAATGCGTTATACCGAAGCAAAACTCTCACAGTACAGTGATTTATTGCTGTCTGAATTGGGTCAAGGCACGTGTGACTGGCAAGATAACTTC
Organism: Acinetobacter sichuanensis; assembly: GCF_003024515.2. GTDB lineage: Bacteria > Pseudomonadota > Gammaproteobacteria > Pseudomonadales > Moraxellaceae > Acinetobacter > Acinetobacter sichuanensis. Next base: position 127,535 of record NZ_PYIX02000005.1, read on the forward strand.
GATGGTTCGATGAAAGAGCCTGTCACTTTGCCTGCACGTGTACCCAATATTTTGTTGAATGGTACGACAGGCATTGCAGTGGGAATGGCAACGGATATTCCACCGCATAATCTGCGTGAAGTGGTTAAAGGCACGATTGCCTTAATTCGTAATCCAAACTTAACCGATGAAAAAGTTGCAGAATACATTCCTGCACCTGATTTACCAACCAAAGCAGAAATTATTACCCCACCTGAAGAATTGTTGAAAATACAAACCACAGGGCGTGGTAGTTACCGTATGCGTGCCATTTATACGGTAGAAAAAAATGAAATTGTGATCACTGAATTGCCTTATCAGGTTTCAGGATCAAAAGTCATTACCCAGATTGCAGACCAAATGCAGGCGAAAAAATTGCCTTTTGTTAGTGATTTACGTGATGAGTCAGATCATAGAAATCCAACCCGTTTAGTGATTGTATTACGCTCTAATCGAATTGATGCTGAAGCGGTGATGAGTCATCTATTTGCGACGACAGATTTAGAGTCAAGTTATCGTGTCAATATGAACATGATCGGTGCAGATGCTCGTCCGCAAGTCAAATCTATTCGTAAAATTTTATTGGAATGGATTGAAATTCGTAAACAAACGGTCACACGCCGTCTGCAATATCATCTCAACAAGATTGAAAAGCGTTTGCACATCCTTAGCGGTTTGATCATTGCTTTCCTTAATATTGATGAAGTGATTCAAATTATTCGTGAAGAAGATCAACCTAAACCTGAGTTGATGTCACGTTTTAATATTGATGAAATCCAAGCAGAAGCGATTTTAGAACTCAAGTTACGTCATTTGGCAAAACTTGAAGAAATGGAAATGCGTCGTGAGCAAGAAGAACTTGAAGCGAAAGCAGTGGTGATTCGTGAGCAATTGGCAAATCCAGAATCTTTAAAATCTCTAATCATTTCTGAACTCAAAGACGATGCGAAAAAGTTTGGTGATGATCGCCGTTCTCCAGTGGTACAACGCTCAGATGCCCATGCCATTAGTGAACAAGATTTAATGCCAGCAGAACCTGTAACCGTTATTTTGTCAGAAGCAGGTTGGATTCGTTCAGCTAAAGGGCACGACATCGATGTAGAAAAGCTGAATTTCCGTGCAGGGGATCAGTACTTAAGTTCAGCGCAAGGTAAGTCTAATCAAAAAGCCTATATTTTAGATGAAACGGGGCGCAGCTATGCCTTAGCAATTAATAGCTTACCTTCGGCACGTGGTTTTGGTGAACCTTTGAGTTCAAAACTTGCACCTGCCAATGGTGTTGGTTTTATCCAAATTTTAGTTGAGGAAGATGAAAAAGAAATTATTGCTATAAGTTCAAATGGTTATGGTTTTAAAACACAAGCAAAACAATTAGATACCAATGCTAAAGCAGGTAAATCCTTCCTAAATGTTGCTGAAAATGCTCACGCAATGCCGTTGATAGTGATTGAAAATCATACGCATTTAGCTATACTCAGCTCAGCAGGACGTGTACTTCTTATTGATTTGTCAGAATTGCCAATTTTAAACAAAGGTAAAGGAAATAAGTTGATACAACTTGAAGCTGATGATCAGATTCAAAGTCTACTTACTTTTAATTTAGATGATACAATTCAATTGCTTGCGGGGCAGAAGCAATTAAAAATAAAAGGTGAAGATTTACAGAAGTACATCGGCAAGCGTGCGTCGAAGGGGCAACTCTTACCACGTGGATATCAAAAAGCAAATAGACTGTTCATTCAAAGATAAAACTAGCATCCATTGATCGAAATACGTTATATATGAAAGGTGTTCGTGAAAATGGATGCAATATTAAGCACAACAAGCCAAAAAACTATGCTTAATGTTGAAAAAAACAGCTTAAAACTAAGGATTACTAATTGGAGAATATGGCAATGGAAAAGATTTGGTACGCAGAATATCAAAAAACAGGCATTCCTGAGACTGTAGAATTGCCACAGGAAAATACATCGCTTATTGATATTTTTGAGCGTAATTTCCAAAAATTTGGTTCACGAGATGCATTTATCTTTATGGATAAAGCATTATCTTTTAGTGAATTAGAACTTGCTAGTCGCAAATTTGCCACATATCTTCAAAGTTTAGGTTTGGCAAAAGGCAGTCGTGTTGCTGTGATGATGCCAAACGTACTACAGTATCCTGTGGTTGCATTAGGTGTGTTCAGAGCTGGCTTGGTTTTAGTGAACGTTAACCCACTTTATACTGCACGTGAGCTTGAGCATCAACTCAATGATGCAGGTGTTGAAGCATTAGTAATCATTGAAAACTTTGCCACTGTTTATCAAGCAATTATTGGTAAAACACCTGTTAAGCATGTCATTGTCGCGTCTGTAGGTGATATGTTAGGAACACTCAAAGGTACATTGGTTAATTTTGTACTGCGTTCTGTTCGTAAACAAATTCCTGCTTGGAATATTCCAGGTCACATTAAATTTAATGCGGCTATGTCAAAAGTGAGTGCAAATAACTACAAGCGCCCAACGATGACATTAAGTGATACAGCCGTTCTACAATATACAGGTGGAACAACAGGGGTATCTAAAGGTGCAGAATTAACACATCGTAATCTTGTAGCGAACTTATTACAAAGTGATGCTATTTTCCAAAGTAAATTTGGTAAAGGTGACGGTGCTAAAGACGATCGTATTTTCTGTGCTTTACCGCTCTATCATATCTTTGCATTCATGGTGTGTGCTCTTTATGGTATGTATAAAGGTCAAGCCAATATTCTAATTCCTAATCCGCGTGATTTGCCTGCGGTCATGAAAGAATTACGCAAATACCAACCGACATTCTTCCCTGCTGTAAATACTTTGTTTAATGCTTTAGTACATAATGAAGAATTTAAGCAACTTGACCATAGCAAACTTAAAATGGCAATGGGTGGTGGTATGGCAGTATTACCATCTACAGCAGAAGCATGGAAAAAAATCACCAATACCATCATTATTGAAGGTTATGGTTTATCTGAGACATCGCCTGTTGCAACAGCAAACCCACCAGCAACTAAAGAATTTAGTGGCACAATTGGTATTCCATTGCCATTAACGGATGTTGCAATCTTAGATGATGATGGCAATCATTTGGCTCAAGGTGAGCAAGGTGAAATTTCGATTCGTGGTCCACAGGTGATGAAGGGTTATTGGAACCGCCCTGACGAAACTGCAAAAGTGATGACTGCTGATGGTTATTTCCGTACAGGTGATATTGGGATCATGAATGAGCGTGGTTACTTTAAAATTGTAGATCGTAAAAAAGATATGATTTTAGTTTCAGGCTTTAACGTTTATCCATCTGAAATTGAAGAAGTGATTGCACAGCATCCAAAAGTATTGGAAGTTGCTGCAATTGGTGTTGCTGATGAAAAATCAGGTGAAGTACCTAAGCTTTTTGTAGTGAAAAAAGATCCATCTTTAACCACTGAAGAAGTTTTAGCATATGCAAAAGAAAACTTAACAGGTTATAAGCGTCCTCGTTATGTTGAGTTTATGGATGAATTACCAAAATCAAACGTAGGTAAAATCTTACGTAAAGATTTGCGTAAATAATCTAAATTTGAATAAAAAAGCGCCGTTTTGGCGCTTTTTTATTTAGAAAAAGTCTGTTTTAACTTTTTCCCTGACTTTTTAAATACCATTGGTCAATATAGGGACGGCTATAACCCACAATAGCGGTAAAGGTAAGCATCGTACCCATTTGTCGACCAATCGCAGAAGGTGGTAGACCTGCGTATGTAAAATAAATATCAATTAAACAATAAATAGCAACGATAAATAGCCAGAGATACAGATTCATTCGAGCAATGCCGACCGCATAAAATGCGATGAGCAAAATAATAAATGTACCTAAAGTCGATTGCCAATTAAAATTTGCACAAATAACACAGAGTAAAAATGCGGCAATCGGTAATACAATTTTTAAAACACGATCAATATGTTGGAGCTGTTGCCTCTGTTGCTCTAATACATTCAATAGATCTTGTTGATCTGAAGGTTTCATGTTTTCTCCATTACACAATTTTTGCAAAACTCTATATTTCTTGAAAATTATAACAACATTGCCGTGCTATGATGTCTAACTTAGAAATTTCATGAGAATAAATTCATGTCTGGGATAGATGGCATCATATATCTAATTTTAATTGCCTGCTTATTGCCTTATGTATTTACTATTATTGCCAAAGTTGCGGGTGGTTTTCGGATAAGAGATAACCAAGATCCACGTGAATTTTTAGCAAAAACAACAGGCTTGGCTGCGCGGGCAAATGCTGTACAGCAAAATAGTTTTGAAAGCTTACCTTTATTTATTGCTGCGATTTTGATGGCAGAATATATGGTTGTACCGCAGTATTTTACGATGATGATGGGTAGTGCTTATATAGTATTAAGAATGATCTATGCGATTTGCTATTTACTCAATTTAGCAACATTACGTTCAATTATCTGGTTTTTATCAATGGCATGCCCAATTATTTTGTTGATCACGATTATTCGAATGCTCTAATAAAATTTACAATGAGCGGCATATCCAATTTTATGCTGCAAATTGTATAATGGCTCCCTGTTCGCTAAATTAGCGTTATAATCGACCAGATTTTTTATTGGTTTTCACTAAAAAGAGTATCCTATGAGCTATAGCAATATCCCAGCAGGCAAAGATGCACCTAACGACATCTATGTAATTATTGAAATTCCTGCAAATGCATCTCCAATCAAATACGAAGTAGATAAAGATTCTGATGCGTTGTTTGTAGACCGTTTTATGGGTACTGCAATGTTCTACCCTGCAAACTACGGTTATGTACCAAATACTTTATCTGAAGATGGTGACCCATTAGACGTATTGGTTGTAACTCCACATCCTTTAGTACATGGTTCTGTGATTCGTTGCCGCCCAGTTGGTAAATTGAACATGGAAGATGACGGTGGTATCGATGCTAAACTGGTTGCAGTTCCGCATGAAAAATTAACACCGCTTTATAAAGATGTTCAAGAATATACAGATCTTCCACCATTGTTGATCAACCAAATTGAACATTTCTTCCAACACTACAAAGATTTAGAGCCTGGTAAATGGGTTAAATTGACAGGTTGGGAAGGTTCTGAAGTTGCTAAAGCTGAAGTATTGAAGTCAATCGAAGCTGCTAAAAAATAATTTGAATTATTGATGATTCAAATACATTGGGCGATTAAATTAATCGCCCAATTTTTTATGAAAAATCTTAAAATTTAATAAAATGAAGATAAAAAGACTCAATCAGCTTATAAAATTTTCATTTGATAAATCGGTGAAAAATTAAGGCGTAAGACCTTCAGGGTGACGATACCAACTTTCAATAAATAAAGCCGCAGCAACACTATCAGCAGCCAGTTTTTTTGCACGACCTTGGGTTTGATAATGTTCTAATTCATCTCGTGCTTCACGTGTGGTCAAACGTTCATCGACCATGAGGGTTTCGATATTGGTTTGATGACGCAAGCGACGCGCAAACTTACGTGCACGTGCAGATAATTCTGATTCAGAATCATCCATATTTAAAGGCAAACCCACTAAAAATAAATTGGGTTGATGTTGTTTCACAATCTTTAAAAGCTCATCCCAATTGGGAATACCATCTTTCATTGCAAATAAACTGAGTGGGGTAGCACTCTCAATCAATGAGGAGCCTACAGCCATCCCCATTTTTTGAGTACCAAAATCAAAAGCAAGAATTAGTTGTGGTTGGGATAAATCAGGCATGTCCAATCTCAGAAGATAACCAAGTACGATCGATTCCTATTTTACGGTATGCGGCATCCCAACGCTCGTCATAGGGTAAATTAAAAATCAAATCCATATCTGAATCACAAATGAGCCAATCACCACGAGAGATTTCATTCTCTAATTGATTTTTCTCCCAACTGGCGTAGCCCAAGGCAATTTGATAACGTCCAACGCCTTCATTATGTGCAATTGCATCCAAAATATCTTTACTTGTGGTGATACAAATATTTTCACCTACCGCAATAGAAGAATGCCACGTCGGCTGACCTGTATGTAAAACAAAGCCTGCTTCAGGTCGTAAAGGTCCACCTTGTAAAACTTCATGTGGATGAACATGATCTGCTTCAATTTCTAAATCACTAAGTAATTCTTTAATTTGTAAACCTGTTGGACGGTTAATGATCAAGCCTTGTGCGCCATCTTCATCATGTCTAGCCAGATAAATGACTGTATTCGAAAAAAAATGATCAGCCAAGTCAGGTGGCGCAATCAGACAACGATGTTTTAAGTATTGTTTAGTCACTGAAAAAGCCGCTCCTTATTTCTCAATTTTTAAATTAAATTACTTTAAAATACCATAACTTATTTATGTTGTAATAGGTCAATCTTTCATGCTAAAGCAGTATATTTTTACAGTTTTAAGTCAAGAATGGTACATTTTGGTTAAGGTTGCGTTTAAAATATAAACAAATGACAATATTTTAAATGTACATGATTTATGCTGTATTTTGCATCTTATCTTAATAAAAAAGAGATATAAGTTTGTTTTTTTAAATCATAATCGTATTTTGATTTAGCTTTTTTAATGAATAAAATAAGTAAATATTCAGTATTTTTCGTTTATTTATTGAAACAAATCACTTAAATTTGTATGATTCATGTACTAAAATTCTAAAATCTAACTTTATGAAGCGTTTGAATAATAAATTTCTAGTTATTTTATTGGCTGTTTCAGTAAATTCACAAGCAGGAATTTTTGGAAATTATGAGGATGAGGGCTCAGCATTTAGAAGTAGTTTAAATGCAACGATGCCAACAGCATTTGCAACGAATATTGATAAAAAAATGGATTCAAAAGACGCTATTTTATATCATTTAGAAAAAGCACGTATTTTACAGGTCAATCAACAGTACGAAGAAAGTAGTCAGTTATATAAAAAAGCCTTTGAATTACTCGATAAACAAAACAATCGTGCTACTGTCAGCGCCTCTCGCTTAGGTTTTAAAGCGCTTTCAATGTTGAGTAATGATTCTATTGTTCCTTATCATGTACCACCTTATGAGCAGGTACTGGCTCATATTTCTCAGGCAAAAAATTATATTCAATTAAACAATGCCGAAGCTGCAAGTGTAGAAATGCGTGTTGCACAGCGTATTCAGCGTGAAATTGAAATTGAACATGAAAAAGAGCTACAAAAAAAGTCTGAAAAAGAAAAGGCTAAACAAGAAAATCCTCAAGCAGTTAATAATTTAGATGAAGCTTTTGCAGGTTTAGACCCAATTGCAGGACGTATTAAAAATACCTATCAAAATGCCTATGCGTTTTATATGGCTGCAAATCTGTGGGAAGCTTTAGGTGAATATAATGATGCTTTGGTCGATTATAAAAAAGCCTATGAGCTACAAGCAGATAGTAATATTGCAAAAGATGTACAACGTCTAGATCGTATGACCAGTAAAAATAAAGATACTGTGCCTGTGGTTGTTTTTATTGAACAAGGAATTGTGCCGAAAAAAATTGAAAATAAACTGGCGATTCCTGTACCTAATGGCATTGTTAATATTGCTTTTGCGACTTATGAACCAAGTACATATACCATACCAAAAAGTTTAAATGTGCGTTTAGGTGATCGTACAACTCAACAAAGTTTTGTACTCAATGACATTGGCGCATTGGCAGTCAAAGAATTAAAAGAACGCACTGTGGGTAATGTATCTGGTCAAATTGTTCGGGCGACTACAAAATTTGTTGCTCAACAACAATTAGGACAGCATTTAGGCGCTTTAGGTCAACTTGCAGGTAACTTGATGAATGTCGCAACTGAACGTGCAGATCTAAGAGCATGGTCAACATTGCCAAGTAATACACAAATTGCACGTTTTGAAGTTAAACCTGGAACACATCATTTACAAATCTCTGGTAATGGTACTGTAAGTGACACGATTCAGGTCAATGCGACAGCGAATCAAACCGTATTTGTTTATGTCAATGATGTCAATAATAAGATTTCAACTAGTGTTAGTGCGATTAACCATTCATTTTAAAAACTGAGAAAATATATGAAAACAGCTTTGAAACTTGTTTTTGCAAGCATGCTCACTGCAACAATGATAGGGTGTACAGCACCTAACTCGCTTTCGACGCAAACTGCTGCGGATGGTAGTTATAGTGTAAAAACAATCAGTAATAACCCGATATTAAGCACTAAAGTTGGTGTTGATCGTATCAACATGGTTTATGTGGGCGACTTAAAAAAAGTATCACTTGCTATTAAAGATCGTTGGTTTGTCAGTCGCTCTTTTGAGTACAAAATTGTTTGGGTTGACGCACAAGGCATGGAAATTAATCCAGAAGGGTCACGTTGGAAACCGATTCAACTCACAGGGCGTGAAGTCAAAACAGTGCAATCTGTTGCACCAAACCCATCTGCTGTCGATATTGTTGTTTATTTAAAAAATGATTAAAAAGGGTAAAAAATTCATGAAAATGAAATTCGTTGTTGCTTCACTTTTTGCAGCTTCTGTTTTAACAGGTTGTGCGAGTACAAATGTTAGTTATGGCGATGCGCAAGCCGTTGAGTCTTTAACAAAAGACTTTGGTTCAACTGATTTGCAAATGATTGCAGATAAGATGGTTGACGATATGTTGACTTTCCCTGTTGTTGTACAATTGACACAAAATCGTCGTCCAGTCATGTTTGTTGAACGTATTCGTAATAAAACTCAAGAACATATTGATACCGAATCAATCACAGATACAATTCAAAATAAATTAATTAATTCAGGTAAATTCCGTTTTGTTGATATGACTTCTGCAAATGCGATGGCAGAACAATTGGCATATCAAAAAAATAGCGGTTTGGTGAACCAAGCAACTTCTGTGAAAGCAGGTGGTCATATTGGTGCTGAATATATGCTGAATGGTAACTTATCAAGCATCGTGAAAAACGCTGGCAATAAGAGTGATGTGTACTATAAATTCACTTTAAAACTACAAAATGTTCAAACAGGTATTGTGGAATGGACGAGTGAAAAAGAAATTCGTAAATCGTCTAAACGCTCTGCTTTTGGTTTGTAATTTACTCAAAGTGCAACTGTAATTGGGCAGTTGCATGAGATCACGAGAATGATGAAAAAAATTATATTTTCTGCATTATTTGCAGCATGCTTGAGTTCTTCGGCATTTGCAGCATTAAAAGAAGTTGTCAAAGAGGCTTCAGGCAGTGGAGCAACACAACATCAAGCTATTTCTGAGGCATTACTTGTGGCTGTACAATCTGTGAATGGTGCAACAGTTTCTCCACGTGCTGATCTTGAAGAAACAGTGAATATGTCGATGAATGGCAATAACTGGAACTATTCAGGCAAAGTTTCACCTGTGTTTGGTGTAGACAGCGTAGGTTCTGGTTCTGTTACAAAATTTCAAGTTTTAAGTGTAAGTGGTTCTAAAAATAATTATCGTGCACGTGTCCGTGCGCATGTTGTGCAATATCAATCTACAGTACAAGATCAACATTTAAGACGTATTGCTGTATTGCCTTTTCAGTTTTATGAAAAAAATAATCGCTCCGCACAGGCAGATTCTGCAGGTGAGTTTAGTGAAGAACTTGCAGATGCTTTAGGAAATTATATTGCTCAATCTGGACAGTTAAGTTTATTAGATCGTCATTATATTGATGAAATGCAATATGAAAATGCATTTTTACAATGGGATGGTGCACCGCATGAAATGGCACGTATTGGGCAAAAAGTAGGTGCAGACTATTTGTTAGTTGGACGAATCAATGATCTTTCTGCTGCAAACTCACAGCAAATGTACGGTTTAAATCAAGGTTCTGAACAAGTTCGTTTAACATGGCGTGTGATTGAAGCGAATAGTAGTAAAGTTGTGGCTTCAGGAACATTTAACCGAGCATTACCTAAAAACTCAGTACAGAATATTTTAAACAATACTTTAAATGACAGTAGCGCAGAAACATTAGCACAAAATTTAAGTCAGGAAATTTTGGTGGGCTTAAAATTGCAACCCAATACATCTTATGGCAATCAGAGTGCAACCTTTACACCAACATATGACATGACACCAGGTTCAAGTGAGCAGCCAATTAAATGGTAGTTTTACTCATTCATCATGTACATTTAAGTATAAAAAACCAGTGAATTATTCACTGGTTTTTTATTTATTTACAGGGCTATACATGGATTAGCTATGTTGAAACTTAAGCTGACGTAATTGTTTGGCATGCTGCAAAGTCGTTTCATTAATTTCTACACCACCCGTCATACGAGCTAGTTCTAAAACTAATTGTTCTTCTTCAAGTTCAATGATCGTACTGCTTGCAGGGTCTGTCTGAAGCTTTTTGACTAATAAATGTTGATCAGACTGAGCTGCAACTTGAGCTTGATGGGTAATACATAAAATTTGTACATGCTGCCCTAAACTCGCCAACAAACGCCCAACAATTTCAGCTGTTCCACCACTGATTCCAACATCAATTTCATCAAATACTAAAACTTCAGATTCGGTTTTTTCAGCATTCATGACTTGCATAATCAAGGCGATACGAGATAGTTCACCTCCAGATGCGACACGTGCTAAAGGTTGTGCGGGTATACCTTTATTTGCTGTAAAAAGTAACTGAATAAAGCTTAAGCCTTCAGCCGATGCTTGTTCAAGCGGATCAAAACGGAACTCAAAATAAGCTTCTGGTAATGCCAATTGTTTAACTTGTTCTGTTAATTGTTTTGCCAGTGGTGGTGCTGCTTCACGACGAATTTGGTCAAGATGTTGGGCTTTATTTAAAAAATCTTGCTGTGATAATTCCACTTGCTCCGCTAAAGTTTCGGGGTCTTCAAGTTGATGTAATTTTTGTAACTCTTGTTGCCATTCGTCAAATTCGATTTTGAGTAACTCAGGTTGAGTACGATATTTGCGTGCTAAACGATGGAAAATTTCCAATTGAGCATTTAGTTGCTCCATACGTTCAGGGTCAAAACTTTGACGATCAATAAATTGACGTAAATTTGCTGTGGCATCTTCAAGTTCACTTTGCGCATTTAACATCGAATTATAAATTTCAGAGAGTTGTTCACTGCGTCCTGCATGCGATTCAATACGACGCAATAAAGACGATAATTCTTGCGTAATATTTTGTTCAGAGTCATCCAAAACATTTAAGCTATAACTACAGTCTTGCATAATATGCTCATGATGACTCAGACGATCAAATTCTTGCTCAATCTCTTTATAATCAATAGAAATGACTTCTTCGAGTTCTTCAAGTTGCCGCTCTAAAGTTTCAATGCGTTGTAAGCGTGTGGCTTGGGCATCTAAAGCAGCCTGATGCATTTTAATGTTTTTTTGCCAAATGCTATAGGCATCTCGCACCGCTTGAGCAGGTAGATGAAAGTCGCTATAACGGTCAAGCCAATGTTTAGGATAAGGCGGTTCTAACAGTTGTTGCTGACTATGCTGACTATAAAGCTGGACTAATAAGCGTCCAATTTCTTTTAGTTCAGACAAGCTGCTTGGGCGACCATTAATCCATGCTTTGCTACGACCTGTCGCAAAAATCACACGACGTAGATGAATTTCACCAGATTCGTCATCAAGTTCATGTGTTTTGAGCCAGAGCGCTTCAGGGCTGTCAGCTTGGTAACTAAAAATAGCAGTAACATCTGATTTTTCAGTACCATAGCGTACATAATTGGTGTCAGTGCGTTCTCCTAAGCATGCTGATAATGCATCTAAAAGTAACGATTTACCAGCACCAGTTTCACCTGTTAAAACATTAAAACCTTGTTCGATATCAATCGCAAGGTGATCTGCCAGAGCAAAGTTAAGTAGATTTAAATGTGTCAGCATACACGCATCCAAGCTGCGGAAAGTTCGGTTCTAAGATAGTCAAATTTTGTTTTAGTCACAAGTCAGAACAAATTCTAAAGGGTGATGAATTTTAGATATTTTAGCTTAATTTAAAAGAAAAAATAATGATCTGACTGATAATTTCATTTTCTGTAAAATAGCACATTTTTACTTCATTTATTTTGCTTAAACAATAGATTGATTAGTTTGACCAGTACAATTAAACTAGCGCAACGACTATAAATTTTAGTGTGCATTATCTGGAGATACGCATGCCTACTCAGTTTGATCATGTATCAGTGATAAAAAAATCAAACGTTTATTTTGGTGGTTTATGTATTAGCCACACAGTACAGTTTGAAGACGGAACGAAAAAAACTTTAGGGGTAATTTTACCAACTGAAGAAGCGCTTACCTTTGAAACTCATGTGCCTGAGCGTATGGAGATTATTTCAGGTGAATGCCGTGTCAAAATCGCAGACAATGAAGAAAGCGAGCTTTTCCGTGCTGGACAATCATTTTATGTACCAGGCAATAGCCGTTTTAAAATTGAGACAGATGATGTGCTCGATTATGTTTGCCATTTAGAAGGCTAAATTCAACAAAGTGCAATGCAGATAAGCAAGGCAATTTGAGCTTAAATCGGTTAAACTAGATATTCAATGAAATCCTGTAAAGTTGGCTTTGCAGGATTTTTCTTTTCTATTTTGATAAGTCACTTGAGGTCGTTCATGGCGAAGCCCGAATATTATTATGGCGTGCATTCAGTTGAGTCATTATTGGAGTTAGAACCAGAACGTGTTTTAACTCTTTTTACTTTAAAAGGTCGAGAAGACCAACGCTTACAACATATTTTACAAATGGCTGAACCTTTTGGTATTAGTGTTCAAAAAGCCAGTCGTGATAGTTTGGAAAAGTTAGCAGGATTGCCATTTCATCAAGGTGTTGTGGCAGCAGTACGCCCACATCCAGTATTGAATGAAAAAGATTTAGAGCAGTTGTTACAAGGTGAACAGCAACCGTTGTTGCTTGCTTTAGATCATATTACTGATCCGCATAATTTAGGTGCATGTATTCGTACTGCGGCAGCGATGGGTGTTGCAGCCGTGATCGTGCCACGTGATCGTGCGGCAAGCTTGACACCAACAGCACGAAAAGTTGCGGCAGGTGGTGCTGAAAAAGTAAAATTTATTCAAGTCACCAATTTGGCACGTACTTTAGGGCAAATCAAACAAGAATTTAATGTTCGTGTTGTAGGTACGATGCTTGATGAAAAAGCCTTGCCTATTCAACAATTTGAATTTACAGGAACACCTGTTTGTGTCGTGATGGGAGCAGAGGATACAGGTTTGCGTCCTATTACACAGTCACAATGTGATCAAACAGTTTATATTCCAATGTCAGGTAACTTACAGAGTTTAAATGTGAGTGTAGCGACAGGCATGGCGCTTTATGAGGCATGTCGTCAACGCCAAAGTCATTAATTTTACTATTTTTTAATTTTATCCGAGAAAGATCATGATGACCTCCCGCACGCAAGGCTATGTTTTTGTAGCAATCACGATGTGTATATGGGGAGGTTTCACGATTACATCAAGGCTAAATGCACTTTGGCATATTAGCCCTTGGGATATTACAGCTTTACGTTTTTCTTTGGCATTTTGTATTTTAATGCCTATTTTGATTATCAAAAAAGACACCGCATTTTTGTGGAAGAAAGAGCCTTTTATCTTGGCAATGTTGGGTGGTGTGATTTACTGCTTAACTTCCTATAGCGCTTTTCATTATGTCCCTGCGGCACATGCAGCTATTTTTTTAAATGGCTGTATTCCCTTAACCACAGCGATAGCGGCATTCTTTTTGTTTCAGCAGCCTTTTGACCGCAATACATGGATTAGTCTTGTCATTATGATCAGTGCAGTGGTTTTAATGAGTGCGCTAATGTATCAAGAAACAGGGGTTGCTTTTGGTTTTGGTGATGGATTATTTTTTCTAAGTGCAATTTGGTGGGGCATTTTTACAGTTTTATTAAAGCAATGGAAATTGTCTGCATGGCACAGTATGGCAGGCGTCGCAATTTGGTCTGCGATTATTTACATTCCTATTTATTTATTGTTTTTACCGAAACATTTAGATCAAGCGAGTTTTTCTCATTTGGCGATTCAGACTATTTTTCATGGTATTTTTGTCGTTATTATTGCAACTTTAAGCTATGTAGAAGCGATTAAACGTTTGGGTGCATTTCAAACAGGAAGTATTGTGACACTGGCTCCTTTTATTGCTGCAATTATTGCTGTGCCATTGTTAAATGAGCCTTTAAGTTTGGCTATGTTGTGTGGTCTAGTTGGTATGGGAATTGGCGCACTACAACCTTGGCGTTGGCTGGGGCGTAAAGATACTTTACAAGTAAAATTAGATCAGCAAAAAAATGAACAATAGCGTTTAATTATCGTGAAAGTGATCATTAAAAGATGTTCACTTTTTCCTGATTTTTAATTACTCAATGTGTTGTGCGAGTTTTAAATAGCTTTGGTGTAAAGGTTTTAGTTTTGCATACAAATGTTCTAGCTGCCCATCATTCATTACAATATCATCTGCAATCGTATGCTTTTGTGTTCGAGGCATTTGTGCTTCAATAATTTTTTTAATCTGTTCAATATCTTGACCATCACGTTGTGACGCTCTTGCAATTTGTAACTCTTCTGTTGCATCAATCAATAATGTATGTTGAGTTAATTCATGTTGATTAGTTTCAAATAGCAGTGGAGATACTAAAATGACATAAGGGCTTGTTGCTGCTTTCAGTTGCTCAATGATTGAGTGTCGAATAGCAGGGTGTGTAATGGCTTCAAGCTGTTGGCGTGCTTGAGGGTCTTTGAAGATGTGGTCACGTAAGGCTCTACGGTTGAGTTCACCATTTTCGAGTAATACCCAAGTACCAAAAGTTTCAGCAATTTTTTGTAAGGCAGGTTCACCTTGAGCAACAATTTCACGGGCAACAAGATCTGCATCAACGACTTGAATGCCTTGAGACTCAAACCATTGAGTTGCTGCTGTTTTTCCGCTACCAATACCACCTGTTAAGCCCAAAATAAATGTCATTATTAAATCCTGTTATGATTGACCGAGGTAAATTTTCATAATTTGTTCGCCCCATAAAAAAGCAATCCAACCTGCAATAGCAATGTAAGGACCAAAAGCGAAAGGCTGATTTTCTTTGCGAACTTTGAGTAAAATAATACCAATGATTGCACCAACTAAGGAAGACAATAAAACAATGAGTGGGAGCATGAGAGGACCCATCCATGCGCCTAGAGCAGCGAGTAATTTGAAATCACCATAGCCCATGCCTTCTTTACCAGTAATGATTTTAAAGAGATAGTAAACGATCCATAAGCATAAAAAGCCAATGATATATCCCCAAATCGCAGAATTTGCTGAGGTATAAATTGCGAAACTGTTAATACCTAAGCCAAGTGCTGCAAGAGGTAAGGTAAAACGATCAGGCAATAGTTGAGTGTCAAAATCAATAAAGGTTAAAGCAATAAGTACCCAAGTCAGTATAAGACCAAACAACATAGCAAGTGTAGGTCCATAAACTGCAACGACAATTAAAGAACATGCAGCAGTCAATAACTCAATAAATGGGTAGCGAAAACTGATTGGGTTTTGGCAATTACCACATTTACCTTTTAGAAATAACCAACTTATAACAGGAATATTTTGATACCAATGGATTGGTGATTTACATTTTGGGCAAGTAGAAGCAGGTGTACTTAATGTTAATTTACTTTGATCAATGATCGGTTGTTCAGGATGAAGCAAAAATTGACATTCTTGATGCCACTCTTGCTCCATCATTTTGGGTGTTCTATAAATGACAACATTTAAAAAACTACCAATACATAAACCGAGTAGACCAATAGCAATATAAAGGGCACTCGGTGTTGAAATAAAATAGTTAAGTATTTCGGTCATTAGACTACTGAGCCCATTTGGAAAATTGGTAGATACATTGCAATGACCAGTCCACCAACAAGTACACCGAGTACAGCCATAATTAAAGGCTCCATCATAGAAGTGAGTCCATCGACAGCATTATCTACTTCATTTTCAAAGTGTGTTGCAACTTTATCCAGCATGGCATCTAGAGAACCTGATTCCTCACCAATTGCTACCATTTGGATTGCCATAGATGGGAATTTGTTGGTTAAACGCATAGCAAACTGTAATTGTTGACCTGTTGCGACATCATCACGAATTTTCATTACAGCTTCTTCATAGACGACATTATTCGTTGCACCTGCTGTAGACTCGAGAGCATCAATTAATGGAACACCCGCTGCAAAGGTTGTTGCGAGTGTACGGCTATAACGCGCAATAATTGCCTTATAAACTAAATCGCCAAAAATAGGGGCTTTAAGTGCGGCTTTGTCTAAAAAGTCACGGAATTTTTTACTTCGTTTTTTGGTTTCTAAGAAAGCGGTAATGGCTACAGCAATGCCAATAAGTAAGACAAACCAATAACTTTGCATCCATTTGGACATATTTACGACCATTTGGGTAAAGGCAGGTAAGTCAGCACCAAAGGAAGAGAATAGATCTTGGAAGACAGGAACAACCTTCACCATTAGAATCATGGTTACCACAATTGCAACGACAATGACTGCTATTGGATATTTCATGGCTTTTTTAATTTTTTGTTTTAAAAGTTCACTTTTTTCTTTATAAATTGCAACACGATCTAGCATCGTTTCTAAAGCACCCGATTGTTCACCTGACTCAACTAAGGAGCAAAATAAACGGTCAAAATGTTGGGGATATTTCTTGAGTGCACCTGCGAAAGTATTTCCGCCTTCAACTTCACCTTTAATTCCAAGTACAACTTCACGCATGGCAGGGTTATCTAGACCTTCAGCAACAATTTCAAAACTTTGTACCAGCGGTACACCCGCTTTCATCATGGTTGCAAGTTGTCGTGTAAAAATCGTGATGTCTAAAGTACTCACTTTTTTCTTCATTAAACCTTCGAGAATATTTTTCTTTTTTTCTCGAATCGTTTTAATGTTAATGCCTTGTTTTCTTAAGGTAACTTTAGCCAATGCCATATTGCGAGCAGGCAACTCTCCTTTAACTTTGACCCCTTTACGGTCAACCCCGTCATAAATGAATGTTGGCATCATTTGAGCTTTCTTGATCGCCATAACGATATTCCTTTTTTTAATTTGTTTATTCGCTAGTTACGCGATTGATTTCTTGTAGTGATGTTAAGCCATTCATGACTTTGATTAAGCCTGAACGTCGCAAATTATTAAACCCCAATCTGTTCGATGCTTCTGCAATTTCAAGTGCATTGCCATCTTCCATAATAATTTTTGAAATTTCAGGTGTAACTTTCATAACCTCATAGACACCGACTCGACCTTTATATCCTTCTCGACATTCAGGACAACCGACAGGCTGGAAGATTTGAAAATCTGGATTGGATAAATCTTGTTCAGTGAATCCCATTTCTAACAGGCTATTTTTGGGAATTTCTACAGTTGTTTTACAATGTGAGCATAAGCGGCGAGCGAGTCGTTGCGCAATGACTAAATTGACTGATGTTGCAATGTTAAAAGAAGGCACGCCCATATTTCTTAAACGGGTTAATGTTTCAGGTGCGCTATTGGTATGTAATGTAGACATAACCATGTGACCTGTTTGTGCGGCTTTAATCGCAATTTCGGCTGTCTCTAGGTCTCGAATCTCCCCGACCATGATAATGTCAGGATCCTGACGTAAAAATGATTTGAGTGCGACAGAAAAAGAAAGTCCGACTTTAGGGTTCACGTTAACTTGGTTAATACCTTCTAAGTTAATCTCAACAGGGTCTTCGGCTGTAGAGATATTAGAATTTTCTGTATTTAAAATATTTAAACCCGTATATAGCGAAACTGTTTTACCCGAACCTGTGGGTCCTGTAATCAGTAACATGCCTTGAGGTTTATCTAAAGCCTCCATAAACAAAGCTTTTTGTTCTTCTTCGTATCCTAAAGCATCAATACCTAACATTGCACTGGAAGGGTCAAGAATACGCAGTACAAGCTTTTCACCAAAAAGGGTTGGAAGAGAGTTTACACGGAAATCAATGGCTTTGGTTTTAGACAGTTTGAGCTTAATACGACCATCTTGGGGAATACGTTTTTCAGAAATGTCCATTTGTGACATGACTTTTAAACGAGAAGCAAGTCGGGTTGCAAGTTGTAGTGGGGGATTTGTAATACTTCTTAATACACCATCGACACGATAGCGTACCCGATATGATTTTTCATATGGTTCAAAGTGTAAATCTGATGCACCCATACGAATAGCATCTACAAGAAGTTTATTGATGTATTTGACAATCGGTGCTTCTTCACCTGACTGATTATCATCTTGCTCTTCAGTGGTATTGACTTCATCTGTTGAAATAATATCAACGTCAATGTCATCACCACCAAAATCGAAATTTACTTGTTCAGTAAAATGCTTTTCTAAACAGTTAACTAACTTATTATGTTCAACAATAACAACTTCAATATTTAAGCGGCTATTTAAGCGAGCTGCATCTAATGCTTCAATATTGGTTGGGTCACTGATTGCAATGTATAAGACATTTCCACGTTGTACGAGCGGAACCATCAAATGTTTATGCAAAAGACTACTTTCAATCAAATCTTTTGAAAATTGAGTGGAATCAAAGCTATCTAAGTCAAATAATGGCTCAGCAAACTCTAAAGCAATTGTTTCTGCAATCATCAAAGGCTTTAAATTTGCGTGCTCAATGAGATAAGCCACGATATTGAGCTTATTTTTCTTAGCATTATCTAAGGCAGACTGCATTTGTTGTGCAGAAATTGCCCCATCATCTACTAAGCGACGAATAAACCCCGAAAACTTCGGTGAGCCTTGCTGTTGTACCATCCCCAATACACCTTTAATTTATTCATTTTATAATTTAAATACTTAGCATTAAAAAATACTGTCTATCTTAGACTTCTTTGCTTTGGTCTTTGTTGTCGATAGTTCAATATTTTTACATTTTAAATTGATTTATCTAGGTTTTTAGTATCCCCATACCAAAACCGTTGTATAAAAAATTTGAAATGTGATCTAAAGTATTTTGAATAATAATTATATTAACCAAAGATGCTCAGAAGCTAAAGCGCTTGATCTACTTTTTTGGTTGTAAAATGCAAATAAATCACCCAATTCAATGGTCACTGGTCGTTTTGTTACAAAAATGTCAGAATTATGCAAGATGAAAGCCAAAAAATTAAAACAAGCCAAGAAAGAAAAAAGCATAAATACTTAAAAATCCGTGTAGAATGTGGGCATTTTTCGAGAATAGGGTTAAGTGTATGTCGGGTTCGACGATTATTCCTTGGGTTGTCGGCAATTGGAAAATGAACCCAATGCAAGCGAATTCGCAGCAACTCATCCAAGACTTAAAGCAACAATTAAAGCAAAATCCTATTTCTGAACAGCAATGTCGTATAGGCATCGCCCCGATTTCTATTGCATTACTTTCTGTTCAGCAACAATTACTAGATGCTTCTTGTGAAATTTTAAGTGTTGCACAAGATCTTTCGCGTATAGCAGGTACAGGTGCATATACAGGTGAGGTCAGTGCTGAGTTACTTAAAGATAGTCATATTGACTATGTTTTAATTGGTCATTCTGAGCGCCGTGAAATTTTTGGTGACAATGTGAATGTCATTCAAGAAAAAGTAAAAAATGCACTCAATGCAGAAATGAAAATTATCTACTGTGTGGGTGAAAGCTTAGAACAACGTGAAGCTGGGCAAGCAGAGCAAGTCGTTTTACAACAAATTTGTGATATTGCAGCGCTTGTAAAAGCAGAACAATGGAACAATATTATTGTTGCTTATGAGCCGATTTGGGCGATTGGTACAGGTAAAACAGCCTCTCCTGAAGATGCTCAGACCATGCATGCGAAAATTCGTGAAGGTTTATCACAAATCACACCATTAGGTGCAGAGATTGCAATCTTATATGGTGGTAGTGTAAAACCTGAAAATGCAGCTGAGTTAGCAGCATGCGCAGATATTAATGGCGCACTTGTTGGTGGTGCCTCTTTGAATGCTGAGTCTTTCTATCAAATTGCTCAAGCATTTGCAAAATCAAAATAATAGGAGTTCAGCATGCATAATTTTGTGCTGGTGGTACATATCATTTTAGCCGTATTGATGATTGTACTGATTCTTGTACAACACGGTAAAGGTGCAGACGCTGGCGCTTCTTTTGGTGGTGGTGGCGCAGCAACTGTATTTGGTGCATCAGGTTCAGCAAACTTTTTGACACGTTTAACTGCAATTTTAACTGCCTTATTTTTTGTGACCAGTATTAGTTTGGCAGTATTTGCAAAAAAACAGACCACAGATGCTTATGGTTTGAAAACTGTACAAAGCACATCGCAGCCAGCAGCCCCTTTACAGCAGAATACGGGTGAAACTTCGCCAGCTGCACCAAAATAAATGTAAAATTTGCAATTAAACCTTTCAATTTGTGACACAAGCTACTAGAATGCGTCACAGCTGCGGTGGTGGTGGAATTGGTAGACACGCTACCTTGAGGTGGTAGTGCTTTCGGGCGTGGGGGTTCAAGTCCCCCCTTCCGCACCAAATTTATATCCAGAATCTATAAATTTGGTGTTTGCAGCAAAATCTGTTGATGCGGGATGGAGCAGTCTGGTAGCTCGTCGGGCTCATAACCCGAAGGTCGTTGGTTCAAATCCAGCTCCCGCTACCAATCAATTTTATTTTAGAAGCAAACTAAAATAAACAACTTAGAGAGTTAAGTTGAGATAAATATTTGCGATGTTGATGCGGGATGGAGCAGTCTGGTAGCTCGTCGGGCTCATAACCCGAAGGTCGTTGGTTCAAATCCAGCTCCCGCTACCAATCAACTTTATTTTAGAAGTAAACTAAAATAAACAGCTTAGAAAGTTAAGTTGAGATAAATATTTACGATGTTGATGCGGGATGGAGCAGTCTGGTAGCTCGTCGGGCTCATAACCCGAAGGTCGTTGGTTCAAATCCAGCTCCCGCTACCAATCTTAATCGAGATTGCAACTTGATTAAGGCGAAAAATGAATCTACTCTTGAAGTTTTTTTATTTTTTGTATATAATTTTGCAGCATTGATGCGGGATGGAGCAGTCTGGTAGCTCGTCGGGCTCATAACCCGAAGGTCGTTGGTTCAAATCCAGCTCCCGCTACCAAGTTTCTAAAGAGGGCTCACAGATAGGTGGGCCTTTTTGCACAGTGGACTTTTAGTTTTCTGTGTAATAATAGGGGCGAATTTCGCCCTTTTTTATTGGCTATCGTGTAGTGTCGATATGAGCCGTATAGGCAAAGTTAAAGTGTCATGTTTCACTACTACTATAGTGTGTATGGGTCTGTGGTGATCTATTAAGATCATAATCGCACAAAATGACGAGAGTAAATGAAGCTATCAAATAAAACTCAAGCACTTCAAGATTTAATTGTTCCTGCAGTGCAAGCTTGTGATGTAGAACTTTGGGGTATTGAATTTTTACCTCAAGGTAAGCGTTCTTTATTGCGTATTTATATCGATAAAGAAGTAGATAAAAATGCTGAGCCTATCATCAATGAAGATGGTGAGGTAGAGTCAGGTCAAGGCGTAGGCGTACAAGACTGTGTACGTGTGACTCAGCAAGTCGGTGCAATACTTGATGTGCATGACCCAATTTCGGGTGAGTATGCATTAGAAGTATCATCTCCAGGTTGGGATCGTCCTTTTTTTGAATTGAAACAAATGTCTCAATATGTTGGTCAACAAGTTGCACTTCGCTTAATCGCAGCCGTTGAAAACCGTCGTAAATTCCAAGCAAAACTTGTTGCTGTTGATCTTGAAAATGAAATGATTCAAGTTGAAGTTGAAAAACAACAAGTATTGGAAATTGACAGCAACAATATCGACAAAGCCAATTTAATCTATCAAGACTAAATTAATTTTAACGAATAAGAATTTGAATAGTAGGTGACTTATGGGCCGTGAAATTCTTACCGTTGCAGAGACGGTTAGTAATGAAAAAGGTGTTAGTCGTGAAGCAATCTTTGAAGCGCTTGAGCAAGCTCTTGTTGCAGCAACAAAGAAAAAATTCTACGAAGGCACAAATTCTGAAGAAGCACAGTTACGCGTAGAAATTGATCGTAAAACAGGTGAGTACAGTACTTTCCGTCAATGGGAAGTCGTTGCTGATGAAGATCATGAAATGCCTGCTTGCCAAGATGCAATCTCAGATGTAGATCCTGCAAAATGGTCAATCGGTGACATCCGTGAGCTTGAAGTACCTTCAATTGAGTTTGGACGTATTGCTGCACAAATTGCAAAACAAGTCATTGTGCAAAAAATCCGTGAAGCGGAACGTGCATTGATTGCTGAAGCTTATGAATCTAAAGTTGGTGAGCTGATCTATGGTGAAGTGAAAAAACAAACCAAAGATGGCTTTATTATTGACTTAGGTGATAATGCAGAAGCGTATTTAGCGCGCGAAGAAATGATTCATAAAGAAATTCTTCGTCCTAAACAACGTATGAATGCGATTTTATATAGCGTAAATAAAGAAGGTCGAGGTGCGCAATTATTATTGTCACGCGCTAAGCCTGAAATGTTGATCGCATTGATGAAAAAAGAAATTCCTGAAATTTCTGAAGAAATCATTGAAATTAAAGCAGCCGCGCGCCAACCTGGTGTTCGTGCTAAAATTGCAGTGAAAACGAACGATCATCGTATTGATCCTGTTGGTGCTTGTATTGGTATGCGTGGTACACGTATTCAAGCAGTACAATCAGAATTGAATGGCGAACGAATTGATGTTGTCGTGTGGTCTGATGATCCTGCTCAATATATTGCAAGTGCTTTAGAGCCAGCAGATGTATCGGGTATTGTGATTGATGAAGAAGAACGTACTGCTGATATTATTTTTGCTACTAGTGATCAATTAGCGCGAGCAATTGGTTCACAAGGTCAAAATGTTCGTTTAGCGTCTGAGCTTACAGGTTATAAGCTCAATATGATGCTTGAGGATGAATATCGTGCTCGTCAACAAAATGAAGCACAACAATATTTAGATATGTTTGTTACACGTCTTGATATTGAAGAAGATCTTGCAATGGCATTGGTTGAAATGGGCTTTACTTCTCTAGAAGAAATTGCTTATGTGCCAGTGGAAACATTTGACGAAATTGAGCTAGATGCTGAACTTGTTGAAATGTTACAAGGTCGTGCGAAAGAAGTAGCCTTAGCAGATGCTTTAAAGCAGCAAGAAAATATTCAAGAGCCAAGTCAAGAACTTCTAGAAATGGAAAGTATGACTTCTGAAATTGCATATGCTTTAGCGGCTCGTGGTGTTATTACAGTGGATGATTTAGCTGATCAAGCAACTGACGATATCGCAGATATTGAAGGTTTAAATGTTGAGAAAGCGGGTCAACTCATTATGAAAGCGCGTGAATCATGGTTTAACTAGGAGGTAATACATGACGGATAAGTCAATTAACGAGTTAGCGGTCAGTGTAGGACTTCCTGTAGAAAAGCTCCTTGATCAGGTGCGTGAAGCTGGATTACCACAAAAGAAAGCTGAAGATAAGATTACGACAGAACAGCAAGATACCCTTGTCAACCATTTGAAAAAATCTCATGGTCAAGATGTGGGTCAGGCAGGAAAAATCACGTTGAAACGTAAAACGACTAGTACCGCTAAAGTAGCAAGTACATCGGGTAAGGCAAAAACGATTAATGTAGAAGTGCGTAAGAAGCATACATTTACCAAGCCAGATCCAGAACAAATTAAAGCCGAAGCACTTGCGAAAGCAGAAGCTGAAGCAAAAGTACGCAATGAACAAAAAGCAAAAGTAGACGCTGCGCCAAAAGAGGCTGAAAGCTCTGCAAAAGCAAACTTGGAAAAAATGCGTGCTGCTGCAAAACAGCAAACAGCTGCAAAAGAAACACCAAAAGCTGCAGTAGTGGTGAAGCGTAAATCTACGAATAAACCAATTACTAAAGCAACTGTAAAAACAATTGAAACACCTGAACAGAAAAAAGCGCGTGAAGCTGAAGCTGCTAAATTAAAAGCAGTAGAGGAAAGTGCACGTCGTAAAGCTGCTGAGGATGCACAACAACGTACGCTTGAACAGATGCGTAAAATGGCATCTAAGTATTCAAATGAGGATACAACAGCAACGATTCGTGTTGTGGATGATTCACCATTAGCTGCTGGTCTAGTTGGTCAAGCATACGAAGACTCTTTTGCAAAAGAAGACCGTGAAATTAAACGTGGTACAAACACGAATAATCCACGTGGTCAAAAGAAAGGTGGTCGTCGTGGTCAAGAAGAGCAATCTTTCAGCCATAATCCACATAAACGTGGCTTAAAAACAAGCCAAGCAAATAAACATGGTTTTGAAAAACCTGTTAAAAAGCAAGTTTATGATGTTGAAATTGGTGAAACAATTGTTGTTGCTGACTTGGCTGCAAAAATGGCAGTTAAAGTGCGCGAAGTAATCAAATCACTCATGAAAATGGGTGAGTTAGTTACACAAAACCAAGCGATTGATCAAGAAATTGCAGCACTTGTTGTAGAAGAAATGGGGCACAACCCAGTATTAGTTTCTGATACTCAAGCTGAAGATAATTTACTTGAAGCAGCAGAAGAAGCACGTGGTGTTCAAACAACTCGTCCGCCTGTTGTTACTATTATGGGTCACGTTGACCATGGTAAAACATCATTACTTGACCGTATTCGTCGTGCGAAAGTTGCTCAAGGCGAGGCTGGTGGTATTACTCAGCACATTGGTGCTTACCATGTGAAAACTGAGAAAGGTATTATTACTTTCTTAGATACACCAGGACATGCAGCATTTACAGCGATGCGTTCACGCGGTGCAAAAGCAACAGACATCGTGGTATTGGTTGTTGCAGCAGATGATGGTGTAATGCCACAAACTGCCGAAGCAATTGATCATGCACGTGCAGCAGGAACTCCAATTATTGTTGCGATCAACAAAATGGATAAAGAGTCTGCTGATCCAGATCGCGTATTAAACGAATTAACAACCAAAGAAATCGTACCTGAAAAATGGGGTGGTGATGTACCAGTTGCATTGGTTTCAGCACACTCAGGTCAAGGTATTGATGAGCTTCTAGACCTTATTTCAATTCAAGCTGAATTGTTAGAATTGAAAGCATCTGAAGAAGGTGCAGCACAAGGTGTGGTAATTGAAGCACGTGTTGATAAAGGTCGTGGTGCAGTAACTTCTATTCTTGTACAAAATGGTACATTGAATGTTGGTGATTTAGTACTTGCTGGTGCGTCTTATGGTCGTGTCCGTGCAATGACAGACGAAAATGGTCAGCGTATCAAATCAGCAGGTCCTTCAATTCCAGTCGAAATTTTAGGTCTTCCTGAAGCGCCAATGGCGGGTGATGAAGTTCTTGTCGTAGATGATGAGAAGAAAGCACGTGAAGTTGCTGAAGCTCGTCTAGATCGTGAGCGTCAAAAACGTCTTGAGCGTCAATCTGCAATGCGTCTTGAAAACTTGATGGCATCAATGGGCAAAAAAGATGTGC
Source organism: Acinetobacter sichuanensis (assembly GCF_003024515.2). Lineage (GTDB taxonomy): Bacteria > Pseudomonadota > Gammaproteobacteria > Pseudomonadales > Moraxellaceae > Acinetobacter > Acinetobacter sichuanensis. The sequence continues at coordinate 153,059 of NZ_PYIX02000005.1, forward strand.
CTATTGTTAATGTTGTCTTGAAAACAGATGTACGTGGTACTTTGGAAGCCTTGATTGTTGCACTTTCTGAATTGTCTACAGACGAAGTGAAAGTACGTGTAATTAGTTCAGGTGTTGGTGCGATTACTGAATCTGACGTAATCCTTGCTGAATCTTCAGAAGCAGTATTACTCGGCTTTAACGTTCGTGCTGATAATACAGCGCGTCAAAAAGCGGATGCTGATGGCATTGATATTCGTTACTACTCAATCATTTACCAATTGATTGATGATGTGAAAGCTGCAATGAGCGGTAAACTTGCACCAGAACATCGTGAAACGATCTTGGGTGTGGCTGAAGTTCGTGAAGTCTTCCACTCAAGTAAATTTGGTGCAGCAGCAGGTTGTATGGTACTTGAAGGCGTATTACATCGTAATAAACCAATTCGTGTATTACGTGAAGATGTTGTTGTTTTCCAAGGTGAACTCGAATCACTTCGTCGCTTCAAAGAAGTTGTTGAAGAAGTCCGTGCAGGTATGGAATGTGGTCTTGCAGTTAAAGGCTATAAAGATATCAAAGCAAAAGACAAAATCGAAGTTTATGATGTTCAATTGATTAAACGGAGTCTTTAATGGCGGGTAGTCAGCGTCTTAAACGTATGGCAGATACAGTTCAGCGTGAGTTGTCTGAACTGATTCGTCAGGAGCTGAAAGATCCACGCTTAGGTGGTATTGTAACCATCTCTGCGGTTAAGGTAAGCCCAGATTTAGGGTATGCCGAAGTTTATGTGACTGTAATGGGACGTGAATTAGGCGATGAGCAAAGTGAAGCTGCAAATAAAGAAACGTTAGAGGTGCTTAATAAAGCATCAGGTTTCTTGCGTCATGAGCTTGGTCATCGTATTAAAACGCGTGTAACACCGCGTTTACGTTTCCATTATGACAAAACCAATGCATATGGTAACTATATGTTTGGTCTTATTGCCGAAGCAGTGAAGGATTTACCTCCTACTGATGAAGCAAAAAAAGATGATGAATAAATGATGTTCAAGAAAGTCACCTTCGGGTGGCTTTTTCTTATAGACAACTTATAATTCCACAAAAATTGACGAACAATTAGAGAATGAAAATAAAAAACCTTTTCTTATTTTGTATCCAGTGACAGCACAAATTATGTTTAATCTGGGGAATATAGAAGTTGTACAAGTTAAACGTGATAGTGAAGTTCCTATTTTTATGTATTCTTCTGCAAAAAAAATTACAATTTAGTGATCAAGAATTTCTCGATAAACGCATTAATTATGTAAATAATTCAATCTGGTTTCAACTTCAACAATGGTGGTTTTCATTTAAAAAATTCATGAATATTTATATTTTAAATCATTAGATTGATGTGCTACTGCACGTAAATATGATGTGTTGTAAAGAAAATAAACAATTCTATTTTCAAAATATGTTTAGAATAAGTTTATATCAACAAATACAAATAAATACTTGAGGTTTTAAATGATGAATTCAATGAAAAAGGTCGCACTTGCATTGACATTAACCAGTACTTTAGCTTTTTCAGGCTGTGGTTATAACACACTACAAGCTAAAGACGAATCTGTAACAGCCGCATGGTCTGAGGTTGAAAACCAATACCAACGTCGTGCAGATTTAGTCCCTAACCTTGTAAATGTTGTAAAAGGTTATGCTAAGCACGAAGAACAAGTATTAACTGAGGTAACCCAAGCACGTGCTAATGTTGCTGGTCTAAAAGTTGATAAAGAAGTATTGGAAAATCCTGAACTGTTTAAAAAATATCAAGAAGCACAAGCACAAATGAGTAGTGCTTTATCACGTTTATTAATGGTACAAGAAAAATATCCAGATCTAAAAGCCAATGAGCAATTTAAAGATTTACAAGTACAGCTAGAAGGGACTGAAAATCGTATTAGTACAGCACGTACACGCTATGTAGAAACTGTACAAGATTACAATACGTATGTACGCCAATTCCCACAAGCGATGACTGCAAAAGTGATTGGAATGAAAACTAAGCCAAACTTTAGTGCAGAAGCAGGCGCTGCAAAAGCACCGACTGTCAATTTCAACTAAGTTAAATTGAACACTTTGTGAGGATGCTATATGCTTGAAATGAGTCAATGGATCGGTCGAAAAATGAAAACCGTCTTCATGTTAATGATTTGTACGTTAGTACTTACATTTCAATCATTTGCATGGGCTGAAACTGCTACAGCAACAGATTCGTTAGATGATGCTGTTGTTGTCGCCAAAGTGATTCAAAATAATACCAATGCACAAGATGATTCACCTGAAGTTATATCAACATCAAATCAGACAGCTTCTTCGGTAAAAAATGATTTGGCAGATGGGAAAATACGCCAATTACCCAGTTTAAATGAGCCTGTTATTGATCAGGCAAAAGTTTTGTCTGCAAATGAAAAACAAAATTTAGAAGCAAAAATTCGCAATATTTATAATCAAGGTAAAGCTCAAATTGGTGTGATTATTGTGCCAACGACAGGGGCTGAAGGCATTTTTGACTTTGCTATGCGTACTGCGGAGCAATGGAAATTAGGCTCAGCGAAACAAGATAATGGTTTATTGATCGCAGTTGCAGTCAATGATCGAAAAATTCATATTGCGACAGGTTATGGTTTAGAAGGTGTATTGCCTGACATTATGGTGAGCCGAATTATTCGTAATCAAATCACACCGTACTTTAAATCAGGGCAATATGGTCAAGGCATACAAGCTGGTGTGATGGAAATTGAGCGAATTCTAAATCTTGACCCTGAAATTGCCAAACAAGCTGCTGATGAGTTAAAAGCTCGTCAAGACCAAGCCATTCAAGAGCAAGAAGCTAAAGACCGTACAATGACAACCGCAATCATCATTCTTATTGTGGGTATCTTTACTTCATTTATTATTGGTAATCGTTTAAGTGCTTCTGTAGCGGGCGTGACTGCTTTTGCGGCGGGTTTAATCTACGGCTCTGGTATTTTAATGAGTTTGGTCTTAGGTTTTGGTATATTTTTCTTATTAATTACTTCTTTAGCACAACTGATTTTTCAAATGTTTCTTTCTGGTGGCGGGCGAGGAGGAAGTAGTGGTGGTGGTTTCGGTGGCGGTGGTGGATATAGTGGTGGTGGCGGTGGATTTGGCGGTGGAGGTGCTTCAGGCTCATGGTAACAAAAACAGATACAACAACAATTTTGACACAACCTAAATTACAGCAGCAAGTGACACCAAGCTTTTCACGCTGGTTAAAACATTTTTTTTATATGCCTGCATCAAAACGCTATTTTTCTAAACAAGATCAATTTGCGATTGCAGAAGCCGTGAAACAAGCAGAGCAAGGGCATATTGGAGAAATTCAAGTTGTTATTGAAGGGCATATTCCAAGCAATCAAGCTTATTATCAAAATACATACTTACGTGCTCAACAGTTATTTGCTGAACTAGGTGTTTGGGATACAGAAAAAAATAGTGGAGTTTTGCTTTATCTTAATTTATGTGAGCAAAAAGTTGAAATCGTGATAGATAGAGGTTTAAAAAAAGCCACAGAACAAAAGTTTTGGCAAGATGTATGTGACCAAATTGTTCTGGAATTAAAAAATAAACGCCATAGGCAAGCTGTTGTAAATGGTGTATTAAATATTGGTAAAATATTGAATTTGTATTATGAGCAAATAGGTTTAGATGAGTTTAATGAGCTACCAAACTCACCAATCATCTTAAACTAAAGTATTAAAGTGACGGAAAATGTCACTTTTTTACATAAAATAACTTAAAAAAACATAAGCTAATTTAGTTGTTGTAAAAAACAACAGATTCAATGAAAATAAAAAAGTGTTAAGCAGTTAGCGTTTTTTAACTTCCAAATAAAAACTTAACTGCACTAATTTATAAAAAATTAAAATATTGGAGAAATGTTATGAACGCTCAAAAGGGTTTTACTCTTATCGAGTTAATGATCGTTGTTGCGATTATCGGTATTCTTGCTGCAATTGCGATTCCTGCTTATCAAGATTATACAGTGCGTACACAGGTAAGTGAAGGATTATCACTTTCATCTGGATTAAAAACTGCAGTAGGTGATTTTTATTCTACTAAAGGTGTTTGGCCTGTTGATAATGCTGAGGCAGTATGTGGTGTTACTCCTGCCCCTGCTAACTGTACTGTAGGTGCTGCAGCGACAGATAATAGGGGCAATTATGTAAGTCAAGTTGCAGTTGATAATGGTAATATTGTTGTTAGTTATAGTAAAACAGCACCACAAAAAGCCAATGCTGACGTTGATGGTAAGTTCTTAACTCTAAGACCAGGTGTTGATAATGCTAAAAATATAACTTGGGTTTGTGGTACTGCTACAGCTCCTTCGAATTTGACAATGGCAACAGCACCGTCAAATGCAACAAATGTTGAAAGCCGTTATTTACCAGCTAGTTGCAAAATCTAATTAAATTATGTACTGTTCTTAAACAAAAGTCGCTTTATGCGACTTTTGTTTTATTTATGCTTTGAGGTAGTTATGTTATTAAAAGATAAAATAAAAGCATTTTTAGTACATTTAATTGTAAGTATTTTTATAGCATTAACTTGTTTAGCAATCATTTATTTTATCTGGTATCCAGAGCCTTTATATAAAGCAACTGGTATTACTAAAATATTTTTACTGATGGTTGGAATAGACATTATTTTAGGTCCTTTACTGACATTGATTATTTATAAAAAAGATAAAAAGAGTCTTAAATTTGACCTTGCAATAATTATCTTAATTCAAATATCTGCTTTAATATATGGAGTTTATAAAGTTTCAGAAGGTCGTCCAATATGGATTGTTTATAATATTGATCGATTTGATCTGATTCGTGTAAATGATATTGAAAATATCAACTCTTCTAACAAAGATTCAGACTATAATAAATTTAGCTTATTTGGGCCTCAGTATGTAAATGCCCAAATTCCGTTGGATGACATAAAGGCTAGAAATCAAATTTTATTTGATGAGTTAGAAAAAGGCGTTTCTCCATCTCAGAGAGTGGAATTATATAGACCGTTAGAAACAGCAAAGTTAAAAATGCAAGAAAAAGCTCAAGCTTTAGATGGTTTGAAGGCTTTTAATGAAGCTATTAAAGTTAAAAAAGTAATAGAGTTATACCCCCAAGCCGATGCTTGGCTACCTTTAAGAGCCAACGCAGTTGATATGGTGGTATTAATTAACAAGGAAAAAGGTGAAGTGGTTAAAATTGTTGACCTTCGTCCTTGGAAGTAGCAGAACACCTAAAGATTAATGAAAGACTGAGTGTATAATTCACTCAGTTTTTTTTTGCGCATTTTTCAATGAAAGCAATTTTACCTATACTCTCCGCATTTTTTTTAGCATTGGCATATCTCTTGCCATTTCATAAACTGCCATGGACAACTTTTGGTAGTGAAGTTTTGGCTTTTTTATCAGGCATTACATTGTTATGTATGTTTGTGAAAAAAGATTTAAAAATTCCAAAACCACAGCTTTTAGCACTTCCTATTCTCTTGATTCCAATAATTCAATATGGTTTTGGGCAGATTTTTTATTTTAGTAATGCTTTGTTATGTACAGCATATCTGTTGATGTTCTGGCTGATGGTTGTGGTGGGTTATAACTTATCATTAGAAAAAGTACATCGAGAAAAAACCTTTACAGCGATAAGTATTGTGATTTTGATTGTGGCTTTGCTTTCAAGCGTGATTGCGATTTTCCAATGGCTTGGGATAAATTCATACTTTGCACCATTCATGAATTTTTTAAAAGGAAATCGTCCTTATGCTAACTTTGCCCAACCCAATAACTTAGCGACTTTTTTAACAATGGGTGTTTTCGCCTGTTTATATTTTTATGAAAAACGCTTGATCTCGAATTTTGTTCTTGTACCTTCAAGCTTGGTTCTACTTTTTACAATTGCCTTGACTCAATCACGTACTTCTTGGGTCGTATGTATATTTGTTTTAATTTATTTAGCGATTAAACAATTTAATAAACCGAAAAGATTTAATTTTGTAAAATTATTAATGTGGGTTGGTATTTTTGTTGCTGCGATTGGTTATTTGCCTTATTTAAATCATTTAATGAATGAAATTTCAACACAAAGTGTTGTAGATACTGCAACTGTTGTGGAGCGAGCTTCTTCAGGTTATAAGCGCTTAGATATGTGGTCGCAAGCTTGGGTAGCCATTCAACAGCAGCCATGGTTTGGTTATGGTTGGAATCAAACAGGTATGGCACAAATTGCAGCTTTTGATTTAAGACCAAATTGGGAATGGTATAAGACTGCACATAATGTCATTTTGGATTTATTAATCTGGAATGGTATTCCAATTGGTGGGTTGATTGTTTTATATGTTGCAGGTTGGTTATATTGGTTAAATAAAGGCATTAAAGAACCTATTTCTTTAGTTGCAACTTTAATGGTTTGTGCAATTTTAATTCATGCATTTTTAGAATATCCAATTCATTATGCGTATTTTTTATTACCTATGGGACTCTTGCTTGGTATTATTCAGGCACAATATTCTTATTTACCAAGTAAAAATTTAAAACCAGCAGTTACATTGGGTTTAGTGCTGATCTGCATTGTTTTATGTGCGGTGGTGTATCGAGATTATCAGTTATATCGTCAACAAAGTGTGTTTGTAAATATCAAAAAACCATTAACAGCCACACAGCAAGACGTAATGAATCAACAGATTTGGTTATTATCACAATTTAAAGAACGTATTTGGTGGATTGGATTAAATCCATTTACTAAGTTGTCTGATGAGCAGTTACAGCATATTGATCGTATGGTGGCAAATTTAGCTTCTAAATATGATTTATTTAAATATGCTCAAGTTTTAGCTTTTAATGGCAAGCAGGCAGAAGCAGAACATCAGCTTTGGATCTTAGGTGAATTACACCTAGAGAAACATGCTTATCAGGATTTACTCCCTAAATCTGAGCAATAATAATAAGAAAATCCCTTTACATCGATAAAGGGATTTTTATTTAAGTCTTGGTTAGAGCTGGCTTTGAATATAATTTTCAATACCAACACTATCTGTTAAATCAATTTGTGTGGTTAACCAATCCCAATACTCTTCTTCTTTTTCTAAAATTTCTTGGGCAAGATCACGTGTTACATAATCTAGATGCTGTTCAGCAAGCGCAACGGTTTTTTGTAAAGCCTCAATATTTTCTTTCACTTTACGAACATCACAATTGAGAACTTCTAGCGTATGTTGACCAATATATAATTTACCTAAATGTTGTAAATTTGGTAAGCCTTCTAAAAATAAGATACGTTCAATGATTTTATCTGCATGTTTCATTTGGCGAATAGATTCTTTATATTCTGCTGAACCTAATTGCTCAATACCCCAATCATTAAACATACGTGAGTGTAAAAAATATTGATTAATTGCTGTTAAGTGATGATAAAGCACTTGGTTAAGTTGATTAATAACGTCACGATTGCCTTTCATGGTGAATGCTCCATTTAAAACGTGTGCCTTAAATTATTTCAAGGCAATCCATAATTTATATTAATCAAATTTATCAAAAGTTTCGAGGGCTTTATTGAACGGCAAATGAAAATCGCAATCAAAATCATGAGAAAAGATCATTTCATCTTAAGCAATATTTTTTGCTGAACAGCGATCTTTAAAAATAAGATTAGATCATTAGATAAAAGAAACCCGCCTTGAGTCGAAGCGGGAGAGGAAGATGATCTGTTAGGATCATAGAGTATTATTGTTATCTGGTGTGAGTTTAAGATGCTAAGCAGCAACAGAAAGACGTGCTGCAATTAAAGCCAGTTCTTCATTAATGATACTTTTTGCTTCAGGGGCACAACGTCCGCAACATGTACCCAAGTCGAGTAAGTCACGAATTTCACGATAGCTTTCAGCGCCATCAGCCATGGCATCTTTAATATCTTGATCTGTAATACCACGACACAAGCAAACGTACATGAGAATGAACCACAGTGTTAAATGCGATAATAGATATTATTGATAATTGTTATCGTTTGTCAATGAAATTCATTTAAATAGCTAAAAATTATTTATCGTATTTTTGGATAAAAAAACACCACCTGATCGGTGGTATTTTATAATTAAAATAAGTATTGAATAAATATAATGTTATTGGTTTATTACAACAATACCATCCATTTCAACTAAAGCCGATTTTGGTAAACTAGCAACACCTAAAGCTGCACGAGCAGGATAAGGTTGAGCAAAATATTCACCCATAATTTGGTTTACAAGTTGGAAGTGAGATAAATCGGTTAAGAAAATATTCAGTTTTACAATATCTGCTAGAGAACCACCCGCTGCTTCACATACAGCTTTTAAGTTATCAAAAACACGACGAATTTGAGCTTCAATGCCTTCGACCAATTCCATACTATACGGATCTAAACCAATTTGACCCGAAAGATATAGCGTATTTCCAACTAAAATTGCTTGAGAATAAGTACCAATTGCGGCTGGGGCATTTTCGGTATGAATCACTTGGCGGGACATCAATTTCTCCTATTTTTCAATTAGATTCATCATATCGGATGAATTGTATTCTCCAAAGACATATCGGTTTATCTGATTAACACGCTTTGGAAACAGGTGTTATTGCAATGGGCATAGCAAGACGTGTTACGCGAGGGAAACCAAAAAGCATGCGTAGCTCACGAATGATTTGTGCAATTTGTTTACGATCTTTCACCACAATGTTAACAAAAGTTTTGTCATCACGGCTTTGTACAGACTCAACACCTGTTTTTAATTTACGACATAAATAAATAAGTTCAGAAATCTGTTCATCACTGAGCACTAAATCAATACTTAAATATGCACTAAAGTTAATATCATCTTCAGTTTCTGAATTCCAATGCAAAGGCATAATATTTTCAGGATGCAAATGTTGTTCATGCAGTAAATTGTGACAACGTGCGCGATGCACAATTAAGCCACGACGTGAAATATGCCCTTGAATTGGGTCACCAAGAACAGGGTTACAACAATGTGCATATTTTACATCAACGCCTTCTGTGCCTTGAATCAAACGTTGTGACGCATTATTTTCATCTTGGTCTTGCGCAAATAAATGGTTAGCAACCAGTTGTGGCAGTAAATCACCAACAGCGATTTGTTCAAATAGTGCTTCTTTGGTGCTGACATGTCGCCATTGTAATAAATCAGCCCAATCAGACTCAGATAAATCTTTTACTGATAAATTAAATAATTTTAAAGCACGATTTAAGGCTTGTTGCCCAACTAAACGTTGTTCTTCAATATCTTGATCTTTTAAAATATTTTGAATCGCGCGGCGTGCTTTTTGTGTATTGATGAAGCTTAGCCAATCAGGATTTGGCGTTGCTAATACATCGGTAATTACTTCAATGACTTGACCACTTTGTAGGGGAGTGGAAAGTGGTTTGATTTCACCATTAATTTTAGCACCTACAGCATGATTACCTAAAAACAAGCTTGCAGAATAGGCAAAATCTACGGCTGTTGCTCCCTGAGGAAGTTCATGAAGTTGACCATGTGGTGTGTAGACCCAAATTTTCTCTTGATGTAAATAATCTAACAGATCATTAAAGGTCGTTTTAGCACAGTCACCATCCACTAAAATATTTAAATTTTTCATGGAGGCTTGAATTGCTGAGCGGCAGGCTTGAGGCGCATTTTCACCCAAGACTACGCCAAAGCGAGCAGCTTTACGCATTAACTCGGTTTGAATGGTTAAAGATAATGTGGTTTTTTCACCTTTAAGGCGAATCATTAAGGATTGATTTCCACCAGGCAGTGGATAACGAATGTGATCTTCATAATGCAGAACTTGGAAATTTTCACGTAAAGCTTCAACTAAACGGTCACAGTCAGCAATCGTTTTTAAAATAATTTCGAAGGCATGGCTATGGGTAAGTTCTTGTAAATCAATTTCATTTTTTACAAAGTGACGAAGTAATTCAATATTGTTATTTTTCTTTTTAATGCGACCTTCAATACTGTAAGTATGTAATAAGTCTGCAAGATTTTGTTCCCAAACAGTCTGATATTGACATCGTTCAGGTTTGGTTGATAGCAAAGATTCTTGCACATCATTATACATATCTAAATCAAGGTTTTGATAACACAGATGCTCAAGGTTATCTGCCATTTCATTCATACCGACTAAACGTGCCATAGGTACAAAAACATCAAAGGTTTCTTGAGCAATACGAGCACGTTTATCAGGGCGTAGAGAGCCCAAAGTTGTCATATTATGATAACGGTCAGCAAGCTTAATAATAATGACACGTGGGTCTTGTAGAGTCGCTTGTAGAATTTTTCGAAATGAAGCGGCTTTATTGTATTCTTTATCACTAGAATGGCTGAGTTTAGTCACTCCATCTACAAGCTCAGCCACAATACGACCAAATTTATCAGTGATATCGTCTTTACTAAAATCAGTATCCTCAATGACGTCATGCAATAAGGCAGCCATCAATGTTTCTGCATCCATTCGCATGTGCGCTAAGATACAGCTCACAGCAATAGGGTGCAAAATGTAGGGTTCACCACTTTTACGTGTTACGCCATCATGTGCAATATCTGCATAATCACATGCCGCAAGCACTTGCTCGACTTCGCTTGGTTTTAAGTAAGCGTCGATAATAATATTGAGCTGTCGCTTGGCTTGGCTGACCTCTTGGCCTGGCATAGAACACCTATTTTCCGAGTTACAAAATTAAAAAAGATTTCACTAATGCCCTAATGAAAAGCATATTGAATGAATTGTCAATTTTAAAATTAAAAAGTATCTATTTTTTTAACAAATATTTTGAATTTTGTCGATTGATTATCTAAATAAATTGCAATAAAAAAGCCTAGTAAATACTAGGCTTTTTAAGAAAGTTCAACTTATTGAAAAGAAAAACCGTCCAAATTTAAATTGTTTACTGAAAGCGCAAGGTCAAGACTTGAAGTTTGGTAATCTTGATCACGTTGTTTCAAGATATCTTTGGTTACATGACCGACTGCAATTTCACGTAGTGCAACAACAGTTGGTTTATCATTGTCCCACTCTACAGTTGGTTCAATGCCTTGACGTGCCAATTGACGCGCGCGTTTGCTTGCCACTAGTACAAGCTCAAAGCGGTTGTCTACATGGTCTAAACAATCTTCAACGGTTACGCGTGCCATAAGAGTTCTCGTATGAATGTAAATTTTTAAATAGACTGTGCAGTATAAAATGCTTTAACTTTATACTCAAGTTTAATCATCGCTTCCTTTGTCTTGAGGCGTAATTAATTTTTGAATTAAAAGTTGATGTCTGTTTGCTTGTTGGCTGAGTTTTAAGCGATTTGCATTAATCACAGATTCTAAGTCATGCAATGCTTTATTAAAATCATCATTAATAATGATATAGTCAAAATTGACATATTGTTGCATGTCTTCAACAGCACAACTTAAACGATGTTCAATCACTTCAACAGAATCTGTACCACGATTTGATAAGCGTTGGCGTAAATCAAACTGGGTAGGTGGTAAAATAAAGATTTGTTTAGATTCAGGGAAAAGTTTGCGAACTTGTTCAGCGCCTTGCCAATCAATTTCGAGTAAAACATCATGTCCTTTCGCTAATTGTTCTCTTACAGTACTTTGTGAAGTACCATAATAATTACCAAAAACCTCAGCAAATTCAATGAATCCACCTTGATTCACTTGTTCAAGAAAAATTTCTTTTGTGGTGAAATGATAGTGAACGCCTTCAAGTTCACCAACACGTTGACCACGTGTAGTATGAGAAACAGAAACATGTAAATTACTTACACGTTCTAGCAGGGCTTTAACGAGAGATGTTTTGCCTGTTCCTGATGCAGCAGAAACGACAAACAATAGACCCGACATGATATTTTTCCTGATATGATAAAATATCTTCTCTATTTTAGAGTAGAGTGCGAACAAACAAAATAGCTTTTATAGATTGTTTGTCATTTTCTAAATAAATTTAAGTGAGCCTTGAGGGTGTTATGAAAATTGTATTGGCTAATCCACGTGGTTTTTGTGCAGGCGTAGACCGTGCAATTGCAATCGTCAATCGCGCACTTGAGTGTTTTAATCCTCCCATTTATGTTCGTCATGAAGTGGTACATAATAAATTTGTAGTTGATGATTTACGTCAACGTGGTGCAATTTTTGTTGATGAGCTTGATGAAGTGCCTGATGATAATATTGTAATTTTTAGCGCGCATGGTGTTTCAAAACAAGTACAACAAGAAGCTGAACGTCGTGGCTTAAAAGTATTTGATGCTACTTGTCCTTTGGTTACTAAAGTTCATATTGAAGTGACCAAATATGCTCGTGAGGGCATCGAAGCCATTTTAATTGGACATGAAGGTCATCCAGAAGTTGAAGGTACAATGGGGCAATATGACACTAAAAATGGTGGTCAAATTTATTTAGTTGAAGATGAAGAAGATGTTGATTCTTTAAAAATTAATGATATTGAAAAGGTTGCTTTTGTCACACAAACAACGTTGTCCATTGATGATACAGCGAAAGTTATTGATGCTTTGCGTCAGAAGTTTCCAAAGATTCAGGGACCGCGTAAAGACGATATTTGTTATGCAACTCAAAATCGTCAAGATGCAGTGAGAGATTTAGCAACGCAATGTGACATTGTTCTTGTTGTAGGGTCACCAAACTCATCAAACTCTAATCGTTTACGTGAGTTAGCAGAACGTATGGGTAAACATGCGTATTTAGTTGACAATGCAGATGAATTACAAAAAGAATGGTTTACGGATGTTGAAAAAATTGGTGTAACCGCAGGGGCATCTGCACCAGAGATTCTAATTAAGCAAGTGATACAGCGTTTACAGGATTGGGGAGCAGAAGCACCACAAGAATTAGATGGACGTGAAGAAAATATAACTTTTAGCTTACCTAAAGAATTAAGAATACAAGTCACGCAAGCTTAAATATTTCTTAACATTTTATGCCGATAACTGTTAATCAGTTATCGGTTTTTTTATGCCTCTTATCTACTATGTATTGGTTTTGTATAAATTGTTAATAGAATATTAATAAATAGGTTTTGTTTTAGGAACCAAAATGAATAAAAAAAATAGGGGCTTCACACTGATTGAACTCATGGTGACGATTGCAGTTTTTGGAGTTATTGCCGCCATGGCAGCTCCGTCTTTTATCAATACCATTAACCAGCGACAACTAGATACTGCATTTAGGGAACTTTCTATCGCAATGATAAATGCAAGAAGTCAGGCAGTTAATATAAGACAAGAGGTGGAGTTAAACCTTAATTCTACTGCTGCGAATACAGAAACTGTGCTGAATTGGAGATCTAAGACAAGCAATGTCGTCCTAGAAAATGGGAGTGTAACGAATATTGTTTTTGAACCAATGGGAAACGTGAAAAGTTTTAATCAGACTACGATGGTTTTTTCTATTTGTCATTCAGATTTGGGGATTTCTAGGCGTTTACAACTGAGTCGTTTGGGAACGATTACTATACTTGCTGAGGGGACATGTTGATGAACTTACAAATACAAAAAGGGGCAGGGTTAATTGAAGTAATGGTCGCTTTATTTATTTTGGTTATTGCTGTTTTGGGTTTTGTCGCATTGCAAGTTAGAGCTATTGAAGCTTCTCAAGATTCAGTTTTTAAAACCCAAGCTGTACATTTCATGCAATCGTTATCAGAAAGTATTCGTGTAAACAATACAGCTAAAGCAAATTATGCAACTAATATAAATACTTATCTTTTGGCATCTTCAAAGCCAACAGCAACAATTAATTGTAATACTACAGTTTGTACGCCAGCACAGCTTGCAACTTTTGAATCTTATGCAATAGCTCGACAAGCGGCAATACAAGGTTTGAGTCTTGGTGTGGCAATTTGCCCAGGAATTTCTGCAAGTACACCTGTAGCAGATAAACGATTATGTATTTTTAGTGTTTGGAACAATACATCGCTGACTGGAACTGTAGCAAGCTTAAACGTAGCAAACTGTATGAGTAATACAGGTATATATGTTGCTTCTTCAAACTGTTTGATGATGGAGAGCTATTAAATGATAACTAAAAAACAAAAAGGTTTTACACTAATTGAGTTGATGATTGGTATTGCATTAGGTTTATTAATTGTAGCGGCTGGTTTAGCTATTTTTTTAAACAGTTTGAAAAACTCTCGCTTACAAGAAGGAGTTTCACAAGTTCAGGATGGGGGGATTTTTGGTTTAGATTATATAGCTAGTCAAGTGAGATTGGCTAATTATGGTAATGTTGAAAATCGCAGTTTAAATGACCAAACTCCAATGGGTGGAATTGTTCTGACAACAGGACTGCCAACTCAAACGAATATTAATTTAGCTATGGGAGATGCAAATGCTACGACTGCTTTTGCAAATACTATTGTAACGAGATCTAGTGGTTTAAGTAATGTAAATTTAGCCAGTGATCAGTTAACAATACAATTTATTGCACCAACAGATATGCAAAATTGCGTAGGCGAAAATGTTCAAAAAGGGGATCGAGTTGTACAAAGATATTTTTTACGTGCAGAAAATAATAAAACTAACCATGATACAAATATTACAAGCTTAGGTTTAGCATGTGTAGCAAATTCACCTTTAAATAATCCAAATTCAAATCCTAGGTTTTTAACACGATTTGCGCCGAATATTACTGGTGAAATTATTATTCCTAATGTTGATTATTTTGGTTTTTTATTAGGCGCACGTACAGGCAACAATTATCGTTATTATACAGTAGATGAATATACAGCAGCAGTGACTGCAGCAAGAAATGCAATTCCTGCTCAGGAAGTTCCTTCGATTGAAATGATTAAAATGGCTGTTTTAATTCGGTCACAAAATGAAGTTAGAACAGCACCTATTACATTATCTACATATGAAATTTTAGGAAGAACAGTCACTTTAAATACACCAGCTACAACAGGTGTAACGAATAAATTTGTACGCAATGTATATGTTACTACAATTGCTTTGCGTAATGCTTTGGGAGATAAATGATGAAAATTACCCAATCATTAGCACAACAAAAAGGTATGACACTTATTACAATTTTGATTATTTTACTTTTAGTCACAGGAATCGGTGCATTGGCAGTAAAGTATTCTGTAATGAATCTAAGAATAGCAAGTAATAGTCAAGTGCGTCAATTAATGACTCAGTCAGCAGATTTACCTTTATATATTATTCGTAATAAGTCACCTATAGAGTTACGACGTTTAGATAATGTCGTTGGTTTAGTCATTAATAATAATTTACCAGATCGAGAATATGTATTTTGTTATCGCCCTCAATCACAGAAAAATTTTGCACCTATCAATAATGTTGCAGAGATTTCACCTTATAGCACTACAGGAACAGCGATCACGAGTGATGTTATGCGCTTAATATCAGGTACTAATAATACTTTTTGTGATTTAAATGCTGATTTTGGAAGTGCACGAGCAGGTGTAGTAACTCAAGTAGCAGTGTCATTAATTACTGATAGTGCTGGTGATACAGAAAAAGGTGAATATTTACCTGAAGGGACAGATTCAAGTGGGGCAGCTCATTTAGGGGCAAAACTTACAGGGAGTCAACGTATAAGGGTTACTACAACCGCAATGTTACCTGCATATTCGACAGCCTCAATCAGCACGGTCCAAAGTGAATGTTTAAGTACATCAAAACCAAGATTAAATGACAATACTGAGCATCCAACATTAAGAACTTTAAAAGATTGTATATCAGATTATGGAATTCCTGTGGTCGCGCAAACGCAAGAATTTACATTAGCAAATACACTGATTGAAGAAGCTAAACCTGATTAAACCTAATTTTAATTCAACTTATTTTCTCAATAATCGTAAGATGGAGAATGAAAATGAAAAGAACATATTTAAGCCACTTATTAAAAGCGATGATGAGTAGTGGTATTTTATTTACAGCCCCGTCTTTACTGCAAGTACAAGCATCAGATTTACAGATTTACGCAGGTCCTGGTACAGCAGGGCAAAAAACATTAATTATGATGCTAGACCGTTCAGGAAGTATGGGGGTGATTCGAGATAATGCTGCAAACCATTCCATTGTTGCGGATTATCCAGACTTATTTACCTATCAAACTTGTAGTAGTGGTTTGGATGAGAATGGTAATTCTGTAAATCGAACCAAGTTTAGTACAGAAACAAAAACCGACCTAATTTTTCCTGATATCTCATATAAACGTATTTACTGTAAGAAGAATGGTAATCCAAAACTCTATTCTGATCGGATGACACGTTTAAAAGATGGGATGTTTGACTTATTAAATAGTACAGATCCCAAATTAGAAAAAGTCTATATTGGCTTGGGATATTACTCTGCGGAAGATGATGTATCAGGAGTAATTAAAGTTCCAGCAAAAGAACTAGGGGCTATTAACTCAAACCACCGTAAAGATTTGAAAAAAGCGATTGCTGCATTATCTGCAGGTTCGTCAACACCAACTTCACATGCTTATGCTGAAGCTGCTGCTTATTTATTAGGTACAACAACGACAAATCCAGTCTACAATTTTGTAAATAAGCCCTTAATTGAAGCTTGGTATTCAGCATCAAATAATTCTTATACTGCTTATAGATTGTGTGATAAAGCTGAAGGTGAAACATGTCTAAGTAGTTGGGGGGCATTTGTATATCAGCCAGTACCTGCAGGATATACTTATTTAAAAGCATATAGTGAGGGAGGATGGAATAAAAGACTTTATCAAAAAAATCAAGGCACTAGTGATATTATTAGCGCTGCCACTGATTCTGGTTTTGCAAAGTCTATCAGTACGAGTAAAAATGCTGGACAGACTGTTTACAATAGTCCTTTACCAACAACAGCTGCGACGTGTGATGGGCAGGGGGTATATATTTTATCTGATGGGCAGCCGAATAATACAAATGATGCTCGTTCAAATGCAATTATGGCAAAAGCATTAAATCAAACGTCTTTTTCATGTGATGTATCTAATGGTTTAACAAATA
>NZ_PYIX02000050.1 GCF_003024515.2 Acinetobacter sichuanensis
CGTATCCACATTTTTCTAGCTCCAAAGTTTAATTTTAGAGTTACTGCGTAACATTAGTGAATAAAAAACCGATAGTTTGATATCGGTTTTTTATTAGATTTATCGTGTATGGAATGCTTTAGAGTAGTCATTATATTGAGTCAGAATTGCATTTACTCCACAAAATAATGCGCTGCAAAATGTGCATCATTGCCAATGATATCAAACTCATCTTCACGGATCGACATACCTGCACAGGTATGCCCAACCATCCATAAACCTAAAGTGGGTAATTTCTTATCAAATAATGGCGTATTTACCCATTTCTGTGCGATATAACCATATTTATCATAATCATCAAAATAGAAACTTCCCGATGCTGCACCTTGGTCGACATTATCCTGAACGACACGAATATTTGCGCCTTCTCGTGCCAAAATAGGTTTTTTGACCCATTTACCTTGAAGTTTTAAATCTTTGTTAAATGCATAAGATTCAAGTAATAAAGGATGATGAGGAAATTTTTTCCAAAGTTCCACCAAAATGGCTTTATTTGATAGCAACATTTTCCAACAAGGTTCAACCCAAGTGGTATTTGGTGTGACATATTGAGCAAAATTTTCTTCCCAAATCCATTCCCAAGGATAAAGTTTGAATAAATTTTCAATGTGTTGATTATTTAAATCGACGAGATTTTGCCCATCCCAACCAATATTTTCCATCGAGAGTTCTGAAACATTTAAACCTGCTTGGAAAGCTGTATCCATCAAGTATTCAAGATTTCCCCAATCTTCACGCCCCGCTTCTTGGCACGCTGCAAAATGCAGGTGTGAAGTGGGTGGAAAAATAGTTTTCCAACGTTTTATCAGATCTTCATGAATGCTATTGAATTGATCACGATTTGGGATATTTTCAACTTGTTCAAGCCAATGCCACTGCGCTACTGAAGCCTCAAGTAAACCTGTTGGTGTGTCGGCATTATATTCAAGCATTTTGATTTGGCGACCATCATAAGCAAAGTCAAAACGCCCGTACAACATCGCTGTATTGTGACGCCAAGAATGTTCAATCAGTGCAATCGCGTTTTGAGGAATTTGAAAATAATCAGGATAATTGCCCTTTTGAATCATTTCCGCCACAATTTGGATACACATTTGATGCAGTTCATTTGCTGCATCTTCAAGAGCTTCAATTTGTTTTAGCGTGAATTCATACGCAACGCCTTCAGACCAATAAATTGAGCCATCTAAAGAAGGTAAATTATAATAATCAAAGCCAATATTTTCGTGTTCTTGTTGCCAATTTGGTCGTGGTGTAAATAATTTTCTTTTCATAATATGTTGTCATTAGCCTCCAAATGAGCCACCTCCGCGACCAAAACCACCGCGTATGGGTTGAGATTTGGCAAATTTTTTGACAACTTTTGAAACCAAAGGCTGTCTTGAGCTTCTTTGTGAATATGCAGCAACGACACGTCCTTTATATTTTACTTCACGATTATTGGCATAATATTGTGGACCAATATAACGTATATAAAGCGCACCTGATTCATCGTGATTTAGCTCTTTGTCACATAGCTGATAATTCCAATCAAGCGTACAGTCAAATTGATTATCATATACATCTTGTTTGAGCGTTTTGTTGTCGCTACAAGCACTTAATAATAAAGGAACAACCACTAAACTAATTTTTTTTGAACGCATGATTTGCCTTGCATTTTTCAATATTTTTATCTATTTGCTTTTTAACAGGATAAAAATTAAAACAGGTTTTTATGCGCTGTATAATATGGTGATGTATCTTGATTGTACAGTGACTCTTTTCAACAAAAAAAACTTTTAAATGACATAGGACGATCTTCATTGTTTCTTTTAGCTGATCAAAATTTTTATGAAAGACTCAAAGAAATTATTTTCAATGAATCTACATTGATGCAACGCTTATGTTATTTACAAAGTATTCATGCTGATGCCTATCTTTGTGCAGGTGTTATTCGTAACTTAGTTTGGTCGGTTTTACATCAGCAAAATTATTCCATCGAGAGTGGTGAAATTGATGTGATCTTTTTTGATGCAAATGAAAAAGAACATGAAATGAGTCATCAAATTTATCAAAAAATGATGGAAGAATTTCCTAAAAATACGTGGGATGTTGTAAATCAAGCTTTTGTACATACATGGTATAAAACAGAAATAGGAGATACAATTTCTCCTTATCTTTCATTGCTTGATGCATTAAAGACATGGCCTGAAACAGCGACAGCCATTGCAGTTCGTTTAACAAAAGATAATGAGCTTGATGTCATTGCACCATTTGGTTTATCTGATCTATTTGAGTTAAAAATACGTTGGAATGACCGTTTAGTGAGTCATGCAGTATTTATGCACCGTGTAGTTTCAAAGCAGTTTTTAGTGCGATGGAAAAACTTAAAGCTTGTATCAAAAGTATAGATAGATAAAAAAGCCTTCCCATTAAGAAAGGCTTTTATCAACAGAGATTAAGTATTTAACTCTTGTTTTTTATTATGTCGGATCGATAACCAAGCTGTAATGGTTAAGACAATGACAATAAAACCGAGAGAAATCCAAATTGGCATATGGAAAACATCGAGCATCAACATTTTAAAGCCGATAAAGACTAAAATAATACCCAAACCATACGGTAAATAATGCATTTTTGATGCTGCGCCTGCCAACAAAAAGAACATTGCGCGTAAACCTAAAATTGCCATTAAGTTTGCAGTTAATACAATAAATGGATCTGTTGTAACAGCAAAGATTGCAGGAATAGAATCAACTGCAAAAATAACATCTGAAGCTTCAACTAAAATTAAAACAAGGAATAATGGTGTCGCCCATAACAGACCATTTTGACGGACAAAGAATTTTGTGCCTTCAAGTTGTGGCGTGATGCGCATATGTTTGCGTAACCATTTTAAAATCGCCATATCTTCAATATTGGCATCTTCTTCATCTTGTCCTTTTAATAATTTAAAACCTGTATAGACCAGAAATGCGCCAAAGATATAGAGAATCCAAGAAAACTCTTGAACGAACCAAGCACCAATAAAGATAAAAATAGTGCGTAATACGATTGCGCCTAAGACACCATACAGTAAGATTTTACGTTGCAATGCAGGTGGAATAGCGAAAGCCGCAAAGATCATTAACCAAACAAAAACATTATCAATAGCAAGTGATTTTTCGAGTAAATAACCTGCGAAATATTCCATAGTTTTTGCATTCGCAATATTTACACCAACTGTTTGTTGTAAATAAAGCCATAAACCACCACCAAATAAAGCAGCGATACTGACCCAAGCAATACTCCAGTACGCTGCGGTTTTAATTTTAACTTCTTGCCCTTCTTTTTGTTTAAAGCCAAGAAAGTCGATGAGTAACATGATTGCTACAATGGCAAAGAATGCGAGATACAGCCAAGGATTGCCGATGGATTCCATAAAAATTCTCCAAATCTGGCAATCAGGCATAAAAAAAGACCTTGACCTGTTGCCAGATGATTAAACATCTGTATCAACATGATCAAGGTCTTGCCTACGTTATAACTTTATTTAAAGATATAACGCTCAGATACCGGCTTTTTTATTTAGACAAATAAAAATGCGTAATGACGATATTCTGATTGGGAGGCTACTCCCCTTGTTCAAACTAAACTGTGTAAAGAAATGAACTGTATAGATTTCATTTCTTAATGTGTTAACAGAATCGCATATTTCTGCAAAATGTGCAAACTTTTTGTCTAGTTTTTATGCACATTAAAATCCTGACGTTGTACCAAAATCACTGCCAAAATTGTCCCAATCACAGCAAGAACACCACCAATAATTCCAATATTATTTAGCCCATAATGTGTTGTGACGATACCTCCTAATAATGCACCGCCACCAATCCCGACATTATAGAGTCCTGAATAAATAGCCATCGCAACATCGGTTGCATCTGAAGCTAAATTTAAAGTTTTGGCTTGCTGCGCTAAACTAAAGCAAATAATAGCCATTCCCCAAAATAAGCTCAAAATACTGAAACTGGTAAAATTTGAAGAAAGCGGAATCAGCAATAACATTGAAACTGCCAAGATAGCACTACTCAGGGGAATAGGAAATTTTGGATATTTTTTTGCAAATTTGCCAAATAAATAAGAGCCAAAGAAACCTGCTGCACCATAAATTAATAATAAACTCGTGGTTTGAGATGAACTAAAATTTGCAATATTCAAGGCAAAAGGTTCGATATAACTATAAGCCGTAAATTGTGCAGTGATGACAATAATGGTTAATGCAAAAACCATCATCAATGCTGGACGTTGTATAAATAGTTTTAAACTGCTGAGTGAACCTGAGTTGACGCTAGGTAAGCGAGGTAAGGTTTTTGCAAGAATGAGACAGACTAAAGTTGCCCCGATTGCGATTAAACCAAAAGTATTGCGCCAGCCATAAGCTTCCCCAATCATACGTCCAAAAGGAATACCTAAAACCATCGCTAGTGCTGTGCCTGTTGCGAGCAACCCAAGCGCTTGAAATTCTTTTCCTTTGGGAGCAACGCGAACAGCCAAAGAAGCAGTAATTGACCAAAATAAAGCATGTGAAAAAGCAATGCCTACACGACTGAGCAATAAAATATCAAAGCTCCATGCAAAATAGGACAAGGCATGGCTGATCACAAATACAATAAATAATGTAATCAATAAAAAACGTCGTTCAATATTTTTAGTTAATAGCATGATTGGAAGAGAAATTGGAGCAACAACCCATGCATATAAGGTAATCATAATACCGACATCTGTTACAGGCATAGCAAAGCTTTGACCAATATCACTGAGTAAAGCAACGGGAACAAATTCTGTGGTATTAAAAATAAAAGCAGCAAAGGCAAGACTAATGACACTAATCCATTGCTGTTTCTCACTGGGTGAAGACTGCATTGATGAGTGTTGGGGAGATGATGACATAATCAGAACTTTGAAAAATTAGGAATAAATTTTAGGCTGATTAAAACGACTTGTTAAGCTAAAAATCGTGATCAACTTATGAGAGTAGAAATTAGGTCAGAAATTAGATCAGTATTGAAACACGCTATTTATAATGTCTTATTCACGTTATTTTGTGGCTAAATATTTTTATTCTAAATAAGATGAATCAAGAAGTATGAAAGAGTTATACAACCAATGCTAGAAATTTTTTCCATAGTACTGCCTATATTTTTGATTATTTTTTTAGGATATCTAAGTCGTGCTTCTGGAAAGTTAGGTGAACACGCTGCTTCTGAATTAAATAAAGCGGTGGTATGGATATTTTTACCTGCATTACTTTTTAAAATTTGTGCAACTTCACATATTTCTGAAGTTTGGAATACTGGTTTTGTCATCTCCTATGTACTGGGATGCATACTGGTTTTTTTTGCTATTTTATTTTGGCGCTTAGCACAGAAACATCATTTGGTTGTCGCGAGTATTGATGGCTTAAGTGCTGCCTATGCCAACACAGGGTATATTGGCATTCCTTTATGTGTATTGATTTTTGGTGAATTTGGTTTAAAACCTGCCATGATTGCAACTTTAGTAGTGGTAGTTGCAGTCTTTGCTGTTGCAGTCACATTCATTGAGTTTGCCTTACAAAAAACTGGAAATGTTGTGCAAACAATCACACATGTTTTTTGGGCATTACTCAAAAATCCTATTGTGATTGCTCCGATATTAGGTTTTATGTGGGCAGCAACAGGTTATCAAATTGCAACACCTCTAATGCATTTATTGGATATGCTGGCTATTGCAACATCTCCTTGTGCTTTGATTTCATTAGGCTTATTTTTAGCAAAAAAGCAAACCAGTGTACAAACTCGTTCTTTTATTCCATTGGTTGTTACAAAGCTGATCGTACAGCCTTTAATTACTGCATTTTTTGCAATTGTGGTATTTAAGTTGCCAACTGCTTGGGCACATAGCGCCATTATTTTAAGTGCTTTGCCTACAGGAACAGGTCCTTATATGTTGGCAGAACTCTATAAAACAGATGCTAAAACCATTTCACAAAGTATTTTATGGTCTACGATTTTATCCATTATCAGTTTGAGTGTTTTACTGACGTTGTTTAATTCATAAAGAAAATAAACAGAAATGATTTGAATTTTATGGCATGTTGGAAAGAGATTATTTTTTAAGAGCTATAAAATGTTAGAAATCAAACATAAAGATGATGGTAAAAATGGCAAATTTTATATTGGTGAAGAAGGTCATTATTTGGCTGAAATGACATATACATGGGCAGGAAACGATAAAATTATTATTGATCATACAACGGTTGAAGATGAACTACGTGGTGAAGGTGTAGGACGTAAATTACTGGATAATTTAGTTGAATTTGCACGTCAAAAAAAGATTTTCGTCATTCCACTGTGTCCATTTGCAAAATCAGTTTTTGATAAAGATCAGTCAATACATGATATTTTATTCTCATAATTTTTTTGAGTTTTCATCGGTTGGTCTTCGTTTAAAGTGATATGAGATCAACTGTAACTTTTTAAGCAACATAGGAATAAATGATGCAATTTCAGCATATTCATCAGCCAGATCATGGTGAGTTTTTTCTAAATAATGAACAAGGTCAACGTATTGCTGAGATTAGTTATATTTGGCGTGATGAACACACAATTGTTGCAAACCATACTTGGGTAGATGATTCATTACGTGGTCAAGGTGTGGCACGTCAGTTGCTCGATACATTGGTTGATTTTGCTCGTGAAAAGAAACTTAAAATTGTACCGACATGTTCCTATGTAGAAGTGATGTTTAGACGTGAAAAAAGTTTTATAGATGTTGCGGCTTAAAGAGTGAACCTTTTTATTTTTAGAGATTTAAATCTATTTATCTCATTTATAAAAAGGTGATGATGAATAATATGCAGTTAATGAGCTCTATTTATTGAATATGAAGCTTATATAAACGATTTAATTTAAATTGAAATAATGTAATGGCTAAAAAATAACAACTCGCCATAACTTGTAGCATAAATAAATCATGTAAAAATATGAAAATAATAGAAATACTGATAAATGTGAGTATTTTGTATAACCAACCATTCAACAGATAATAACAACATATACCTAATATAAATGACATGATTGCGACATTAGCGAAAGTGCTTATGCCAATTTTATTTAAAAATAAAATGATACCAATATAAAAAATGTCGAGCACAAAGATGATGGTTAAATTTTTAATCATTTTTATTCTCACTTTAAAAAAAGCCCTTAATCATCGAGTTCATTAAGGGCAAAACTTAAAATATAATAAATATTTTCAATGATTTTACTTGAAAAAGGGAGTCATTGAAGACGATAATTTATGTGAGAAAAAAATTACATTTGCTTAAAAAATAAACATTTTGAGGTGTTGCATGAATGATAATAAAGAGAGAAAGATGTTAATCCAGTTATGTTATGCCAGTGTTCGAGTAGAAGGAGAAAATGATTTATTACTTGATTTAAGTGATATTCTGGTTACAGCGCGCAATTTTAATGCCGAAAACTCAATATTTGGTGTTTTATACTATGCCGATGGCTCATTTTTTCAGTGTTTAGAGGGGCAAGTTGAGGATGTATTAGCTTTATTTCAAAAGATCCAACAAGATAAAAGACATCATCAAGTACAACAATTTGCGATCAAAGAAATTAGTGAAATCACATTTAAGCAGTGGTCAATGAAATATGTAAATTCAAATACCAAAATTGCCAATTTTTTTAAAAGTATTGGTCTAAATAAATTTGAACCTCATCATTTGAATTCTGAAAATATTCATGAGTTTTTAAAAATTTTATTGAAAACAGCCAATACAGAAAAACCAATAAAACCATCAATAGGTTATCAAAATAGAGGATATCAAAACTATTTTTAAATATTTTGATCAAAGAAAATACTTAAAAACACCCTATAAGATCTAGCGAACTTATAGGGTTTTATTGAAAACTAGATTTTTAGATAGATACTATCTATTTTTCAAAGCATGAATGAGCTTTTGATGTAATCCACCAAAACCACCGTTGGACATGATCACGACCGCATCACCCTCACCTGCTTCAGCAATCACGGTGTTGATAATGTCATCTAAAGTACGAGCAACCACAGCTTTGTTCGGTGCAGCATCAATCACAGGCTGTAAATCCCAATCCAGACCTTCAGGTTGATACCAAATTACTTCATCTGCCAAACGGGCAGAATGCGCCAAACCATCTTTATGTGAACCCATACGCATGGTATTTGAACGTGGCTCAATGATCGCCCACAGTTTACGTTCGCCTAAACGTTTGCGTGCGCCTTCAAGCGTGGTATCAATTGCAGTTGGATGATGGGCAAAGTCATCATAGACTTCAATTCCGTTCACTGTATCAAGCAGTTCCATACGGCGTTTTACACCGCCAAAATTCGACAAGGCTTCACAAGCTGTTTCAATCGAAACGCCAACATGTTCAGCAGCGACAATGGTTGCCAAAGCATTGGCGACACTGTGTTGCCCTGTCATGTTCCATTTCACTTCACCTTTGACAACGCCGTGCTGAAGTACTTTAAAATGTGAACCATCCGCAGACAATTGTTCTGCATAGACTTCAGCAGCGTCATTGGCATCTAAAGAGGTACGTACTACAGGTGTCCAACAGCCCATTTCCAAGACTTCATTAATATTGCTTTCAGTAATTGGCGCAATAATACGACCTTCACTTGGAATGGTACGGACTAAGTGATGGAATTGTTTTTGAATTGCGGCTAAGTCATCAAAAATGTCCGCATGGTCAAATTCAAGATTATTTAAAATGGCAGTTTTTGGATGGTAATGCACGAACTTTGAACGTTTATCGAAGAATGCAGAATCGTATTCATCGGCTTCTACACAGAAGTATTTTCCACCGCCTAAACGTGCGCTTTCACTAAAACCTAAAGGAACACCACCGATTAAAAAACCAGGGTTTAAACCTGCCTGATCAAGTACCCAAGCAAGCATAGTTGTGGTTGTGGTTTTACCATGTGTGCCTGCAACACCCAGTACGTGCTTACCTTGTAATACGTGATCTGCAAGGAATTGTGGACCTGAGATATACGGTAGACCTTCGTTGAGCATATATTCTACTGCATCAATACCACGCTTCATGGCATTGCCCACGATCACAAGGTCAGGATGGGGTTGTAAATGACTGCGGTCATAGCCTTGCATCAAGGTGATGCCTGCATTTTCAAGTTGGGTTGACATGGGTGGATAGACGTTTGCGTCTGAACCTGTCACCTGATGTCCCAAGTCACGTGCTAACAGTGCCAATGAACCCATAAAAGTGCCACAAATACCCAAAATATGCAGATGCATTCGTTCTTACTCCACTGCTTTTATAGACACATCACTTTGTTGTTGTGCTGTTGTCATTATAAATTTAACTTAAAAGGTTGATTCGATTTGAAAGCAACGATAGCAAGGGTTTAAGGGAAAAGATAGTTTTTCTTGTGTCAATAAAGTGAATTCAAATCAAACCTGATTTTCAACTTTTGACTCGTCATAATTTAAGATGAAATAGGCAAAACTATATAAACTGTCTTCTTCACCATTTTTTAGAAATTTCAAGACTTTGTTTAATGGAAAGGACATCATATTTCCATCAGTTAAAATTGCTGCATATTCAAGAGAATGGTCAATACCATTCAAAAAATTAGGCTTTTGCTGTTTTGCAGTTTCAAAATCTATCCAATACCATTTTTTTGACTGATCATTTTTACGAATGGATTCTCCAACATACGCAGCTGTTCTGAGTACAATGGGAATAATTTTACTCTCAGTCTCAAGATCATCTTCACGAATTGAAAGTAAATACTCATCAATATGTTGAATACTTTCTATGGAATAATCCATATTCAATGAATGAAAGAATTCTAAATTTGGAACAGGATTATTTTTTTCATGAGTAAGCATATTTGCCAAATCAGCAAATGCTAGATTAATTTCGGGTAATTCTTCATTCGATACGGTAGATTGGCGTGAACCAAATAAGCGCTTAAAAAAATGAATGATCATTTGAAAGATATTGGTCATTTAATTCTCAGTTTTAATTTATATTTTTGTCTGGCTAATTTTAGATAATTTATATAAAAATATCACCAAATTTTTAGGCTGTACTTTTATGTATATTCCTCTTTTATTGTTGATTCTTGCTAACTGTTTTATGACGCTTGCATGGTATGGGCATTTAAAATTTTTACCGCATGATGCGCCGCTTTGGCAGGCGATTTTATTCAGTTGGGTGATTGCCCTGTTTGAATATAGTTTAATGATTCCTGCGACTAAACTTTTAGCACAACAAGGCTGGGCAATTGGGCAAATGAAAATTACTCAAGAGGTAGTCACACTCTTAGTTTTTGTTCCTTTTATGATTTTTCTCTTTAAACAGCCATTTAAGCTGGATTATGTGTGGGCAGGTTTATGCTTAATGGGCTGTGTATATTTTGTCTTTAGAAGTCAATAAAGCTAAAAAGCCAATTATTTTCCAAAAAAATACTGAAAATAATGACGGATATGATCGCTTAAATTTTATTGAGCTGAAAAATCAGTCTATAATAGCGAGCTTCTAATTCATTTAAAGCTTGGTATTCGCCAAGATTTATCCTTCCTTACATTCGTCACGGAATATTTGCAATGAATGCGGCCGCTGTACAAGACGCTCCTCTAGTTGGAATTATCATGGGTTCTCAATCAGACTGGGCAACTCTCGAAAACACTGCCAATATGCTCAAACAGCTTGGTGTCCCTTTTGAAGCCGAAGTTGTTTCTGCTCATCGTACCCCAGATCGCTTGTTTGAATATGCTGAAACCGCTCGTGAACGCGGTATTCAAGTGATTATTGCAGGTGCAGGTGGTGCGGCGCATTTACCTGGCATGTGTGCAGCAAAAACTGATCTTCCTGTATTGGGCGTACCTGTAAAATCTTCTATCTTAAATGGTGTAGATTCATTACTTTCAATCGTACAAATGCCTGCGGGAATTGCTGTGGGTACATTGGCGATTGGTCCTGCGGGAGCCACCAATGCAGCGATTATGGCAGCACAAATTTTAGGTTTAACACGCCCTGAAATTGCAAAAAATGTTGCAGATTTCCGTGCAACGCAAACCGATAAAGTTGCAAGCAAAAATATTCCAGGTCAAGCGTAAAACGGGACAAAGATTATGGATAAAACCATCGGTATTTTTGGTGGTGGTCAATTGGGGCGTATGATGGCGCAAGCTGCATTACCCCTCAATATTCAATGTACCTTCTTTGAAGCAAGTATTGATTGCCCTTCTGCGGCATTGGGTCAAGTTTTTTCGACTAAAGCTGAAAATGGTTTACAAGACTTTATTGCCAGTGCAGATGTATTTAGTCTTGAGTTTGAAAATACACCATTGATTGATGTTGATGTATTGACCAAGCAAAAAGATTTACATCCACCACGTCAAGCCTTAGCGATCGCACAACATCGTTTGTCAGAAAAAGCTTTGTTTGATGAATTGGATATTCCAGTTGCGCCGTATAAAGCAGTAACCTCATTGGAAAGTTTGCAATCAGCAGTAGCCGAACTGGGTTTACCGATTGTGCTCAAAACCTCTCGTGGTGGTTATGATGGTAAGGGTCAGTTTGTTTTGCGTTCAGCAGATCAAATTGATCAGGCTTGGGCAGAGCTAGGTCCTGCGGGTGAACTTATTGCAGAAAGTTTTGTGACTTTCTCACGTGAAGTGTCGATCATTGCAGTACGTGGTCAAAATGGTGATGTGAAAACTTGGGCTTTGGCTGAAAATCATCATCACAATGGTATTTTGTCACACTCGATTGTACCTGCACCGAACAGCGCAGATTTACAACCTGTGGCACAGGATTACATCACTCGTTTATTAAATCATCTTAATTATGTTGGTGTGCTCACGCTTGAGTTGTTTGTGACTGAAAAAGGCTTATATGCCAATGAGATGGCACCACGTGTGCATAACTCTGGGCATTGGTCGATAGAAGGCGCAATCTGTTCACAGTTTGAAAATCACATCCGTGCAGTAGCTGGCTTACCTTTAGGTTCAACTGAGATTGTGCGTCCAACGGTTATGATCAATATTATTGGTCAGCATCCAAAATCTGAAGATGTTTTAGCGTTAAATGGTGCACATTTGCACCTTTATAACAAAACTGAACGTGAAGGTCGTAAGATTGGTCACATCACTTTAATGCCAAATGACAGTGCTGAATTGACGACTTTATGCCGTCAGTTAGCGAAGATTTTGCCAAATCCACTGGCATTAAGTGAAGATATAAATATTTAAGTCCAAAATTGGATATTAAAAAAGCGGTCATCAAATTGACCGCTTTTTTATTTTTTTCATTTCTGTATGATGCACCCTTTTATTTTTAGACTTCCTTGTGGATAAGATTGGTCTTTGGAAATATCTACAAGTTTAAATTTAAAAAATAGTTTTAAATTTAAATCGAGAAAAATGAATTTAAAAGTATTATGAATTTAAATTTTTCCATATATTTTTTAAAATATAAAATTTTAAAATATAATAAAAACAGTGATTTAATATTTTATTGTAAATTTTAACGATTTCTTTTATTTGAATTTAAAGTGATTTAAATTTAAATGCATTTTGTGGATAAAATTTTTAAATTTAAATTTTCTGTGCAAAGTTAAATTGATTGAAAAATGAATTTAAAATTTACGTTTTGTTTCTACAAATTTATCCACAGAATGTTATGTTATACACATAATTTTAATGACAATGATATTGTGAATAGTATGCGTGGCTTTTATTTTTTATGTGGTACTGCTTTATTAGCAATGACGCATGTACATGCTGATCTTGTGATTAATGGTCAGCCTGTATCTTCAGTCAGTTCAACAACACCTACAATTTCTAATTCAACATTTACACCACAACGTGATTTTCAAGGTTGTTTGGCAAATTTGCGCTCAAGTGCAACAGCATCAGGTGTGAGTGGTTCAACGTATGACCGTTATACTCAAAATTTAACACCTGATTATTCTGTTCTGAGTAAATTAGATTATCAACCTGAGTTTTCAACACCAATTTGGGATTATTTATCTGGTTTGGTCGATGATGAACGTGTGCAACAAGGGCGCCAAATGTTGGCACAGCATCGTGATGTATTAAATCGTGTTGCAGCAGCTTATGGTGTACCCGCAGAAACAGTGGTTGCTGTTTGGGGAGTAGAAAGTAATTTTGGTAATATTTCAGGTAAATATCCATTATTGCAAGCTTTAGGTACTTTAAGTTGTGAAGGTCGTCGTCAAAGTTATTTCCGAGGCGAATTTTTTGCAACGATGAGAATTTTACAACGTGGTGATTTACGTGAAGATCAACTCAAAGGATCATGGGCGGGTGCATTTGGTCATACTCAATTTATGCCGTCAACTTATGAGGAATTGGCTGTAGATTTTGATGGCGATGGTCGTCGTGATCTCGTTTCCAGCACATCAGATGCTTTGGCTTCGACTGCAAATTTTCTTAAAAAGCGTGGTTGGCAAACAGGTATGCCTTGGGGATTTGAAGTTAAAATTCCAGATGGTGCTTCCGTTGGTGGTGAAAGTCGTCGCAATAAAAAATCCCTCAATTCATGGATAAATCGTGGTTTTACTCGAGTGGATGGTACGCCAATTATTCAAGGCAATCTTTCAGGAAGTTCACAAGCAGGGTTGATGATGCCAGCAGGTGAAAATGGTCCAGCATTTTTAGTGTTTAAAAACTTTGATGCGATTTATAGTTATAACGCGGCTGAAAGTTATGCTTTAGCGATTGCACACTTGTCAGATCGTTTACAAGGTAAGGGAACTTTCCAAACAGCATGGCCAACAAATGATGCAGGAACATCTCGTGCGGAACGTCGTGAAATCCAAAACTTTTTGTTGAAAAAAGGTTATGCAATTGGGGATGCTGATGGTTTGATTGGTGATAAAACGCGCCAAGCGATTCAACAGGAACAAAGCAAATTAGGACTAAATCCGACTGGGCGAGCAGGACAGCAAATTTTAAAAGCATTTAGAAATGAAGCAGCAAAAGGTATGATGCAATAATTCATAATTCATATTTTCAACATCAAAAAAGGTCTGTATAAACAGACCTTTTTATAAATAAATCATATCGATAAATCATCATTACTCAATCGGTGAAGAATCCAATTTAACCGCCTCTAATAAATCTAAAATAACAGCAGTGACATCTTGGGTATGATCACGATCATTGAAAATTTCATAAGCGCTAATCGTGACATCAGTATCACTTGGCAGTTGTTTTTGTTCTTCTTCAATAAGATGTTCAATTGGAAGCAAAGTCTGTTTAATTTCTAAGTGTAGAATGTCATTGAACTCGATATTTTCATCTTCAAGTTCAATAAGTTGCTCGTTAAAATAGGGTAATAAAATAGAATGGAGATACGGTTGAAGTTCAGTAATATCAAAAATTTCGATATCACGAGTCTGTTCAATCGTGCTGATATGATCATTTACTTCTAGAATAATATGATAATAGCTCACAGGTATCTCCTTTAAATATCTAATGATTACCATAGCATGATTTTTAAAAAATAAAATTAATACTGATTAAAAATATGGATTTAAAATTAGCATAATATTTTATAAAAAAATCTTTTTATCTTGAATTTAACATCGCTAAATCTGAAGAAGTTAAACGGAAATTTTGTAAATCTTGCTCTTTCATCACAGGATACATTAAAGCTTTGGGATCGGAGTTATGTAGCAATCCTAAAGCATGTCCAAACTCATGAGCAAGAGTGACTCTTAAATCAGCATCAGATTGAAATTCATAAATATTAATACTCTGACCACTGAATGTGCCTTTATCAAATTGGCGTGGTTGAAAACGTGCATTAAATTGATCTACAGATTGATTGAATTGTTGAGTATTTGAGTTTAATGCATCTACTTGTTGGTTAAGTTGATTTACTTTTTGATTATGTAAAGCAAGTTTTTGGTTTAGGTTCACTCGATCAGCTTGTAATTGATTTTTGAGTTGTTCCAATTGTGCGTGTATAGATGGCGTTACGCCTTGATTGGATTGATAAATACGACTGACAAATTGGTTATATTGACTCATTTTAGTTTCATAATTTACTTTATATATGTCTATCTCTCGATTAGATTGGTCTAGTTCTGCACGTATTTTTTCAATTTTTTCTCTTTTAATATTTTGATCTTGTTGGGTATTTTCTAAAATATTCAGTGCTTGATTGCGAGCGGAAGATTCTATTTGTCGTTCATCATAAATCAAATGAATCGCTAATTTTGCATTAGGATCATAAACAAATAAGTTTTTCATTGTACCTAAATGCCAAATTTCAGTCGCTTGTTGTGCTAAAAGTTTGACTTGCTCATGACTGATGTTAAAGCGTGGGTCAATTTCACCAATTCGATAACGCAAACGATGGTCTAAGGGGTGTGAAATTCGGTCAATTATAGAATTATGATTCAGTTGAGGATGTAAATGACGTTGTATTGCAAAATAACTGGTAAAAAGAATAACGAAAATAATTAACCAAAAGCGCATTTTTTTATATATAAGAGTTGGAATATAAATAATTTAGCTGAAATTTAAAAATTCACAAGCCCTACCAGAAAAATATATGATGAGTCAAAATGAGTCATTATTCTTTAAATAATGGCTCATATAATATTGGTGTCGCTAATATGGTAAGTAAAATTCCTGAACAAACAAAAGCTAAATCATTAAAAATAGCAGCAAAACTGCTCATGTAAATCCAATGCATAGAAGGTAAAAAATACAACAAAAAAGCAGGAAAAAAAGTATATAAATAGGCTTTTCTAGCCCAATGCTTACGCAAAAATAAGCCAAATGTAATAATACAAACTAAAATAAATGCAGCACAGATAATAAAAAATTCTAAGTTTTGAGGCTCAATGATGAGAGTTTTATCCAGTAATGCCAGTTCAGGTTGTGGATTGAGTACATCAATCAAAACTGCAATAATCGGTAAAATAAACTGTGCAGCAATGAGGCTGTAAAATATAGGTACAGTGATAACAGGTGATTTTTGCATTCTTGTCATTCTCATTTTATGATCTTGATCAATATAGAATAAATCACAGCATAAAAAAACTACTGAATCATTTATTGCTTTAAATCATTTTTATGATAATAAATACAAAATTATTTGTGCTTTTATTTATAATCAATTGCCAGAAATAACCATAGTAGATTAAATAAAATGAAGATTAAATCTTCATGAATTAAAAAATAAGATTGAATGAAATGTGATGTTATTTCAAAGAAAAAAAGTAATTGAATGAGTAAAATTATCAAAATAACTTTAAATAAACCGTTTATATACATGTCGTATTTTAATTTATTGTTCATTTTTTTAAATTTCTTTTAATATTTTTTTGAGTATAAACCCAATAAAAAAGCCGTTCAATGATTTGAACGGCTTTTGTGCTAAAGCGACAAATTATTTTTTGTCATCTTTAACTTCAGTGAACTCAGCATCTACAACGCCATCGTCTGCTTTCTGCTGTTGTTGACCAGCATCACCACCAAATTGATTCGGATCGAAACCTTGAGCTCCGCCTTGACCTTGAGCAGCTTCATACGCACGTTGCGTGATCGGCATAATGATGTTTTGAAGCGCTTCAGTTTTTGCTTTGATATCATCAAGATCGTTTTCTTTTGCAACAGCTTCTAGCTCAGAAACAGCAGTTTCAATCGCAGATTTTTCATCAGCAGTCACTTGGTCACCCAAATCTTTCACTGCTTTTTGTGAAGATGAAACTAAAGCATCAGCTTCGTTACGTGCTTTTGCAAGCTCTTCGAACTTACGATCTTCTTCAGCATTCGCTTCAGCATCTTTGATCATTGCTTCGATTTCAGCATCGCTCAAACCAGAGTTTGCTTTAATCTGAATTGACTGTTCTTTACCAGTACTCTTGTCTTTTGCAGATACTTTCAAGATACCATCAGCGTTGATGTCGAACGATACTTCAATTTGTGGCACACCACGTGGCGCAGGTGGAATATCGCCTAATTGGAAGTTACCCAACAATTTGTTTTGTTGAGCCATTTTACGTTCACCTTGGAACACTGAAATGTCTACAGCAGGCTGGTTGTCCGCAGCAGTTGAGAATACTTGAGATTTCTTCGCAGGAATCGTGGTGTTTTTCTCAATGATTGCAGTTAACACGCCGCCCATTGTTTCAATACCAAGCGTCAATGGTGTAACGTCAAGTAAAAGTACGTCAGTTTTATCACCAGACAATACAGCACCTTGAATCGCAGCACCAATTGCTACAGCTTCATCAGGGTTTACGTCTTTACGTGGCTCTTTACCAAAGAAGTCTTGTACTTGTTGTTGAACAAGTGGCATACGAGACTGACCACCAACCAAGATCACGTCAGAGATGTCACTTGTTGAAAGACCAGCATCTTTAAGCGCAATTTTACAAGGCTCAATGGTACGCGCAACCAAGTCAGCAACCAAACCTTCAAGTTTTGCACGTGTAACATTGATCACTAAGTGTTTAGGACCTGTTGCATCAGCCGTGATGTATGGAAGGTTAATTTCAGTTGAGTTCGATGAAGAAAGCTCAATTTTTGCTTTTTCAGCTGCTTCTTTTAAACGTTGAAGTGCAAGTGGATCTTGTTTCAAGTTGAAGTTTTGTTCTTTTTTGAACTCTTCAACTAAATAGTCGATTAATGCATTATCAAAGTCTTCACCACCAAGGAATGTATCACCATTTGTAGACAATACTTCGATTTGTTGGTCGCCATCTAAGTCAGCAATTTCAATGATAGATACGTCAAAAGTACCACCACCAAGATCGTATACAGCGATTTTACGGTCGCCTTCTTTTTTGTCCATACCAAATGCAAGTGCCGCAGCAGTTGGTTCGTTGATGATACGTTTAACTTCTAAGCCTGCAATTTTACCTGCATCTTTAGTTGCTTGACGTTGTGCATCGTTGAAATACGCAGGAACTGTAATAACAGCTTCTGTTACTGTTTCACCAAGATAGTCTTCAGCAGTTTTTTTCATCTTTTTCAAGATTTCAGCTGAAACTTGTTGTGGTGCAAGTTTCTTGTCGTTTACTTCAACCCAAGCATCGCCATTGTCTGCTTTAACAATTTTGTATGGTACAAGACCGATGTCTTTTTGTACTGCTTGATCTTGGTATTTACGACCGATTAAACGTTTGATTGCATATAATGTATTTTTAGGATTCGTTACTGCTTGACGCTTAGCAGATTGACCTACTAAAGTTTCGCCATCTTTATAAGCAACGATTGAAGGTGTTGTACGTGTGCCTTCAGCATTTTCAATTACTTTAACTTTATCGCCTTCAAGTACAGCAACACATGAGTTTGTAGTACCTAAGTCAATACCGATAATTTTAGCCATTAATGTGTTCCTCTAAATTTTTTTACAATGTTTTCGCTTGTTATCCGATATGAGAGCCATTCAAAAATTTTCAAGTTCATTTTTAGAAAAAATTTAAAAAACTCTCGAATTTTTTAGATTTATTGACCGACCATAACCATTGCAGGGCGGAGCAAACGACCATTTAAGGTATAACCTTTTTGTAGCACTACACCAATTTCATTGGCTTTGGCATTTGGATCAATACCTACAGCTTGATGGAAGTCTGCATTAAAGCCGTTTGCTGTATCAGCTTCGACAACACCAAACTTCTCAAGTGTAGTGAGCAATGATTTCAGAGTAAGTTTTACCCCTTCAACAATTGCATTTTCTTCACCAGCAGCTTGAATTGCACGTTCAAGGTTATCAACAGACTCTAATAACTCTTTGGCAAATTTTTCTAGCACAGTCTCTTTATGCTTTTCAGATTCACGTTGAATACGTTCTACGCTTTTTTGAGCTTCATAAACTGCGTTGGCAGTACGTGCTTTTTCGAGCTTTAAACTTTCTTCTAAATTTGTGATTTGTGCTTGTAAATCTTCAACCGCAACTTCAGCTTGCTCATTTTCAGCTTGAGTTTGCTGTTCTGCTTGCTCTTGTTGAAGATCTTGAGCGTCTTGGTTTTGCTCAGTCGCCATTGATTTACTCCGTTTAAATGGGTTCTTAAACATGTACAGTCCTTTTTGGCGTCAGCGCTAACTGCGTTAATACTGAACTGCCATGATTGTTTAATTCATGAATAGTTAAAAGGTATGGGCAAGCCAATAAAATTCAAGTCCTCTATAGATAATATTTCTATTTCCTTCTAGCTAAATACACTATTTTGCTTGTGTTGGTGAGGTTTTATGTGTTGATGATTGTTTTATTGCTATAAAATGTACATGAAAGTTATAGAAATAGATTAATCGTCAAAATGTATCATCTTATAGGAAATATGTATTTTTAATTGAGTGAATAGTTATGTATGATTTTTGATCAGATTATCATGCTGTAGTTTCTTTTTAATTGTTAAAATTCCTTTTCGTAGCTTATCCAAACTCATTGGGTAAGCTTTTTTTTGCCTAAAATGACAACTTACAATGTAAAACTAATCTTGTTTTATATTGCAATATATAACTCAAAAATGAAAAAACTATCATTTTAAATTGAGATAAAATTTTAAATTTATAAATTAAATCAAATATTTGATTTAAATTTGTGTCAGGTTTTTGCTGTGTTTGAGTTATTAATAAAACCGCAACACGTGGTTACCTGATTGGCTTAAAAGTCTAACCAAGAGCACACGCAGTACAGAAAAATATCAGGAATGATAGGCAACACAAAGAAGACGTCGCTTTGTGAAGTTTATAATGTTTAAAAAGGAAGTATTTTTTAATGAAAAAGTTAGGTTTAATTTCACTATTATTAACTGGTGTATCTTTCGCTGCTGTTGGATGTACATCCACTGAATCTACGAGCACACCAGAGACGGCTGCAACTCAGCAAAGTTCTCAAGTTGAAGAAAACTCTGCACAAGCTTCAACCCTAGATCATTCTTCACAAACAGGTGTCGCTGTACAATCCGATCCAACACTGCAACAAGCAGAGCCTGTACAAGTGAATCCTGAAACAGATGTTGTTGAACAACCAGCAGCACAATAACAAGGTTTAAATACAAAAATAGACAGGGAAATTGGATGCTATTCCTGTCTATTTTTATATACAACGAAAAATTGAGATGATTTAAATTTTACTTTTGATGTTTAAAAACGGAGAACTCATTTTGTAATGAAAATTAGTCTCTGTCTTGATTGTTTTGCCCACGACGATCTCGTTTACGGTCATTGTCCCGACGTTGTTCACGACGATCCCACTGCTGATCTTTCTTATTATTTTCGGCACGATTTGGAATCACAGGTTTTTGTTGCTGACGATAATCCCATGTATGTTGAGGAAGCTGTTGAATACGATAATCTGCTCTTTGTCGACGTACTCGTTCAGAGCGCTCTTGTCTTTCTCTGCGTTCCCAGTCATAACGGCGTTGACGCTCTTGCTCAAGTCGGGCTTGTTGTAAACGATAAGCACGTTCTCGTTCCCAGCGATTACGATCTGAGTTATGATCATAGCCACGATCACGATCATAAGCGCCATATTGATAGCCGCCTTGGCGATATGAGCCATCTTCAGGAAAAGCAACACAACCCACAGCCAATAAAGCGGTAGCTAAAGACATAATAATTGCTTTAATCGCCATAATGACCTCCTTAATGGAATAATGAATAGCATAAAAAAGTTAGATTTAAAGCTAAAAAGCTAATGACAAGTCCTATCAGGTCAGATTAGCGTATCTAAGTTTTATATTTGTATATAGATTGCTAGACTTCTATACGAATATAGTCA
Organism: Acinetobacter sichuanensis; assembly: GCF_003024515.2. Classification (GTDB taxonomy): domain Bacteria; phylum Pseudomonadota; class Gammaproteobacteria; order Pseudomonadales; family Moraxellaceae; genus Acinetobacter; species Acinetobacter sichuanensis. Next base: position 20,832 of record NZ_PYIX02000050.1, read on the forward strand.
GCTAAAGCCTGATCGTGTAGAAAATATGAAGAATCAAGTAAGCAGAAGGACGAACTATGGTCGCTTTTAACAAAAACATCCAAGAATTAATAGAAAAGGCACAAGGTCCTGCAGCTCGTTCTTTGGATCGTTTACCTAAATTTGCACAAGAATCACTGGTCAAACTATTAGGCTATCCTTATCAGTATCCACAATTAGACAGCTTTACTAAATGCATGATGGCTGCCCAATTCAAACAAGGAAAAATGGGTTTTATTGGTGCAAATGTAGAATATTCGCGTAAACAATTCGAAGTACAGATGCAGTCCATTATCAACAAACCAACCTATGTACAATCTGTTGAGGATATTCGTTTACCATTACAAAGTGGCAGTATTTATGCGCGTCATTACCATCCTGCACCAAGTAAAAAATTACCTATGATTGTGTTTTATCATGGTGGTGGTTTTGTTGTTGGAAGTGTTGACACCCATGATGAAGTTTGTCGACTCATTGCAACTTATGCAAAAGCACAAGTATTAAGTGTCGAATATCCCCTTGCACCCGAAGCTGGACCACGTGAACTTATTCAGTCTTGTGAAGATGCTTTAGCTTGGGTCTATCAAAATCGTCGCCAATTTAAAATTTTAAAAAATAGAATTGCAGTTGCAGGAGATAGTGCTGGAGGAAATATAAGCACAGTGATTGCACAAAGAACTGTAAATACCTCTTATGCACCTCAAGCTCAATTGTTAATTTATCCTGTAGTGGATTTTAAGAGTCGACATCCTTCATTCTTTGCATATAAAGATGGTTTAGTTTTAACGGGTTCAGACGTAGATTATGTGACAGATTATTATGTGACAAAATTTAATATTCATTTAGATGACGCAATAATTTCACCGACTTATGGTCAGTTGAAAAAAATAGCACCTACATTTTTAATTACAGCAGGTCATGATATTTTACATGACGAAGGGAAAATATACGCCTACAAATTACGTCAAGCAGGCGTTAAAGTGAATTATCATGAGTATGAAGACCAGACGCATGGCTTTATTAATTTGACACCTGTCTCTCGAAAAGCCAAAAAGAACTTGATCGAAATGAGCAAAGAGTTCCGTAAATTTTGGGATAAACAATAAAATTGAAATCTGGGCACAAGTCATCTTTTATAACAAACGAAGACTTGTGCTAAAAATGATGAGCAGACCTAAAAGTATTCAACTCAAAGCTTATGTCTAAGTTTTACTGTGAGTAAAATTTTTTTATTAAAAATAAAAAATAGATGTTTTACTGAATACTCATTTTCATTCTATAAAAGCACACTAAAATATTTTTTTATCAATGATTCAGGATCAATGCAATGATTAAGGAAATTGGACTTAGTTTAGGCGTATTACTACTTGCTCAACAAACTTATGCAAATACAGATATGCAAATAAAAACAAACTTTGGAACAATAGAAATCGAACTCTATGATGATAAAGCACCATTATCAGTTGCAAACTTTAAAAACTATGTAAAAAGTAATTTTTATAATGGCACTATTTTTCATCGTGTCATTCCGGGTTTTATGATTCAAGGTGGTGGGATGAATGAAAAAATGATTGAAAAGTCAACTCAGGCTGCAATTAAAAATGAATCAGGAAATGGTTTGAAGAATGATCGTGGCACACTTGCAATGGCAAGAACCAATCACCCTGACTCAGCGACAAGCCAATTCTTTATTAATGTTGCAAATAATGACTTTCTTAATAAGTCAGCTGGTAACTCTGGATATGCGGTTTTTGGCAAAGTAACAAAAGGAATGGATGTAGTTGATAAAATTGTGAATGTGCCAACAGAAAATTACGGCATGCATCAAAATGTTCCTAAACAGCCTATTAAAATTATCAACATAAGTTATAAAGTTGCTCCAAATAAATAATTGAAAAAATAAAGCAGAAATATTTTATTCATATTTTTGCTTTATAATTATGAGTTTACACTTAAAATTGTTAAAAAATGCTCTACTTTGGTGCGTAAAAAAACAACACTCGATAAAACAGATGCTTAAAAGTGCTTGCAAGCTTTTTAAAAACCCCTATACTGTGCTCATCCCGACGCGATACAGCAAACAAACTTAGCTTACAGGGTTAGGTTGTTGAATGTTTTTTGCGTTTATTTAGCACTGACGAAGTGTTAAATTA
>NZ_PYIX02000051.1 GCF_003024515.2 Acinetobacter sichuanensis
GAAGGCTAATCCCAAATTTCAACTTTAGATGTAAGACCCCGTCATGTAAATTTAGCTTTTGCTTTTTTCAGCTATTTAATTTAAATCCAATGCGTAACATCAGTTATTCAAATCTATTATTAATTTTAAATCGTATGCTCTGCGACACGCTTCATGTACTTATTCAAACGAGTAAAAAATAAAATCTGTAAAAATATGGTAAATGCTGAGACACACCATTCATACCACAGGTCAAAAGCGGTATTTTCAAGTTGGAAAAATTGATAAATTCCCAGTAAAACTAAGCCAAACACAATACCTGCGACTGTGGTTTGTAACAAAATAGGGAAGGAAAGTGCAGTGACTCGGTTCATAAAATGCACACCATTATCACCGCCATTGGCAACATAGGTTCGTTGAATGCCTATAAACATAATCATTAACGTTAATACAGCTTCAACACCAATCACACGTACATCATAATAAGGCGACAACATCCCATAGTAATAAGCAACACTGACCACCAAAGCAGCAATTAAGTAATAGTTTTTATAATGGCGTTTTTCAAGCGTATCTTCTGACAGTTCATGTGCCAAAGCTTTGGTATTCCAAAAATACATAAATCTTTTTATCTCTTATTTGATCATTTGCGCACACTTTACGCATTCTGATCATAAAGATAAAGCCCCAAAATAAAGAGACCAATATTGATTACATTTTAAGTCCACACAAAAGTCTGAAGCATTTTTTGAAATGGGCTACAATCAACTGAAAAAATTCAAAAACGCAGGTTAAATATGTCTTCTGTAGTTACAACGACAGCGATTCGTGGTCGCTTTCTCGATATTCAGAATACAGTTGCCCAAGCGCGTGATCTACACGACCAAGTGCGATATGTAGAAGATGGTCTACTCATTACGTTAAATGGAAAAATCAGTTGGTTTGGTGACTGGCAAACAGGTCAGCATCTGATTCCACCCAATACCCAGATTGAACATTATCCTGAACAGCTGATTGTTCCGGGTTTTATTGACACGCATATTCATTTTCCACAAACCGAAATGGTGGGCGCCTATGGTGAACAGCTTTTAGAATGGCTCAATACCTATACCTTCCCAACTGAAATGCAGTTTGCTGATAAAAACTATGCAGATCAGATTGCCCATTTTTTTGTCAATGAATTACTGAAAAATGGTACGACCACGGCATTGGTTTTTTGTACGGTTCATCCACAATCGGTTGATGCTTTATTTGAAGCGGCTGAACGTCACCAAATGCGCTTAATCGCAGGTAAAGTGATGATGGATCGTCATGCACCTGATGAACTTACCGACACGGCTGAAAGTGCTTATCATGACTCAAAAGCCCTCATTGAAAAATGGCATGGCAAAGGGCGTAACCTGTATGCGATTACCCCACGTTTTGCTCCAACATCTACACATGAACAATTAGAGCGGGCAGGGCAGCTCAAAGCTGAATATCCTGATGTCTATGTACATACGCATTTAAGTGAAAATAAAAATGAAATTGCATGGGTCAAAGAATTATTCCCTGAGCAAAAAGGCTATTTGGATGTTTACCATCACTATGGCTTAACAGGGGAGCGTTCGGTTTTTGCCCATTGTGTGCATTTGGAAGAACATGAATGGGATTGTATGCATGACACAGATTCAGCCATAGCGTTCTGCCCAACCTCAAACCTGTTTCTTGGCAGTGGCTTATTTCCATTGAAAAAAACGTGGGAAAAACAAGTCAAAGTGGGTTTGGGTACAGATATTGGTGCAGGGACATCATTCTGTCAGTTACAAACATTAAATGAAGCCTATAAAGTACAGCAACTACAGGGCGATAAACTGTCTGCCTTCGAGTCGCTGTATCATGCAACTTTGGGTGGTGCCAAAGCCTTAGACTTGCAAGATCAATTGGGCAACTTCAATGTTGGCAAAGAAGCAGATTTTGTGGTCTTGAACTTAAAAGCTACAGCACTACAGCAGTTACGTCAGCAACGTGCCAAAAATATTGAAGATGCGTTATTTGCTTTATTTACTATGGGTGATGATCGCAATATTCAAGCCACCTATATCTATGGAAAGAAAGCCTATGAACAAAGCTAAGTCGCCACAGCAAAAGCCGAAACAATCCAAGAAAAAATTGATTTTAATCGGGACAGTTTTTGTGGTCTGTGCGCTCTTACTGAAAAAAGATGCACACTAAACTTTAGCACGTTTACATTTCAACTGGCAAAAAAGATGCATCTTCAGTCGATATGTTTTAAAATTGATGCATCTTATAGGTGTTGCTCGTCAACACCTTTTTTAATTTGTGAATTTGATATTTTTTAGTTTTAGGTATTTCCCATGACTGTTGAAATGAAAGTAATGATTTCTGCTGAAGAAATTCAAGCAAAAGTTCAGGAACTTGGTCAGCACATTAATGCGCATTATGCCAATAGTGATAAAGAATTGGTATTAATCGGTTTATTGCGTGGTTCAGTAATTTTCATGGCAGATCTTTGCCGTACAATCAACAAAGAACATGAACTCGACTTTATGACTGTGTCGAGTTATGGCGGTGGTACAACTTCAACACGTGATGTCAAAATTTTAAAAGACCTTGATGGTGAAATTCGTGGCAAAGATGTACTCATCATTGAAGATATCATCGACTCAGGTAATACCTTAAGCAAAGTATTGGAAATTTTAAGCACACGCCAACCCAACTCTATTGAGCTTTGTACTTTGGTCAGCAAACCTTCACGCCGTGAAATTGAACTCGATGTGAAGTTTTTAGGCTTTGAAGTCGAAGATAAATTTATTGTGGGTTATGGTTTGGACTATGACCAGAAATATCGTCATCTGCCTTTTATTGGTGAAATTGGTCTGTAATTCAGACTTGATATAATTTCTCAAATAATACTTAAGCGACTTCGGTCGCTTTTTTAATTTCTCTTACAAACCAATAAAAAAATTTTAAAATGCACAAAAACACAACAACTTGTAGCAGAGTAAATCTTTTATTTTTCATCAAAATATTCAACTATTAAATAGATCGAATTCCTTTACTTAGATAAGATTAAAACAAGGAGAAAGATGATGATGGCATTAATTGGCGCAATCATTATTGGTTTTTTTGCAGGTCTAATTGCACGAGCAATTCATCCAGGAAATGACAAAGCAGGCTTTCTTGTTACCACTGCGCTAGGGATCGTGGGTTCTTTAGTCGCAACATATGGTGGTCAGTTATTAGGCTTATATCCTAAAGGTGCATCAGCAGGCTTTATTGCGTCAGTCATTGGGGCAATTGTCGTATTATTTATCTATAATATGATTGCAAAAAGAACTTAAAATGCTTTTTAAAGCATCCATAAAACGGTTTAATTTTCATCAAAAAGCACCGAAATTCGGTGCTTTTTCACTGCATTTAAAATGATTTTAAATCAATTTACTGTCTCATGGATTTCCATATTTTTTTCTATTTCCACAGCAGGGTAGGCACCTAATACCACCTTTCCATTGGAGAAAATAATGGCAGGTGTGCCGTGTAAACCTAATTTTTGCCCCAAAGCTAGATTACGTTCAATTGGATTATCACAAGTAGACTTTGCTATAGGCATAATACCTTTTTGTAATAAATTCCCCCAAGCAAATGCCTTGTTGTCTGAGCACCATACTTGTTTGGATGGAATCATAGACTGTCTTTTTATGGGATAAATAAAGGTATAAATCGTGACATTATCCAGTTGGGCTAAATTGCCTTCAAGACTCTTACAATATGGGCAATTTGGGTCAGAAAAGATGGCGAGCTGACGCTTACCATTCCCCCTGACGGTCTTAATTGCATCATTAAAAGGTAGCTGATTAAAGTCGACAGTATTTTGTTTCGTCATCAAATCTTTGGTCAGGTTCTTTTGATCTTGCAGCCGAATCATTGAGCCAGTAAATAGATGCTGTACATCTTCATTGACGTAAACCACCTGACCATCGAGACTCCCACTATACAAACCTTGCATTTCAGTGGCTTGTAAATTTTCAATTTTAACTTTGGGATATTGTTTCGACAGTTTGGCTTTGACACTGTCGATATTGGCAAAACTGCTGCCACAAACGGCGAGACTTAAACTCAATGCGATCAATTGCTTTAACATATTGAATAAATATCTTAGAAATTTAAATAATCAAAATATTAAAGCATAATCTGTCCAATGAGATGTTGAAGAACTGTTGTTTCAATGCGTTCCACGTGGAACAAAGTTAAACATTGCAGGACGATTAATTTCCACAGAAATATGTACCAATTCTGTATAAATTGATAATGCCTGACGAATACGATCTGCGGTTAAATCCTGAAGTGGTGTTTGCAACGCTAAAATTACCGAAAACTTGCCTTTACCCACTTTCCAGACATGCAGGTCTGTAATCTGAATATCCAGTTTTAAATCTGAAATCACTTCACGGACTTCATCTACTACAGGATGATCCATTTCAGCATCCAATAAAGTTTTCCCAGTTTCTTTGATCAGTCCAAATGACCATTTACCCACCAAAATTGCACCGACAATTCCTAATAGAGCATCCAAAAAATCCCAACCAAAATATTTTCCTGCAAATAAAGCAATAATGGCTAAAACAGAGGTTAAAGCATCTGCAACCACATGTAAAAATGCTGCTTTTTGGTTTAAATCATGTTCGTGATGGTCACCATGTTCATGTGAATGGTGGTGATGGTGATGGTGATGGTGATGGTCATCATGCAATAACCACGCACAAATCAGGTTAATCACTAATCCTAAAACCGCAATAACAATTGCTTCATTATAACGAATCTGTACAGGATTAAATAAACGCTCAACCGATTGAAAAGCCATAAATAAAGCCACGACCATCAACAAAATTGCACTGCTGTAACCTGCAAGAATCTCGATTTTCCAAGTCCCAAAACTAAAACGGGCATCTTGTGCATAATGCCGTGCTGCACGATAAGCCATGTACGCCAAGCCCAGCGCTAACATATGGGAACTCATATGCCAGCCATCGGCTAGTAAAGCCATTGAATTAAAAATCCAACCGCCTGCAATCTCAAAAATCATCATCAGCCCTGTCAAAATCGTGGCAAATAAGATTTTCTTTTGTGCTAAAGGATTACCTTGATCAAATTGATGAGAATGCTGCCGTTGAATGGTTTTAAATTGCATGTGAATTGAATCCAATATACTCCCCTAGAGTATATTCTCGAATTTTAAAATATACTATAAGGGAGTATATTTTTTTTGGAGTCAATAGATGGGACATTTACATCAGGATCAAAAGGTTTTAAATCGGGTCAAGCGTCTTAAAGGGCAAATCAATGCTGTGGAGGCGTCTTTAACTCAACAGGACAAATCCTGTATTGAAGTTTTACAGCAGGTTGCTGCCATTAAAGGTGCGGTAAATGGTTTGATGAATGAACTGATTGAAGCACATTTAAGAGAACATGTTATTTCAGATCATCAGGCTGTGGATGAAGCAGAGCTTGAGATTTTTATGCAATTGTTAAAACGCTATGGATAATTTGACCAACTGCTCAAAAACACATTGACCTGTTACTGATTAAGTTTTAATCTGATATTGCATCAGACTCCTCCTGCCAAACTCAACTTCCTCGGGCTTGGCTTTTTTTATCTGCAAATTTTTATAAATTAAGTGCTCAATACATGAATCAGCAATCATGGCGTCCATTTTTAATGGTGAGCCTAGCCCTGTGTATCGGAACAATTGGAACCGCGTTAGCAAGTCCCTTATACCCGATTTATCAACAACTTTGGCATCTGCTTCCAAGTCATATTACCTATATTTTTGTGGCGTATATGTTTGGTTGTTTGACGACTTTATTGTTTTTAGGACGCAGCAGTAATAGTTTTGGATTTATTCGTACCCTGCAGGCAGGTTTAGCCTTTGCTATCGTTGGCTTGGGACTTTCTGTCTTTGCGAGCAATGCTTATTTTTTAGGATTTGGACGCTTTATTATTGGGATTGCCTCAGGTCTAATCAGTACCTCGGCAATGCTTGGGCTGATTTACACCATTCCAGACACACATAAACAAAGTGCTGCACAGCTCAGCTCCATCATCACGGTATTGGGTTTTGGTTTTGGTCCTCTGATCGGTGGCGCAATTGCACAAGTTTCAGATGCTCCCTTAGTTACGCCTTATCTTCCTGTGATTGTTGCGGCTGCTATCAGTTTTTTCAGTTTATTTAGCATTAAAACCATGCAATTTGAAAAACAAAATTTTTCGGTTGCACCACATTTGGAACTGCCTGAAATACATTTTAAAACGCTGTTTTATCTTGCCAGTTTTACTGCTTTTTGCGCCTTTGGCTCATTCGGTTTATTCGCATCACTTGCGCCCTCATTTATTAAAAATGTCATTCCTTGGCATGGTCCTTTGGTCAGTGGTGCGACCATTGCCAGTATTTTATTGGTTTCAGCCTGTGCCCAGTTTATGGCGAAATCACTCAACATGCATAAAGCCTTAAATGCGGGTCTAATCTTGTTATTAATCAGTTATCTGATTCTGACGATTTGTATGACTATGCACCTGAGTTTTTTATTCTTTTTGAGTGTGATTTGTGTAGGAATGGGACATGGCTTAGGTCTACTTGGTGCTTTTGCTCTGATTCATCACATGACCAACGTAGATAATCGCGCAGCAGTAGTCTCCACGTATTTATTTATTGCCTACTTTGGCACCATCGTCCCGATCATTGGTGCAGGCTATTTGTCAGATCATTTCGGCTTAATGACAGGCGTATTGGGCTTTTGTGCAGGAATGGGTTTACTGTGTCTGTATTTATTGATTCATCACTTGAAAATTAAAACAATTCCAAATAATTCATAGATAAAATGAGAATGTAGGGATCATTGATTGCGCCATCCCTACATATTCTTATACCAAAAATTTAAGGTAAAATTTCAACCGTTACCACATCAATATCTGTTGGTTTATAACGGTGCGTATCGACTTCACCAATCACTTTGACCTGTGTTCCTGCCTTTAATTTTGCAGCACTTACAAGATCATCATCTACTTCAATATTAATGGTGCCTGTATGATCTTTTAGCTCATAGTGCTCCGCTTTGGTTTTACGTACAATTTTACCTGTCAGCGTTACTGCTGTTTCATCCTTGGCTTTGAGTGCTTGTCCAACAGTCAACTGATTCTTTGCCGCTTCTTGAATGATGACATGATCATCTTTACCTGCCCAAACATTGGCTGTTAAACCAAGTAAAATAACAGAAAGCAATAAAGGAGATTTTTTCATGCAAAAGTACCTTTGTTCGATGTCGATCTTTAGCTTAAAGAGGATGTTTTGCCCTGTAAATCAAAGTTACGCAATAATAAAAATTGATAAAAAAAGCTGACATTTGGTCAGCTTTATTCAGTGAATTGGGTTGTTATTTTCCAATACAGAACGATCCAAAGATCACCCCAAGCAGATCATCGGCACTAAAGTCACCTGTAATCTCACCCAACGCATTTTGTGCCAAACGCAATGACTCTGCGACCAATTCTCCCGCATGATAAGCCACAAGCTGCTCATGTGCTTCTGCCAGATAGCTTTGTGTACGCTTCATTGCGTCTAAATGACGCGTTCTGGCAATAAAGGTATCTTCTTCTGGGTGGAAGCCTGCATGCGCTGTAATCGCCTCTATGAGCGCCTGTACGCCCATTTCCTGTTTAGCAGAGACAGTAATATGTCGAAAACCTTCAAAATCGCTTAATTCAGGCGGTTGTGCAGTTAAATCACATTTGTTACCGATCAGCATCAAGCGCTTTGGTTCCAAATGATTGGCAAAATATTCCTGCGCCAAAGTCAAGGGATGTTCGCCCTGACTTAAATCGTAAACCAACAATAAAAGATCGGCTTGTTCAATTTCCTGAATCGCACGACGAATGCCTTCACGCTCAACCACATCGCCTGTTTCACGTAAACCTGCGGTATCAGTTAAGGTAATCGGTAAACCATTTAAGGTGATTTTTTCATGTAAAACATCACGGGTTGTTCCTGCAATATCCGTCACAATGGCACGATCATTGCCTGCCAAAGCATTGAGTAATGAAGATTTACCTGCATTGGGTTTACCCGCAATCACCACTTGTAAGCCTTCGCGCAGTAATTGACCTTGACGCGCAGATTGCTGTACCGCAGCCACCGAAGATTGCACATCTTCCAATAAACTCAGAATCTTACCATCAGCCAGAAAGTCGATTTCTTCTTCAGGAAAATCAATGGCTGCTTCAACATGTAAACGTAAATGAATCAATTTTTGTAAAACAGTATTTACTTTATTGGAAAATACACCTTGTAAGGAACGTACCGCAGAACGTGCAGCCGCCTGTGAAGTGGCATCAATTAAATCAGCAATCGCTTCAGCCTGTACCAGATCCATTTTGCCATTTTCAAACGCACGCATGGAAAATTCACCTGCTTTTGCCGCAGTCGCACCAAGCTCAAGTAAACGTGCCAATAAAGCATTTTGAATTACAGGTCCACCATGCCCTTGTAATTCCACCACATCTTCGCCCGTAAATGAATTTGGATTTGGGAAACAAATCACCAAACCTTCATCCATCACTTCATTGTGCTCATCTAAAAACTGACGAAAACCTGCAAAACGGGCTTTTGGTAGGCTTTTTTGAGTGAATGCCTCTGCAATGGCATAAGCTTTCGGTCCAGATAGACGAATCACACCTACACCACCACGCCCCGGTGGCGTCGCAATGGCTGCAATTGTGGTTTGGCTGATAGGGTTACTCATCTAGATCACTCAAATTTTAACAATAAAAAAATCCGCCTAAGATTAACATCTCAAGCGGATTTTTTCAGCTTTTGCTGTGTGATTAACTCACTTAGGCAACATCTTTGGTCAGTTTTGCTTTTTCAACAGATTTGTTGATAAACCATTGCTGTAAAATTGTGATCGAGTTGTTCACAATCCAGTATAAAACCAAGCCAGCAGGGAAGAACAGCATAAATACTGTAAACATGATTGGCATGATTTTGAAAACTTTGGCTTGCATGGGATCAGCAGGTTGTGGGTTCAAACTTTGTTGAACAAACATGGTTACACCCATCAACAACGGCAAGATGAACCAAGGATCCATCGCTGACAAATCCTGAATCCAAAGCATCCAAGGTGCGTGACGAAGTTCTACAGACTCCATGAGTACCCAGTACAATGCTAAGAAAATCGGCATTTGTAGCAATAGCGGTAAACAACCAGAAAGCGGATTCACTTGCTCGCGTTTGTAAAGTGCCATCATTTCTTGTGAGAAACGCATACGGTCTTCACCAAACTCTTCTTTCATGCGTTGCATTTCAGGTGCAATCACACGCATTTTCGCCATTGAGCGATAGCTCTTAGACGATAATGGCCAAAGAATCAGTTTCACCAAGACAGTCAATAGAATAATTGACCAACCCCAGTTGCCCACTACGTTATGGAACATTTGCAAGCCCATAAACAATAATTTGGCAATAGGCCATAACCAACCATAATCTACAGTTTGGTTTAAGCCAACAGCTAAGTCTTTCAATTCAGATTGAATTTTAGGGCCCGCATAGAATGTTGCATCAATGCTCATGGCTTTGCCAGCAGGAACATTAATTGTTGGAGAAGTAAAACCAATGATATTCATACCATCAGAAGATTTACGTGACTCCAATTTTGCTGTGTATTCTTGACCACCAAAATGACCAGGAATCCAAGCACTCACAAAATAATGTTGAACAACTGCAACCCAACCACCTTTCGCTTGGGTATCCAATTTTTCTTCAGAGAAATTGGCAAATTTTAATTTATTATAATGCTCATCAGGTGTACCCCAGGCACCGCCTAAGAATGTCCCTAAAGTAAAGATCCCTTGATCAGATTTGCCTGGATCTTCAGAGTTATCACGTTTGAGCTGCCCAAACATTTGACCCTGCCAATTTTGCGCGCTACGGTTCACCACCTGATAGCTGACTTCAATTGGATAAGCACCTTGTTTAAAGTTAAAACTTTTAATGATTTCTACGCCATCAGCTGTTTTGAAAACCATTGGCACAGTTAAAGTTTTAACAACTTTACCATCTTTATCTTTAACATCTTTTGAGTCTGCTACGGTATATGCCGCTTTTTCAAACTCATAATTTGGACGTCCTGCACGACTACTGTCTGGTCCATTTAAACCAATTAAGCCTGATTGAGCGACATAGGTACGCTTAGCATCACTTTCAAGCATAACAAAAGGTTCATCACTGTTTTTACTTTTGTCATGGTTGAGCAATTCAATACGCACAATATCACCACCTTTTGGACTAATCCAAACATGGTAAAGGTCAGTTTGTACTGAAATCAGTTGTTGATTTGCGGTTGCGGGTGCAGTATTTGGTTGTTGTGCAGCAGCAATATTTGCTTGCGGAACATCGCTAGAAGCCGCAGTCGTTTGACCATTTGGTAAGTCGGCAGAAACATCATGCGCTACGACCGCAGCAGGCTGCGCTTTCGTAGGTTCTACATGACCATAATCTTTTTGCCACGCCAAAATGAGCAAATATGCGACGACAAACATGGCCCCGAGAATTGCAAACCTGGCCCATTGTTGCATATCTATTACCCCAAGTGGTTAGAGTGATGTTGGTTCGAAAAACGTTCACGCAAGGGTACAGCAACATGAAACGTTTGAGAATCTATTTGCTGAAATGAAATAAAACGAATTGCTTTTTTAGGCACAGGATCATAACCAAATCCTCCCCATGGATGGCATCGGCAAATACGCTTTGCAGCGAACCAACTACCCTTAAAGGCGCCATAGCTATGGATTGCTTCTAAGGAATACTGAGAACAAGTTGGAATATAACGACAACGAGGTCCAATGAGGGGACTAATCGCAACTTGATAGAAACGAATCAACCAATGCAATATACGAACCATTGGCTTTCTCTATTTTTGAGGAGAGGAAATTGCTGTTTTATGGTGCTTTTTAACAAGGCGTTGCAATTTCTGCCATGCAAATTTTAACTGCTCATGCAGTTCAGCATTGGAAATTGTGTCTATCCCCATTTTAGGCATGACGACAATATCTAATAATTCAATATTTTGCTGATTGAGGCGAAAACTTTCACGCGCCAAACGTTTTATTCGATTTCTTTCATGTGCACGGCGAACTTTTTTCTTAGCAACAACTATACCCAAACGGCTTTTAGGCTGTTCGGTAATTTTTGCTAAAAATAAGAAATGGGGTTGATGCACTTTAAAAAGCGCACCATCAAATACACCTTTGTAATCTGCAGCACAGCGGATTCTTACCTCTGGACTGAAACTATAAAGTGACATAACACCCAAATCGTATAACTTAACTATTTAATAAATTAAACAGTTAAGCTATGACGACCTTTTGCACGACGACGAGCTAATACTTGACGACCAGCTTTAGTAGCCATACGAGCACGGAAACCATGAACGCGTTTGCGCTTTAATTCAGATGGTTGGAATGTACGTTTCATGTTGAAACTCCAATGTTGATCTTTCTCTAAAGGTTCGCGATTGTATTGTGCATTGTTTATCCTGTCAATGAATATACGAAGTTGTTACTCTTTTTTTACATATTTAATTTTTTTATTGTTTTTGTTAAAAATGATATTTACAAATAAAACATGGCTAATCAAAGAATAAGTTATTGTTTTTTAAAATAATTAAGTTATCCATAAGAATACCCACAAACTTATCAACAGGTTTACCCATAGTTTATTGATTTATTCACAATTGCATCTCTATTTTTTGAATTTAAATTTAAAATAATGACTTATCCACAAATTTCTTGGGGCTTATTAATAAATTCAAATTTATAAATTTAAATTTATTATTATTAGCACTGCTTTTTTCTGAGGAAAAGTCATTTTTATCTTTATTAATTATATATTTATGCTGTGCATAACTTTGGATATTTCTTGTTGATAAATTGTGGATAAGTTTTAGTTGTATTTTATCCACAGCTTATGTTAGAACTTATCCACAATGGATTTAAATTTAATTTTTATTGGTGGAAAGTGGTTTTTTTATACAATTCACTGTGAATTAATCATGACAGATGTGGATAACTTGGTTAGAATGGCGACCCCCATCGTTATGGGTTATCTTTTTTAAACTTTGAATGGAAGGAGTTTCACATGCTTTGGACAGACTGCTTAACTCGCTTGCGACAAGAGCTCTCTGATAATGTCTTTGCCATGTGGATTCGTCCTTTGGTTGCAGATGAGACAAATAATACCTTAAGACTTTATGCGCCTAATCCCTATTGGACGCGTTATATTCAAGAGCATCATTTGGAACTCATTACTATTTTGGCAGAGCAATTGTCAGAAGGACGTGTTTGTAAAGTTGAAATTTTAGTTGATTCTAGACCAGGTGCTATTCTTTCTGCGGCAGAACAACCAGCGACAACGACAGCAGCTTTAGAGACGACTCCTGTTGTTAACACTAAAGTGAAAAAAGAAAAAGAAGCCGAAGTTGTTGGTAATAAAAATTTTAAGAAGAAAGTTCTAAATCCGTTATTTACATTTGCTTTGTTTGTTGAGGGTCGCTCTAACCAAATGGCGGCAGAAACATGTCGTAAAGTTTTAACTCAACTGGGTGAATCTCAGCACAATCCATTATTTTTATATGGACCAACGGGTTTAGGTAAAACCCATTTGATGCAAGCAGTTGGAAATGCATTATTGCAAGCAAAACCAAATGCACGTGTGATGTATATGACTGCTGAAAGTTTTGTTCAAGATTTTGTTAGTTCCTTGCAAAAAGGCAAAGTTGAAGAATTTAAAAAAAATTGTCGTTCATTAGATCTGTTATTGGTCGATGATATTCATTTGTTGGCTGGTAAAGAAGCGAGTTTAGTTGAATTTTTCTATACGTTTAATGCTTTATTAGATGAGTCTAAACAAATTATTTTAACGTCAGATCGTTATCCAAAAGAGTTAACCGAACTTGATCCACGATTGGTTTCACGTTTTTCGTGGGGTTTATCTGTTGGAGTTGAGCCACCTGATATCGAAACACGAATTGAAATTTTGTTGAAAAAAGCTGAAAGCAATGGTGTTGATTTGCCTCGCAACTGTGCATTGTTTATTGCTCAACAAGTCGTTGCCAATGTGCGTGAGTTAGAAGGTGCATTGAACAAAGTAGTCGCTATTTCACGTTTTAAAGGGGCGACCATTGATCTGGATATTGTTCGTGAATCATTAAAAGATGTCTTAGCGATTCGAGCACGTACAATTAGCACTGAAAATATTCAGCGTGTTGTGAGTGAATATTTCCGTATTCCTCTTAAAGAATTAGTTGGACCTAAACGAACTCGTATTTATGCACGTCCACGTCAACTTGCAATGGGTTTGGCGCGTGAATTAACAGGAGATAGTTTTCCTGAAATTGGCATGGCTTTTGGTGGGCGTGACCATAGTACAGTGATGCATGCTTGTGAAAAAGTACAAAGTTTATGCAATGAAGATCCTATTTTTAATGAGGATTATAAAAATTTAATGCGTTTACTTCAAAGCTAATTTTTGATCAAATTCTGCTCTTGAAATGCGGTATAATCTACCGCATAGTACAGGGCAAATAATATATTTACCCCCCCATTTTTCAGTTGTAAAATTTAGAGGAATTCCACCGTGCGTTTGAAAATCGCGAAAGAAAGTTTGCTCAATGTTTTGTCTAATGTTGTAGGTGCTGTCGAACGTCGCCACACATTAAACATTCTTTCAAACGTTAAAATTCAAGCGACAGAACAAGCTTTGATTATTACAGGATCGGACTTGGAAGTGGAATTGGTCGCAAGTACAACCCTTGCTGAAGGTGCTTGCATCCAAGCAGGGCAGACAACTGTACCCGCACGTAAATTAGTTGATATTTGTAAGTCTTTGCCTGCTGCTGCATTGATTGATTTACAGATTACTGAAGATCAGCGTTGTATTTTGAAATCGGGTAATAGTCGTTTTGTGTTAGGTACTTTACCTGCTGAAGATTATCCATTGTTAACGACTGAAAATACTCAAGGTACACATGTTCAAGTGACTGAGCGTGAATTAAAACGTTTATTTGAAAAAACGGCATTTGCTATGGCTGTGCAAGATGTACGTTTTTATTTGACAGGTACTTTGTTGGAAATTGACCAAAATCAGTTACGTGCAGTGACTACGGATGGGCATCGTTTAGCATTGTGTGAAACATTAGTAGAGTCAAATGCAACTCAATTAGTACAGGCAATTGTGCCACGTAAGGCTGTGGCTGAATTGCAGCGTTTGTTGAGCATTGAAGATGATAATTTAACGTTATTGATTGGGCGTGAGTTATTGAATGTCATGATTCAAGCACCAAGTCGTGATAAAGAACAGGGTGAAATTACTGTACGTTTTACCACTAAGTTAATTGATGGAAAATTCCCAGATTATCGTCGTGTTATTCCACGTGGTGGTGATAAAAATGTATTAATTACTCACGATGTATTTAAACAATCATTACAACGTGTTGCGATTTTAAGTAATGAAAAGCTACGTGGAGTTTTCCTGAATTTTAATGCAGATTCTTTACAATTACGTGCAAATAACCCAGAGCAAGATGAAGCAATTGAAGATTTAGCAATTCAATATAATAATACACCAATGGAAATGTCATTTAATGCACAATATATTTTAGATGTTTTAGGTGTATTAGATGGTGATGATGTATCTATGACGATGTCTGAGTCAAATCAGTCAGTTTTGGTACAAGATCCAAACCAAAACAATCAAACTTATGTTGTTATGCCAATGCGTGTTTAAGTTCAGCTTAGATCATTTCATCACATGCATATTACACGCTTAAATATACAACGTGTTCGAAATCTAAAAACGGTTGCACTCCATGAGTTGCAGCCGTTTAATGTTTTTTATGGCAAAAATGGTTCAGGTAAAACTTCGATTTTAGAAGCGATCCATTTGTTAGCAACAGGGCGTTCTTTTCGTACCCATATTCCTAAACATTATATTCAAAATAACAGTACAGATGCTTTGGTTTTTGCTCAATCGGCAACTGAAAAAATTGGCATGCAAAAATTACAAAGTGGTGAGCAGCTTATCAAGGTCAATGGTGACTCTGTTGCAACACAAGGACAGTTAGCCAAAATCTTACCTTTACAACTGATCGACCCATTGAGTACTGATATTATTGATCATGGAGCAAAACCTCGGCGTCAACTTTTAGACTGGTTAATGTTTCACGTGGAACCTGAGTTTTACCATGCATGGCAGTATTATTCACGTGCACTGAAACAACGCAATAGTTTGCTGAAAACCAAGCGTAATTTAAGTTTAGCTGAGCTTGAACCTTGGAATAAAATGTTAAGTGAATATGGTGAGATCCTGCACTCTCAGCGTCTTGAAATTGTGGAACAATGGAAAGTTTATTTGGCACAAGACCTGCAAATTTTATTGCCTAATTTGAGTATTGAAATGGACTATAGTGCTGGCTTTCATGTAGAGCATGGTTTGGGGCATGACCTGATCAATTATCATCAAAAAGATGTAGAGCGGCGTTATACTGAATATGGACCACACCGTGCAGATCTACGTTTAAAAACATCAACAGGAGATGCAGATGTTGTTCTTTCTCGTGGGCAAAAAAAGTTATTGATCATGGCATTAAAACTATCACAAATTGCCATGCTACATGCTTGTAATAAGGAAACTGTGGTATTATTAGATGATGTGACAGCAGAATTAGATTTAACTGCACAACAGCGTTTAATTGAACGATTAAGCCAACTTGGAAGTCAGGTTTTTTTGACCACATTGGACCAAGATTCAGTAAAAAAACACTTACATGATTTGTCGATTTCCTACCAATTATTCAATGTTGATAACGGTCAAGTTCAACTTGTTGTGCCATGATTTTTTTATTTTAAGCTAATTCTTAATAGACCTATTTTTCGCTAGGGAGAAACCATGAGTTCAGAAGATCAAATCGCTTCTCAAACAGAACCAACCACTGAAAAGGCTTATGATTCCTCTAGTATCAAAGTATTACGTGGTTTAGACGCTGTACGTAAGCGTCCGGGAATGTATATCGGCGATACGGATGATGGTTCAGGCTTACACCATATGGTGTTTGAAGTTGTCGATAATGCCATTGATGAAGCTTTAGCTGGTCATTGTGATGAAATTATTGTCACGATTCATGAAGATGAGTCTGTCAGTGTGTCTGATAATGGTCGTGGGATCCCAACAGATATTCATCCTGAAGAAGGGGTGTCAGCAGCAGAGGTTATTTTAACGATTCTGCATGCAGGTGGTAAGTTTGACGATAACAGCTATAAAGTTTCTGGTGGTTTACATGGTGTAGGTGTTTCTGTTGTAAATGCTTTATCTAGTAAACTTGAGTTAACCATCCATCGTGCAGGTCATGTTCACCAACAAGAATATAAACATGGTGATCCTGTTTATGCTTTAAAAGTGATTGGCGATACAACCATCAGTGGAACGACTGTACGCTTCTGGCCAAGTGCTGAAACGTTTAGTCAGACGATTTTTAATGTTGATATTTTGGCACGTCGTTTACGTGAACTTTCATTTTTAAATGCAGGGGTACGTATTGTTCTACGTGATGAACGTATCAGTGCTGAACATATTTTTGATTATGAAGGTGGTCTGTCTGAGTTTGTAAAATATATTAACCAAGGCAAAACTCATCTCAATGATATTTTTCATTTTACGACTCAAACGCTTGAAACAGGCATCACTGTAGAAGTGGCATTGCAGTGGAATGATACGTATCAAGAAAATGTGCGTTGTTTTACGAACAACATTCCACAAAAAGACGGTGGCACACATTTAGCTGGTTTCCGTGCTGCGTTAACACGTGGTTTAAACCAGTATATGGAAAGTGAAAATATCCTTAAAAAAGAAAAAGTTGCTGTTTCTGGTGATGATGCACGTGAAGGTTTAACTGCGATTGTTTCAGTAAAAGTACCTGATCCAAAATTTTCTTCACAAACCAAAGAAAAATTGGTTTCAAGCGAAGTAAAATCTGCAGTTGAACAAGCAATGAATAAAGCATTCTCTGAATATCTTTTAGAGAATCCTCAGGCTGCAAAATCAATTGCAGGTAAAATCATTGATGCGGCACGTGCGCGTGATGCTGCTCGTAAAGCCCGTGAAATGACACGTCGTAAGAGTGCATTGGATATTGCTGGGCTGCCTGGGAAATTAGCAGATTGCCAAGAAAAAGATCCTGCATTATCTGAACTTTATTTAGTGGAAGGTGACTCTGCAGGTGGTTCGGCAAAACAAGGTCGTAACCGTAAAATGCAAGCGATCTTGCCGCTTAAAGGTAAAATTTTAAACGTAGAACGTGCCCGTTTTGATAAGATGATTTCTTCACAAGAAGTCGGTACTTTGATTACAGCATTGGGTTGCGGCATTGGACGTGAAGAATACAATCCTGACAAATTGCGTTATCACAAAATCATTATCATGACCGATGCGGACGTGGATGGTTCACATATTCGTACGCTTTTATTGACTTTCTTCTTCCGTCAAATGCCTGAATTAGTGGAACGAGGTCATATTTATATTGCACAACCACCGTTGTATAAATTGAAAAAAGGTAAGCAAGAGCAGTACATTAAAGACAATGACGCTTTAGAAACCTTCCTGATTTCTAGTGCAATTGATGAATTAGAGTTACATATTAGTGCAGATGCACCTGCAATTCGTGGTGAAGCATTAGCAAATGTCATTGCTGATTATCAAACTTCACAGAAAAGTCTACAGCGTTTAACCGTACGTTATCCTGCGACTTTACTTGATGGTTTATTAGGTTTAGAAGCATTTAAATTTGACCAAAATCATGATCAAAATTATGTGAAAGAGTGGGGTGAAAACCTGCGTCTTGCGATTGAAACAGCACAAGCAAGTTTACGTCCTGAACTGAGCCTTGAAAGTTTTGAACGTGAAAATGCTGAGGGTGTTCGTTCGACGGTATATTTCCCACGTTTAACGATTTATGTACATAATTTGCCACATCATTATTTATTAGATGCCAGTTTATTAGCATCAAGTGAATATATTCGTTTGTTGAAAAATTCAAAAAGCTGGTTCACTTTATTGGAAAATGGTGCATTTTTACAAAAAGGTGAGCGTAAAATTAACGTATCGACATTCCATCAAGTTTGGCAACAAATCATCTCTGACTCGCGTCGTGGCATGATGATTCAGCGCTATAAAGGCTTAGGTGAGATGAATGCAGAGCAGCTTTGGGAAACAACAATGGATCCTGAAAACCGTAATATGTTACAGGTCACAATTGATGATGCGATTGAAGCAGATCGTATGTTTGCATGTTTAATGGGTGATGATGTTGAACCACGTCGTGCATTTATTGAAGAAAATGCTTTGAATGCTGATATTGATGCTTAATTAAGTTTATCCCTGTTTAAATAACCCTAAATGATATATTTGGGGTTATTTTTTGCCTGTAATTTTGTATCAATCTTAGGATTATTTGTATATCTAAAATTATTTTATCAAAGTGACTTATTTCTATGTCAGTATTTATTTCATAGACAATATTATATAAAACAAGAGGCTAGAATGATGGATAATCAATTAGAGCACACCCGAGATATTTGGGTAAATGCTTTTTTTACAGGAAATTATGATGTTCTTGCTCAGTATGAAGATGAGCATTTTAAAGTGATTTATGAAAAAGATGGACGTATAGAAGGGAATTTTACACGTTATGAAAAGATCGCTCATGCTGTAAAAAATGGTGTCTGGAAACCTCAAAAACCCAATGTAAAAAGTGAAGAATATGAGTTTAATCGTGAGCAAACTTTATGTATGGTTTTGATTCATTTAGAAGATAGTACGACAGTCATTCAGGAACAATGGGTATATGAACAAGAATGGAAAATTACCGAATTGCGTTTTTTAAAAAGTTAATCTGAGCGCTTTGTGTATAAATAGAGATAGGCTGTGGATAACTTTGCTGTTATCCGCAGATGTAGATTGACTTATACACAAGTGGATATTTCATTGTATTGGGTTGTTGTGTTGGAAATCTGAGTTGTGTTTTTTATTCTGCTTTTAGCTAAGATTTGATGACTGAGGATAACTTGGGTTTTATCCATAAAAGCTGTGGATAACTTTTTTCAAGTTGGGGAAAAGTCTAGTGTTATACACATCAAAGCGATGTATATAGATGGCATAGCTTATTCACATGTTTTAGCTTAATCGATGGTACCGCGATAACCGACTTGTTGATCGCGTATGGTGTAATCTTCACAGCAATAAATTTCCTGATTACAAAAATCAACTGCATCTAATTGCATATAATCATCTTTATTTTTTACTGCCAAATAGTTTGATTTTTGCTTTTTAAAACAACCCATACTGCCCATTTGTGCTTGCCCATAAACACTATAATCTGCATATAAACAGCCATAACAGTTTTTAAAGCGATATTTTCCTTGAAACTGTCGTTGTATTTGATCAAATAAACCTTCAAAGTCGCTATGAGATGCTGAGTAGCATTGACCTGCTAATTCAAAATCTAAGTGTGCGCTATATACGGTTTGGTGCATTTCAATCTGTAAATTAGATCTAAATTGGAAAATTTGCTGATTTTCAATTTCAATGATGGTTAAGGGGAGATTGATTTGCAGTTTATACTTGATCAGAGCATCTTTTGCCCAAGTAAATTGCTGAGCTTGGTCTTGGGTTAAAGTGCTTGTATTGTGAATAGTTAAATCATCAAAATCAGTTGCTATAAAAGAAATATTACGGATTTTAAAACTTAAGAATTTGAAATTATTGATAATCCTTATAGGAACAGAGCCGAATATATCTGTATAGATACCATCATAATATTCTATTTTCATTTTTATGATGAGTGCAGAGAAAAGAGAAAGTAGTTTAGCACTACTTCCTCTTGGCTAAATGATTAATCTTCAAAAGAACTTTCTAATTCTTCTAATTCCATCATCAGTTCTAACATTTGCTCTTCAGCATGTTCTAACTTGGCTTTCGATTCAGTCTGTTCATTCATCAACTTGAGTAAGTCATCTTTACGATTTGCCTCATAAAGTGCGGTATCACCGAGTAAGGTTTCAATTTCAACAAGACGAGGCTGAATTTTACCAATTTGTGCTTCTATTTTTTCAATATTTTTACGAATTGGGCGACTCACCTCACGACGGCGTGCCATTTCTTTGCGCTGTGCTTCTTTATCTAATTTTGAAATGGTTGGTTTGACTTGAACTTGTGATTGTACAGGTGCAGCAGGTTTTTGCCCTTGTTTGATAAGATCAAGACGAGCTTGGCGTAACCAGTCTGCATAGGCTGTCAAATCACCATCAAATTCACGGCTTTGCCCATTGTGAACTAAAATGAGTTCATCACAAACACTCGCAACCAATTGGCGTTCATGCGAAACCAATACCACAGCACCTTCAAAATCTTGTAATGCCATGGTCAGTGCATGACGCATATCTAAGTCTAAATGGTTGGTTGGCTCATCGAGAATCAAGACATTTGGGCGTTTCCACACAATCAGTGCTAAAGCTAAACGCGCACGTTCACCGCCAGAAAAGCTTTCACTTGGCGTATCCATGCGTTCGCCACTAAAGCCAAAACTACCAAGAAAAGATCGAAGTGTTGCTTCACTAATTTTTTTGTCTGCAATACGAGCCAATTGTAGCATTGGGCTTGCAGTGCCATCTAAAGCATCCATTTGATGCTGCGCAAAATAACCAATATTGAGCAGTTCAGATTCTTTACGATGTCCTTGTATTAAAGCTAAATCACCGACAAGAGATTTGATCAGAGTTGATTTACCTGCACCGTTCATTCCCAATAAACCAATACGACTGGTTGGTGTAATTTGTAAATTTACATTGGTAATAATAAGTTTATTGCTATAACCAATATCGGCATGTTCAAGCTCAAGCAGTGGTGAACTCATTTTACTTGGTTCACGGAAACTAAAGGTAAAGGGTGTATCTACATGTGCAGCAGAGAGTTCTTGCATACGTTCAAGCTGTTTGATACGGCTTTGTGCTTGTTTAGCTTTGGTGGCTTGTGCTTTAAAGCGATCAATATATTTTTGCAAATGTGCACGTGTTTCAAGCTGTTTTTCATAGGCTTGTTGTTGTTGTGCTAAACGTTCGCTACGTGTGCGTTCAAAGGTTGAATAATTACCTGTATATAAAATCAATTCTTGATTTTCGATATGTAAAATATGATCTGTAATCGCATCTAAAAAATCACGGTCATGTGAAATTAAAATGAGTGTACCTTCATAGGCTTTGAGCCAGTCTTCTAACCATAAAATAGCATCTAAATCTAAATGGTTGGTTGGTTCGTCAAGTAGCAGTAAATCTGAACGACTCATCAATGTACGCGCCAGATTTAGGCGCATACGCCAACCGCCTGAGAAGCTTGAAACATCAAGTTGTGACTGATATTCGAAGAACCCTAAACCTGCCATTAACTGAGAAGCTTTTGCTGTTGCTGAATAGCCATCAATTTCATCAAAACGACCATAGAGATGTGCAAGTTCATCATTATTCAGTTGTTCAGGGTGTTCAAGCTGATGTTGAATTTGCCAAAACTCTTCATCACCAGAGAGGACGAAATCAATTGCTTTCATATCCAAAGCTTTAATTTCTTGTGCCATATGTGCCACAGTCCAAACATCAGGACGATTCAGGCTACCATGATCAGACTCCATTCCACCCAGTAAGGCTGAAAATAGCGTTGATTTACCAGCACCATTGACACCAGTTAAACCAATTTTCCAACCAGGATGGAGTTGCATCGATGCTTTTTGAAAAAGTACACGCCCACCGCGACGTAAAGAAAGTTGTTCTAGCTGAATCATGAATGAAAACTATACTGCAAAATGTATGCGCTATCTTAATAGATAAATGAGTTTGCACCAAAGAATAAAATATCCACAGCAAGTTTCTCAGTTTAAAATAAAAGAAATCATTTTATGCTTTCGTCTATAAAATGGTTAAAATTGTACATAAAGTATTGGTTTTATGATACAAATCACACTTATAAGTATTTTAATTGAGTTTTATAAATAAAAAACGTTGTAGGAGAAAATGATGCATAAAATAAATACACTGAGTTCTAGTGCCTTATTTTTATGTACTTTAATGGCATCAAGTTTAGTTGAAGCTAAACAAAATGTTTGTGTATTTGATTTGCTTGGAAAAGCAGGGGAATCTTATAAATTAATGGAGGAGTGGGCGCTTGCTTCAAAAAGTTGGGGAGCAAATGTTAATTTAGTTGCATATCGTTCAGAGGCACAAGCAGAGCAAGATTTTAAAACACAAAAATGTGATGCTGTTGCAATGACTTCAATGCGCTCACGTCAATACAATAAATTTGGTGGTTCTATTGATGCTTTGGGGGCTGTTTCTTCAAATGAAATTGCACATAAGGCAATTGTTTATGCTTTAGATAAGCGTAATGCGCGCCGTTTAGTCTCCACACAAAATGGTGTGAAATATGAATTAGCAGGAATCAGTCCTTTAGGCATTGCTTATATTTTTGTCCGTGACCGTGCGATTAATACATTATCGAAAGCCAAAGGTAAAAAATTTGCTTATTTACACTACGACGATGCACAGAAAATGGCAGTTCAACAAGTGGGTGCTATAGGTGTTCCTTCTGATATTTCAAATTTTGTTAAAAAATTTAATGATGGGCAAGTCGATGCAATTGCTGCGCCTGTATATGCCTT
>NZ_PYIX02000052.1 GCF_003024515.2 Acinetobacter sichuanensis
GAGAAAATTCAGATTTATATTAGAGTTTTTCAAATTATTTCAATATGGCTCAACTAAACTGTAATAACTTACAGTTAAATCAATTATTATCAAACACATAGATAAAAATCAACTATGTATTTGATAATGAAATTTGTACTGTAAACAAAAAACTCACTTTTAAACTTGATCAAAAATTGTTATAAAAAAATTATTTTATTATTTTGCCCTTTAAAAATTTATCGACCATCCCTATTAATTTTTATAGACAGGAATTCAGGAGCATCTTCATGAAAAAGGTTGTTAAAGCAAAAAATCTTATCGCATTTCGTATTTGGTTAGAAAAGTTAGGTTACTCTGTTAAAAATTTAGCTGATGGTAAAGGTTTCACATTTAGTTTTAAAAAAGAATACGGTTTAGTGACATGTGACCTTGCAGGAAACAATCTTGCATTTCAATTAGGTGAAGAATTCGAAGATCATTTAAAAGCATAAATTTCTTTTTTTATTAGAAAAGAGAAATCAGGCATCCTTATGGGTGCCTAAAATTTTTATTCCTAAATTCCAGACATAAAAAAAGCAAGATTTAAAATCTTGCTCCTTTTGAATATGGTGGGGACGGAGAGACTCGAACTCTCACACCTTGCGGCGCTGGAACCTAAATCCAGTGCGTCTACCAATTTCGCCACGTCCCCGAATAAACACCAATTTAATGGCTAATAAGTTGGCAGAGGATCAAGGACTCGAACCTTGACGAACGGTTTTGGAGACCGTCATGCTACCATTACACCAATCCTCTATCACAAATTATTAAGTTTTCAGACAACTTAATAATTGTTGGTGGGGACGGAGAGACTCGAACTCTCACACCTTGCGGCGCTGGAACCTAAATCCAGTGCGTCTACCAATTTCGCCACGTCCCCAATGGCTGTGTATATTATAGAGATCATTATGATCTGACAAGTCCTTTTTTTGAAAAAAACACTCGTTTGCTTAAATATAAAACAAAAATACACTTCCCTGCTTTTTCTTTAGCCAATTTTGCTTAATAGTTGTTTTATTTGATAAATATTTGTACAACGCGCCTGCTTTTTTTTCATGAGCAATAAATTTAATATCTCATTTAAAGCATAAAATTTAGGTACCAATTCTATTTTTAAGTCCTGACAATGCAAAAAAGCCCAATCTTGATAACTTTTTGCTTGCAACTTTTCTTGGGTTAACCATTCCAACCAAATAATTCCTAAAGCATAAAGATCTGTTTGCACTGATTTAGGTTGTGCATGAAATAATTCTGGCGCCATATAACGTGGTGTCGCTGTATTTTGCATATGCTTTACATCATCAAGATGACATGTCTGCTCAAAATCAATTAAACACAAGCGTTCTGATTGTTGTCGAAAATGCTCAACCTTTAAATCACCATGAATAAAACCTAATTCATGTAAATTTTCCAAGACATCTAAACTCTGCTTTAAAATACAGATCACTTGAGAAAATTGTAGCTCTAATGAATTTTCTGCAAAAAGTGCTGCTGCATCTTGTAAGTTTAACGAATCACTCAATAAAAGTACCGAAGATTTATTAGAACTCATCGCCTGCGTAATTGAAAAGTTGCTTAAAAATGAATGATCAGGAGATTCTAAAGCATTCAAACGGCGATATATCTCTAGTTCATTTAAAAAACCACGTTCATATTCCGCATTCACATGAGCAAGTTGTTGCTTAACCCAATATTTACCTGTTGTACTTTCTATACAATAAACTCTCCGCCCGAAACTTTGGCTGCGAGTGGAATTTATCGCTGTACCCAATGATTTGATGTTCATGCTTCTACTTTCTGCGTAGTATTCACTTTATTTTTCAAATTAAAATTTAACAGCTCTAAGCAGTGTTGAATGGTTTTACCAATACGTGCATGTGTTTCTATACTTGAAATTTTAGGCCAAGTTGCACGCTCACCTTCACGTTGCAATAATTGAAAAAGTTCTGGTCGAGGGTTCTGCAACATATATTGATAATGTTTGAAACTATAATTTCCAATAATATTAACATCACCATAATAACGCTGATCTATGATGCCATAACCATGTTCTAGCAATCTGCGTACAGTGGGAATACGTCCCATTCGGTCTCGAGTAAAGTCCATCACATCCATCGCGATCGTTTTGCCATGTTTACGAACGATTCGCTCAGGCCAACTTAATAAATCCGTTCTAAAACGTTCAACATCTGTTTGCATAAATGGTACGATATGCGGATTGACCTGACTGGCAATCGTGTAGTTGATATTATACAAACGAGACATTTTCTCTTGAGGGAAATCACTACGTACACTACCATCAACCCAACGTGTACTCGCTAAATAAGGCGTATGCACTGAATCATAACGCTTCCCTGTCAAACGTACAGGTGGAAATAAAATAGGAACAGCACAAGACGCTAAAACTGCACTCCACACCAATAAATCAGGTGCTGTATATTTATTCATAATACGTGCATCTTCATGTGAAGCGTTATAGGGTGCAACACTAATATTAATATCTAAACCTGATTTTTTATAAGCATCCTCAAAAGTAAAATCACCCAAATTTTCAATCAAAAACTTCTTTAAATATTTAACATCAGCAAAACCGCCATTACCTCGGACTAACTCTCGTAGGCTTCGAAAATGAAAAGCCTCACTATAAAAATGTTCACCAGACAAAATATTAGGGACTTCACTTTGCTCTGAAACACCAAGCATTGCTGTCATAATTGCACCAGCACTCGAACCTGACAGTACTTTTGGCAGTAAATCTTGCTCCATCAATGCCTTACAAACACCTGTATGAAATAAACCTAATGTTGCACCACCAGAAAACATCATCGCAGGTTGACCATATACTTTTTCACAGTTGGTAAAAAATTCAATTTTCTCAACGAGACTCAGATCCTCACATGCCACGGATGCAATAAAAGCGAGACTTTGACTTACTTCTTCAACATAATCTTCAATAATTTTTTTAGTGCCAACATACGTTTCTGTGAACAACAAAGGATGGGCGATATTTGCAATATCATGGCTTAAACCTTCACTTAAAATATAAATAAGATCAGCGGTACGCTTCTGATGACGGTAGCGACGTAAAATATTTAAACGATGGGAAATAATCTGAGCATCAAAATAAGGGGAACTATTGTCATATTTCCACTCTTGCGTTCCACTTTCTTCATCTAACTTTAAAGCTGTGGATTTCCATTCCTCATAATTTTCAGCTTGTGCCAGTTGTCTTTTTAACTTTTTAATTCGATATGCTTGATGCGGATTAAAGTCATGTTTAAATTCTATTTTCATCTGTCGCATTATCCTTTAATACCACTCTAAATAGAGTATCTAATCAGGTTACTATGCTGAATAATCAACGTATAAGCAATTACTCAAAACAACTATTTTTTGGCTCAGATGATCATTTTCATTGCATAAAATAAACACTGAGATGATGCACATGTTAACATCAATCCAAACTGTTAATTATTAGCGAACTCTTATGGCAACTCTTGATTTACCTGATCATTTAATCCAATCTTTATCCGTTGTACTTGAACAGTTAAAACAAGTTCTTCCCGAACCTCGACAAGAAACGGATTTTTCTGCACCTGCCTATCGTTGGCAAGATAAACAACTCAAACCAATCTACCAACCTAAAGCGATTTTATTGGAAGATTTAAAAGGTATTGAGCGCCAAACAGCCAAAATTTTACAAAATACAGAACAATTTTTACATGGATTACCTGCCAATGATATTTTACTCACAGGCTCACGTGGCACAGGAAAATCCTCCATTGTGCGGGCTTTATTAACGCAATACCATGAACAAGGCTTACGTTTAATTGAAATTGAACGTGATGATTTATCTGAATTACCTGAAATCCAAAAAGCAATCCAGCATCGTCCTGAAAAATTTATTGTTTATTGTGACGATTTAGCATTTAACGCAGAAGATGAAAATTATCGTAGTTTAAAAAGTGTTTTAGATGGTTCATTACAATCAGGTTCAAGTAATTTCATTATTTATGCAACCAGTAATCGTCGTCATTTACTTCCTGAGTTTATGCATGAAAATACACCTGTGACTAAAGTTGATGTCCCACAATATAAAGAGTTACATCCACAAGAAGCAATCGAAGAGAAAATTTCTCTGTCAGACCGTTTTGGGCTGTGGTTATCCTTCTATCCAATGGATCAAAATTTATATTTAGAAATTGTAGAGCACTATTTGGCGAAAGAAAATATGCCATTTACAGCGGAAACTCGTGCAGAGGCTTTACGTTGGTGTCAAAGTCGTGGGCAGCGTTCTGGACGAGCAGCTTATCAGTTTTCTAAACATTGGATTGGATCTGAACGTTTAAAAAATATTTAAGGCGTTTTGTATAAAATCAAATAAATTGGCATTGAGTTTCTTCAATGCCAAGACCAAAAACTAAGCTAAGGCTTTGTATAAATTATAAATACTTAATAATGAAATCAAGATTCCCACTACTATCATCAGTGTACGAGCAGGTAATTTTGCACATAATACAGCAGCAATAGGTGCAGCAAATAAACCACCGATGACTAAACCTGCAATGACTGTCCAGTGAGTAAAACCACCAAATAAAGCAAAAGCAGCCCCTCCAGCAATTGCCAAGAAAAACTCTGCTGCATTGACTGAGCCAATGGTTGTCCTAGGGTCTTGCCCACTACCAACTAAAGATGTTGTGACGACTGGTCCCCAACCTCCACCCCCAATCGCATCCATGAAGCCTCCTGTTACTGCTAAAGGCGCAACATAGGTTGGAGGATCTGTCTTAATGCGTATCGTTTTAAAGGCTTTGATTAAAATATAAATTCCCATTAACAATAAATATCCTGAAATGAAAGGTTTAATGACATTTCCATCAATATTTGTTAATAAATAAGCACCTATCACCGCCCCAATAACACCAGGAATCACCAAGCGCTTAAACAAGGCTTTGTTAATATTGCCTAATTTCCAATGTGACAGCCCTGAAAAGCCCGTAGTAAATACTTCAGCAATATGCACAGATGCTGAAGCAGCAGCAGGTGGCACACCTGTGGACAATAAAAAAGTACTGGCGGTTACACCATAAGCCATCCCTAAAGCTCCATCTACGACTTGAGCAAATAAGCCAACGCCTGCCGCAGTCCAAAAGCTTTTGCTAGAAAACCCTTCTTGTAAAGTCTGAGTGATACTTTGTGATTGCACTGGATAAAGATTACTAAATACAGCAATCGCTACAAATATCGTCACGATAACAACAAATATGGAAATGATAATTTTCTTAAATGGTATTTGTCGGTTTTCGCTTTCTGTTGTTGTCAATTCAGTCATTATTTTTCTCTTTTCGTTATTCAACTCAGATATTTTTCACTTTTATTTAGTTTTTATAAATAATTAAAAATAGATAAGTTTAGCTTTTTGAGTAATTTAAGTTTTAAATTTTTGAAAAATTAGAATTTTTAAATTAAGAATTAAATATTTAAACCATCATCTTCAGCAAAAAATCACATAATATAATGGTTTAAATAAAAGTAATAAGTGAAAAAAGTAGATAATAAAACCAACCAAACAGGAAATTTCATTTTTAGTAAAAAAATTAAAATAATAACAAAAATAATATCAGTGCTTTGAATAATATATTTTTCAGACATTTGATAAATTAAACACAATAACAAACCAACCACTGCTGCATTTATACCTTGCAAAGACTTATAGATTATTTTTTGCCTCATTAGCCATGACCAATATGGCAAAGTACCAAATACCAAAAAAAATGAAGGCACAAATATAATAAAACTTGCAATAATAATATTCAAAGTGACTGAGGATGTTAAAGGTAATAATGCACCCAAATAACTAGAAAAACTAAATAATGGACCAGGTACGAATTGCACCAAAGCATAACCTAAATCAAATTTATCATTTGAAATTAACCCTGTACTCACAAATTCTTGATGCAGTAATGGCAAAATAACATGCCCACCGCCAAAAACTAAAGAAGCGGATTGATAAAAACCTTCGACACTTTGTATTAAAACCGAAGGAGAAAAATGATTAAATAGTGGAAAGCAGAAAAAAGGCATAATAAAAATGAATAGCCAAATATAAGCTTTAGAATTTTTTATAGCAGTTAGTTTAGCTTCAGAGTCTTTTAAAAAAATTTCTTTTTGATGCTGCTCTTTTGCTAAAAACCCACCAACGAGAGCCGCAATAAAAATCACAATGAATTGATTCATCGCCATAGGCACAGTATAAATAAAAACTGCTGAAAAAATCAGCAAAATGTATTGCCAGAACTGATGACATAAAGTGGTTAACATTTGCCAAAACGCCCAAACAACCACTGACAAAACAATGAGTTGAATAACATGAAAAAATATATTATTCAATGTGTTAAAAATATATTGCCCAAATAATGCTGAACTCGCCATCAACAAGGCAGAAGGTAAAGTAAAACCCAACCAAGCACAAAAAGCGCCTAAATAACCATTTTTAAGATAACCAATACTTATTCCAACTTGACTACTGGTTGGTCCTGGTAAAATTTGAGCCAAAGCTAATATTTGATAATATTGTGCTTCATCTAACCAACGCATTTTTTTGATTAAAATATTATGAAATAAAACCAAATGTGCTGCAGGACCACCAAAACCAATACAGCCCAATTTTAAAAAAGTAATAAAAATATGATAGTTTGTTAATTTAGCTGTATTCATATCAGTTTATAATCACAAGTCACTTATTAAAACCAGAGTTTTTAATGAATCAAACTCTGGTTATTTTTATATTTTATGGAATTGGTTTTAAATCTAAATGGTCGATAATATATAAAGTATTCGTATCAATAACTTTTTTATCTTGATCTAAATATTTTTGTTCAAGCGCGCCATTATTTACCCATAATGAAAAATCATCATCATTAATTAAACCTAAACGTTCTTGGTCAATCAGCCATAGCCCTTCCATTTTATCATGTGGAAATTTTACTTGTTTATTCATATCCAGTACCAAAGTTTTATTTGGTGCAATAATATTTAAAGCAGTTAAACCTTGCCAACCTTCATCTAAAACATATTGTTCTAAAGTTTTCCCATCAATCGTTAAACCCAGTTTTTCATCTTGTTTAATTTGGTTATTTTCCTTAACTTCTTCTAAATTCGTTGCTTGGCGTAAATCAATTTTATAAACACGTTTAAAAGCATTTTGATTATCTTTATAAAAATCTCCATCACGTTCTAGTACTAAAAATGAAGTATTACTTAACGCAGTAATCGCAGAGTTTGAATATGCTTTGGTACCACCTTCTTGCTTATATAAATACTGTTTTACTTTTTTCGTGACTAAATCAATGCTGACTATACGAGTCAAATCCGACTTATTCACACTATTGTTTGGATTATCCATAGTCGATTGCATAATGCCTACCAATGTTTTCCCGTCAGGTGTAACGGTTAATCCCTCCATACCACGATTTGGGCGACGTTTCGCAAACTCAGCAGGTAAAATATAACCGCCTATACGACGTGTATCATCAGTAAAAGCATTTATTCGATCAAGCTCTTGACCATTTGCATCAAAATGCACAATATGTGGACCATATTCATCAGATACCCAAAAAGTTCCATCTGCAAGTGCCACTAAACCTTCGGGGTCTAAACCATATTCATCCGTTTGTTGTTTTAGTAACTTTCCATAAATATCATAAGCTGCTTCTTTAGTTGAACCAAAATTAAGATTTGGCAAACCTGTAATATTTTTACCTGTACGATCTTTGAGTAAAATTTCTTTTATTTTTTTCACAGTTCCATCTGTTTGCACTTCAAACAAACCTATACGTGGTGTATATGAAGGATCTGGAAACATTTTTCCGTTGTCTTTATTCAAGTTAAAATCTGCATTTGGTCCTCGGTCTGTCAAAGCATAATATTGATTTTTATGCGTTGGATGAGCAACTAAATCTGAACCAAATCCACCTCGACGAAACTCAATAAAGTTTCCAGCTTTTGCACCATCGACAATTCCTTTAATATCCATAAGCTCATAATTCAAATGTACACCATGAGCAAATAAATTCTGCGTAATACAATTATTTTCTGTTTTTTGAATTTCATCAGTCTCTAGCTTTTTATTATTATTTAAATCTAATCCAGAGAATTTTACCGTACCACCAAAACGACAATTTTGATCTCCAAACTGAAGGGGTTGTTCTAATGTTAAAACTTGCTTTGAGTTTGTTGGAAGTTCAGTTGTATTGTCTTTATCATTTCCACAGCCAACCAATACACTGGCAGTCATTATAGATAAAGCTAAATATTGATATTTCATTGTTGTTTTTCATATGGCTAAAATGAGCTTTGATGCTAAGCTGCTTCAATGACAAAACCATGAAAAATGTAGATTTAAAATGATAAAAATCAATTCTTTTAAGCCTAAAAATAGCGTCTAAAAGCGCATAAGATGCATAAATTTAAGTCAACCATTTCATCATGAATCCAATATAATTTTCATGTTTTTTATTTTTTAGAATAAAAAAGAGCTTCAAATGAAGCTCTTTTTACTGCGACTTACAAATTATGCATTTGTTTCAGCAGGAACTTTCGGGTAGCTTACGCCACACATTTGTTCAGCGATACGTAAAACTTGGCAGCTATAACCTACTTCGTTATCGTACCAAACATAAGCAGTTAAACGGTTACCCGAAGTGATTGTTGCTTGCGCATCAAACACACCTGCTGTACGTGAACCAATAAAGTCAGAAGATACAACTTCAGTCGAGTTGGTATAACCAATTTGACCTTGAAGGTTTGAATGGATCGAAATTTGACGAATGTATTCGTTCACTTCTTCACGATCAACTTCTTTCTCAAGTGTTAAGTTAAGAATAGCCAATGAAACGTTTGGTGTAGGAACACGTACTGAGTTACCTGTCAATTTACCTTGTAACTGTGGTAATGCTTTTGCAACCGCTTTAGCAGCACCAGTTTCAGTAATAACCATGTTCAATGTTGCAGCACGACCACGACGATCCGCTTTATGATAGTTATCAATTAAGTTTTGGTCGTTTGTGAAAGAGTGAACAGTTTCAACGTGACCATTGATCACTTTGTATTTGTCTTCTAACACTTTTAATACTGGTGTGATTGCGTTTGTTGTACAGCTTGCAGCAGAGATGATTTTATCTTCATCTAAGATATCTGCTTGGTTTACACCAAACACAACGTTTTTCATGTCACCTTTACCAGGTGCAGTCAATACAACACGACCAACGCCAGCGCATTGAAGGTGTTGAGTCAAACCGTCGATATCACGCCATTTACCTGTGTTATCGATCACTAATGCGTTATCGATTCCATAAGCTGTATAATCTACTTCAGCTGGGCTAGAAGCATAAATTACTTTGATGAAGTTACCATTTGCAATGATTGCTTCATTTTCTTCATCTACAGAAATTGTACCTGCAAATGGACCATGAATTGAGTCACGACGTAATAAAGACGCACGTTTTTCCAAGTCACCATCAGAAGATTTACGAACTACAATCGCTTTAAGGTTTAAACCACGACCCAAACCTGATTGGCTAATGATTAAACGCGCTAAAATACGACCGATACGACCAAAACCGTAAAGCACAACATCTTTAGGCTCAACAAGAGCAGGACGACCTTCTAAAGATTGAACTGCTTGAGCAACAAATGCATCAACATCGCCGCCTTTTTCTTTATATTCAACAGCAAGTTTACCTAAATCAACTTCTGCAGAACCGATATTCTCAAGTTTAGCCAACGCTTCTAAAAGAGGGAACGTGTTAACAACAGAAAGTTCAACATCCATCATACGTGTACGACGGTGTGCTTTTAAAATTTGAATTACTGAACGGTTCACTAAAGAACGACCGTAAACAGAAGTCACAATGTTTTTTTCACGGTATAATTGACCGATTAATGCAATCATACGTTCCGCGATTTCTTCACGGTTTTTCCAGCGACCTTGGTGCTCTGCGTGTAGGGCGATGATAGTGTCTTTGCTCACAGATACGTCCTCTATTTTATGTATATCTAGACTAAGTTTAAAAAACCCTAGTATTGTAATGGAATTCTAACAAAGAATGAATCGAAAGCTGCTCAAGCAAAGGACTTTTTGCCCTATATTCACTATAAATTTACAAAATATGTATAATTATTTCGATGATTTCTAGATTAGATCATGCAACAACATATTGATGATCCAAAAATTGCATGGTTAAGACTTTTCATTTTCAATGCGTTGTTTCATTTTTTGTGTATTTCGTTGTAGTTTTTGTCGATTACGCTTTTGCGTATAAAGATGCAAACTTCCTTCAATCACAAGAATACCAACAGCACACCAAATGGGAATATAGGTCAACCATTCATCTTGACCAATACTCTCTCCAAGTGCAAAAGAAGCCAACGCCAACAAAACAGGTTCTAAATAACTCAATAAACCAAATAAAACCAAAGGCAAATAGCGGCTTGCTAAAATATAACTACCTAAACCAATTGCACTCAACAGCCCCAAACCTGCCACAACAAGCCACAAATACCAATGTCCGACAAACATACTCAATGGTGCATCTGCCATTTGTACCAAATAAATTGCGACAGGCATACAAATTAAGATATCCCACCAGAACCCACCAAGGTTATCGGTATGAATACGTTTACGAATTAAAAAATAAAGAGAATATCCCACTGCAACGGACATCGTTTCCCATGCAATACTGCCTAAACGCCAAATTTCATGTGCAACACCAACAACCGCAAATGACACCGCTAAGAGCTGTAATTTAGACAGTTTTTCTTTGAAGAAAATACTGCCCATGAGTACCAAAAATAAAGGTAATAAAAAATAACCAAGAGAAACTTGTAAGCCACGCCCATTCATAGGTCCCCATAAGAATAGCCAGAGCTGAAAGCAAGTCAAAGCAGAAGTCAGCATTAAAATGAGTAATAATGCAGGTTTTTGCAGGATACGTTGCCCTATGGTTTTGACATGTGTCCAATCACCACTATAAAACATGAATAAACTTAGAAAAGGCAACGTCGCGATAATACGCCAGCCAAATGTTTGCTGATGATCGAATGGGTATAAAAGTTGAGTATAAAAATATAAAACGCCGAAAGTGACTGATGCCAAAACGGATAATGCAACACCTTTAAACATCTGCCATCTCTACATAATTTTACAGAGGTATTATAAGCATATTTCCTTAAATGTATTTGAAAATTCAAGTATAAATATCATTCAAAAACTCATCTAAGGTTCTGTCTGTTCTGAACGGATTAAATCTTTCACACTAAAACCAAGCGTTTGCGCATAACGTAAATATTCGGTGACTTTATTTTCATCAGGATGAGGGTTTCGTGACAAAATCCATAAATATTTACGCTTCGGTTCTCCAACTAAAGCCATTTGATAATGTGGATCTATTTTTAAAATCCAATAATCTCCTCGTCCAAATGGCATCCAACGCACTGCCTCAGGTAAAAAACTGACTTTAATTTTTGAGTTATAAGGATCATTCATTACAAAACCTTCACCAATTGAACGTAATTGGTTGCCTTGCTGATCAATACAACGATTATCTACCTCAACATTTCCATATTCATTGATGGTATAACGTGCGGTGACGTCTTTTGCACATTCTCTTTGAAAATACATAGGCTTACGTGCAACCTCATACCAAAGCCCAAGATATTTATCAAGTTCAACACGGGGTACTGTGGCAAGTGAACGGTCTTCGGCATAACTCGGTATCGCAACAAAAATACTCATTGTAAACAACAAGTTTCTTTGTATCATTTGGCTATTTTTATGGATCCACTTGGGTATTTTTTTCATTAAACTCACCCATTTCCCCTCACTTTTTGCATTTATAATTATTAAAATAATCATAAATTTAAGCCAGAATTGTAGCTTTATGTATCTTTAAATTAAATATAAGCCACAATCCCAGCCTTTCTAAGTTCAACTATTGTAACATGCGCGCTTTTAAGCGTACGATTTCATCACGTAAACGTGCCGCTTGCTCAAATTGTAGTTCTTTTGATGCTTTTAACATTTCTTTTTCAAGTTTTGCTAAATGCTTAGCAAGCAGTTTTGGATCAGACAAGAGGTGTTGCTCATCTGCCGTTAATGCTTGCGCCTGTTCATCAAGTTTTACCTCAATTTGCTCATCATTTAAAAGCTCGCCTGTATCAATATCTTTACTGACTTGACGTACTGCACTACGCGGTGTAATGCCATGTAAAAGGTTAAATTCGATTTGTTTATTACGTCGACGCTCTGTTTCATCCATTGCTTTTTGCATTGAATCAGTAATGCGGTCAGCATATAAAATTGCTTTACCTTTAATATTTCGTGCTGCACGACCAATGGTCTGAATCAGAGAGCGTTCAGAGCGTAAAAAGCCTTCTTTATCTGCATCTAAAATTGCAACTAAAGAAACTTCAGGCATATCTAAACCTTCTCTTAATAAGTTAATTCCCACCAGAACATCATGTACACCTGAACGTAGCTCATGAATAATTTTCGTGCGCTCCACAGTATCAATATCAGAGTGTAAATAAGCGACTTTAATACCATATTCTTTAAGATAGGACGTTAAGTCTTCTGCCATACGTTTGGTTAATGTCGTCACCAAAACACGTTCATTTAAATCTTTGCGGATATTAATCTCAGATAACACATCATCTACTTGTGTTAAGACTGGACGAATTTCAATTTCAGGATCAATCAAGCCTGTTGGACGTACCACTTGTTCAACGACTTGCTCAGATTTTTCGAGTTCATATCTTGCAGGCGTTGCACTCACATAAATTGTTGTCGGTACAAGACGCTCCCATTCTTCAAATTTCATTGGACGATTATCCAAAGCACTCGGTAGGCGAAAACCATAATTCACTAAATTTTCTTTACGAGAACGATCTCCTTTATACATTGCGCCGATTTGCGGCACAGTGACATGTGATTCATCAATCAGCAATAAAGCATCTTCAGGTAAATAATCAAATAAAGTCGGCGGTGCAGCACCTTCAGGTCGACCAGATAAATGCCGTGAATAGTTTTCAATACCATTGGTATAACCGAGCTGTTGCATCATCTCTAAGTCATAACGGGTGCGTTGCTCAATGCGCTGAGCTTCGAGCAATTTATCATTTTCACGGAAAAAAACTAAACGCTCTTTGAGTTCTTCTTGAATTGTACCAATGGCTCTTTGTAAATTATCTTTAGGCGTAACATAGTGACTTTTTGGGTAAATCGTTACACGTGGCACTTTACGTACCATTTTGCCTGTAATTGGGTCAAACCATCGAATAGAATCGACTTCATCATCAAACAACTCAATGCGTATTGCATGTTGGTCAGATTCAGCAGGGAAAATATCAATAATATCACCACGAATACGATAAGTTGCTCTTAGAAACTCTAACTCGTTACGGGTATATTGCATTTCAACTAAGCGTCGAATAATTTCATCACGATGCAGTCGATCCCCCTGTACGACATGTAATAACATGCTCATATATGCATTGGGATCACCAAGACCATAAATTGCAGATACTGATGCGACAATAATACAATCACGACGCTCTAATAATGCACGAGTAGCAGACAAACGCATTTGGTCAATATGGTCATTAATGGCGGAGTCTTTTTCAATAAATGTATCTGACGATGGAACATAAGCTTCGGGTTGATAATAATCATAGTAACTCACGAAATATTCCACAGCATTGTTTGGAAAAAATGCTTTGAACTCGCCATAGAGCTGCGCAGCTAAGGTTTTATTGTGCGCCATCACAATCGTTGGGCGTTGTGTTTGTTCAATGACATTTGCCATAGTATAGGTTTTACCCGAACCTGTAACACCGAGCAAAAGTTGATCATGATAGCCTTGATTGACACCATGTACTAATTTTTCAATCGCTTGCGGCTGATCCCCTGCAGGCTGATATTGTGTAATAAGTTCAAAGGGTTGACTATCCTGCATCGTAATACTTCTAAAACCGAATAATGAGCTTTAATTATGGGGGTAAAATTTCCAGATGCAATCTTTCTCATTTTTAGTTTTTTATTCATTTTGCTCAATCAACTTCGCCAATTTGCGTTGCGCAGGTTTATAATATCGACTTGCTGCTTGCATGATCAGTGAACGTCCTTTCACTTCATCTTTTTCTACCCCTAAACCACGTAAATATAAACGCCCTAAATTATAAATTGCTTCTACAATATCATAGGCTGCTGAACGCTGATAATAGGCAACAGCTTGTGCATAATCTCGTTTTACTCCTTTACCGCGTTCATATTTATCGCCTAAATTATTCAAAGCTTGAGGATAATCTTGATTTGCCGCTTGTTGATACCAATACACTGCTTTCTCATCATCTTGCTGAAAGCCTTTTTCACCATATTCTATATAATAAGCCAGTTGATATTGTCCAATACAATGCCCTTGTTCTGCACTGCGTAATAAATAATATTGAAAATTTCCCTCACGATTTAGCTTAAAGTAAGCATCATAATCAGGATTAATGATCCGCAAGTACATCTGTGCCAAAGCATAACTTGCTTGTGCATGCTCTGCTGTCTGTCCCTGTTCACTGACTAATTCATAATACTGTTTTGCTTCCCCCATAGCGGTATCCGTTTTTCCAATACCATGAAATGCCCATGTATAACTTAACTCAGCAAAATGTAACATCGCACTGACATCATTTGCGTCTGCTAAGCTGCGCACATATTGGCGATAGTCATCATAAAAAGTCTTTAAATCTGAAGCTGTAGAGGCAAAAGGAAGTAGGTCAATATGACTACAGAACTCTACTGTTCTCATTTGATACAATCCTACATAATGTATCTGTTGCGCATGCTCAAGTTGTTCAATTTTTTGAATTTGAATAGGCTCACCCAAGGTTTTATGTTTCGTTTTATCAATTAATATTAAAAAATCACCCGCTTGGATATTTTGCAGAATATGTCTATTTCTTTGCATCAATAATTCCTGTGTTATTTTAGATCATCATTTTTTTAAATATTTTATCGGATCACTTGACCATTGTCGCATTCAATTGCAACATGGAACAAAGCCAATACGAGATTGCAGTCAATGACTTACCACTATCATGATGAAAGTATTATTAAAAGTTTAGCTGAAGATACGGTTTTTGTATTTGGCAGTAATCTCGCGGGCACACATCAAGGCGGTGCAGCAAAAATCGCCTATTTACATTTTGGTGCGATGAAAGGTGTGGGACGAGGTTGGTCAGGTCAAAGCTTTGCGATTCCCACAATGAATGAACATCTACAACAAATGCCTCTATCGCAAATTGAGCATTATGTAGATGACTTTAAAATTTATACAAAAAATCATCCTAAAACGAAGTATTTTATTACGGCTGTAGGTTGTGGTGTTGCAGGCTATAAAGTTGAAGAAATTGCCCCGATGTTCAAGGGTATTTCTCATAATGTTATTTTTCCGAGTTCTTTTAGACCTTTTGTAGAAAAAACTTTACCAAAACTCACTCAACATTTACTCCACGCATTTATTCAAGAAGATATTATTTTTAGTGAAGATCTGGATCAGGCTTTACAAAATTTACAACTCACAGAAGCTGAAAAAAGTTTAGCTAAAA
This sequence comes from Acinetobacter sichuanensis, assembly GCF_003024515.2. Taxonomy (GTDB): domain Bacteria; phylum Pseudomonadota; class Gammaproteobacteria; order Pseudomonadales; family Moraxellaceae; genus Acinetobacter; species Acinetobacter sichuanensis. The sequence continues at coordinate 15,676 of NZ_PYIX02000052.1, forward strand.
TCGTGATTAATACACCAATGTATCCAACTGATAGTAATGGTCGTGATCGTAGTTATGAAATTAGTGATATTTTAAATACACTGAGCCATAAAAATGTTTTACAACTTGATATTCAAAGTGATGCAGCTAAAACTTTAGGTGGCGTCATTTTAGCTTTGTTAGAGTTATATCACCTCAATGAAAGCGATTTTATTGACATTTGGAACGGGCAAAAAAACATCACGCCGCCTAAGGCAGAAAATAAAGCAAAACGCTGAGGTGATCCATATGGAGCAAGTTAATTTAACCATATTCAATTTGTCTCCAATGGCGATGTGGATTCAAGACTTTAGCAAAGTTAAAAAAATCTTCCAGCAATGGACTGATGAAGGTGTGGAAGATTTAGAACAATATTTAATGGAAGACCCTGAACGTTTACAAGCTTGCCTGATGGTTATTCATACCATTCAGGTAAACCAAAGTACTTTAGAGCTTTATGAAGCCACGGATTTAAATGAAATTTTATTGAGTTTTGCACGTTTACATTATGAAAAAATCAGCATTGAAAAAGTAAAATTCTTTGTTGCTTTATGGAAAAATAATTCTCAGTGTGTCTGTCCATCAATCAACTTTACTTGTAAAGGAAAACAAATTGATATTTTACTCAAAGCCAGTGTTATGCCTGGTTATGAGGACAGTTGGGAACGTTTATTATTAACCACAGAAAATGTTTCTGACTATCAAAATGCTCGACGTTTTGCAGAGTCATTATTTATTCACTCACCCACTGCACTTTGGGTTAAGGATTATAGTGCAGTTAAAATATTATTTGATCGCTTACAACAACAAGGTATACACGACTTAAAACAATATATTAGCCAACATCCTGAGTTTTTAAGTATATGTTTTCAAAGTGTTCGTTCTATTGATGTCAATCAAGCTTTATTAACCTTATTTAAGGCAAACAATAAACAACATTTTGATCAAAACACACATTTTTTATTTAGTGAAAATAGTCGTCAGCATTTTCAAGATGAGTTATTACATTTATGGCAAGGTCATTCTCATTTAGAGCGTGATTGTGAATATAAAACTTTAGAAAAACAATCCATTCATGTGAGAGAACAATTAATGGTTTTTCCAAATGCGGTAAATACATGGGATACCATTCAAATTGCTTATACTGATTTTACCGCACGTAAAGAGTTAGAAACTTATTTACATTATCTGAGTCATCATGATGAACTCACTCAACTTTATAATCGTAATTTCTTTAATGCTGAAGTGAAAAGACTGCAAATAGAATCAATACTTCCAACAGCATGTATTTATTTAGATATAAATGGTTTAAAAACAATTAATGATTTAAAGGGTCATCATTGTGGTGATTTATTATTAAAACGCTTTGCCAATATTTTACGTCAAGCAACCTTAAATACGCATTATTCTGTATCTCGTTTAGGCGGTGATGAATTTGTGATTTTGATGCCTAGCGCAACAGAAGCTATGGCTTATCAATTATTAAGTCAAATTCAAGCTGATATTATTAAAGATAATATCGAACATCCTCATAGCTTAATTAGTGTTGCTTATGGTGTAGGCTGTACTGACACGGAACCCAATATCGAAACCTTAATAAAAATGACCGATCTTGATATGTATGAGCAAAAAAACTTGTACTATCAAAATTACCGTTCTTGATCCTTTAAAATACTTATTACGTGATTTATCAAAATTCATTCAGTCTATTTCTAAAAATACTTTTTGTAATTTTGATGTTTATTTTTAAATTTATAAAATATACATAAATCCAATAAAATGTGACATAAAATGCATTTCAAAAGATAAATAGCTTTGCTATCACGTTATATTTAATGCTATATTTCTCTATTATTTGACCAACCAATATAAATGTTAGGAATATAAAATGGCGATTTTAGAATCATCAATTTTTGATTTATCCCCTATTCCTATGTGGTTGGAAGACTATAGCGAAGTCAAAAAACAGTTTGATTTATGGAAAAGCCAAGGCGTTACCGATTTAAAAAGTTTTCTAGAAGAAGATTTGAGTCGTGTTACCTTATGTGCTCATAAAATTAAAATTATTAAAGTAAATCCTAAAACTTTAGAAGTATTTGAAGCAGTTGATCTAGAACATTTATGTCAAAATTTAGCCGTCATTTTTCAACAAGAAATGTTTCAATCGCATATTTCTGAACTGGTTGCATTGTGGCAAGGTCAAACTGAATTTTCGAGTACCACAACAAATTATACAATTTCAGGCAAAAGACTTGATATGAAATTAAGAGGTGTTGTTTTACCTGAAGCATATCAAGATTTAAGCCGTGTTTTATTAACAACAGAAGATATTAGTGATTATCAAAATGCGTGTCGTTTAGAAGAAAAAAATCGACGTTTGGCTGAATCTCGTTTTATTTATTCTCCTACTTCATTATGGGTAGAAGATTTTAGTCGAGTTAAAATGCGGCTTGATCAATTACGTGCTTTAGGTATTGAAGATTTTGTGACTTTTTTAGATGTTCATGCTGATTTTATTAATCAATGTGTCGACGATATTATTTTACTTGATGTCAACCAAGCCACTTTAGATTTATTTAAAGCACCAAATAAAGAAACACTGTTTAAAAATTTAGATAAAGTTTTGTCTAAAGAAATGCACCAAACTTTTCGCGAACAATTAATCGAACTTTGGAATGGCAATATTCACCATCAACGTGAAGCAATAAATTATGCACTTGATGGCTCAATTCGCCACGTTCTACTCCAGTTTACCGTCTTTCCAGGTTATGAACAGGATTGGGGTTTAGTACAATTAGCCTTAACAGATATTACTGCCCGTAAAAAAGCAGAAAGTTATTTAGAATATCTAGGAAAACATGATGTATTAACCAAACTACATAATCGTTCTTTTTATACTGAAGAAATTAACCGTTTAGAACGTAGTTTAGTTCGCCCAATTTCAGCCATTTATATCGACATGAATGGATTAAAAGAGATTAATGATCAACTTGGTCATGATATTGGAGATGGTTTATTGCGTCGCGTAGGCAATATATTAAATAGAGCAATCACCAATACTAATTTTTCAGCTTCTCGTATTGGAGGAGATGAGTTTGTTATTTTAATGGTCGGTGCAAATGAAGCAGCCGTTGAAACATTTCGATTAACGATTGAAGAACTCTTACATATTGATAATCAATATTATGCTTCACAACCTATTTATATTGCACTGGGTTATGCAACCATTCAGAAAAATGAAACTGTCGAACAAATGCTTAAACGTGCCGATCAGTTAATGTATAAAAAGAAACAGGCTTATTATAATGCTTAATGTAATTTAAACTTTAAAGACACACAGAATTCATTGGTCAAATCTAAGTATAAAAAAACAGGCTTAAGCCTGTTCCTTCTAGCGTTTACCCATCGAGCGACGAGTACCACGAGGTGGCATCCAAGTCCGATCTGCATATTGTTGAGGTTTTGGGCGCAGCTCCTCCACATCTTCATCGGCAGGTTTGGCATCATTGGCTTGTTTCACTGGGAAAGGTAACTTTGCCACAGCTTTTTTTTTGGGAGTATTTGGGGTATTCATGAGACTTTCTCAGTTTTAACTGTGCATATTGTACGTAAATTTTTTAGATGATGCGAGTTTTGCACTTATGTCTATCTCATTTGTATTTTATTGATACATAAATTTTGGATTTTCGTGCCTTTTTAGTCAATTTGCACACTTTTTAAACGACGACTTATTTATTTTTAAGCTATGATAGTGTGCTTTTTATTTTTAAATCCCTATAAGAAGGAATACTGCCGTGGACGTACGTCTCTCTGATCGTGTAAATGCCATCAAACCGTCTCCAACGCTTGCTGTGACTAACAAAGCTGCTGAATTAAAAGCGGCTGGCAAGAATGTGATTGGCTTGGGCGCAGGCGAACCTGATTTCGACACCCCACAACACATCAAAGATGCAGCAATTGCCGCAATCAATAACGGTTTCACCAAATACACTGCTGTTGACGGTACGCCTGGGCTGAAAAAAGCGATTATTGCAAAATTCAAACGTGACAATAATCTCGACTATGCAGCAAACCAAATTTTGGTTTCTTGCGGTGGTAAACAATCTTTCTTTAACTTGGCACTTGCTTTGTTAAACAAAGGTGATGAAGTGATTATTCCTGCGCCGTTCTGGGTAAGCTATCCAGATATGGTGATCATCGCTGAAGGCGTTCCAGTGATTGTAAAATGTGGTGAAGAACAACGTTTTAAAATCACCCCTGCTCAATTAGAAGCAGCAATTACTGATAAAACTCGTTTAGTGGTTTTAAACAGCCCATCTAACCCTACAGGTATGATCTATACCAAAGCTGAATTAGAAGCTTTGGCTGAAGTTCTTCGTAAATATCCAGAAGTTTACATCGCTTCTGATGATATGTATGAACCGATCCGTTGGGATGACGAGTTCTATAACATTGCAACTGTAGCGCCTGATCTTTATGAGCGTACGATCGTTCTAAATGGTGTGTCTAAAGCCTATGCAATGACTGGCTGGCGTATTGGCTATGCAGCGGGTCCTGCTAAATTGATTGGCGCAATGAAAAAAATCCAATCACAATCAACTTCAAACCCAACTTCTATTTCACAAGTTGCTGCTGAAGCTGCATTGAATGGTCCTCAAGATGTACTTGAGCCAATGATTGAAGCATTCAAACGTCGTCACGACTTAGTGGTCAATGGCTTAAATGAAATCAATGGCATTTCTTGTTTACCTGCTGATGGTGCATTTTATGCATATGCAAATATCCGTCCATTGATCCGTGCGAAAGGTTTAAAATCTTGCACAGAATTCTCTGAATGGTTATTGGAAGAAACTGGTGTTGCCGTTGTTCCTGGTGATGCATTCGGTTTAGGCGGTTTCATGCGTATTTCTTATGCAACTGCGGATGAAGTGCTTGTAGATGCACTTGCTCGTATCAAAAAAGCAGCTGATTCAATTGAAGGCGTAGATGCTGCGATTGCTTCTATTGCTGCTGAAAAATAATCTGAATATTAATTATCAGATTTAAAAAAACCCGCAGAAATTGCGGGTTTTTTTATTATTATTTTTAGTAAAAAACACCAATATTGATGAGAATAAAGCTCTGATTTTAATGTTGTATCGCTTTTACAGCGCTGTTTTTTGACACTGCAAAAATCACCAAAAGAATGCCACAGAGCACAATAATTGATGACAAAATAACTCTAAAACTGACACTTTCCCCAATAAACAACGAACCACCCAATATCGCTAAACAAGGTACTGAAAGTTGTACCGTACTGGCTGTAATCCGATCTATTTTTTTAACAATCGAATACCAAAGAATATATGCTCCGCTTGAGGTCAGCCCACCTGAAACCACTGCCAGTAAAATTCCTTGTAGATTGAAATGCATAGATTTGAAAAAAAACAATGCTGCAAAGAATACCAAAGGCGTTGCGACAATAAAGTTGGTTAAGGTACTGTTAAATGAGTTTTCTGTAGTTTTACCTAAAATACTATAAGCCGCCCAAGCCATACCAGAAATGATCATCACCATTGAGTAAAGCAAATCTGGTGCATGCGCATCTGGTAAAAGTAATAGAATAATTCCAGCAAGTGCGAGGGTTAACCCAGAACCCTTCTGTAGATTAATTTTTTCGCCATTTAAAAGCCCATAAAACACCATGGTCAATTGTACTGTTCCAAATAACAGTAATGCCCCTACTCCCGCATCAATTTTGACATAGGCAACTGAAAGCGCAATAATATAAAGTGCGAGAAAAAACCATCTTTAAAACGCCATTGCAGTGATATTTTTGTTGTTGATTGACTCGCGCTCAATAAAAATAAAATCCCCAATACAACTGCGCCGCTCACCACACGCAATAAACTAAAACTCATCGGATCAATATGATTTTGTGCCAAAGCGAGTCTACATAACACTGAATTTGCGGCAAAAGCCAACATTGCAATGGTTATTTTAAAATACATAAAATTCCTTTTTTGCTTTATTCTCTCTATATTTTAATGATTACTCATCTTTAAAATATAAGTTGAAATATCACTGATATCCATTTCAGTTTTAAAACGTCATTGCCGTTTTTTTATTTAAATATCGAGGTGATTAAATAAAAAAATACCTAATAAATACTATTAGGCATTCATACAAAAGGAAAGTCTATTTTATTATTTAGTCAAATATAAACACTTCGTTAAGCGACAGCACGTTCCTCTATTGGTAGCACTTTACGTAACTCATAACCCGTATAATCCGCACTTGGACGAATAATACGGTTGTCTGCACGCTGCTCCATGACATGCGCAGCCCAGCCCGTTACACGGCTCATCACAAAGATTGGTGTAAATAGTTTCGTTGCGATGTCCATGAAGTGGTATGCAGATGCATGGAAGAAATCTGCGTTACAGAATAATTTCTTCTCACGCCACATCACTTCTTCACAACGTACTGAAACTGGATAAAGTACCGTATCACCTACATCTTTCGCTAATTTTTCAGACCAGATTTTGATGATGCCATTACGTGGGTCATTGTCTTTGTAGATCGCATGACCAAAGCCCATGATCTTTTCTTTACGCTCAAGTTTACCTAGCATTTCACGTTCAGCTTCTTCTGGCGATGTCCAGTTTTCGATCATTTCCATTGCAGCTTCGTTCGCGCCGCCATGGAGTGGACCACGTAATGAACCAATCGCACCTGTGATACATGAGTGCATGTCTGACAATGTCGAAGCACATACACGCGCTGTGAATGTCGATGCGTTAAACTCATGCTCAGCATAAAGAATCAGCGATACATTCATGACCTGTTCATGCAATTCGTTTGGCTTTTCACCACGAAGTAAATGCAGGAATTGCGCGCCGATTGAATCATCATCGGTATTTTCTTCGATACGCACGCCATCATGGCTGTAGCGATACCAGTAGCAAATGATTGCAGGTAATGTTGCAAGTATACGGTCTGCAACGTCTTGCTGTTCGTCAAATGATTTTTCAGTTTCGATGTTACCGAGCATTGAAACACCTGTACGCATCACATCCATTGGGTGTGAGTCA
>NZ_PYIX02000053.1 GCF_003024515.2 Acinetobacter sichuanensis
AGATATTGCGATTGCGAATAAAGCATTCCGACTTAAAGAACTTCAAGGGATGTATGACGACTCTGGTAGGAATAAGCGACTTAAGCAGAATCTACTAAAACAAGCTTTTCAAGAAACAGATGGGCGAGTTACACGGCAGGAACATACTGGCGCAAATGGTGGTGCAATAAAAACCGAGACTGAACAAAAACAATCTCTACCAAAATACACACCAGATGAACTCGCCAACATGACACCACAAGAGCTTTCACGTTTAGCGATTACAGGTAAGTTATGACTTATGCATTAGAAGAAATCGCACCACTCATTAAAGATTGGACGATGAACACGCGTTTGCCTGAAGTTGTAGCTGAAATGACACGGCGCTATTACTACAAGGCTTTAATTGAACAATGCGAGTTGAGCCAAGAGGCAGAGGTGTATAAATGCAAGAATGATCCTGTGCATTGGTTTAATCAGTGGATCTGGACATACGATCCACGTGGTATGGCATTTGGTTTACCTGCAAATATTCCATTTGTACTACGCCCTAAGCAAGTCGAGTTAGTCGATTGGTTGTTGGAGCGTGAGAACACGCAGACACATGGCTTAATTGAAAAAAGCCGTGATGAGGGAATGTCTTACGTTGTTTTAGGTTTTTTTCTACATCGTTGGTTGTTTGTCGAAGGTTTTGCAGGTGGCGTGGGGAGTCGTAAAGAAGAACTCGTGGATAAAAAGGGGGATCCTAAAACTCTATTTCATAAGTTCCGTGACATGTTCTCAAAAATGCCAGATTGGATGAAGCCTAAAAATTTTGTCGAAAAAGTTCATGACAACTATATGCGAATCATTAACCCAGACAATGGTGCAACCATCACAGGTGAGGCTGGCGATAACATTGGTCGTGGTGGGCGTACCACAATGTACTTCCTTGATGAATGGGCATTCGTAGAACGTCAAGAAGCAGTAGATGCAGCAATATCACAGAACACGAACGTACACATTAAAGGATCTACACCCAATGGTATTGGTGATCGTTTTCACCAAGATCGTTTTAGTGGTCGTTATTCCGTATTCACAATGCCTTGGCGAGCTAATCCAGATAAAAATTGGACTGTGGAATATAGTGGGGAGGTTATTCATCCGTGGTATGAAAAGCAATTAGCCACATTAGATGATGTGGTTTTAGCGCAAGAAGTTGATATTAACTATGCTGCATCTGTAGAAGGCGTGTTGATTCCAAGCACATGGATTCAAGCTGCTGTAGATGCTCATATCAAATTAAACATTGAGCCAACAGGAACTCGCATTGCAGGTCTAGATGTGGCAGATGAGGGTAAGGATAAAAACTCATATGCAGCTCGGCATGGCATCGTACTAAATTATTTAGATACCTGGTCAGGTAAAGGCGATGACATATTTGGTACTACGCAAAAGGCAATGGATCTATCTATAGATCAATCAATAGATACGCTTTTCTATGATGCAGACGGCTTAGGAGCTGGATGCCGAGGCGATGCGCGAGTTATTAATGAACTGCAACGTGAAAAAGGATTGCCTGAAGTAAATGTTGATTCTTTCCGAGGTTCTGGCTCGGTGTATGAACCCGATGATGAGATGGTGGAAGGTCGAAAGAACCAAGATTTCTTTGCAAATCTTAAAGCTCAGTCTTGGTGGTGGTTGCGAATACGCTTTCAGGAAACATTTAGAGCTATTGATGGGCGTGAATATGATCCAGATATGTTGATCTCGCTCGACAGTAACGCGCTGAATGATAGAGAACTCGCGTTGCTTACAACCGAGTTGTCTCAACCAACTTATACCAAAAACGGCACAGGCAAAATCTTAGTTAATAAGCAGCCTGATGGTACAGCATCACCTAACCGCGCAGATAGCGTGATGATTTGCTTTAACCCGCAAGTTTCAAGTTTGGATATTTGGAGCAAGCTTTAATTCGGAAAATTCTATGGGATTATTAAAATTTACTGCGGACAGTTTTCAAAACTTCGCAGCCCGAGTTGGCTTGGGGGCAGGAAGTCAACATGATCAGTCAACGTATGGTTTCAACTTTTTAAGTCGTAATAGAACTTTGCTTGAATCAATGTATCGTTCGAGTTGGGTTGTTGGGCAAGCGGTTGATGTTGTTGCGGATGATATGACCCGAGAAGGCATTAATATGCAGGGTTTGAGTGGTCCTGAAGAAACGGAACAGTTAAATCAGGTACTAGACGATTTGCAAGTATGGGATAAATTAAACGAAACAATCAAATGGTCGCGTTTATATGGTGGTGCTGTCGCCGTGATGATGATCGATGGTCAGAATATTTCCACACCGCTCAATACTAAAACGATAGCAAAAGGACAGTTTAGAGGTCTTCTGGTTTTAGATCGCTGGATGGTATTACCAGACTTACAGGATCTAGTCACTGAGTATGGTCCTGATTATGGAATGCCTAAGTTTTATGATGTGATTACAGATTCCGTTGGTTTAGTTAATCAACGTATCCATTATTCTCGTATTTTGCGTTTTGATGGTGTGAAGCTCCCATACTGGCAAGCCATTGCTGAAAATCTTTGGGGGCAATCAGTTATTGAGCGTTTAGAGGATCGTTTAACATTATTTGACAGTGCAACACTTGGGGCGGGACAACTCGTATATAAAGCACATTTACGTACATATAAAGTAGAAAAATTACGCGAGTTAATTGCAACTGGTGGACGTGCTTATGATGCATTGGTAAAGCAGATACAACAGATTCGTATGTGGCAATCTAATGAAGGTATGACCCTCATGGATGCTAAAGATACTTTTGAGACACATCAATATAGTTTTACTGGTCTAGATAGTGTGTTACTTCAACTGGGTCAACAGCTTTCAGGTGCTTTAGGTATTCCACTTGTTCGATTGTTTGGTCAATCACCTGCAGGTTTAAATGCAACTGGTGAATCTGATCTTGCAAACTATTACGACAATATTAATCAGCAGCAAGAGGGGCGTATGCGCTCCCCATTACATCGTTTGCTTGAAGTGGTTTCGCAATCTGCATTAGGGAAACCATTACCAACATCATTTAAGTTTGATTTTGCTTCATTGTGGCAGATGGATGACAAGACTAAAGCTGAAGTTGCAAACACGACTGCTGATGCTGTTACGAAAGTGGAAGAAGCAGGATTAATTAGCCGTAAGACTGCACTTAAGGAATTGCGCCAATCAAGTGAAGTGACTGGAATTTTCTCACATATTACAGATGAGGAAATTGAACAGGCTGATGACGATCCACCATCGCCATGGAGTGAATATGAATCGAATGAATCCGAAATTAGCGAGAAGAATGGAGATTCGATACAGTCAGCAGCTTAGAAAGATCGCACATTATGTTGATACGATTGTAAAAGGCTTTGATGTAAACGATCCGCGTTCATATCCGCTTATCACAGCATCATTAAATGAATATTCGAACACGCTGCACCACTGGGCACAGAATGCAGCAGGCAAGATTATGACAGATGTAGCTTTGCGTGATGAAAAGACTTGGTTGATCTATGCTCAAGACTTATCACGTGGTGTACGTGATCAGATTCGCAATACCGACATTGGTGCTGTATACCAGCAGTTGCTTGATGAGCAGGTGAAGCTGATCAAATCCCTACCACTAAATGCTGCTCAGCGAGTTCATGATCTTTCAACTCGCTCGTTGATTGAGGGTGGACGTGCAAGTGAGATTGCAAGTTTGATTTTAGCAACAGGTCATGTAACTAAGGCACGTGCAAACACAATTGCACGCACTGAGGTTAGTCGAGCCACGAGCGTGTTTACCCAAGCGCGTGCACTTAATTTGGGTTCCGATGGTTATATATGGCGTACCAGTGATGATCTAGATGTCAGACCAAGCCACGAGGCAATGAATGGTAAATTTGTGAAATGGGATGAGCCACCTACTTTAGATCGAATGACAGGACATGCAGGATGTCTACCTAATTGCCGATGTTATTGTGAACCTGTAATACCAGATGATTTTTAGCCACCGAGAGGTGGTTTTTTATTGCCTATTGCAAAGGTAAAACCATGTTTAAAAAGAAACCTAAAACCAAGGCAACAGTAGATCGTTCAAATTTCTATACCACTGGATTGATTGGTCGAACTCGCGAAACAACTCCTGAGGGTTATTTGCTTTGCCGTGATGTACCTATCGCACGCATTGGTAAGCTGATGTATGGCGATGGTGAGGTGCCAGTTACTGCTGATAATAAAGGCTTAATCATTATCGAACGCGATGAAGAGGCTTTATTTAATCCTCAGACGATCGCGAGTTTAGAAGGTAAACCTATTACAGATGATCATCCAGATGATTGGGTTAGTCCACAGAATCATAAAGAGTTATCCAATGGTACAGCTCATAACCTTCGCCGTGGTGAAGGGATTGAGTCTGATTATTTAATTGCAGATCTTCTTATTACAGACAAGGATACGATTGACGCTGTAATGGGTGGAAAGGTGGAAATATCTCTTGGCTATGATGCTGACTATACTGAAATCAGCGTAGGTAAAGGGATTCAAACAAATATTTTTGGTAATCACATTGCTCTCGTTGATAAAGGGCGTTGTGGATCACGTTGTTCAATTGGAGATAGTTTTATGCCTAAACCAAATAAAGGCTGGTTGGATCGCTTACGCAAAGCGAAACGTACAATCGATGAGGCTTTGGAAGAAGCTAAAAATACTGAAGACTCAGAAGAGGAAACGGAGGATGAAGATGATAATGAAGATTCAGGCACTCAAACTGGTGATGCGGCATTTCAGCGTCAAATGTTGAAATTCATGCGTACGGTTGATTCTCGCCTTGGTGCTTTGGAAAAGAAAAAAACTAAAGATTCTGACGATGAAACCGAAGATGAAGATGGGGAAGAAACTACCGATTCTGACGATGAAACTAAAACTGAAGATGATGTTTTGGAAGCTGAAGCAGCTACAAAATTGTCTGAAAATGGTGTGCAAAACCATACAGGTGATTCCCTTAAGGTTATTCTATCTCGTGCGGAAATTCTTGCACCGGGTATAAAGCTACCAACGATGGACAGTGCTAAAAATGGCAAGGCTGTTTTAGGTGCGAAACGCGCTGCATTAAAACAAGCGTTTGCCACAACGGATGGTCAAAAAGCCATTTCACCTTTTATTGGTGGTCATACAGATTTTGACACTATGCCTGTGGCTACAATTGATGCGGCATTCATCGGTGCATCTGAATTGATCAAACAGCAAAATAATGCTGCAGGTGTGCGTTCAGGTATCTCAACACGTGATTTTGGTCGTGCACCTGCATCACCGGCAGACATTAACGCGCGTAATCGTGAATTTTGGAATAAAGGAAAATAAGCATGAGTAATGCATTTTTATATCGTATGCCATCTGGCATTCCAGGTGATGTGAGCCGTAAATCACATTCAACGATTGAAGCACATCTTGCGGTCGGTAATTTCGGCGCGTTTGGTGTGTTTGGTAAATTAACAGTGAATGGTTTTGTACCTTTAAGTGCTGCTGACACTGCTGTTTATGGCTTGATTGTTCGCTCATACCCTACACAATCTGCGCTGAATGGTTTAGGTGCTGCTGTACCACAATCAGGCATCATGCATGACGTATTACGCCGTGGTTATATGACTGTGCGTTGTAATGCGGGTACTGCCAAAAAAGCAGGTTCTGTGTTTGTTCGAGTTGCTGCGGGTACTGATCTCAAGCCGATTGGGGGTATTGAGGCGATTGCCGATGCTGCCAATACAATTGAATTAAAAAATGCCATGTTTATGCATGATGCGGATGCGCAGGGCAACGTAGAAATCTCATTTAATATCTAAAGTTTAATTGGCATAAAACAAGGCGCTATGTGCGTCTATTTTTGTGTCTGGAGAAAATAAAAAATATGAGTAAATTACTCTTAGCCACCACCATGTCACAAGCATTAGCAATGGGTAATCCTATCCGTGCACGTACACGTGACAATGGTATGGGAATGCGTACTTTTGATGCTCGTACAATTGATAGTACTGGTGCGTTCTTGTTGGATGAACTCGAACGTCTTGATCAAACTATGCATGACCCACTGGTCAGTGTGACATGGGGGCGTGACATTGATTTACGTTCAGATGTATCAATCGCTGACGAGACATCATCATTTACGAACTCAACATTTGCAGCGGCAGGTGGACCATCACCAAGTGGTAAAGCATGGGTGGGTAAAAATACAGATGCGATTGCAAGTATTGCACTCGATATTGGTAAAACAGCACAACCATTAACACTTTGGGCAACTCAAATTGGTTGGACTATTCCAGAGCTTGAGTCAGCTAAAGCCGTAGGGCGACCTGTAGATTCTCAAAAGCATTCAGGATTGCTGCTTAAGCATCAAATGGATGTGGATGAGCAAGTTTATATTGGTGATGACATTATTGGTGTTGAAGGTCTATTAAACTCATCAAAAGTGGGTGCAACCAACGTCAATAAAAACTGGAAACTCGCGACACCACAAGAAATTTTAGATGATGTAAATCTCATCTTAAATAACGCTTGGTTAGCCTCAGGTTTTGCTGTTTGTCCTGATAAGCTACTGTTACCACCAAATCAATTTAGTCTTTTAACATCACGTGTCGTGAGTGAAGCAGGCAATATCTCAATTCTCGAATTTTTGAAAGCGAATAGCTTGGCAAACTCTGTAAATGGTCGTGAACTTGATATTCAGCCATCAAAATGGTGTGTTAAGCGTGGTGTGGGTCAAACAGATCGAATGATGACTTATACACAATCTGAAAATCGCGTTCGTTTCCCAATGGTGCCTTTACAACGCACGCCAATTGAATACCGTGATTTACGTCAATTGACCACTTACTTTGGTCGCTTAGGTGCAGTTGAGTGGGTTTATCCTGAAACTGCTTATTATGCTGATGGTCTATAAGGAACTGTTATGTCTAAGTTAGTACAAATTTTATTAACTAAGCAGCTCACAGTGAACCTTGGTCGTGATGACCAAGGAGAGGTGAAGACTGTTGTGCTTGAAGCGGGTATTCAGGAAGTTGAACAAGAAATTGCTGAACATTGGTTTGTTAAAGCGCACTCGCAAGAAATTACAACAAGTGATGCGAGTTCACATGCTTTACAAGTCGAACTTGATACTGCTAATGCTGCCATCAAGTCTTTAACAGCGCAATCCACCGCCGCTGACGCGAAGATCGCAGAGCTCGAAAAAGCAGGTAAAGCGAAGGATAAAGAGATTGCTGATTTAAAAGTGCAATTAACCAAGGCTCAACAATCCACCGCCCCTGACGCGAAGGTTAAATAATATGATCAGTGAATCATCTTTTCGGGAAACTATGCCGATGTTTGCTGATACTACGGTTTATCCGCAATTTCAGTTTAATTTCTATTTAAAACTTGGGTTAAAGCTTTTAAACGAGCGCCGTTGGGATGACTTGCTTGATGAGGGTTTAACCTTTTTTGTTGCTCATTATTTAACACTGTATAAACGTTCAATGGCTTTCGCAGCCATTGGGGGTGATGCAGGAAAAGTAGTAGGCAATGAAACCTCAAAGTCAGTTGATGGTGTTTCAAAGTCTATGGATGTGTCAGGGATTTTAAATACTGATGCAGGGCATTGGAATCAGACTACATTTGGTTTGCAGTTCTATCAACTCATGATGATGATTGGTGCGGGAGGTATTCAGTTGTGAGTGATGTTATAACTACAGGCAATGGCATGTTAGATATCATGCAAGCTATTTCTGAATTATCTCAAGTTGAAGTTCTGGTGGGTGTGCCTGAGGGTGAGATTAGGTCTAATGCGGATGGATTATCTAATGCGGCAATTGGTTATCTTTTAGAGACTGGATCTCCAGCTATGAATCTACCTGCGCGCCCACATCTAGCTCTTGGGGTTGAAGAGGTACAAGAGGATGTGGCGGAAAGGTTAACTAAGGCTGTCGATGCTGCATTATCAGGTAATTCTAAGCGTATGTATCTGTATTTAGAATCCGCGGGCATGAAAGCAACGATGAGTGTTAAACGTGTGATTAATAGTGGTGACTTCACACCATTGGCACCGCTTACAATCAAAGAGCGCAAACGCCGTGGTCGTAAGTCTGAAAAACCATTAATTGATACAGCTCAGTATCGAAACTCGCATACATACATCATTAAGAAAGGTGATAAGGAGATCAAGCGTGCCTAGTTTGGATGTTTCAGATGTTCTTCTTGATCCTGATTTTATGACTAGCGATTTGGTATGCAATCGACAAACTGTGATTATGGGGGACAATGGTCGCCCACAATCCACATTACTTAGCACTCCATTTTCAGGTGTTGTTACAACCAACAGTGGTTTGAATATGGATCGCCGTGAAGATGGTACCTTAATTAAAGGTGCTATCAATATTCATACACAATTTGCTTTAACTTCAGGTGACGCGAGTTCTAAAGCTGACGAGATTATTTGGAAGGGTAAAACCTACATTGTTTCGCAAGTTTTAAATAATCAGCATTATGGTAATGGCTTTGTGAAAGCTATTTGCGAGTTAAAACCTTTATCAGGATAAATTATGGCTGACTCTGCTACAGGTGGGTATATCTCACCTAGCGGATCTATTGCCTACGACCAAGAACTCGAAGACATATTTCAAGCATTTATTGTAGGGATAACATCCTTGCAAGGGGCTTTTGTACGTCCGCGTTGGCAAACAGAACCACCACCTATGCCAAATATTGATCAAGATTGGTGCGCATTTGCTGTGAAATCAATCACACCAGATGATGGTCCATACTTTAAGAAAGGTTTAGAGAGCATGGATTCTATACGACATGAATCCATTGAATTGTTCTTATCTTTCTATGGTCCACATGGGCAACAGGTAGCCAGTCTTTTCAGAGATGGTTTGGCTATTCCGCAAAATATTGCTCAGCTCCGCGAGCACAAAATCAAATTTATCGAGTGTGGCCAAGTAATCTCGGCTCCCGATTTTCTAAATAATCAATATGTTCATCGCTATGACGCGATAGCTCGTTTTAGTCGAAAAACGCTAAAAACTTGGGCGATATCGTTATAGATTAGGAGTGATCAATGGTACTTCCAGTTTCAAATGTGGTGAATGTTAGCATTTCAATTGCTGCATTAGCCGCAGGACCGCGTTCGTTTGGATCTTTACTTATTCTTGGCACAACAAGTGGGGTAATTGATACAACTGAACGTATTCGCGAATATTCTGTGATTGATGAGGTTGCGGAAGATTTTGGGGTTGACTCAAATGAATATAAAGCAGCACTTTTATATTTTGGGCAATCACCACGTCCACGTACTTTATATGTAGGGTACTGGGACAAAACAGCATCAACATCTGAAAAGCTCGCAGATGCAATTGCTGATTGCTTAGATTCTTTAAAGTGGTATGGATTGGTCATTGCTGAGGAGTTGACAGAAGCAGAGGTCTTATCTGTAGCTGCATTAATTCAAGCTGCCACACCCGTACGTCGTTTTGGGCATACAACAGATGATGTGAATGCAATGTCTAGTATTAATACTACTAATATTGCTTACAAACTCAAAGAAGCGGGTTACGGTCGAGCTTTTTGCATTTATTCAAGTACTACTGAATTTGCAGCGGCATCGGTATTTGGACGAGCATTCAGTGTTAATTTTTATGGATCTAAAACAACAATTACACTTAAGTTTAAGCGATTACCTGGTGTTACCCCTGAAGATCTAAAAGTATCCCAAGGTAGCGCGTTGGCAGCCAATAACTGCAATGTCTTTGCTAAGTACAATAATGGCACCTCGATTTTCCAAGAAGGTGTTAATTGTGATGGTACATTCATTGATGAAGGGCATGGCTTAGATTGGTTGCAAAACCATTTAGAGACGGCGCTCTGGAATCTTTACTACACATCAACTACTAAAATTCCTCAAACCCCCGCAGGTGTAAATACACAATGTGGTGTTTTAGAACGCGCATGTGAACAAGGTGTTACCAATGGTTTACTCGCTGAAGGTGTTTGGAATGGTGATGACTTTGGCACACTGGTTCGTGGTGATTATTTACCTAAGGGTTTTTATGTTTATGCCAATAACTTAGATGATCAAGCTCAATCGGAACGTGAAGCACGTAAAGCACCAGTATTTCAAATTGCAGCAAAAACAGCAGGTGCAACACATTTCGCTGATGTAATTGTTTCGGTTAATCGTTAAGGAGAAAATATGTCAACGTACAGCTTTATGGACACTCAATGCTCTTTAACGAGTGATGATGGTGTTGTGGATCTTGGTTATGGTGCTGCTGTTGCGGATGAGGGTATTACATTTGCAATGGCTGGTGATAAGAACACGATGACGATGGGGGCAGATGGTGAGGGGATGCACTCATTACATGCAGATAATTCTGGCCAGATCACCATTCGTTTTTTAAAAACTTCTCCAACAAATGCCAAGTTGATGAATTTATACAATATTCAAAAAACATCATCTAAGAAGTGGGGGAAAAATACAATCACGCTGAATCACACAGGCTCAGGTGATAACCACACCGCATCAAAATGCGCGTTCAAAAAAGTTCCTGATTATGTGAATGCGAAAGATGGATCAGTAGTTGAGTGGGTCTTTGATTCGATCAAAGTTGATATGAAACTCGGAACGTATGAGTAAAGGCTATGGAAATAACAATCAGTAATCAGAATTACACCATCGGGCGCTTAAATGCACTCGATCAGTTTCATGTATCTCGAAAGATTGCACCGATCATTCCTAAGCTTATTCCGATTATCAGCGAGGTTGCAAAAGGTGGTTTATCTAAAGTTTTGGAATCAATTAAAGGTGAAGAAGATATCGATCTTGATGATATCGATTTGAAAGAACTAGATGGGCTTTCTGATGCGCTATCACCGTTAATGGATGCATTAGCTGAAATGTCCGAAGAGGACACCAACTTTGTGATTCACAAGACTTTAAGTGTTGTACTTCGCAATGGTGCGGTTATGTGTCGTGGACAATCCATCATGTTTGATGATTTGGATATGATGCAGATTCTCCCACTTGTGATTGCTGTAATTCGGAAGAATCTAGGAAATTTTATTCAAGATCTGCTTACGAAGGCACAGAATATGAAGAAGCAGATCGAGGAATAAGTTTTAAATCATTACCAGGTCAAGAAGACTGGCTATTACGACCAGTCATCAAAGGCATGTGTAAGTACGAATCGTTAATTAATAAAACTTTAGATCTTGCTGATCTTGCCTTAATGAATGATGCCCTTGATGTAGTTGCTGACAATGAGCAGCTCATCGAGGAGGCAAGGGAAAGAGAGAGTAAAAATAAATAGGAAAAATATTTCATGGCACAAGCAGGTGTAATTCGTGACTTCATGGTTGCATTAGGTTTTAAAACCGATAATTCGGGTTTAGAAAAAATGCAAGGTGCCATGGAAGGTGTAGAACTCAAAGCTACCGCACTAAAAGGTGCATTGATGGCTTTGGCGACTGGTGCAGTTATTGCGGTTCGCCAAACAGCAAGCGAGTTGGATAAACTTTATTTTTCATCTCAACGTATCGGTGCAAGTGTTAGTAATATTAATGCATATGGTAATGCTATTACTCAATTGGGCGGCAGTGCTGAGGAAGCGGTAGGTACCCTTGAATCTCTTGCTGAAAAGATGCGTAACTCTCCAGGTTATGAAAGTCAGATTAAAAGTCTCGGTGTGGATACACGTGATGCAAATGGTGAAATGCGCGACCGTGTTGAAATGATGAAAGATCTTAGTGGTGTGCTGGCTAAAATGCCGGCATATCAAGCCAATGCCTATGCAAGTTCGCTAGGTATTGATCAAAATACATTGTTAGCCATGCGTGATGGAAAGTTTATGGCCAACATGGAGAAATACCAAAAGATTCAAAAAGAACTCGGTATGAGTGACGAACTCGCTAAATCTGGCAATGAGTTTATGACGGAATATCGCGATCTAACCATGATGACTAAGACTGGATTTCAAGTCATCGTGATGCAAGCAGGTAAAGCATTAATTCCTGTCTTGAGGTTACTAAATCAATTGATTCAAGCTGGTATACACGCATTCTCTCAACTCAATCCGCAGATCAAAGAGGGTTTAGCTGTTGCACTGCGCTTTGGCATGCTTGCAATTATTTTTGGAGCATTTTTTAAAACTTTTGGCGTGTTGTTAAAGATCATACCTCTACTCAAAATATTTATTGGTTTGCTAAAAATGATGCGTCTCGCGTTCTTAGCATCGCCAATCGGTATTATTTTGGCTTTAGCATCTGCCTTGGCTTTGCTTTACGACGACTATAAAACTTGGCGTGATGGTGGGAAGTCTTTATTTGATTGGTCTAAATGGACAAATGGTATTGATACGATTATCAATAAAATTAAAGACTTTTTGAAAATGTTAGATGAAATTAAAGATAAAGTTATTAATTTTGTTCAAAAAGTTATTTCTGATCCAGTCGAAGCTGTTAAAGAGGTTGCTGAGATTGCAGCAGATGAAGCTAAAAATCTTGCTCAAAAAGGTGCTGATGCTCTCAACGATAAAATTGCAGAAACTGATACAGGTAAAAAGATCTTAGATAAAGTTGGTGAAGGTACTGCAAAAGTTTCGGCTTTCTTTGGGAATGAAGAAGCTCAAAATGCTGTAAAAGCAAATGAAGGTAAGCCTGCTACAACATTGAGTGATATCACTAAAAAAGGTGTTGATGTTTTAGTGGGGACTGCGAAGGTGGTGCAGAGTGAAGTTAAAAAGACTGTAGGAAGCGATACGAAATACGCTTTTAGCTTTGGTAAAGATGTAGATCAATATATAAAAGAAGCTTCAGTAAAATATGGTATTGATGAGCAGGTGTTGCGTGGGTTTGTAAAGATGGAAGCAGGTTGGACAGGCAAAATGTCACCTACGGGAGCTATTGGTACTGGTCAGTTTATCCAAAGCACTTGGAATGGTTTAGCTAAAACAGATGCTGGAAAAGAGATTGGAATGACTAAGATCGATAAATCAAATTTCAGAAAAGCAAATGATCCAAGAAGAAATAAGCATGTCAATACCTTGGCGACTGGGTTGTTAGCGCAACAAAATTCTGAAGTTTTAAAAAAATATGGCATACCTATAACCGGTGAAAATCTATATTTAGCTCATAATATTGGTGCTGCCACATTTGCAAAAGCTCTAACTGGAAGGGCTAATGCTGATGGATTAAAAGCTATGCGTCAGAATGGAATGAAAGAATCTGAAACTCCTCGACAATTTGTTGATCGGCAAAGAGCTATCTATATGAAACATTATAAAATAGCCAACAAGACAAAAGACTTAAGCCTTGTAACACCAACTAATTCTAGAGAATTAGCAAAGTTTGCACAGAATGCAGAAGTGCCTAAAGGTAACCCGCACAAGGCGCAAGTGAATAGCTCAAATATGCAATCACGTAGCATAGTTATTCATCAAAGCTATAAAACTGATATGTCTATTAGTGGTGTTGAATCACCTGTTGAAATAGCAAATACTGTAAAAAAACAACAGGAAAATTCTATGGTATTTATGGCGAGGAGTGCACAGGGGGTTTTGGGTTAATTGGCATCTATATCATTTTGGAGTTGTTCAGCTCTTTGATTGTTGAGTGAGATAATGCAATTAGAGTGATTATTCATTTCATTATGATAGTTACTGTATGCTGTACAGTAACTATCACGATATGCTAGCCATGTTTTTTGAGAATACTCAAGCTCTTGAATCACGTGTGGGTTATATGATATTTGATCTTTACTGATAGATTTTAATTTATTTAATTTTAGTAGAACATTCGCTAAAGATTGTTTTTCATAACACTCGGCAACACCGGATGGAGTTTTTTGTATTAGTTCACATTCAGTAGCCCAAACTCCACCACTAAAAGCTGAAATAACTATTAAAAGTAGTAGTTTGCTCATTGGATATCCTTAAGTATTAAGTTATTTTCAAGTGACTTTAAATTAATAATGTTAAGTTGAGGGCACCATTCACAGCCAGATTTTATTGCTTGAGCAAATATTTGATCTTGTATGGTTAGTTCAGAATTAGGTATAACTTTGTAATATTCTTGCTGAGTGAGAACAATCCTACAAGGGTGAATCCAGTACGAGTTATCATTTTTAATAAAATTATTTGAAATGCTACAGCAGTATTTTTTAGGTTCATCAACTAACAAGCTATCTAATACACATCTCAAGGTCTGGAGCACATCATAAGATTTTTTTTCAATCCCATTAAATAGTATATACACTCCTTTCCAATCAGATATATACCTCAATAAAGCCAAAGCTGTTTTAATTTGGTGAGCTTCCATTTCAAAACCAGTAAAAAAATGATCCTTTTTGAATAATATGCTTTCACAGTAATATTTAGAGGATTTAGCAATTTGAAGGGCGAAAGGGAAAAACTCAGACTTCGATTTAGGAAATACGAGAATAAGAATACCTTTATAATCGCTGCTGAACGGCTGGATAGTCTGTTTGGGAGGAATATGTAAAGGAAGTAGCATTTACATTGTGTGGTATTAAGAAATAGTGTTTTCTTAATACCTTATTACATCTCAAAACTCAATAAAAATATGCTGAATTAAATTTTACACATCTTAAACCCACCACTCAGTGGGTTTTTTAATGGAAAAAATATGGCAATCACAGATTTACTTTCTAGTGCGGTCTCATCGCCACTTCTAGAAAAATCAGGATCATTATTATTGGCAGGCAAAGGTCGCACCATTATGGGGTTGACTGCTGATGTAACGATTGAAGAAAAGCATAAAGATGAAACTATCATTACCAGCCATCCTGTAGATCAGGGCTCACCCATGAATGATCATGCATACAACGAACCTCCAGATCTCAATGTGAAAATTGGTTGGGCAGGTCCTGCATTGGAGTTGAGTGCTATTTATCAGGGATTACTCACACTCAAAGAAAACTTTGTACGGTTAATCGTAATGACTGGTAAGCGCTTATATACAGATATGTTGATTAAGAGCATAAGCGTAACAACGGATCTCCAAACAGAAAATGCTTTAGTTCTCGAGATAAATTTTAAGAAAGTTTTTATTGTTAAAACTGCTGAAACTACCGTAGCTATTGAAGACCAAGCAGAGCCTGAAATTACAGGACAAGTGCAAAATGGCGGGACTGTGCAAAAAACTGCCCAGAGTGAATCAATGCTTTCACAGTTAACAGGATTGGGTGAGGTTGGTGGAGCATATATACCAGGATTATAAAAATGGCTATTTTCAAAATTCCTTTAATTTCAACAAATCATAGAGTCAATGTGGCACTTGGAAAGACAACATACACATTGCAATTCATTTATCGAGTGAATAAATGGTTTGTCGATATTCTAGATCTAACAGGTGAATACTTGATTGCGGCGATACCTATGGTCATTGGTGATAACCTGCTTGGACAGCATCAACATATCATTCAAGGTGGCTTATATGTGAGCAATACCAATGAGGATGAAGCACATCGTTTTAGTGATTTAGGGCAGACAATTCAATTGTATTGGAGTGAATAATGGCTGAGCAATGGTTGAGACAATTTAAGCTAACAATCCAATTGCAGAAAGGTGCACCAGAGGCATTAGACTTATCCCAATTTAAAATCTATTTCAGAATTGGACAAGCAACTCGCGATACACCACAAGCTGCTGAAATATATATCTACAACTTGTCTGATGACACAATGAATAAACTCGCGGGCAATGACAGTGAAAATAAAGACACGATCATTACCTTGGAATTCGGTTACAAAGGTTCTCCACTTGAAACCATATTTAAAGGACAGGTTTTTCAATTTCGTCGTGGTCGTGATAACCCAACAGACAAATGGTTGTGTGTATTAGCACAGGCGGGGGAGCACCTTAAAAATTATGGCGTAATTAATCAAAGTATACCCGCAGGTACCACAATTGATGATGCTGGAAAAGTGTTGAACAAGGAGATGGAAAAATATGATGTTGTCACTGGTGAAGTACCTCAATTAAGTGATCAACAATACCCGCGTGGGCGTGTTTTCTTTGGCTCTCTATATAATCACATGGAACAGTTTTACACTGAAAATGATATCGTGTTTGATATTAGCGATGGAATGTTTACAGCTAATACTATTTTTGGGCATTTAGACAAAGCGGAAATTATCATCAATCGAGATACTGGAATGGTTGGAATGCCGCAATTAACCACAGAAGGCTTAGAGGTGACATGCTTACTCAATCCAAAGCTTAAGCGTGGTGTGCGAATTAATGTTGATATGAAGAATATGCAGACTGAATCTTATGATATTGCATATGAGCAGCAGGAAAAAGATCAGGTTTTTAAAAATCCAAATAAAGCCACCAACACGGATGGTATTTTTATTATCCAATCGGTGGAAATGGTCGGGGATACACGCGGTACGGAATGCTATAGCAATCTCGTTTGTACTGCGTTAAATGCCACGGTTCCTAAATCTGGAGTATCTATCAAGGCGGTGGACTAGCATGGCAATATCATTAAGTGAAAGATCACCTGATCAGTTGAAGATCATTAAAGATGCAATTAAGGCTGAACTCGCTCAATTTTGGAGCGCGTTACCTTGTGAGGTTGAAACATACGATCCAAATGCTGTCACGGTGACAGTACAACCAACGATACGTATTCCAATTCGCACAATTGAGGGTGAACTCGAATTATTGCAAATGCCAGTCTTGCAAGATGTACCTGTGATGTTCCCATGTGCGGGTGGCTTTACGATTACACACCCAATCAAAAAAGGTGATGAGTGTTTTGTGGTGTTTGCTGATCGTAATATAGATCTTTGGTGGCAATCAGGCGGTATTCAAAATCCATTTGACATGCGTAAACATGATTTGTCAGACGGTTTCGCATTCTTTAGACCTCAATCACAAGCCAATAAGATCACTGGTATTTCTACCAAAGATCTAGAAATTCGAAATGATGAAAACTCATGCAAGATAAAAATCACTCCTGCAGGTGAGATCCACTTTATCGGCACTAAGTCAATTTTTGAATGTCCAGTCGAAATGAAAGAAACTTTAAGAGTTGATAAGGCGACAAATCTTAAAACAACCTTGGGTGTTTTGGGCAAATCAACATTTACTGCAGGTGCGAGTATTAGTGGGATTGAATTTGATCAGCATTTACATGGTGGTGTCAAATCTGGTGGCGATGATTCAGGCACACCCAAATAAAACATAATTTTTATATAGGAGGCGCGAAAGCGTCTTTTTTATGCGCTATAGAAAACTAGATACAGATGGTGATTATGTGTTTGGGTCAGGTAAACACGATTTTTTAAAAGACTCACCTGAAGCGGTTGGCCAAGCTGTTTTGACACGTTTAAAACTTTGGCTTGCAGAATGGTTTGCCGATACATCTGCGGGTACGGGATGGACGCAAGCAATTCTTGGTCGTCAGTCTGAAAACTTATATGAAATGACATTAAGACAACGAATCTTAGAAACACCTGGTGTTTTAAGTATTGATGAGTTTTTCAGTAATTTAGATCCAAATACTCGAAGACTTGCTGTTACAGCAACTATAGAAACGATTTATGGGTCTTATGCACTTAGCAGCGGAGAATTAAGGGTATGACTTTAACTACGGTTGCACCAGTCCTCACGAAAGCTGGTGTTATTGCACCAACATATTATGAAATCGTTGAGTACTTTAAAGAAGAGTATCGAAAAATTTATGGTGATGATGTTTACCTAGAAAGTGATAGTCAAGATGGACAATGGATCGGGATTATTTCCCGTGCTATTGCAGAATGTGGGGCTGCATGTGTTGATGTTTATTCAACATTCTCACCAAAGACAGCATCTGAAGAAGCATTATCACGTAATGTGGCAATCAACGGAATTACGCGTGCATTGGCTACATATTCTTATGTTGACTTACTCATTACAGGCGTCGCCGGCACAGAAATTAAGAATGGATCCGCAATTGATACCAATAACAATAAGTGGATTTTTCCTGAGTTAGTCTTAATTCCTGAAAGTGGCC
This sequence comes from Acinetobacter sichuanensis, assembly GCF_003024515.2. Taxonomy (GTDB): domain Bacteria; phylum Pseudomonadota; class Gammaproteobacteria; order Pseudomonadales; family Moraxellaceae; genus Acinetobacter; species Acinetobacter sichuanensis. The sequence goes on from NZ_PYIX02000053.1 coordinate 18,038, forward strand.
AAACTCTAATTACAGCGTGTTCCGAAAAAATTGGCAGTGTACTTGCTCAAATTGGTAATGTGAATAAAGTTGGAAAGCCAACACGTGGCTGGCAGAGTGTAATTAATCAAACCACATCACAACTTGGCGTGTCCGTTGAAAGTGATTTAAAGCTACGTCAACGACAAGCTTTATCTGTGGCAATACCATCACAGTCAAAAATTGATGGAATTAAAGGCGCGTTATTCGGATTGTCGGGTGTTTCTCGTTGTAAGACGTATGAAAACAATGAAGATGAAATAGATGAGTTGGGATTACCACCACATAGTGTATGTATTGTTGTAGCGGGGGGTGATGCAATTGAAATTGCCCAAATCATGCGAGCAAAAAAAAGTATGGGGTGTAAGTACTTTGGTAACACTCAAGTCACAGTGCAAAACACTTTTAATGAGCCTGAGCAAATTTCATTGTATCGACCGAATGTGATTGATATCGGATTTCAAATTAATATGCAGGCTTCGACTGAATATACGAGTGAAATAGGTGTAGATGTAAAGCAAGCCATTGCAGATTATGTCAATCAGTTAGATATTGGTGACAGAATTACTTTAAACAAGGTTTACATCCCTGCAGGTTTATACGGGAATTTAGACTCTATGACCTACGAGATTCTTTCCATAATGATTATTGCGAATGATGAAGGGGTTGAAGGTGATTATAAGCTTCTGTTTAATGAAGTCGCATATTGTGATACCGATAATATTTTGATCAATATCTCAGGCGGCGCATAATGAGTACGGATAAATATCTCGCACTAATTACCAGTCAGCATCGTAAACCCAGATTTGAACAAGTTGTTTCTATTGCAGTAAATCCACTTATCGATGCTTTATTATTCCTTCGCAATTTAAACTCTAACTTCGATTTAAATACCGCTAAGGATTCACCTTTAGAAATTCTTGCTGAGTGGGTGGGTGCGCCAAACTCAGTACCTAATGCTTTCCCGATTGCATATTTTGGTTTTCGAGATCAACCCAGTGCATTACCGTTTGCTGAGCAAGATGGAACGGATTGGGGAGGTTTTTGGCGTGAATCTGGTATGAGCAATTCAAGTGCTATGCAGATGAACAATGTACTTTTTAAAAAAGTGATAAATGCAAAAATTAAGCTAAACAATACTGATTGCTCACTTGATTCTGCCAAAGAAATTATCAGCATGATTACTGATAAAAAGTTCACAATTAAGGATAACAATGACATGACTGTTACCTTTAATTTTCTAAATACTTATGAAGACTGGGAGCGTGAGCTTGTTCGTATGATGTTTCCTTTACCTGCAGGTGTGCGTTTATTATTTGGTGGTGAAAATGACTATTAAAAAATTAATTGAATTTGCGGAAAATGGGGATAAGAATACTAATGGTTTAGATCTAGATCGTGGTTTTCCCTCTCGACTTATGCCGGCTCGACAGTGGTTTAACTGGTTGTTTAATTCGCTGACTGTAAAAGTGAATGAGTTGATCGATGCTATTGATTCACCAACTAGCGATTTAAATAAAAATTTGAAAAAATTGGAAGAATCAGAGATAGGCACAATCAAGCTATGGTTGTCTTTGACTATTCCTGAGGGGTATTTAGAGATTAAAGGGCAGACCCTCAATAAAGCAGATTATCCAATTTTATTTCAAAAATATGGAATATCAGCTAATCAATATACTTTACCGGACACACGAGGCGAGTTCGTACGTGGTTTAGATAATGGTCGTGGAGTTGATGTGGGGCGTTCTTTAAAGTCAGCACAAGCAGATATGCTAAAGTCTCACAGTCATACATATTTTAAAGATAATGTGGGTGGGGGTAGCTCATCAGCCGGTGGTTCTGGTTCTGGTAGTGATGATAATACGAGTAGTACTGGTGGTACTGAAACTAGACCTCGAAATATTGCCATGATTTATATTATTAAAGTTAAGTAAGATTTAAAAAAATAATGCCACCGAAAGGTGGTTTTTTAATGCCTGAAGAAAGGTGATGTATGCGCGTAAATAATTGGAATAATATTTTAAGTAACACTCGTAATTTAAATGATGTTCTTGTGATTGTGAGAAAAATACTTGCAATGATGGGAGATTTATCAACATTAGATGCTTCAGAAATTTTAGAGAACATAAATTCAATCATTGACTCATCAGTTAATGGTTTTGATGAAAAACAGCTTATTGTGATCAATGATTTTAAGCGTTTAATGGAGGAATTGGCTGCAACCAATGCCGGGGAAAATGGCTGGTTGGCTGAGTTGATTGCTTATGGTGATATAACACAGAAAGAGTTTAACGAAAATCAAGAAAAGATCAATGATGAAACGATTCAATATGCTCTTAATATTTCAGAATTAAGACAACTAAAACCAAGAAAAAATGGCTCAACAGCAATGACACTTGGTTATAGTGAGACTGGAATAGGAGCAGGTGTTTATCTCTTTGATAAAAATATAGTAAATAATGATGATGCGGGTGAATACATCCGAGTGAATGGTATTCAAGGGGCATGGGTACTACAACCGCAAAATGAAGTATCTCCTGAGCTTTTTGGAGCTATTGGAGACAAAATAACAGATGATGCTGAATCTCTAAGAAAATGTGGTCTATTTGCAGAAAAGTATAATTTAAAGATTAAAGGTGAATCAAAGGTTGGTTATTACTTTGCATCAGATGTGACGATCTATAATGACTTTGACGTGGAAGGGCTATATTTTAACGCAAGCGAATCAAAATATGGGAGCCTTTATATAAAAACAAAAAAAGAGCCAGAAATTATTACTTTGAGCTCATTAAGAGGTTTAACAGAGGGGAGTTCTAAAATCACAGGTTTTCCATTATCGGCGGTGGGGAAATATGTGCGTTTTAGTACGGCAACTACTGTACTAACGGAGCGTAATAACGATAATCAGAAA
>NZ_PYIX02000054.1 GCF_003024515.2 Acinetobacter sichuanensis
TGACCATGACCATATTGCTGAGCTACTTCATGACAATGACGAGTTCTTAGCTTTTGCTTGGGCATCATCTGCGGCTCAATCTAAAAAACGTATGGTGTTAGGTCAATGTGAAAAAGTGATGTTTAACGTGGGTGGTTGGAAGAAAGCACGACAAGAACAACAGATGCGGGACTGGTATGGTTTTGTACCCACTTATTTAATTACGATTGATGCGAGTTATTGTGAAAAGAGCAATGACCGTAACTTTTGCGCGTTACTCGATCATGAGCTTTATCACATTGGTGTAGAACGCGATGAAGATGGTGAAATGCTGTATAGCGATATGACAGGTTTACCTAAACATTATTTGGCAGGTCACGACGTTGAAGAATTCTTTGGTGTGGTCAGACGTTGGGGCGCAAATGAATCAGTTAAACGTTTGGTCGAAATCACAAAGAATGCGCCGTTTGTTGCTGATGTTGATATTTCTAAGTGTTGTGGGACGTGTGTGATTTGAGCTGAGAGGCTCTTTTTTTGGTTATTTACGTTGACGTACGTTGACAGGTGGATATTTATGGCAGCCCTCAGAAAAGAGGTGAAACTCTTTATTGTTCGGTCACTTGCGCAGTTTAATACCCCCGAAGAAACAGCAAAGCTCGTCAACGAAGAATATAAAAATCTAAATGTTTCTCGACAACAGTGTGAGCGTTACGATCCAACCAAAAGAGCAGGTAAAGATTTAAGCGAAGAGTTTAAAAAAGAATTTGAAATAACGCGTTCGGAGTTTTTAGGTAAACCCGAACATATTCCAATCGCAAATCTAGTTGTTCGACTGCAGCGTTACGAAAATATGTTTTTAGCTACAAAGAACAATGTTCTTCGATTAAAAATTCAAGAACAAGCAGCTAAAGATATAGGTGGTCAATACACCAACCGAACAGAAGTGACGGGTGAAAATGGTGGACCTATTCAAAATGAGAATGTGACCTATGTGACAGCAACTAAAGAAGATGTAAGGCGGGCGATTGATGAACTCGAGAGTGAATACTGATCCCGTAAAATTGGAAGTTGAGCGTACCAAGTGTGAAGATGAACACCTGTTCTTTACACGTCGTTTCTTTAAGCCTCGCATGGGTTTTAAATTCTCAGTCAATTGGCATCATGAATATATTGCTGACAAGATTGATGAAGTGATTGCAGGAAAAATAAAAAACCTTGTAATTAATGTTCCACCTGGTAGTGGTAAGACTGAGCTTTTAACTAATCTAATTGCAAGAGGAATCGCACGAAATACACGTTCACGTTTTTTATATTTATCATTTTCTCAATCGCTCGTTGAAGATGTATCTGCCACAGCACGAAATATCGTGAAGTCAGAAGATTTCCAAAATTTGTGGCCAATCAAAATTTCCACAAGTACAGATGCAAAAGCGAGTTGGAAAACGACGGTAGATGGTTATGAGGCAGGACATGTTTATTCAGCATCAATGGGTGGTCAGGTTACAGGACGCCGTGCAGGTACATTAGCTAATAATGGATTTACTGGAGCGATTATACTTGATGACCCTTTAAAGCCTGAGGATGCATTTAGTAAAACTGCACGCAATAAAGCGAATCGTAAGATTTTAAATACAGTGAACTCGCGTAAAGCTAAATCATCGACACCGATTATTTTGATTATGCAGCGTTTACATGTTGAAGACCCAACCAATTTTGTGATGACGGGTAATGTACCAGGAGAATGGGAACAAATCAGTATCCCTGCGCTGATTGATGATGCTTATATTGAAGCGCTTCCTCAACATATTCAATCGAAAATCCCGCGTAATATTGAACGTGATGAAAAGGGGCGACAAAGTTATTGGCCATTAAAAGAATCATTACAGTCATTATTACAACTAGAACAAGGTGGACAGGATAAAGATGGGGCGGCTGTTTCTCGCTATACATTTAGTAGTCAATATCAACAGAGACCTAAAAAGCTTGGTGGTGACCTGGTTAAAGCTGAGTGGTTTGGGCGTTATCTTAAATTACCAGTACTGAAATGGCGGGCAATATGGGTTGATACAGCGCAGAAAACCAAAGAGCATAATGATTATTCAGTCTTTTTGTGTGGTGGTCTTGGATATGATGGCAAGTTGTACATTATTGATGTGAAACGTGGGAAGTGGGAAGCACCTGAGTTGATCAAAGAAGCCAAGCTATTCATCAACAAACATAAAGAATCCAACACAGAAATTGGAAAGCTTAGATATATGGCTATTGAGGATAAAGCCTCAGGGACCACATTGATTCAAACTATTTCAAGGCAAACTACATTGCCAATTAGAGCTATCCAACGAAGCATAGATAAGCTAACACGCACAATGGATGTGGTTTTTTATGTTGAAGATCGTATGGTGGTTTTACCTGCATCAGCTCCATGGTTGTTGAATTATGTTGAAGAGGTTGAAGGGTTAACTGCTGATATGACGCATGATCATGATGACCAATGGGACCCAACAATTGATGCAATAAATGACACTGTGGCAAGAAAACCAACAGTATTTGATTAGGAAAAATTATGGCTGAAAATACCAAGCCCGATGCAATAGGCGATGCAGGGGCATATACCAACTTTGCCTCTAATATTGGTACCGCACGAGATAAAGCATCACATGGGCAATTTGTACGCCATGATATTCCAGATGATCAACTCGAAGCGGTTTATCAAAATTGGTTAGCAAAACGTATCGTCAATCGTCCTTCCTCAGACATGCTTCGAGCAGGTTGGTTCTTTGAAAATATTCAAGGGAGTAATCTGAAAAAACTCGAAGAGGCATGTAAGCATTATCATTTAAATCAGGTATTACTTTCGAGTTTGATCCTGTCACGTTTGCATGGAAAGGTCTATGTATTGATTGGTTCAGCAGATGGGCAAAATCTAGATCAGCCTTTTGAGATCAATAAACTTGGTGTAGGACGCTTAGAGTTTTTTACGGTGATTAAGAAGAAGTACTTAACGGAAGATACTCGCAGCTATTTACCACCTTCAGCGTGTTGTGGATTACTCAAACAGCCTGAATTTTATAAGTTACGGTTTAATGATGGTACACCTGAAAAGCGTATTCATCATAGTCGCCTGATTAAGATTTGCCATGCTGATGTCGTCAGTGAAGAACCTCAGAGCATTTTGCAGGAGGTGTATGAAGATCTCTTAGATCATGCCAGTGTGAAGCGTAGTACAGCGAGTTTGGTACATGAATCCAAAATTGACATTATTCGTACACCGAGTTTGGTTGAAAAAATCACAGAGGATATGAAGACTGTTGTTGAGCGCTTTATGAGTGTGGGATTTTTAAAAAGCTTAAACGGTATGATTGTTCTGGATAAGGAAGAGGAATACGACTCTAAAACATATACATTTGGTGGTTTACCTGATTTGATGCGCGAGTTTTCTATTCAAACCGCAGGTGCAGCCGATATTCCTTATACCATTTTATTTGGTCAGTCTCCTGCAGGGATGAATGCCACAGGGGAACACGATACCCGTAATTATTACGATTCAATTGCCACAAAACAGGAATGGATGCTGAAACCTATTTTGATGAAGTTTTTAGCATTAATTTGCCAATCTACATTCGGTAAGCAGTTCCCTGATTTAAATGTGGTGTTTAATCCATTGTGGCAGCTTGATGCCAAGATTCGCTCAGAAGTGGAAAAGGCAAATGCGGAACGCGATGAAAAGTATTTGAATATGGGCATTATCACTGAATCCCAGATTGCACGGCAGTTACAGATTGATGGTGTGTACTCTGTGATTGATGATGATCACATTAAAGAATTGGAACTTATGGTGGATACAGATGGTAGCGAAGATCATTCAACTGTTAAAACCCCAACTACAACAGATCCAGAAGAGTAAGAAAGGGCGTAAACCTAAGCTAAAACCCATCAAAGTCAATCGTAAAACTGAGCTGTATTACACTCGTCAATTGCTTGCCATAGCGCGTTATTGCCAAGATCAAACCAAGGATATGGTTTTGCCTACTATAGGTGAAAACATTGGCGATAGTTGGTTTAGTGATATGTTTGGCAAGTTACGTACTCGATTTGATAATTATATTGCTGAGGTATCAAAGCCCTTAGCAACCAAGATTGTCATTGATGTTATGCAGGAGGTGGATAGCCAGATTGCTAATCATACTAAGTCTGCGATTGGGGTGGATCTGACACCGCTGTATCAAGCTTCCGATATTCAAAGTACAGTTGATTATAATATTGATGCAAATGTAGCATTAATTAAGTCTATTCCACAGCAATACGCACAGAAGTTAGAAGCTTTGGTTTTAAATGCCTTACAGACAGGGCAGACCAATGCGGAACTCGCTCAAGAAATTCATAAGCTTGGTCAAAGTACAGAGTCTAGAGCGCGTTTAATTGCTGCGGATCAGATGGGTAAGATCAATTCGAATATCAATAAACAACGTCAGTTGGATTTAGGTGTTGAGTCTTATACGTGGCAGACTGCCAAAGATGAGCGAGTTCGAGCAGATCATAGGCATAAGCAAGGTAAAACTTTTCGTTGGGATGAACCGCCAAGTGGTGGGCATCCTGGTGAGCCTATTCGTTGTCGGTGTGTGGCGTTGCCTAATTATGAGGATATTTTGGTTGATTAAATATTATAATTTTCATAGAGTTAACTTTTCTTAAATAAGGTGTTTTTATGAGAGTTGAAATTATTAATCATGACCATTTAGCTATTAATCTAAATTTAGATACCATCCCAAGAATAGATGAAACTATAAATATTGCTTTATCGGAAGGTGGGAGTATCTCGGGTGTGGTTAATTTTATTGAACACAATATTAGTCAAAACAATAATGATCATTATGTGATTATATTTCTTAGACCAGCTTAATACTACCGATTATATAAACCCTCAAATTTGAGGGTTTTTTTATGAACCCAATTTATGAAATCTAAGCCCAAACATATACCAACCCCATCACTACAAAAAGTACCTGATTCACCAAGCTTTGAACCATATTTATTCCTAATTTTTATTTGCTTGCTTGGAATGTTTCTGCTCTTAGGAACCTTATAACATTATGAAAACCCTATACCAACTCAAAATTGGTGATTTTGCACCAAGTGAATCGTCACGCTCATTTACCAAAGAAGGGTACTTGAAGTGCGTCAATGTTCGCTTAGCGAAAGCACCACAGGTACGACAGTACTATGCCTATGAATTCCCATCATTAGAGGGATTTACGGCAGATCAAATCATTAATGTCTACACACCTGCAGATGAACTCTTTAAACCTGAATCGGTAGCGAGTTTTTCAAATGTAGATGCTACGGACTATCACCCACCAAAGAATGAAATCAATGCTTCTAACTGGAAGGACTACCACATTGGCTATTGTGAGAACGTCCGCCAAGAAGGTGATTATCTGGTGGGGGATTTACTGATTAAAGACAAGATCAGTATCGATCTCATTCAAAGTAATGAGCGCATTGAAATGTCGCTTGGTTATGCGGCACTCCTTGTTTTAGAGAATGGTACCGCACCTGATGGTACGCCATACCAAGCGAAGTTTATTAATTTTATTGGCAATCATGTGGCACTGGTGAAATATGGTCGCTGTGGTGGTGATTGTCGGATCGGTGACCAAAACCCAACTCCACAAGAGGAAAACTTCATGGAAGTTATTGTAAATGGTATGCGTTTTGACATTGGTGATAATAAACCATTGGCAGATGCTTTGAAAATCCAACAAACCCAAATTGAAAACTTAAAAGCCGCAAAGCTTAAAGTCGGCGATAAGCAATTTTCAATTGGTGATGAAATGGCTGCAGTTCAGGCAGTTGTCGATACATTACAAACTGAAAACACGCAGTTAAAACAGCAAGTCGGTGATTTAGAAAAAAATCAAATGACCCCTGAAAAGTTAGAACACGCTGCAGCAGAACGCGCAACAGTAATTGCCGATGCTAAAGCACTTGTGCCTAACGTTAAAACAGAAGGTTGTACCTGTGAGCAGATTAAGCGTGATGTGATTAGCGCCAAAGCAGGTGACACGCTTGTGACTGCTGTATTGGGTGGTGTATCGGTAGGTGATGCCAAGCCTGATCAGATTGACACTGTATTTCGTGCTTTATCTGCGGTGAAAGGTGTAGCACATACTAACTCGGTCAATACAGCATTGAATCAGTTCCAGCATCAACCCACCAATGTTGGGGATCAAAACCCTGATACCAATCAACAAAAGTCAAGCAGCAAGCAAGATGCTTGGAAACAATCATTCTAATAGGGGAATCGAGCATGTCTTTAACACCTCAAGCAATTCCAGGTATGCGTGCGCGTTTGCACATGCCTGAAGAAATTTTATCGTTACCTGTGTCGGGTAGTACTGTGCTCAGTGATGGTGATGTGGTGGTGCAATCTACAGATGGTAAAACTGTATCGGCTGTCGTAGGTGCGACCAATACTAAATTTGGTGTGGTGGTATTTCAGCATATTGGCAAGTCAGGAAAAAATGCGAAAGGTCTTGAAGCTTACCAAGCCAAAGACTGTGCACCAATCATGCAGATTGGTTCTGTATGGGTAAAACCCACTACGCCTGTTACAGATATTAATGCCAAGGTGTATGTACGTACTGCCAATGCAACAGTAGATGCACCTTTAGGATCTCTTTCATCGGCTGCTTTGGATTCAACTGAATTACCCAACGCAGCATGGGAAACCATCACAGGTGCAGATGGTATGGCAATTCTTCGTTTACGTGGAGCGTAATACATGTCTAAACAATTAGAACAAATGAAAATCCGTTTAACGGCGGTGGCACATGGGGTGCAAGCAGCAGTCGGTGATGCCTTTAACTTAGATACATTTGCTAAGTTACTCATCAAGCTTGAATCGATTGATGAAATGTCACCACAATTGGCAGAAGCACAAGCCTATGCAAAATACCTACCGCTTGAGTCACTGACAGGTGCGGTAGTAGGCTCGGCAAGTGTATTACAGCGTAAACGTGGTGTGGGTCGTGGTAAACGTCATTCTGGTTTAGGTAATGATGTGCCATTGGCTGAAGTGTTATATGACGAAGTAAAATTGACCGTCCAAGTCGGTGTGATTGGTTATGAAACTACGATTTTTGAAACTGCTGCAGCATTACGTGCAGGAATTTCATTGGCATCAGATAAAATCACTGCAGCGCGTTTGGCATATGAAAACCATATGAGCGATGTAGCATGGTTTGGTGAATCTGATACAGGTTTACTAGGTTTTTATAATCAAACAGGTGTGGAAGTGATTGCATCTACTGTGGATTATGCAACAGCGATCATTGAAGTGGTTTTGGCTGATATTAACAAAGCCATCAAAGGTGCAACCAACGCATCGAAGTTTGATGCCAGTGTACAGCCTGATACTTTTGTGATGCCTGAAAATAAGTTCACGATTTTAGCAAGTCGTATCGTTCCTGATTCGGCAGGTAAAACTTTCCTTGAATATATTAAGGAAAAGAACACCTTTGCAATGCAGGGTAAAACCATGACCTTTACTTCTGAAAGCTACTTGGAAGGTAAAGGTGTGGGTGGTACAGACCGCAGTATTATTTACCGCCGTGATCCAAACTGTATTACTTTCCGTTGTAATGATCTTGAGTTTTTAGCAGCACAGCCAATCAACTACGCAATTCGCACACCGGGTCACTATATGTATGAAGGTGTACATCTGAAGCGCGTTGATTCATTACGTTATTATGATGTGGAATAAGGAAAAATAAACTATGGCAAAAATTACATACAGCGGCTTACAAGCCGCTTTTTCTTTTGATGGTATTCAGATTGGCAAAGGTCAAACCATTGAGCTGACTGGTGCTGAGTTGACCAAATTGCAAAAAGGAAAAGTCTTTAAGGCTTTGCTTGAATTGGGTGATCTTTCAGTGGATGACACGCAGGACAGTAAAACTACAGGTCGTAAAGGTTCAAGCAAGTCAGATCCTGAACTCGATAAAGTACGTGCTGAGTTAAAAGCTTTGGGTGTGACTTATGCGGATGATGAAACATTAGAGCAGCTGCAAGCTAAACTCGCTCAAGCTCAAGAATAATAGGTGATGCATGGACTTACAGACTTTCCGAGAAAGATTTAAATCAGATTCTCAACTCTACAATGCAAGTGAGCCAGAAATACAAGATGCTTTGGAAGAAGCGGAACTTGTGGTATCGGTCGTGGAATTTGGGCAGTTAAAAGAACGCGCTGTAGGTCTTTATGCGGCACATATTTTAAAAGTTCAAAAAGCTAATCCAAATGGTACCGCCATTTCAAATGCAAGTAATATGTCGATTGCAGGACAAAGCGTTGGTTTTTCGCGTTCTGCAAAAGAAACGTTCTACGATCAAAGCATTTATGGCCAACGTTATTTGGCATTAAAAAATTCTATTCCAATCGATAATCAAGGCACCAACCCTAATAATCTGCGTGTTGGTGCCTTTGTTGTTTAGGAGAAAATCATGTCATTTAAATATCAAGCACCACTACATTTTAAAAGTACAAACATTCAAATAGCTGGGCAGATGTACTTTCTTGATACACGAAATATCATTGAGTCAGATCAAGATATTTATTACATCTTGCAGCCAATGGGTTTTACACGTTATGTGGAAGAGCCTAAAAAAGTCACAGCAGTTGCTACCACTAAAAGCTAGGTGATGTATGGTTGATTCGGTTGATGTACAAATTCATCTAAATGAAGAAAATAATCGGATTAAGAAAGAAATCCGTAAGACCATCACAGCATTGACCTTAAAACTACAGCGAACTATTCAGGAAGATATGCTCAGTGGACAACGACTCAATGTCCAATCAGATCGTTTACGTGGTTCATTGGTTTCACGTATTTCTGAGTCAGCAGAAATGTTTGAAGGGATTGTATCTGCAGGTGGTGCTCATGTGAAATATGCCTTTATTCATGAGTTTGGCTTGGCTGCTGCCGTAAACATCAAAAGTCATTTGCGTCATATTAAACAGGCATTTGGTAAACCTATTACACCTAAGGATGTATTGGTAAAAGCACACAGTCGAACTGTTAATTTTAAGGAACGCCGTTTTATGCGGGATTCTTTAGATGAAATTGGTAAAACCGTGCCAAAGAATATTGAGAAAGCGATTGAGCGAGGATTGAAAAATGAATAGTGAAGCTATTTACCAAGCTTTGTTTGATCAGCTCAGCAATATCCAAGGCATGGTGACAGTCAGCCGCAGATTACGTCATTTTAATCATGTGGGTAATGAAAAACGTCCTGCGTTATTTATTACTCAGGGCAATCAGGATGAAAATGCAGTTAAAGGTTTAAATGCCAAGATTGAACTCGCTGCAGAAGTTTATTTGTATATCTATGAAGCTGATCCTGAAAAAGCTATAGGAATGCAGATCAATCATTACCTTGATGCTATTCGAGAAGCAATGAAGCCTGAATATCCTGAAATGTGTGAATACCAAACCTTAGGCGGTTTAGTTGAGCATTGTTGGATTGATGGCACGATTGAAGTTTTTGAAGGTGTGGATGGGATGATTGATGGACAAGGTATTGCGATTGTCCCAATTCGAATCTTAACCACCAACTAATGATTTAATTCAAATTATGACCACCTCTTTAGGTGGTTTTTTCATTTTATAGAGGTCTAAATCAATGGCTCAATATTTATTTGGTGCAGGTAAGTTGTTTGCCACGCCAATTGTAGATGTTTATGGTCAACCGATTACTAATCCTACACCTGTTGAGATTGGTGTTATGCAGTCAGTATCAGTTGATCTATCTTATGACTTAAAAGAACTTTTTGGTCGTGGACAGTTTGCTGTAGATGCTGCACGTGGTAAGGGTTCAATTAAGTGCAAAGCAACAATTGGTCGTATCAGTGGTGCGTTACTGAACTCGATTTTCTTTGGTGGTGTTGTTGCTGACGGTGGAATAGACGTTGTTACTCAAACCATTAATGGTGAAAAAATCCAAACAGGTGGAACGTTAACGCCTGTTGTACCAAACGCAGGTACTTTTGTGAAAGATTTGGGTGTAACAGATGCTAAGGCAATTCCATTGAAGCGTGTTGCATCTGCACCCGTAACAGGTCAATACAGTGTCGATCAGGCAACGGGTGAATATACCTTTGCTGTGGCTGATGTCGGTAAAGTGGTATTTATCAGCTTTAAGTATTCTGCAACGGTTGCAGGTGCCAAGTCAGGTTTAGTCAATAACTTGGATATGGGTTATACCCCTGAATTTTCAGTTAACTTACAGCGTGAATATAAAGGTAAATTTATGGGCATGGAGTTCTTCCGTTGCACCAGTAATAAGCTCGGCTTCAGCTCAAAACAAGATGATTACGATCTACCAGAGTTCGAGTTTCAGCCGATGGCTGATGATCTTAACCGCGTCTTTCATTGGAATCTTTCGGAGTAATGATTCATGTTATTTAATCAAGTTGAAAACCCACGTGGCACGACCGTTGTCATTGATGGTCAGTCTTTTGTTTTTGCGCCGTTATCTTTGGGTGCGGTTGAAAAGCTTTTACCTGCACTACAAGAATTTAAACCACATGATGTAGGGCTTGTGATTGATGTCGCACATAAATCATTGAAGCGTAATTATCCTGATATTAGTCGTGAAGACGTTTCAGATATGATTTATATGGATCAACTTGAAGAAGTGATGGGCGCAGTCATGTCAGTTTCAGGTTTGAAAAATAAGCAAGATTCAAATGGTGATGAATCGGGGGAATAAACTGGGAGGAAATTTATACTCATTTGGTGCTGACCACAGGTAAGGATTATGACTATGTACGTGATCAGATGGATTTGCCGAGGTTATACGCACTGAATGAGTATCAGCTTAAATTTCCTCCCGCCGATGTTGGTGTACAGCGACTTTGCCGTATTTTAGAGGCGCTTATGGGAATTGAGGAAAATCAACAACAGGAAGAATCTGAAGAGGATGATTTGGAAGAGATGTTGAGCGCGTTCCCACAGGGGTAACTTCGGTTGCCCTTAATTGAATATTTAAAAAGCAAAAACCCAAGATTCGCAGTCTTGGGTTTTTTGTTTTCCATTGAACAGAGCAAGAACAAGAGGAAAAGATTTTTACATGGTCGATTTTACCACAAATTTAAATGGGTTGTTAAAAATGACAGCAGATATTTCTATATGGCGATTAGTATTTTTGTTATTAGCTGTGATTACCTGCATCCTTGCTTGGCAGTCACCACAATTTTTTAAAGCATATCTTGAGTATAAGAAACAGAAGGTTAGTCAAGATGATGAATAAGTTATCAGAAAGTAAACCTTTAAGAATTTGGTCTTACATAATTGTTTTATCAATATTAATTGGAATACTTGCTTGGCAAGCTGCACCAATTATTTTAGCTGTGGTTGAGCTAATTAAAGTAATTGGATAATCAAATAAAGTATAAATCAATCATTTAGGGTGACTTTGGTTGCCCTGATTGATTTTTATTCTCTTATTAGTTAAGGTTCTGCTTACTTTACAATAGCTTGAGAATATTATGAAGAAAGCCATTAAGTGGGTTTTGATTGTTTTTTTTGGATTATTTGTTTTAAATGTTGTTATTGAGATGAGTTTAAGAGGGGATTCATCCTCAGAGTATAAAAAAAATGAGGGTAGTACTATAAACAAAGAGGAGGATGCTGAATTACCTAAAGGTATACAATACGAAGGTAAAACAACTGATTCTGCAGCAAGAGGAATGATAATTCTTGTTAAAGAGAAATTAACTAAAGATGCTATTAATGCGGAATCGGTACAATTTAAAAATGTATTTTATGCAAATCAAAATAATATGACCGCAATTTGTGGTGAAATTAATATTGTAAAAAGTTCAGGAGCAAGTGGATACAGACGTTTCATTTCCAATGGTATCGCTGATACTGCAATGGAAGGGTATTCTAAAAATTTTAATGCATTATGGAATCAAGTGTGTAAACACTAAGAAACACTCGTAGTCAGATGTTCTAAAGACCACTCATTGAAGTGGTCTTTTATTGCGCTAAATTCATAGCTCGTATCTACGAGCTTTTTTATTGCCTGAGGAAAAGTAATGGCGAACGAAGTTGAAGTAAAAATCACAGCCTCAACTGAGGCATTAAGTCAGGGCATGAATCAGGCAACTGATAAAGTTCAAGCTGCAGCAGTCGATATTAATCGTATTGCAGATACCATTAAAAATGCATTTGATGGTGTACGTGATTCACTTAAAAATATTGATATCAGCTTGAATATTGATATGAGTGATATGCAGCAACGTTTAAATAGTGCTGTGGATACGATTCGAACGCGCATCAATGGTATCGCTGATGATGCAAAGGTAAAACTAAAATTAGACACCACATCTTTAAATAGTGAACTTGGACAAGCAGAAAGTTTAATTCAAACTCGCTTGGCTGCATTACCCTTGCAAAATATCCGCTTAGATATTGATACACATGAAATTCAGCAAAAGTTTAATCAACTTGGTGCACAAATCATTAAGGTTAAACCCAAGTTAGATAGTCCATCCTTAACTGCTGAAATTGCTTTGATTAAAAATAGACTGAATGCTGCTTTTGCTGCAGGGGTTAAAGTCAAAGTTATTCCGAGTTTGTTACAGGCAGATATTTCAAACTTAAAAATGAAGCTACAAGGGCTGACCAATAAAACTTATAAAGTCAAACTTGGTATAGATCTCACCTATCTGAATAATCAGATTAATCTTGCGCGTTCTATGTTAAGTAACTTGAGCACTGGCTTGGCTATCAATATTGATGCTACGAGCAATCTACTTCGTGCATCACTTGATCGCGTAAAAGTGGCTTTGGATCTGCTGCGCCATCAACTTAGTACGGGCGGTGGCAGCGGAGGCGGTGGACCATCAGGTGGTGGATCAGGTCCTAGTGGACGTGGTGGTATTTTGACGAGTTTTGCGGGAAACTTCCTTGCAAATATGACAAGTCAAATCATGTCACAGCTAGGTGCGTTAACCGCAGAAGTAGTTCGTAACGCGCGTGAAATTGAAAATATGTCACGTCTTGCTAACACAACCACACAAGAATTTCAGGAGTGGGCATTTGCCTCATCTTCTGTTGGTATAAGTCAAGAAAAACTCGGTGACATCATGAAAGATGTGAACGATAAGTTTGGTGACTTCATGCAAACAGGTGGTGGAGAGATGGCAGACTTCTTCGAAAAAATTGCACCTAAGGTTGGAGTAACTGCTAAAGAGTTTCAAGGATTATCAGGTCCTCAAATTCTTGAAAAATATTACCAGACTTTGCAAAAAGCTAATGTATCGCAAGCTGAAATGACGTTCTACATGGAGTCAATCGCCAATGATGCAACCTTACTAGCACCATTGCTTGCGAATAACGGCGAAAAGCTTAAGGAGATGTCTAAACAGGCGCACGAACTTGGTGTGATTCTTGATGATGAGGCAATTCAAGCAACCAAAGAGTTTCAAGGTGCATTGGGTTTGATTGGTGCAACCATCAAAGGTGTTGTTGCAAATTTGGTCGCTGATCTTGCACCTGGTTTAAAAACCATGGCGAATAACTTTTTACGCTATATGTCTGAGTCAAAAGGTTCAATTGATGATGCGGTTGGGGCAATTATTACCATTTTTAGTAGTCTCTCTGAAATTGTGGAATCAACAGTAGGCGTGATTGGTGATATTTGGACAGACCTCACACAAGATATTGGCGATGGCTCACTGCAGCAAATAACTTTTATGGACTTGGTTTCAGGTGCAATCAAGGGATTTGCAGCAGCTGCAGTAGGTTTAAAAGTAGGTATTCAATCTGCCTTTGCAATCATACGAGCAGTGATTGTTGCTGCATGTCAGGCAATTTCTATTGCATTTACAGGCGTGTTAAATGGTTTTGGTGCATTAAAAGAAACGATTCAATTTGGCTTGGACTATTTGGGTACCAAGTTTAGAACTTTTGGCAATATTGTCAGTCGTATTTTGAGTTTTGATTTTTCTGGTGCGAAAGCAGCTTATGAGCAAGGCTTTAAGGATTTAAGCGATATTACTGATCGTTACTCATCAAAAATGAGTACTCGCATGGATTGGTTAAAGTCTGATTGGAATAGTGGTGTAACAAAGTCAGTTGATGCAGGAGTAAATGCTTGGAATAAAATAGGTCAAGTTACAGAAGATGGTAATAAACAATTTACCAATTTGTTCTTAAAAAACCCGACTGAAGTTAAACCACCTGCGCCCATTAAGCCACCGCCAAATACCTTTAACTCAAATAAAGGGATCGGCACAGGTACAAAGGATGATGAAAAAAAGGCGAGCGATAAAGCAAAAAGCGATGCTGAAAAAGCTGTAAGCAATCGCTTGATCGGCATTTCAGGAAATACTGGTATTGGCACAGGGGCTCACTTAGATGTCCGTTACTCTGGGAAAAATGCACCCGTCAGTGCGGAACATTTAGCACGTTTACAAGCAGGTGGTAAACCTCTTTCAGCCTATAAAATGACATCAGGCTATGGTCCTAGAGAAGCGCCGACAGCAGGTGCTTCAACTTTCCACAAAGGCATGGATTTTTCAATGCCTGTGGGAACACCTATTACGACTAATCACAGTGTTAAAAATGTTCAGACATTTAACAGTGGAAAAGGTGGTTACGTTTCTAAAGTTACTTTTGCGGATGGTGTTGTGTTGAGTCTACTGCACCAATCCCCAGATGTTATGAATAAGGTTCCAAAAGGCGCTACAGCGGGTTCAGCGAACAAAAGTAAAACTGGTGGTGAAAATGATGATTATTTTAAATTTCAAGAGGAGCAAAATCGTCAAGCTGAACAGGCTGAAAAAGAAAGACTTGAGTTGAAGTACAAATATGCCACTGAGCAAGAGAAGGTGGAGCAGGACTTAGCAAGAGCAATTCAGCGTATCAATGACTCAACAGCTTCAACTGATGATAAAAAGACTTATCGAGTTAAAGCTGAGCAAGAGGCGCAAGCGCAAATGGTTGAAATCAACCTGAGGGCATTAGAGCAGAAGCAGGCGATTGATGAGCAAGAAATTCAGTTTAAATTAGATACAGCACAGCGGATATTTGAGATTGAAAAATCAAATATTCAGGCTGCATTTGATGCAGGTCGAATTTCAAATGTTGAAAAGCTAAAACTCGAAAAGCAACTTGAAGATCAACTCTATTTAATTAAACGAGATGGTTTAATCCGACGTTTAGAACTACAAAGTGCTCGATCAGAGATTACAGGTAAGCCTGAAGGGCAAGCTGTTGCAACTAATGCCATTGTTGATTTAGACCATCAAAAAGCAATCTCTGATACACAAAACCCTAAATTACTTAGCGATGCTGAAATGGCTGACTTTGAGAAAAAGTTTGGTGGTTTAACTTCACGTATGTCAAGTTTGTGGGGGAAGGGTATTCAAGAGATGGTGAATGGTACTTTTACATGGAGTAGTGCGACTAGAGCCATAATGTCTGATATGTTAACTTTTACTATTCAGAGCGCAACACAAGAGTCACAAGAGTGGTTAAAAATCCAAGCAATGAAACTCGCTAAGAAGTTAGGTTTTGTGAGTTCCGAAACCGCTGCTGAGGTTTCAGGGCAAGCAGCACAAACAACAGCGGTTGTTGTAGGTGAGGGCATTAAGACTGCCGCAACTTCAACAGGTGTATTTGCTCGATTAGGTCTGAAATTAATGGAAGTTTTAAAATCCATCATGATGTCAGCATGGGAAGCGATGGCAGCAGCTTGGGCTGCAATGTCAGCAATTCCTATTATTGGTCCTGCATTAGGCGTGGCTGCAGGTATTGCTGCTTTTGCTGGAGTTTCGGCAATTGTGGGTAAAGTGGCTTCTGCTCGAGGAGGTTATGACATTCCTGCAGGTGTAAATCCTATGACTCAGTTACATGAGGAAGAAATGGTTTTACCTAAGCAGCATGCCAATACGATCCGTGCGTTAGGTAAATCGGTGATGGGTGATGGTTCTATGGCACAGCAACCCGCTTATGCAGGTGATATGGGAGCGATGCCACAGGTCAATATTCAAGCATGGGATTCTAAAGATATAAAACGCTTTATGAAAAAACATGGTCGTGAATTGGCGGGCGGTCTAAAAGGGTATGGGCGTAATTTTGGCAAATAAGGAGTAGTGCGTGTCTGATGAATTATTTCCTGAATTACCAGGATTGGAATGGGAGCTGACAAAGACTCCCATTTTTAATACCAAAATTATGACATCCATCAATGGTCGTGAGCTTAGAGCGAGCTATCAGGCAGTTCCAAAATATAACATCACTATGTCCTTTGCTTTCTTGCGAGAGAGCAAAGGGCGAAATGAGTTACAGCAACTAGAAGGCTTCTTTACCGAGCGCCGTGGTGCTTTTGATTCATTTCTCTACAAGATGCCAGATGACAATCAGTTTGAATGTACTTTTGTTGGGGATGGAAGCACAACAACCTACCAAATCTTCAAAAAAATGCATTCTCTACATATGCCAGTGAGCAACACGATGCAGATGACTCAACCGATTAATCCTAATATGTGGAATCAAGTTGAAACCAAAAATATGTGGGATAGCAACATTGAAAAACCCATGTGGAATAACGAAATGGCGGGTATTAGTAAGGATGGGAAATATATGCTGAATACACCGTTGGCAGTCGGTGAGGTGGTCACAGTCAAAGGCACATTCTTTTATCGTTGTCGTTTTGCTGATGATGAACAACAGTATTCCAATTTTATGGCCAAACTGTGGAAAGCACAAAAAATTGAATTGGTTGGCTCTTTAGGAGTAAAGGTATGAGACAAGCATCAGCACAATTAATTGCCTTATTGGATCAAGATCAATTCCTAATGGCAGACCTTTATACGATTACCACAGTACAAGGTGATGTATACCGCTACACCAATTATGATTATGACTTAATTGTAGCCAACCAAGTTTTTAAAGCCGATGGACCTATAATTAGCCGTGAGGGAATCAGTTTATCACTAGGGATTGAGGTCGATAATCTATCTGTCAGCATTAATACTATAAATGATCAGCATTTTAATGATGTGCGTGTGGTTCAGGCTTTTCACAATGGTCAAATGGATGGTGCGCGTTTTAAGTTAGAACGGATCTTTATGGATATGCATACGCCTACAGATACAAGTGCAGGAACCTTAAAATTATTTGAAGGTCGAATTATTGAACCTGAACTCGATCGAAATGTGATTGATTTTAATGTGGCATCAGATATTGATGATCTTCATATTCAAATGCCACGTAACCTATACCAACCAAGTTGTTCCAATACTTTATTCGATTATGGTTGTGGTTTGCTGCGTGATAATTTTGCTATAAGCACAACGATCGAGGTAAACAGTAGTACTTCACAAATTGTATGTACTTTGACACAACCACAAGGTTGGTTCACGCAAGGCGTAGTAGAGTTTTTAGAGGGTGGGAATAAAGGTTTGAAGCGCACGATTCGTTTGCATGAGTCTGGCACTTTAGTACTGACATTACCTTTACTTGAGCAACCTAAAGCAGGTCAGAAAATTAAAGTGTATCCTGGATGTGATAAACGTTTAGATACATGCACTAATCGCTTTAATAATCGTAATCGTTTTGCAGGGAAACCATTTATTCCTGTACCGGAGACTGCTGTATGAAAAATCTAGCAGCAGTTGAAGAAGCTAAGACTTGGTTGGGTACACCATACCATCACCAAGGGCGAGTAAAAGGTGTCGGAGTAGATTGCGGTACCTTAATCTGTGAAGTGTATGAAAAAGTGGGCTTAATGGATCATTTGGATCCACGACCTTATCCCCCTGATTGGCACATGCATCAATTGGGTCAACGATACTTAGAGCATGTGAAAAGTGTATGTTTTGAAGTCGATGAACCACAGCCGGGTGATATTGTTTTATATCACTTTGGTAAATGCATCAGTCACGGTGCCATCGTTGTGGAATGGCCAACGGTGATCCACTCATATATCCATCAGGGTGTCATTATCCAAGATGGTACCAAAGGAAGTTTAGCCCGGCGAATAGCTGGGTTTTTTCGTATGAAGAGGCTGAAAGAATAATATGGGTGGATTATTTGGTGGTGGTACCACAAGTACAACTGAAACGCGTATTAACTCCATGCGTGTTCAGCAATCTGCATATGGTCTTTGTCAACCATTGGTATATGGTAAAAATCGAGTGACTGCCAATATGTTTTGGTATGGTGATTTTACTGCAACACCGCATACCACGGTGACTAAATCAGGGGGTAAAGGTGGTAGCTCTAAAACTCGAAATACAACATTTACCTACAATGCTTCATTAATGCTTGGGCTATGTGAAAATAAGATCCGAGATATTGGGATTGTATGGCGAGACAAAGATCAGATCATCAATAAAACTGAAAATGATGTAACCAAAAGCCCTATTGATCAGTTAGGTTTTGAATTATTTGATGGTAATGATAATCCGCGTTGGGGATATATACAGACCAAGCATCCAGATCAGGCATTACACTATCCTTTTCTTGGTTATGTTGCCTGTGCGAATTATGATTTAGGGAATAACGCAAGTCTTTCCAATCATACCTTTGAAGTCATTAGCGATATTACACTGTCAGATACAGTGCATGATGCCAATCCTGCTGATGTAATTGAGGATTTTATTACACATCCACGCTACGGTGCGGCACCTATTTTAAATATGGCTGATTTGGCAGAATTTAGAACCTACTGCCGAGCAGCAAATTTATTAATTAGCCCTGCATTTACAGAACAAGCTGAAGCGTATGAAACGATCAATACGATTGTTGAGGCGGTGAATTGCGCAGTGGTACCCAGTCCAGATGGTTTAAAAATTAAAACCTATGGCGATACCGCTTTGACTGGACATGGTGTTACCTTCACGCCTGATTTAACTCCTGCTTATCATTTAACAGATGATGATTTTATTGGTGAAGATGAGCCTATCAGAGTGCGCCGTAGTCGTGATACGGACGCTTTTAATCATACGCAAATTGAATATACCAACCGTTATAACCAATACAATACGGAAACAGTGGAAGCCAAAGATCAAGCCAATATTGAAATGTTTGGTCTGCGTACAGAAGACGCGGTAAAACTTGATTTCTTTTGTGAGCCTAAAATTGCTCGGCATGCCTGTCAACTACGTTTACAGCGCTTGTTGTATGTCCGAAATGAATACGAATTTCAGCTTGGTTGGAAGTACTGCCGACTAGAACCCATGGATATTGTGACGATTACAGACATCTCTTTAGGGTTGGATCAATTTCCTGTACGAATTACACGGATTGAAGAAGACGATGAGGGTTTGCTCACCGTTACAGCAAATGAGTTGTCCGTTGGATCTTACTCAGCCATTGAATATGACCTACAAGCATCTAATGGTTATCAGGGAGGAAATGAAGAACCAGGACATGTGAATGCACCTGTCATTTTTGAACCACCTCTAGATTTGACCAATGGTATCAATCAAGTGTGGATCGCTGTATCAGGTGGGGTGAATTTTGGTGGTTGTAATGTCTGGGCGAGTTTAGACAACACTACTTATGACATGATTGGGACCATTTATGGTTCAGCGCGTTATGGTCAATTGGTTGTCGCTATTGATGCAGATGACACGGCATTGCAAGTCCAGCTTAATACACCCAGTCAAATGTTCAGTGGGACTTTAGAGGATGCTGAAGCGGATGCGACATTATGTTTGTTGGGTAGCGAATATTTGAACTATCAAGTGGCAACACTCAATGGATCAGGTCTGTATACATTAGATGATGTACTACGTGGACGTTTTAATGATGCTCAAGTACATATTGCAGGTGAGCCATTTGTCCGTATTGATAAAGCGATTTTTGAACATAGTTTTAATAAAAATCTTATTGGCAAACAGATCCATTTGAAATTTACTAGTTTCAATGGCTTACAGCAGCAAGAGCAAACGTTAGATGAAGTGACTGCTTATAGCTACACATTGGTAGGTGGAAAGCCTGCAGGTGTAAAAGGGCTCTCATTACAGTCACCATTTATCGGTACGAGTTTTAAAGTGCAGTGGCAAACTGTTGTGGGTGCTTCGGGCTATATTGTACAAGTGCTTTCAAATGGTATCTTGCTACGTGAAGTTGAGACAACCAATACAGACTATAGTTATTCTCTTGAGGAAGCGAAATCTGATGGCTTGGGGCGTTCCTATACAATTCGGGTGGCTAGTGTTAGTGGTGGTAATGTGGGTTTATTCGCAGAGTTGAATATCAGTAATCCAGTTCCTACAAAACTTTTAAATGTATATACCACAGCAACTAAAGATACATTAACTGTAAGTTGGAATCCAAGTGAAGCACCTGATTTAAAAGATTACGCAGTTTGGATGAGTCAAACGGAAAACTTTGATCCGAGTTCAATTGTACCAACGTGGGTCGGGTCAGATCTATCTCATACATTTGAAAAGCTTACATCTACAACGATTTACTATGTGCGAGTTGCTGCACGTGATGTATGGAAAGATACAGTTTGGAATTATTCAGATCAGTATGTTCAAAGTACTTCTGAAACTTAAATCTGATTAACAACATGAGCACCCATTTTGGGTGCTTTTTTTTATGGATGAGATTTTTATGCCATTACCAGATAAGAGCACACTGATTGGTGCAAATGTTACAGAACAGGGGTTCAAAACTGCTTTAGGTGAGTTTGTTGACAATGCCTCATCTAAAGAAGATGCGAAGTCTAAAGCCGACGCTGCTCAAGCTAATGCAATTTCTGCTGCGGCAATTGATGCGAAGTCTAAAGCCGACGCTGCTCAAGCTAATGCAATTTCTGCTGCGGCAATTGATGCGAAGTCTAAAGCCGACGCTGCTCAAGCTAATGCAATTTCTGCTGCGGCAACAGATGCGAAGT
>NZ_PYIX02000055.1 GCF_003024515.2 Acinetobacter sichuanensis
CAAAACCAACATCTTTACCAGAGAAATCATATGCATTTATTATAAAATTATCATCATAAATAAAAACTCTAAAAAATATTTCAAACCCATCTCCAACCATTATAATATCAAAATTCTCATTTTTATTTACACTACTATAAATGTCTGGAATTTGATCTAAAAATTTATAAAATATATATTCATAATTTTTTAAATCCATGCCACAGATCTTAAAATTTACTTTAAAATTATGACTTTCTATAAGTTTTTCAACTATATAAAAGTTCATGAGCTGTAAATAAATATACTGATCAAAACTCTCTCCCTCATCAATACTACTTTCTAAGACTTGTTCCAACAATAAATCTTGGTCTTCTTTTGACATTAATGTTGAGTTACATTTTATACTCATTAACATATTTAAAATCCCAGTAAAATGAAGTTATAACCCATCAGTTATAATTCATAAAAAATAGTAAAATTAATATAAAATCTATGGAATTGGATATGCAACATCGATACAATTTTTACCATTAACATTTGGTGCTTTTTCTAAAACCACCCTCATTTTTGTAGCTGTTTGAATTGATCCATCAGCCCTAATAATTTCTCCAACACCTTGCGGAATTGAAACCTCAATTGGAATTACTTTGCCAACACTATCAACAGTTGCTTTACGTCCCCTATAAGGTGCTAATAACATTGCTGCTACATTGTTATCTAACCATCAACCTTGATTTGGATTTGTATTTTTTGCTCTACTAACCATTGAAGCTCTAGACTTTTGCTGCCCATGCTGTAAAAAAGAATGTCCAAATTGTTTAGTACTTTTAGCATTGATTAAAGCAGTGCAAGGATCTTCCTCCTCACAACAATCTTTCTTCTTTGGAGTTCCTAGAGGAACAATCCACTCTACAAGATTTGGCGCATAAGCAAAAGTATTCAATCCACCCAACAACCCAATCGGATCTTTACTTATAAATCGTCCTACATAAGGCGAATAATATCTGTATCTGTTGTAATGCAAACCTGTTTCTTGGTCGTAGTATTGCCCTTGAAAACGGAGACTGTTTGTAATAATTTCTGAGTCCCAAATATCTTGTTTGGTATGGTTTTCAGTTTTACCACTCGAGCAAAGCTCTCGTCTTGCGCTCGGGAAAAACCTTGTTTTTCTTTTCCTCGCCCACCCATTCCTTATAATTCGCTGTCCAAACAATTGCCCCTGTTTGGTCACTCATTTCCTGTGGTGTACCTAAGTGGTCACAGTGGTAGAACCACACTCGGTCGAATGCGTTGGCTTTTTGTTCTGTATGCCACAGTGGGTCTTTGTCATAATCGTATTGGTTTGTCCACTGTGGCGTTTGATGCTGATTAATCTGTTGGCGGTAGGTCGCTTGAATTAGGGGAACAAAGCTGCCATTTTCATAAACATAGTGTTTGGTGTAGAGGTTGGTGTCTCATACGCCATGGCATCACCATCCCAACCATATTGCGTGGTTTCGGTATAGTGACTGTGTCCTGCTTGAATGTGTTGTTTAGATTTCTCTATACATCGACCCAATGCATCGTATCTATAGTGAGTCTCGGCTTTATCGTTCTTACTGCGAACTAGTCTACCCAATGCATCCCACTCAAAATACTGTAAATGCCTACATGATTTATGTATCCCATTACCGATTATCTTTAGCTTCTTCTAAACCTTCTAAAAAATCATCGATACATTCATTTATATCACTATCATTTAATTCTCTAAAAACGTCACAGAAAAATAATGAAGTATTTATATCAATCTCTTTATAAAAATTTAAAATAATATTAACATCGACATAATCATAACTATGTTTTTTCTTAGATATAATATTTTTAACCTCATTAATTAAAATATCTTTTCTTAAACTGTTAAAAATATAACCGACTCGAAAGGACAATCCAATATCCCCAATAAATATATCTACAAGTGGTTCTAATAAATCTATTTGTTGTTCTTCAGATAATTCCTGAGTTAAATAAATTCCAAAAATAACTTCAGAATCATCATCACTACGTAAGCAACGTTCAATTTGATGTTTATAATATTCAAATTTGTAAAAAAAGTATCCTCTCCCTTTAGAAATTTTTTCAAAGTTGCTAAACATTTCATCAAATTTTTCCTGATCTATATTCATCATTCACCTTACTTAATTTTTATCGACTTTTCCCATGGTAAACTTTGCAACCCATTCACAAAATTTTCTGCTGTCATTTGTTCACAAGGCACAATAGTATGGTGAGTTCTATAATGTTTGCCCGGTTTACCATTACTCATTGTTACATCTGAACCATCTGCTATCACACCAAACCCTTCAGGGAGTTCTGTTCCTGCAGGTAGTTTATATATTTGTCCAGTCATTTTCCTTTCTTTGAAAGCATCTGGATCTGCAAATGTTGATGCTCCATCTTTATAACTTTGAACCATGCCTTTGATCAGGTTTTAAATTATAACCATCTATCCTAGGTGCTCTAGGACCAGATGCATTACCACTTGCATAAAGGTCCGTAGGTGTTTTTTGTAATCCATACGGATCCACCCACCCCACAGGATTAGGTGCATAAGCAAAAGTATTCAATCCACCCAACAACCCAATCGGATCTTTAGAAATAAACCGTCCTACATAGGGCGAATAATACCTAAATCGGTTGTAGTGTAAACCCGTCTCTTGGTCGAAGTATTGCCCTTGGAATCTGAGGTTATTGGTGATAATTTCACTGTCCCAAATGTCTCTCTTGGTATGATTCTCCGTTTTACACTCACCCCACGCCTTGTAGTTGGCTGTCCAAACAATCGTACCTGTTTGGTCACTCATTTCCTGTGGTGTACCTAAGTGGTCACAGTGGTAAAACCAGACTCGGTCAAATGAATTAGCCTTTTGTACCGTGTGCCACAGTGGATCTTTGTCGTAATCGTAGCCATGTTCCCACTGTGGTGTCTGATGCTGATTGATTTGTTGTCTGTATGTGGCTTGTATTAAAGGGACAAAACTACCATTTTCATAGACATAGTGTTTGGTGTATTGGTTGCTACTCTCATAAGCGAGTGTATCACCATCCCAACCATATTTGTGTGGTTTCGGTATAGTGACTGCGTCCTGCTTGGATATGCTGTTTAGATTTTTCAATCCGTTGACGTAAGGCTTTATAAGCTCAACACTATTTTTAAATAAATATTTTTATAAATCATAAATTAACCTGTTTGGTATTCCACCGTACAACGGTAGGCAGGAAATGATTGAGCTCAAGCATTTATTATGCTATACAGTATTCAAAACTAAGAGGCTTATATGACCAAACGACACTTCGATTTCCAATTTAAATTGGGAGATTATGTCGCGCTTCAAGTTTTAGCCTGCCCACCGATCACGATTATTTAAATGTTCTTTATATTCAAATAATCAAGTGCAAATTTCCAATTTGCCTCAAATTGCCGTTTATCAATCTTCACACATGAATAATTTGGGGTTTCTTTTGAATACATAGGTCTTTTCTTAATATCTTCTTCAGGATCAAAAACCTCTCCTTCTATTAAAAATGTATTATGCTCATATACCCTTATATCCTCTCCATCTATAAATTTTGCCACACCTAATCCTTTTGAGTAAAAAAAATCAATTTGACGAGAAGCATATAAATCAGGAAAAATCTCTACAAATCTTAAATAAATACTATCGTAGATAACTTTTGGATCATATTCATGATAATCATCATTCATAAACATAAAATACATCATGGACAACTACTCCGACCAAATCCTACTATTCTACCGTGTAAATCCAATGCTTGATCATTAAGTATCACAAAGATATTATTTCTCCCACCTTTCTCAACTTCAAGTCTCGTAGTATCAATAGCAATCCAATTCTGAACTTTTGCAACATGTCTAGGCTGATCTTGTTATATAATGCTTTTGCGATACTTTTATCACTTTGAGATCTTGGAATAATATCTGTCACATATTGTCCATCACCATATCTCGCATCTTTTGGATTATTTGCTTTTAAAGATGGAAAAAGTTTTTGTGATGTCAATATTCCTGCCATACCTGCAGTATCAGTATAATGATAAAATACATTCTTTCCACTAGGTACTGGTGGACAACAAGTACAAACCTTATTTAACCCCAACGGATCAACCCACTCCACAGGATTCGGCGCGTAAGCAAAAGTATTCAGCCCGCCCAACAATCCAATTGGATCTTTACTTATAAACCTCCCTACATACGGTGAATAATACCTGTGTCGGTTGTAATGTAAACTCGTCTCTTGGTCGAAGTATTGCCCTTGAAAACGGATGTTATTGGTAATAATTTCCGAGTCCCAAATATCTCTCTTTGTGTGGTTCTCAGTCTTACACTCACCCCAAGCTTTATACTCCGCTGTCCAAACAATTGCCCCTGTTTGGTCACTCATTTCTTGTGGTGTACCTAGGTGGTCACAGTGATAGAACCATACTCGGTCAAAGGGGTTGGCTTTTTGAGCCGTATGCCATAACGGATCTTTGTCGTAATCGTAGCCATGTTCCCAACTTGGCGTTTGGTGCTGATTAATTTGTTGGCGATAAGTCGCTTGAATCAGTGGGACAAAACTGCCATTTTCATAAACGTAATGCTTGGTATATTGGTTTGAGCTTTCGTAAGCAAGCGTATCGCCATCCCAGCCGTATTGTGTGGTTTCGGTGTAATGGTTTCTACCTGCTTGGCTATGCTGTTTCTGTTTTTCAATCCGTTGACTTAAAGCATCCTGTCCCAAATATAAAGTTTATCTAACTTTATATTTTCAACTTTTACTTAATAAAGATTTACTATAGTTATTCATCTTCAAATATTTTTAAAAAAATCTTAGAAATTTGATTGGAAAAATCATTATCCTCAACAGGCGCAGGCAGAGTTAAACAATATTCATAAATATTTTTTGGAAAAACATAATAATAAGGGTTTGTTATATTTGAAATATAAAATTTATTTTTATTATACTCCAATTTAATTGCACGAGTTTGAAGATCAATTACATCAAAAAAATTATATGAGAGTTCAAACGCACCTTCATTATTATTATTTAAGACAAAGAGGTTTTCTTCCCAATAGTCATACATTTCATTGGAATTAAAATATATATTTCCATTAAAACTTTCTTCCACACCCTCACTTTCCTTCCACATAAAGTCACTTCTATATTTCTTTAAATAATCATGAAATTTTTCATATACAAACTCAGGTGGTAACTCTGAAACTGCAAATACACAATATCCAAATAGCCAAGTCATTTATACTACCTCTTTAGCCCTGTTTCACATTTGAATATACTTAAAAATAGGTTTGATAATTTTTCTGAAAATTCACAATAGGCTATAGCTTCAGGTAAAACTAATGCATATTCATAAATATTTTTTTGAAAAATATAATAATTCGGATTAGCATAATTACCACTAGGGTAATCAGTTCCTGGATAAAGTGATTCTAATAATCTCGTTTGCATATTTATTCTTTCAAAAAATTGATATGTTATAAGAAAAGCCGCTTCTCCATCTTTATTTAATGTAAACACATGATCTAACCATAACTCATACATTTCTTGATCTTTAAAATATAATTTTCCTATTGCCGTTGGGTTGAAATTAGTATTTTGCACAGTAAAAACTTTCCATAACTCTTTTAATAAAATTTCAAACTGCTCAAAAACAAATTCTGGTTTTAGTTTTGAAACTGCAAATACACTACATCCTATCATTGCTCATTCCATGTTGGTATTACTGTTGGACCTTTAGATATCATATCGCTTGAATCTATTTCTAAATCTGAAGGACTATATGTTACATGAGTTCTTCCACTATTTTTTACCGTTTTAAGTTTGCATTCATCAACTTTAAAATGAAAATAATATTCGACTTTATCTGATGTAACCCCTAATGAACTTTTTATTCCTCCTGCCCCTTTAGCCCTCATATCACCAATTGATAGAGGTGTTAAATAAACACCAACAGGATGTATACCGTTAGGCTTAGATACTTTAAAATGGTATTTCTTAGTATTTGAATTAATAGCATTATACCCTGCCTTATTAGTATAGTGATACATTTCAACCATTTTAGGTAATGCGCAAGCTTCTTCTTCATTTCCACTATTTTTTTTCTTATTTGTACCTTTTGGTGATAACCCATATGGATCTATCCAAATAATCGGATTCGGCGCATAAGCAAAAGTATTCAAACCACCAAGTAAACCAATCGGATCTTTAGAAATAAACCGCCCTACATACGGTGAATAATGCCTGTAACTGATGTAATATAAATCTGTTTCTTGATCCTTGCGCTTCAGACTGAGCAATGCTCAGTCTTTGTTCATATAGCTTGGAAACGGATTTTATTGCTAATTATTTCTGAATTTTCAAAGAAGTTTGTCTTCATTTTTTCAGAATTAATACTTTATGAAGGATCCATCCATTTTTTTCTCGTACAAGTTTAGCTAATTCTTCAATATCGTCAGGATCACCTTTAAACTTAATAATACGGTCAATTGCAACGTCACCATCAATCGAAGTTAACACATCACAAATATACTCGAACCTTTCTTCAAAAATGGGGTTAATATCATAATCAATTTTTTTTAAAACGTTAATAAAACTGTCATAATCTTCTTTTCTACTTAATCCTAATTGTATATATTGATTTAGCAAATTTTTAATTTCGTTATTAGTAACTTGATCCTTTAAAACCACTTCCAACAACTTTATATTGAATCTATCAATTATTATTAAGGATTCATCCATTTTTTTTCTCTTACAATTTTAGCTAACTCTTCAACATTATCAGGATCACCTTTAAATTTTAAAATACATGATTTTGAAGTATCACCAGTTAATGCTGTCATAATATCTCCTAAATAATCAAACCTTTCCTCAAAATATGATTGTTCTTTAGTTAAAATTTCATAATAATCTTGAAATATATCCCATATTGCTTTATACATTTCATTTCTATTAATACCTAAATTTATATATTTTAGTATCAGATCATCAACTTGCTCCTCACTAAAGCCCCTGTTTTTAATTAATAAAATTAATTCTTCTTTAAAGCTCATTTTCATATCTCACTTATTTCCAAGGAATAGAGTTTACTTTTGTTTGGAATTCGCCAAAAGTCATATTTTCAGAAGGATAAACTGATACATGGTCACCATGGTCATTAATTGTACTTAATCCTTTTGGTAACGATGACTTGTCAACTGAAGCTAGCACTTGATCGGGTCTAGGTGTTAAAGGAACTTGACTCGTACTTATTCCAGCCATACCCGTATAATCAGGTCCAACCATATCCTTAGCTGAATGTACAGGCGTTGGTGAATCTCTAAAATCCGTGTGTTTAGGATTGCTTGAATCTGTTCTTGCCCCTTTTTGATTCCCATTTGGTGCCCCATCTAAAGGACTATCAATAAAGTTACCATCTTTATCTTTTTTCATTGTTCTATATAAAGTGGATGGACAATTGTTAGTTAAACCTAATGGATCAACCCATCTTATAGGATTCGGCGCATAAGCAAAGGTATTTAATCCACCCAACAACCCAATCGGATCTTTACTTATAAACCGTCCTACATAGGGCGAATAATATCTAAATCTATTATAGTGTAGCCCCGTCTCATCATCATAATACTGACCTTGGAAGCGGATATTATTGGTGATGATTTCAGAATCCCAAATATCTCTTTTTATGTGGTTTTCAGTTTTACCACTCGAGCAAAGCTCTCGTCTTGCGCTTCGGGAAAAACGTTGTTTTTCTTATCCTCGCTCACCCATTCCTTATAATTCGCACTTCAAACAATCGCACCTGTTTGGTCACTCATTTCCTGCGGCGTACCCAAGTGGTCACAGTGGTAGAACCATACTCGGTCAAAAGGGTTGGCTTTTTGTTCTGTGTGCCATAGTGGATTTTTATCATAGTCGTAACCATGTTCCCACACTGGAGTTTGGTGTTGGTTAATCTGTTGTCTGTACGTGGCTTGGATTAAGGGTACAAAGCTTCCACTTTCATAGATATAGTGTTTGGTATAAAGGTTGGTTGACTCATAAGCAAGCGTATCACCATCCCAACCGTATTGTATTGGGTGGGTTTAGTGTAATGACTATGTTCGATATATAGTTTTGACTTTTCTATTTTGATGGAAAATATATCGTATAAGTAACTTTAATTTTAAAATAAATATTATTATAAATCATAAGCTAAACTTTTTATTTTTCCACCGTACGACGGTAGAACAAGGTAATAACATTAAAGTTCTTGAAGCTTTGGAATTGCTCTTTGCAATCCTTTTATTTCATTTATTGTGTCTATTGATAAAGAAAAGGAATTTTCATTATCCTTATATTCATATATATTTTTCCTAATCATATTAATTATTAATTCAATTGAATCTGAGTAATAAAGATCTAAATCCTCTCTTTTATTATTATTCCTTATTTCAATACTATAAGCTATTTCACTCCCATTCATCACTCGGTTAAAACGCTTTTCCTCCATTATTTTATTATCTTTGAGATCCTTCACTAAAATAGAAAAAATTTCTTTTCTTAATCCAATATCATCATTTACAATATATTTGACTTGATATATATAGCATAAACAGCTCCATTGAGTTGAATTTTTACGATTAAAATCACTAAATTCAAAACTATCTAAAAACTCCTTGAATACAAAAAAATTATCAAACTCTTGCACAAATAGGTTATAAACCAATCTAACTAGTTCTAAACTTTTGTCAGTATCATTTATATCAAAATTATTAGCCAATGACTCAAAATATTCGTATTGATAATTATATTTTAAAAATTCTTTTAAAAGCTCTAAATTGATAGCCATATTACACCTCTATTTTACAAAAATTTTAATTTTGTTATCTGGTTGAACTCCTGCACCATGCAGCCCCATCGAATAGATGAGCCTGCACCTTGATTATCAGATGGGTCTATATACTTTACACTAGATCCATCTCTTCCCTCCTTAAACATTGCCATTGGCCATTCCTTTCTTACACGGAATACCTTTCAATGCGGCTCTTCGTCTTGCTTCAGCACCTACTGGTGCATAAGTTACTATTGAGGCTTTGCCTTTCTTTATTATTGCTTCCTTAATATGACCAGCAGTTTCAGGATAGACTTTACTATCCAATGTTAAGTAATAGTCAAATGGAGAGTTTGTTGGCGCAGGCTTCACAGTTACTCCTTTTAAACCTAATGGGTCAATCCAAACTGTCGGACTTGTCATATACTGATAAAAATTAAGCCCACCAAGTAAATCAATTGGATCTTTACTTATAAACCTCCCTACATACGGTGAATAATACCTAAATCTATTATAGTGAAGTCCAGTTTCTTGGTCGAAATATTGCCCCTGAAATCTCAGGTTATTGGTAATAATTTCCGAGTCCCAAATATCTTGTTTAGTATGATTTTCCGTCTTACATTCACCCCAAGCCTTATAATTCGCACTCCAAACAATAACCCCAGTTTAGTCACTCATTTCCTGTGGTGTACTTAGATGGTCACAGTGGTAGAACCATACTCTATCAAATGAATTAGGTTATTGCGTGGTGTGCCACAATTCTAAATTATTTCATAAAATACAAGTTTTTTTTCTTTACTTACCTGATCTAAAATATTTTTTGAAGGATAACCAAGTTTATAAAAATAACTCATTGCATTTTCAACATCTTGTCTAGTGACATAGGATATATTTATTTCACCTAATAAATACACCCAATTTCCATCATTATTTGCTTCAAAGATAGTATACCTATTTTTTTCAATATTATTTACCGCTCTACATTCTAATAAAGTTGCATCCCCATCAACTCCCCACCAAATATCTACCGATTGGCACATTTCTTTAGATAAGCCATATTCTTGTATTTGCTTACTATCATCAGCAAAAATATGTATTGGTAAATATTTCCAACCATATAATTTATGTTCTAATATTTCATCATGATTATATTGACATCTTTTAACAAAATTTAAGTTTCGTTTTTTCTTTCCTAAAAGATAATTTTTACTGCTTAACATTTTTTTGAAACCCTTCCCGAATTAACAACATGTTCACTATCAAAAGAATCTTTAATTTTCCAATCAGGTAAACCACCTTTTGTTATACCTTTTAATTGTACATTTAAATCAGACGTATCTATATCGATAAAACAATCTGCTGCCAATGCACCTGTTCTACCTTTTATTCTATCTGGATTACAAGGTTTAACCGAAACTAATGTTGCACTAATTCCACCTCAAAGTAGGTGTCTTGTCTCTGGTGCTGTGTCCCGTGATTTTGGTTGTGTGTTTTGTTTGGATTAATGATATTGCTTGCAGGGTCAAAGGCAAAGGTTTCTTGTCCTAGTGCGCTATTGGCTTGGAGTAAGCGTCCAACTGGGTCGTATTTGTATTCGATATATCCACGTCGTTTGTCATGGATATCGGTCAGTTGTCCGACTTTGTCATAGTGATATAAACGTTTGAGTAAGGCTTTGGTTTGATTTTGAGCGTTGTTTTGAGTTTGGTTTTGCTGTGTATTTTGATTGGCGGTATAGCCTGCTTCATTGTCCTGTTCGATATTTTGTAAAATCAAACGCCCCACTTGGTCGTATTGCTGTTGTTGGCTCAGTCCATTGGCATAGTGGCGTTCAATTTCTCGATGCAAATCATCTCGTTTAAAACTGACTGTGTCTTCGCCATTTAACGCTAAACCATAGACGTGTCCACTACCATAAAGGAGCCAGTCGACTTTTTGTCCATCGGGGCGGTGAGTGGTGGTACGGTTATTCAGCTCATCGTAAAGGTGTTGCCATACTGCGGTACGTTGGGTCTTGATGTCATGATGATGTTCATGACTGAGGTTGCCCACTTCGTTATAGAAGAATTGTGCGCGACTGTTGTGGTTTTTGGCTTGAATCAATTGTCCATTGCCATCATAGGCAAATTCTTCACTGATTGCATGTTCTAAGCGTTGTAGGGCATTTTCAGCATTGAGTTCTTCGCTATCTTCGTCCTGTTCAAGTAACAATTTTTCAATGCTGTGGCTAAAGCCTGCGGTACGTTGGGTTAGGCGTCCCATCGCATCAAATTCAAAGGCTTGGATACGGTGTTTAGGTTGATGCCCTTGAGTGGCTTTGGCCAGTTCGATACTGCGCTGTAATTCACCCGAAGTATCTGAATAGTGGTAAACCGTTTCTTTACCATCAAAGTCGACTTCTTTGGTCAGACGTCCCATGACATCGTAATGGAAATAGTAACTTGCGCCATTTTCATTGCTGAGTTTGGTGAGTCGTCCCAATTTGTCCCAATGATATTTAAGGGTTTGCTGCATCGCATCGGTACGTTTACTGATACGTCCCGCCACATCGTATTCGTATTGGGTACGTTGCCCTTTTGGATCAATATGGACTAAGAGCCGTCCTTCAGCATCATGGATAAAGTGTTCTGTTGCACCATCAGCATGGATAATTTTTTCTAGTTGCCCAATTGCATTTAAAGATAAATCTTTGGCTATTGGTGTTTGTGGGATAGTGCCAAGTTCGGTATAGACGTATTCAGTCGTTTCACCCAAAGCATTGGCGGTTTGTTTTAAGCGTCCACGTGCATCATATTGCCAGTGCGTAGCTTTGCCTGAACAGTCAATGTATTGGGTGAAAATCTATCACATCAAAACTTAAATTTGATGTGATAGTCAGTTTTTAAATACTTAATTTATCAATTAAATCTACTATTTAAAAATCAGGTTGATAAATGACAGTCTCATTTAACTCAGCCAACATATTTAAATGCATCTGAATCGGAACTTTTTGTAAATTGTCTAATTCCATTAATCCCCCCAATGCAATTGCAGGAACAAAACCATACATTTCAAAGGCTCTCAGTCGTCCTAATTTTTGCTTTGCTCGATCAAAAAGAAATTTGTTTTTCTCATCTTTTAAATCACAACCTTCTTTCTCTTTACTTGAAAAGAAGATATCTAGATCAAAATCAGGATCAAAATTCGTTTGCTCTAAAATTCTAGGGAACACTAAGTTCAACATTGGACTAATAGTACAAAATCTCCCTGAATTTTTCGCCCATACATATAAATCACCAAAAGCTGTTCTTGCAATGACAAAAAGTTCATCTTGATCCAATAAATCTGTTTGTGCGAGAAATTGATGTAATAAATCATCATAATCAGCAGGATTCACCGTCCAAAAAAGACCCTCTCCCCAACCACAAAAACCATACTTCCTCCAATAGTGAAGCAATTGATTTGGAAGTTTATTTTTATATTTTTCAAATATCTCATCGCTCACTGGCATACAATCAAACGCTGGACCAAATCCCATTTCATGAAAAAAATAAGAAAAATCTTCACTCATGTCATTCATATTCAATTTCCTTTCTCATCATCTACTCATAGTGGTTCTGTCGCATTAAGGCGATCTTCAGCTACTATTGAATTTTGTAGGAGCTGAATATGTCATTGATCCAAGATGCTTTTAAACGATTACATTACCCTAGT
Organism: Acinetobacter sichuanensis; assembly: GCF_003024515.2. Taxonomy (GTDB): domain Bacteria; phylum Pseudomonadota; class Gammaproteobacteria; order Pseudomonadales; family Moraxellaceae; genus Acinetobacter; species Acinetobacter sichuanensis. Next base: position 12,538 of record NZ_PYIX02000055.1, read on the forward strand.
GATGTAATTGCTCAATGTATTCGATGGTATCTGACTTATTCACTAAGTTTACGTGATTTAGAAGAAATGATGGCAGAACGTGGCATTCAAGTAGATCACTCAACGATACATCGTTGGATCATCCATCTTGTTCCAATCATCAGTAAAAAAATGGCTCGATGCAAGAAATTAGTTAATCAGTTAATCAGTTAATCAGTTTTGGCATATTGATGAGACCTATATCAAAATTAAAGGACAATGGCATTACTTATATAGAGCTATTGATTCAAATGGAAAAACAGTCGATTTTTTACTAACAAAACACTGTGATACCAAAGCTGCCCATCGGTTCTTTAAAAATACAATCAGTCAACATGCTTGCCCTATTCGTGTGACAATGGATAAAAGTGGAGCAAATAAAAAAGCAGTTGAAAGCTTTAATGTTGGATTTACTCGTTTTACACCGATTACAATTCGGCAAAATAAATATTTAAATAATCGAATTGAACAAGATCATCGTTTTATTAAAAAGAGAGTGCGAGCAATGTTGTGTTTGCAAACTTTTCACACAGCTAAAATTATGTTGGCTGGAATAGAATTGATGCATATGATTCATAAAGAACAGTTTAATTTTTCAAGTGGAAAATCGACTTCTATAGGATCATTTTATCAATTGATTTTATTTAATTATTAAAAAATATTGGGTAAAATTCCTCTCTATCTATTGATGTATTCTAACATTTGATATTTTCTAGAACTACAGCTATTTAATACAATTAATAGAAAATTTAACTTTATATAACAACAATTTATAAAAAACTCCATATAAAATTCAAAAAAACTCAAATGTGTAGCAACTTGCTTCACTTTTTTAAATTATTTTATTGATAAAAATGTCATAAATTTTTCAATCATTGTTTATTTTAACAAAGACAGCCTATATTTTATAATCATAACATTAAAAGTGGTAAGCTCATGACTTACCACTTAATATCATTACATCTGATGTTCAACCTGAAATTCCACTGCATGAACCCTATCGTTAAATTCTATTTTTTTCATGCTACCTTTATTTAAATAAAGTTGATGCTAAGACAACGCTTCACCAATCAAATGCGGTGTATGCCCACCATTTTTTCCAGCACGGATAAAATAATCCATCAATTGAGTCCGATATTCAGGATGTACACTATTCTGAATAATTTCAACTGCACGCTCACGTGGTGATAAACTGCGTAAATCAGTCAAACCTTGTTCAGTCACTAAAATATCGACATCATGTTCAGTATGATCTACATGACTAACCATCGGTACGACTGACGAAATATCACCATTTTTGGCAACAGACTTACTCACAAAAATCGTCAGATGTGCATTTCTTGAATAATCCGCTGATCCACCAATGCCATTCATGATTTTACTCCCCATGACATGTGAAGAATTCACATTGCCATATATATCAAACTCAATGGCAGTATTGATTGCAATAACACCTAAACAGCGAATTAACTCTGGATGATTAGAAACATCTTGCGGTCTGAAAATCACTTTATCTTTATATTTTTCAAAATTTTGTAAAACTGTTGCACCATACTGATCCGATAAAGTCATGCCACAAGCTGAAGCAAATGTCATTTTTCCACTATCAATCAATTTAAATACACAATCCTGTAAAATTTCAGAATACATTTCCAAATTTTCAAAATTAGAATGCGCTAAACTTGTAAATACAGCATTACAAATAGAGCCAACACCTGATTGCAAAGGACCGAGATTTTTGGGTAAATTGTGATCTGATTTCCCATTATTTATATGGCAAATCAGTCTGTGTACCTAAAGATCATTGATGCTTCTATGTAAGATCTGTGACATTAAAGATTTTTCTCAGAATATCATCTGGATAACGCCTAAAGGCGGTGGTGATCAAACTATCCAAATATGTAATCAGTATCCAAATATATGATTGGATGGTTTGCGTAATTAATACGCTTACCCATTGAGTGTTGTTATGAATAACACTTCATTTTTAATTATTTAGGTAAACCTAGTTTCCAAGGAAGCTAAGTTTAATAAAAATCAAATTAACACTTAACTTTTAGCTGCAACCTGTACTTGATCTAACTCAATTCCACGTTGAATCAATACTTTTTTAATGATCGCCAATGCATTCAACACACGAGGAAAACCAATGTATGGAATCGTATGCACCACAGTTTCAATAATTTGATTAGGTTCCAAGCCTGCGGTTAATGCAGTATTTACATGCAATTCGAACTGCGGCTCAGTTCCAAGGGTTACCAACGAAGCCAAAGTTACCATGGCACGTTGTTTATTGTCTAAACCTTCTCGTGTATAAATTTCACCATATGCAAAACCGACAATATAATCATCCAATCCAGGCGCAAGCGCATTCAACTGTTCAGAAATTTGCGTATGTGTTGGAATACCTGCAATTTCAGTATTGGTAAATTCCATCATTTTTGCAAAGCCACGTTGATAAGATTCGCTTTTTTTCATGTTGATCACCTTCGTATATTAACGCAATGGATTTACTATACCCCCGCTACAACCATTCGTAAAATACATGATTTTCATCATTATCATGCATTTTATTCATAATAGATTATTCATAACAATGTCGTTTAAGTTTTTACCGTTACAGATAACTCATGAATAAAGTTGAAAAATTCTTTTACAGCATAAGATTTATATTTATCTTTTTTAGATACAAATCCCAGTTTCCATGGAAAAACAGGATTAATGATACGAATTGGTTTGATTTTAGTACGATCAATGCGATCAATCACAGGGCGCGGAAAAATAGAAATCCCTAAATTTTCCCCAATCAATCCACTCATAAATTCCCATTCAGAACATTCGTAGGCAATTTTAGGATGAAAACCTGCACGTATACACTCATGAATAATTTTATCATGCAAGGCAAAGCCCTGTTTAAAAACAATAAATCTTTCATGACTTAATTGTTTGATTTCAATTTCATCATATTGCGCCAAAGGATTGTCATGACTAACAAAGAGCATTAACTCCTCATCAATAAAAGGAATAACATCAAACTCCTCTTCATCCACAGGTAAAATCACGATACCCAAATCCAACAACCCATCCTGAATTTCCTGTTTAATATTTTCTGCACCATCTTCAGATAATTTAATCAGAATCTCTGGATAACGCGCATTGAATTGTTTAATGATTTTTGGAAAAAATAGAAAGCCAATAATCGGCGGAAGCCCAATTTTGATGCTGCCTTTTTCAAGATTCATTAAATCATATAACTGCGTGGACAGTTCATTTAACGCTTCTTTTATTTTTAAGGATTCAATTAAGACAATCTCACCTGCATCTGTCAGCTGAATTTTTTTAGATGATCGGTCAAACAGCTCTACATTTAATTCAAGCTCCAGACTCTTCACTGCTTTACTTAAAGCAGACTGAGAAATATGAACATAATCAGCAGCTTTGGTGAAACTTTTTAACTGGGCGACAGCAATAAAATAATTGAGGTGTCGGATATCCATGTCAGCATCCCGATTTAAATTATGAATTTTAAGCATCATAATAATGCGAATTATTCACTATTGGAATCTTTAGTTTGAATTTATAATTGTTCCATCAGTTAGATTGATTCTCAATTTAAGCTAAACAAAATGATTAGAGGACACAAAAATGAGTAAGGTAATCAAAAATGTCGGTTTCATTGGTTTAGGCGAAATGGGCGTACCAATGGCAATTAATTTGCAAAAATCGGGTATACAGGTTTATGCCTTCGACTTAAATACAGCCGTTTATGACAAAGTCACTCCAAATGGAATTATTGGTTGTGCTTCCATAGTAGAAATGACTGAGCAATCAGATGCTGTCATTACCATGGTTCGTAATACTGCACAAACTGAAAGCGTTATTTTTGGTGAAAATGGCATCAGCTCGGCTCAGCGTAAAAATATTCCAATTATCATCATGAGCACACTTTCTCCAGACACCATGCACACACTGCAACAACGTGTTGAAGAAGCCGATTTCCAATTGGTCGATGCACCTGTCAGTGGTAGTTTAACAGGCGCTATTGCTGCAACACTGACCATTATGCTAGGCGGTAAAACTGAATTACTTGAACAATGTGCTGATGTTTTCTCAGCGATGGGGAAAAACATTATTCACTTTGGCGAGCAATGTGGTGCAGGTCAAGCAGCCAAATTAACCAATAATCTTGTGCTTGCCAACAATATTATGGGTTGTGCTGAAGCACTGAAATTTGGTCATAAACACAATATTTCTCAGGAAAATATTTTAAAACTGTTAAGTGTCAGCACAGGTGGCAGTTGGGTGGTCGACCATTGGAACAGTGATGTCAGCAACTATAAACCTGAAGCAACTTTAGGAATTATCAAAAAAGATTTAACGGCTGTTCTTGCCGATGCTGAATCGACTCAGTTGAATTTGCCGTTTACTGAACTCAGTAAAGAATTATTATTTGAAACCATGCAGGACGTTGAGCAATAAGTTTTTTTTGATCAGATGAATTTGTGTCTCTATATGAATCAGCGCAAAATATAGATGACACACCTTCTCTGTAACAAACATTCATGTTAATCAATAGCTTGTATATTCTCTAAACAACTTCATTCTTTCAGTTTTTACGGGGGCTAATACAGTTTTATTTTTGGAGGTGTTCTAAATAGTATGCTGCTTATGATGATACTGAAATGAATGAAAAATATTCAAGCACAGCCCCATTTATATTACAAAGTTTGTCCTTCTTTTCGTAGGCGATGCCTTACTTTTTAAGGATAAAAAGTAACAAAAATCCTTTGTTGGACAAAAAGGGAATATCCTATCACCCTTGTCCAACGGCGACATCCATGTCGCCCTGCGATAGCACCACCACGTTAAGCTTTAATTTTGGATAAGATTCTACAAAAATTGCTGTGAAACTGCTCAGCATACTTTTTGAAACATCGCCTTATTTTTAAATTTTCCTCATGATTCGATTCACCATTAAAAAAGCCTACTTATTCTCATATTAAGCAGGCTTTTTTGAAAATTTAAAATATATAGGACTTACGCATTGACAGCATGATTAGATGTTGTACCTCTTATTACACGCTTAGAGCAACAGTTTACTAGCTATCAACTCAAGCAAGTAACACAACTTACAGGAAAGTACGCCATTCGTATTTATGAAATATTAATAGCTTGGCGAGAAGTTGGCAAAACGCCAGTATTTGAAATTTCTGATTTTCGTTCAAAATTAGGCTTAGGTATTGATGATTATCCAAGAATAGATACATTTAAAAGACGTATCTTAGAATCAGCAATTAAACAAATTAATGAACACACAGATATTATTGTAAAGGCAGAACAACATAAAGAAGGACGCTCCATTTATGGTTTTTCATTCTCATTTAAACAAAAAAAATTGACAAAAAAAAAATTAGAAGCAAGTAAAGATCCAGATCCTCTAGAACTTTGCTTAAAAATGACAGATGCTCAGCGTCACTTATTCGCTAATAAGCTTTCAGAACTTCCTGCAATGAGCCAGTATTCTCAAGGTACGGAAACTTACTCACAATTTGCTATACGTATTGCTGAGATGCTAAAAGATCCAAATACCTTTAATGAACTATACCCTTATTTAAAAATGGTTGGCTATCGCTAACTTGATGATGTAACGTTACATG
>NZ_PYIX02000056.1 GCF_003024515.2 Acinetobacter sichuanensis
AGCTATATTACTCTCTATCTCTAGAAAGTCAACTAATAATGAAAATTATTTTTAACCCTTCTTTCTAAAACCCAACTCAATCAATTCAACCAAGTCATTGTTTTATCAGAAGTTTTAATCTTCATCACCGCCGATGGATGTGCATTCTACAGCATTTCACATTAGACGCAACCCCTTTTTTTTAAGTTTTTTATTTTTATTTATCAAGTGATCTTTTTTTAGTCATTTTGAGTAAATTTACTGCATTTTTAGACTTATAAATGCGAATTTATTTTTTAAAATGAGATTTAGTAATATGAACCAACAGAATTCGCATGTAAAAAAGCAGGAATTAATCCAGTTAAAGCTGCACGAATATCAGCACGTTCATTAATAAGTTGATGCGAACCCTCTTCTAACATGAGCAAAGTCTGTAATCGAAATTTATGACGAATAAACTCGATATTATAGCGCCAGTCTACTGTTTGATCTTGCGCGCCTTGGGCAAGCCAAACTGGAATACGACACGCAGGACGATTTTCCATTTCTTGCATCCATTTAGACATAGCTAAAATCCAATCCATTCCCATCATACGTGGTTGTAAAGGATCTTTTAAACGTACAAATCTTAAAAATTCAGGATTGTGATTATTACGTCTAAAGTGTCTAGGAACTTCGCGCTTAATTCTACGAATAATACCTAGCCCGACTGAGTTATGCCACCATGCTGATTTTGCTGGGCGAATAAGTGGTGATAATAATAAAACACGTTCAACAATTGGGTTTTCGCGGCGCTGTGCATATTCAAGTAAATGATGCATTAAAATTGCTGCACCTGTACTTTGTCCAATACCTACCCACGGTTTAGGAAGTTGGTCTGCATTTTTAACATATTGATATACAGCATGTAATACTTGCTGATAATGGTCAAAATTTTCAATATTGGCAGGTGAACCACTACTTAGACCGTGTCCAGGTAAATCATAAGTAAGAATGCTAAAACCTTGTTCTAAAATTTCGCGAATAATAGGTTGGTAAATACCACTATGTTCAAGATAACCATGTAATAAAAAAACTGTACCTTTGATTTTATCAACATTTGGCTGAAATACTTGAATATGCAATTTAAATAAAGGCATACAAATAAAACCTTGCCAATGTTGACCAATCAATTGATCTAAACCATACAAGCGTCGATAAGCTTGTATTTCTCTTGAAGGCTCATAAGGCTTATTCAGATTTAAAGCTTCTAATAATCGGGGTGTTTTTTCGCGATCTGGAATAGGTAAATCGAGTTGTTTTAAAATTGTCGGATTTAAAAATGGAATATCTGACATTAGGGAACCTCACGACAGCCACTTGATCCAAATAGAACATCACGAATAGCAGCTAATGTTTCATAATTTGCACGTCGGCTATGATTATAATTTTGTTTACTGGGTTGCCATTCTGTTAAAGGTGTTGGCATAGGTGCTTCGATTGGAATAGTTTCAATACCATTTAAGGCAAAGAGCCTTCTTGTTCTTGGCATATGATAACGATCTGTAATCAGTAATACTGTAGGTGCTCCTCCTTTTTTCTGTAAAAGTAGTGAGCTAAAGCGAGTATTTTCACATGTATTCATACTACGATTTTCAAGTAAATTTGCATCTACACCACGTTCTTTTAACCATGCTTGCATATAAGGAGACTCAACACCACTTAATACAATAGGTAATTTTGTTTTCTTTTCAACTTCTATGGTTTTTTCTAACCTTACGCGAGTATAAGCATTTACAACAATGTCTTTTTGGTTTTTATCTAGTGTTAATCCGCCACCTAAAACAACGATAGCATAAGGTTGATTGGTGACTTTACTTTTCACAGTGTCCTGATTTTGTAAACTTTCAATATCTGCTTGAACTGCTGAACTCGCCAATTCACTGTGAACCGTTTCCTCTTGAACATGATGTGTTTTTAAAAATTTTATGTATTGATCCATTAAAGCTTTATTACTTTCATTATTTAAATCAAGTAAAGCTTTTACTGTTGTACTTGATGAATCATCTATTGTTGCTGATGCAGAGTGTTCTACAATTAATGGAATTGTAGGTTTATCTTTTTCATCTTTATTTTCTTTTTGTTTTTTAATAATTTCCTCTTGCAATACTTTATATCTTAATTGTAAAAGCATCAAATTTTGAGCATCTTTATCTCGGATTTCTGTTTCCATTAACTTTAAATACGCTTGTCTTGCAATCCATAAATTTGAACCTGGTTCTAAATTTTCGGATTCTGAAAGTGCTGCATTTTGCTGACTTTGGGCAGCAATTTGGTTGACTTCTACTGGTACAAAAGTATTGAGTAATTTCACCATTAAATTAGAATAAAATGGTGTATACCAAAACACCATTAGACAAGCAAAAAGTACAAAAAGGATTGCAATCCTCCGTACTGTTTTGATCATCCAATGCTGTTTCTTCATTTTTTACTCGCTTATATGTGGCTGAATGAGACCTAATTCATTAAACAATACAGGTTCTGGCTCCAGTAACACATTAAATTTATTGTAAACATCCTGCTGTACTGCACGATACGTCGCTTGTACATCAGTTAATGTTGCATGTGCATAGTTGACCAAAACCAAAGCCTGTTTTTCAAACATACCGACTTGGTGCAGTTTTCTGCCTTTCCAACCTGTTTGATCAATCAACCAACCCGCAGCAATCTTAACCTTCTCATTTGTTTGAGGATAATGTGGGATATTTGGAAATTCCACACATATTTGTTGTAAATCTGCTTGTGTAATGATTGGATTTTTAAAAAAACTGCCCACATTTGGAAATTCTTTAGGGTCGGGTAATTTACTTTGACGAATATGAATCACCTGTTTTTGTAAATTTTCTGCAGAAATATCATCCTGCATTGCTGCTTTCAAATCGCCATAATTGATTTTTAAATCGGCTTGTTTTAATAATTTAAAAATAACACTCACAATAATATAGCGATTTGGATTATCTTTAAAAATACTGTGACGATAAGAAAAATCACAATCCTCTGCAGCAATCAATTTAAACTGTTGCTGCTGACGATCATAAACTTCAACATATTCAATAAATTCGCCAACTTCCACACCATAAGCACCAATATTTTGTACAGGTGCAGCGCCTACAAGCCCCGGAATTAAAGCAAGATTTTGTAAACCGTATAGCTTTTGCGTGGTCGTCCATAAAACGAAATCATGCCAAACCTGCCCCGCACCAACTTTTAATGTTTGTGTATGATCATCTTCAGATAAAAACTCAATGCCTTGAATCTCCATATGCATGACAAGTGCATGAATATTTTGAGGCAGCAACATATTGCTCCCACCCGAAAGAATGAGAACATTTAAATGTTGTGTTTGTGCATAAGCAAGCGCTTCAATCAATGCTTTTTTTGATTGAACTTTCACATAATTTGAAGCCAGTGCATCTAAACGTAATGTATTAAATTCTTTTAGAGAAACGTTTTTTTGAATATTCATACAAAACCTTAGTGTTACGCTTGACGTTTAAAATGTTCAATCCATGCTTGGCTACTTGATTCACACTGATCAAGCACACGCTCAAAACCTTCTGCATCCCCATAATAAGGATCTGGTAGTGCTTGTTGCAGATAGTTCGGATCATGTTCACTCATGAGTGCAACTGAAGCACGAATTTTATGTCCTTGCGTATTTTGCTCAGCTTGATGCTTTAAATTTAAGATATTTTTTAAGTTTTCCAAATCCATTGCTAAAATCAAATCAAATTCATAAAAATCATTTAGTTGCAACTGACGTGCGCGTAATGCAGATAAATCATAGCCGCGTGCTTTAGCATGTTTTTGGCTACGTTCATCAGGTGCTTTATTGGGGTGATAATTGCTTGTTCCTGCTGAATCAACCTGAATATTGAGTTGATGCTCATCACAATAATGTCGCAACACAACCTCAGCAGTTGGAGAACGGCAAATAGTTCCTAAACACACACATAACACCTTGTATGGCGTTTTGGATGACATAACAACCTCAATTGATCATTTATTTTTTCAGGGCTTATGTTAAGTTATTTAACGAATGAATCCCATAGTACGACAAAACAATAATGTTTATTTTATGATGATAGATTAAGGATAATACATATGCGTCATTTTCAATTTCAAACTGTTGCCAATATCATTTCAGGTTTAGGCTCAATTCAAGAATTACGTAACATTTTAACAAAAAAAAATTATAAAAAACTCTTACTCGTTACGGATGCAGGCATGATTCAACATGATTTGCATCGTCCAATTTTAGACATCCTTGAACAATTAAACTTAGATTATGTGATTTATTCAGATGTACAAGCCGACCCTGCTGAACATATTATTTTAGATGCGGTCAGTTATGCAAAACGTGAACAGGTTGATGTCATCATCGGATTTGGTGGTGGCAGCTCAATGGATGTTGCGAAAGTCATTGCGATTTTAGCAGACCCACAACAACAACAAAATATTCAAGACTTATATGGTGTAAATAACGCACAGGCACCTCGTTTACCTTTAATTTTAGTGCCAACAACGGCGGGTACAGGCTCCGAAGTCACCCCAATCTCGATTGTGACGACTGGAGAAACCACCAAAACAGGTATTGTGGCACCTATTTTATATGCAGATGTTGCAATTTTGGATGCCAATTTTACAGTCGGTTTACCCGCACACATTACTGCGGCAACGGGTATTGATGCTATGGTACATGCGATTGAAGCCTATACCTCTAAAATTAAAAAGAATTTTTATGCAGATATGCTCGCTAAACAAGCCTTGAAGCTGTTAAATAAAAATTTACCTTTAGTATTAAAAGATGGTTCAAACTTAGAAGCACGACAAAATATGTTATTGGGTTCTATGCTTGCAGGTCAGGCATTTGCCAATGCGCCTGTGGGGGCTGTACATGCTTTGGCTTATCCACTCGGCGGACATTTTCATTTATCCCATGGACATACCAATGCCTTAGTTTTATTAGAGGTTTTAAAGTTTAATGCTCCACATGCCAAGCAACTCTATGCTGAGTTAATGCAATATCTAGATCCTTATAGTAAAGGTAGCACAGAAGGTTTATGTGATTTATTTATTGACCATATGCAACGTCATTTAGACAGCAGTGGTTTAACCTTAAAACTCAATCAGCTCAATATCCCTGAAAATATGTTAGATCGCTTGGCTGAAGATGCCATGTTACAAACACGCTTATTGCAAAATAATCCAAGAGAGATGACTAAATCGCACGCTTTAAAAATTTACCAAGAAATTTATTAAGTGATTATTTATAAATGATTTACCCATTCATTATTAATTAAATTAGATGAAAAATATGAAACCAGAAGTTAGAACTCGCACTCAATATTGTTTTTTATTTCCCATTCAAACCCGATGGGCTGATAATGACATTTATGGGCATGTCAACAATGTCACTTACTATAGTTATTTTGATACCGCAGCCAATGCACTCTTGATTCAAAAAATAGGTTTTGATATTCACCAGTCCCCCATTATTGGTTTAGTTGTCAATTCAGCTTGTGATTTTTTACAAGAATTAACCTATCCAGAAGTCATTGAAGTCGGGGTGGCAATCTCTAAAATTGGTAATTCTTCATTGACTTATGATTTAGCCATTTTTAAACAAGGGCAAAATCAAGCATCTGCACAAGGTCACTTTGTACATGTATTCGTTGAGCGTGAAACGAAAAAAAGCACCCCGATTCCACATGAAATGCGAGATGCTTTACAGGATTATTTAATTAAATAACCTAAACTTTCAATTGAATATTTTGCAACTCACCCTCAAAAGCTTGCAATAAGCTTTTGATTGCAGGCTCAGCATGTAACATTTGTTCAGCGCGCTGATATGCTCGAATTTTGCGTTCATTTTGCATATGAAATGGTGTGGTACTTTCGACCTCACCATATTGCACATTAAACACAGTACTCGACCATTGTTGTTTAAGTGATGACTCTAGCGCATGTTGAGTTTGATTTAATAAATTTTCATATTGCTTGGAAATTTGAAACGTAGAATGACCGTTAATCATTCCAATCATCAAACCATGTTGTGCCAACTCCTGTACAGCAGGTGACAAATCACTATTTCTAAACCAGTATTCCCATTTATTGACATCCCATTCACCTTCAAGTTGCTGTGGCGCAAGCTGTAAAATATCTTGTGGCATTTGCTGTGAATGATTTTTATATTGTTCAATCTCGACGGTAACTTGATTTTGAGGCTGAGTTTTGGTGATGGATTCAGTCCCAACATCAAGCACTTCATGCAACTGTACTACAGGTTTTTCTTCGTCCATTTCTGTGGCAAGGAAGAAAACGTCTTCAGTTGCAGCAGTGTTGCTGATCACCGTTTTTTCCGCAAAATCTGCACCAAATGAAGTTAAAGCGAGTTCATCTGTATCCTGTAAACCTTGAGTTTCATTGACTGCTTCAATATTTCCAGTCTGTTGTACTAAAGATGTTTCAGATTCAATGCCAATATTTAAGTCCTGAGCCTGCTCTATGTTTTCAGATTCTGCAATAGTTGCTAAATCTTGCGTATTTGGCATTTCACTTGTCGATATTGGTGCAACACGCTCAAGCTGTTCAGCGACAGATGCAATACTTTCAGGTGAATGCCCAATGTGTGAAAGTATACTCGCTGTCTGAACTTGATGATCATCAACATGTTCAACAAAATGATTTTGTTCAAAGTTATGCTGTTCTTGAATATCAGGTTTTGTTTCAGGTTCAGAACCCTGTTCAATGATGGGATGAGATTCAATCGGTTGTGCCGTGACTAAAGACGACTGAACAGTTCTTGGCTCTGAAACCACAATTTCATTGGCTTGCAAAGGACGGAATGCCAATAAACGCAAGACCGTCATTTCGAAGCCTTGTTCCTGCGTCACTGCTAATTGCAGATCTGCACGTCCCTTACAGGCAATCTGATAATACAACTGGATGTCCTGTGCAGAAACCAATTGCGATAATGTCATGATTTTTTTATTAATCTCAGCACTATATTTCAGGCTTAAATCAGGCAGATATTGCAACATTGCCAATTCATGTAATGTTGAAATAAATTGATCTAAAACCAAAGAGACATCCAAAGCTTGCTGTCTAAATTGCAATAAAAGCTGGCTGACACGCTCACGCTGATTTTGATGAATCGCCAGAATCAAATCATAGATAATGGTTCGATCAATCAACCCTAGCATTTCTTTGACATCCTGATGATGAATCGCACCTTGACCATAGGCAATCGCTTGATCGGTCAAAGACAATGCATCACGTAAGGAGCCCTGTGCCGACTCAGCAATTTGCCAAATTGCATCCTGTTCAGACTGAATGCTTTCTTTGGCTAAAATATCCGTTAAATGATGGGTAATTTCATCTACTGCCAAAGGGCGCAATGTGAATTGCAAACAACGCGAAATCACCGTAATCGGGAGCTTTTGTGGATCTGTTGTGGCAAATAAAAATTTGACATGTGCAGGCGGTTCTTCCAATGTTTTCAATAAAGCATTAAAAGAATGCGTAGACAACATATGCACTTCATCGATCAGATAGACCTTGAAACGCCCTTGTGTCGGTGCATAGGGAACGTTATCCAATAATTCACGCGTATCTTCAACTTTGGTACGTGACGCCGCATCAATTTCAATCAGGTCAATAAAACGACCTTCATTGACTGCTTTACAGGTCGCACAAACTTCACATGGCGTAGACGTTACACCCGTTTCGCAGTTCAGGCATTTTGCCAGAATACGAGCAATGGTGGTTTTCCCCACGCCTCGCGTTCCCGTAAACAAGTAGGCATGATGTAAACGACCCCGATCCAATGCACTGGTTAATGCACGTGAAACGTGATTTTGTCCAACCAATTCATTAAAATTTCGTGGGCGATATTTACGTGCAAGTACCTGATACATGGAAGCTCCTCATTACAGCGTTAAGGATACTGTTTTTTTCTGGATTAGTGAATGAAGAATGTCTTTGAAGATGGTAATCGCTGAAATATCTAACAATCTTATGATCAATAAAATAAACGCCAAGGATGTTAAAACCACCCTTTACTGCCTTTCAGTTCAGCATCGGCACAACGTAAAGCTTCTTGAGTCAACCCCCACAAACGATAATCCCCTGTGATTGAACCAATTTGAAAGTTATGCGTATAAGCAAAACTGAGCCCTCGCTGTGGATCACACCAAGCACCCGAGCCATTATATCCCATATGTCCGAAGCCTTTTTTCGCACGTTTACCCATGGTAATGACACGATGGTACCCCAAACGCCACTTCATTGGGATCGGCATAACACGATCACGTTTGATGGATTGAATCGTACTTAATTCTTTAAAAACTTCAGGTTTAATCAGGGTTTGATCATTCCAAACACCTTGATTGGCTAACATCGCATATATTTTAGCCAAACTATTTGCAGTAAATACACCATTCGCAGCAGGAATAACAGCCTGTAAACCTTCATCACTAAAAAAGCTAAAATCGCGCATACCTTTGGGCACCATTGCATCTAGAAAATCTTGCGGATTTTGCCCACTCAATTCAACCAACTTATCGGAAAAGGATGTTTTATGTTTTTTCTTATTCTGTGATGATGATTGAGTTTCTACTTTTTTGGGCTTTGTAATTAAGCGAGCAACTTGCTGCAACTCTAAAGCAGGTACACCAAAATAAGCACCTTCAAGCTCTAAAGGATCAACTAAATACCTTTGCATTAACCATTTTAAAGGCTGTCCTGTGGCTTTTTCCAACACGCCACCCACGAGCCAACCAAACGTTAAAGCTTGATAAGCAATATCACTTCCTATCTGAAAACGCGGCGTTGCTTGCTCCATCACTTTTAACATATGTTGCCAGTCTGCCATCTCTTTTGCTTGCCCAATCATGTTGCGAATATCAAACAAACCACTTTGATGACTTAAAATATGACGTAGCGTCATATGCGCTTTACCATTTTGACCAAATTCAGACCAATATTGCGTGATAGGTGTATCATAATCTAACAAACCTTCACTCACCAAAATATGTGCTAATGTGGCTAAAACACCCTTTCCTGTTGAATAACAAACAGATAATGTATCTTCTTTCCAATTTTCAGTTTCTGATTTTTTACCTGTAAAGATATCTACAACTTTTTGACCTTGAAAATAAACCGTTAATGCTGCACCACCATATTGAGTACGTCCATCTTGTAACCGACTGAATTGTTTTGCTAAATCTGCAAATCTCTCATCAACATATCCATGAAAGTTATTCTTATCTGCAAATAAAATTTCCTTGATCGCACTCATTTCCCTACCCTTATTTTTATACCGCTCTAAAAAAAGCCTAAATCATCTCGACTTAGGCTTCTATCTTATTTGATTTTATTGTGCTTTGACTACACCTGTCACATGTGGTTTATGCGATTTTTCATTTCGAATCAGAAAATCAGTCGCTGCCCCTTTTGTCGCTGTCAAAAACTCAACCTTTGAAGGTAAGAACATTGGAAGTTTAAAATACACATCAGCTTCATAAGCTTCTGGCAAAGTTAAACTCGCCAATGCACGTGCTTTGCTCCACATACCATGTGCAATCGCTTGTTTAAAACCAAAAGCTTTCGCCGTCAATGCATGAATATGAATCAGGTTAAAGTCACCTGACGTTTTTGCATAGCGACGCCCTGTGTTTTCTGAAACATTCCATACTGTTTGTAATTGATAGTCAGGTGTTTGACTTTCTTTCGCTTTTTCTGCTGCGGTTGTATTGGTCTTTTGGCGTGCTAAATAAGTGGTTAACCCTTCCATAACCACTTCATTACCCACTTTTGCAGTGGTAATAAAATCAAATTGTAGACCTTTATCATGTGGCTGTACTTCACCAAACTGACATGACAACGTGATCTTTTCATTCACACCAATTTTACGTGTCTGTTTAATTTGGTTACGGATATGTACCAAACCTAAAATTGCAAATGGAAATGCTTCTGTTGTCATCATATGCATTTGCAAACTTTGTGACAATACAGCCAAATAAATCGCTGGAATATAACCATTATTTTTAAAGCCACAGACTTCGTTATACGCTCTTAAATGTTGTTGGTCGACTTGTAAAGAATCCACCACATATTCAACTTGTGGTAGCACTTTTTCACCTTTCGGCTTTTTAATGATTAAACCTTGTACAACTTTTGCATAAGCAACATAAGGTTTTGGCAGTTGACTAAAATGGCGAGTATTCATACTAGACCTTTGAAATGTTTTATTTCGATATTTAAAACCCCGTCTCCCTTAGAAAGAAGGCTGGGATAAGGGGCAAAACTATCTCATTTGTAATTTATATAACTCTACCTCTGCCTAATCCTCTCCTTTAAAGATCAGGAGAGGAAATTTAGAGGCTCGTTATTAAGCACCTAACAAGCTTTGACCGCATACACGAACAATATTACCATTTAAACCTGTAGAAGCTGTTGCAGCAAAGAGTGCAATTGTTTCAGCAACATCGACAGGTTGACCACCTTGGCTCATCGAGTTCATACGACGACCTGCTTCACGAATTGCAAATGGAATTGCAGCCGTCATTTGCGTTTCAATAAAACCAGGCGCAACAGCATTAATGGTAATGCCATCTTTTAAAATTGGTGCAGTAAATTTGACCAAACCAATCACACCTGCTTTAGACGCTGCATAGTTAGTTTGACCTAAATTACCTGCAATACCTGAAATCGAAGAAACACATACTATACGACCATTGGCATTTAGACCTTTATTTGCCAATAAATAGTCATTGATACGCTCAGCCGCAGACAAGTTAATGTTAATTACAAGATCCCACATTTCAGGTTTCATATTTGCCAAAGTTTTGTCACGTGTAACCCCTGCATTATGCACGATCACATCTAAACCACCTTGTGCAGCCGCAGCCGCTTTAATTTTTTCACCTGCATCGGCTGCTGTAATATCAATGGCTAATGTTGACCCACCAATTTCACTTGCAACACGATCTAAATCTGCTTGTTGTTGTGGTACATCTAAACAAATTACATGTGCACCATCACGTGCAAGTACATGAGCAATTGCTTCACCGATACCACGGCTTGCACCTGTTACCAACGCTGTTTTACCTGCAAGTGGTTTTGCCCAATCTACATCAATCACTTTTGCATTTGAAACATGGATCACTTGACCAGAAACATAAGCAGAACGTGGTGAAATCAAGAAACGTAATGAAGATTCTAAATTTTGTGCCGCATCAGCATCAACAAGAATTAAATCCGCAGCGATTCCTTTTTTAAATTCTTTACCTACTGCTTTTACAAAACCTTCCAAAGCACGTTGAGCGATTGCTTGTTTCACTGTAGGTGCAGATTCTGGTGTTAAACCGATCACGATCACACGACCTGAGTTTTGAATTTGACGTGCGATTGGATTAAAGAACTTGTGTAGTTCATGTAATTCTTCTGAGTTTTGAATACCTGAAGCATCAAAAACAACCGCTTTAAATTTAGACTCTTTATCGCCTTCGTTAAACGCACCAACAGTCAAACCCACTTTTGCAGCTTCTTGCTGTAGCTCAACATTATTACCCACATAACTATTTGCATGAATATTACTTAATACTTGCGCAATTTCACTTGAAAATATGCTATTTGGCGCAGCACCTAACAACACTGCACCTTTGATAACAGGTGTTGCTGATTCAAAACGATCCAAAGAAATAGGTGATGGTAAACCTAAATTTTTGATGACAAATTTACCAATTGGGGATTTAGAAAATGCTTGGTATTGATCAGTCATGGTAATAATCTCTCAGTAAATAAATTTTTTAATAAGTCTGTAGGTATCTATTAACTTCAAGTTTAATGTCAGATACTTATATTTTAATAGACTTATTATGTTTCAGTTAAATAATACTTGAGTTAAAGACTTCATGTCTTGACCTGAATGCTTTGGCAAATGTCATTTTAGTCAATTCCGCACTTCTTCAATTATGGTAATGTTAAGATCAAGAAGATTAGCCACATGCTTGGAAAAGCCTTATGAGCAAAACAACTCAAGAAAATCCAACAGTTCAAAATTCTACTGCGGAAGAAGTGTCAAATACATCAAAGCCGAGTACTCGTTCAAGTAAAGGCACTGGTACTGCTGCTCGTTCAAACAATAGCAACAGTAAACCACGTCGTACAGCAAGTACTGCTGCTCGTAAAAACACTGCTTCTACAACACAAAAAGCTGATCCAGCAACATCTCCATCGACGCAAACATCTGTTTCACAGGGAAAAATCATGAGTCAAAATACTATTCGCCGTGTTGCAATTCTTGGTGGCAACCGTATTCCATTTGCACGTTCAAATGGTGCTTATTTTAAAGCAACCAACATTGACATGTTAACTGCTGCACTCAATGGTTTAGTTGAGCGTTATAAATTACAAGATCAACGTTTAGGTGAAGTTGTTGCTGGTGCAGTCCTTAAACACAGCCGTGACTTTAACATGACTCGTGAATGTGTATTAAATACACAACTTGCACCAGAAACACCTGCTTATGATTTACAACAAGCGTGTGGCACAGGTTTACAAGCTGCTTTTGCTGTTGCCAATAAAATTGCTTTAGGTCAAATTGAAGTGGGAATCGCAGGTGGTGTAGATACAACTTCTGATGCACCAATTGCATTTGGTGATGGTTTACGTAAAGCTTTACTTGAGTTGAATATTGCAAAAACGGGTAAAGATCGTCTAAAAGCATTAACAAAAATCAACATAAAAGATTTATTAGATGCACCTAAAAATGGTGAGCCACGCACAGGTTTATCTATGGGTGATCATCAAGCAATTACTGCGCTTGAATGGGGTATTTCTCGTGAAGCACAAGATCAGCTTGCTGCATCTTCACATCAAAAAATGGCAAAAGCTTACGAAGATGGTTTCTTTGATGACTTAATGACACCATTTATGGGTCTTGAGCGTGACAACAACTTACGTGCTGATTCTTCTGTAGAAAAACTTGCAAAATTAAAGCCTGCTTTTGGTAAAGGCGAAAATGCAACGATGACTGCAGGTAACTCTACGCCATTAACAGATGGTGCTTCTGTGGTGTTACTCGCATCTGAAGAATGGGCAAAAGCCAATGGTCATGAAGTACTTGCTTATTTATCATTCTCAGAAACTGCAGCAGTTGACTTTGTGGGTAAAAAAGAAGGCTTACTCATGGCACCTGCTTATGCAGTTCCTCGTATGCTTGAACGTGCAAATATGAAACTTCAAGATTTTGATTATTATGAAATCCATGAAGCATTTGCATCACAAGTGTTATCTACATTAAAAGCTTGGGAAGATCCGAAATTCTGTAAAGAACGTTTAGGTCTAGATGCACCTTTAGGTTCAATTGATATGGCTAAACTCAATATCAATGGTTCTTCACTTGCTGCGGGTCACCCATTTGCTGCAACAGGTGGTCGTATTTTGGCAACTGCTGCAAAAATCTTGAACCAAAAAGGTTCAGGTAAGATTTTAGTGTCAATCTGTGCTGCGGGCGGTCAAGGTGTGACAGCAATTGTAGAGAAATAATCTTCTACTTTTGAAATAAACCCTAATATGTGAATCCCCACAAGATCAATCTTGTGGGGATTTTTTTTCTTTGACTGTTTGCTGATGATATGGATGGATAAATTTAAAGCTTTTAGGATCGACCACTGTGCTTTTTAGAATTTTTTCCGATTGTTGTTGAATGATTTGCCAGTCTTTTAAATGCACTCGTAAAAAGCGAGCCTGTAAAGCGACTTTGTCCATATAGGGTTCAAGTGACCATTTCATTTCACATTTAGGACGTAATGTGCTGTTTGGTGGTGCGTTATCGCACATAATCATGGTCATCACTCTGCCCTGATTATTCTTTTCTACATAGATGTCAAAGGTATCTTGATATTTCCAATGTTTGACCCATTCAGGATGGGCAACATATTCATCTAAACCAAAGATTTGTTTAGAAGTAGGAACTACCGTACTTAAATAGTTATGATCTTCTTTAAATTTTAGATATTTCTTATCTATATCAATAAGAGTGTAATTTAAGAAATTTTTGTGTATACCAACTTCAGGGTAACGTACGCCTGCAAGTACTGCAGTAGTAACCCATTGACTATCAGACCTGTCTTTTTCAGCTTCATATTCTTGTTTACTTTGCCGAGGCGCTTCCCTATAAGTCACCAAGATCAGACCTGTGGTATATTTAAAATCCCAGTAAAAACTGGTTAATCCAGAGTCAAAATTATGTTTTTGACGTTCATAGGGTTTCCAACCTTTTTCACCTGTCATGGTCGGGTCATCACAATATTCAGCCATATCGAACTCTTCTCCCAACATCACGGGTTTACCCCCTAAATTTCCCACACGATAGGGCAAACCATAAGGGCCCATGGGAATTGTAAATTCAGGATCATGCTTAATGGGGGAAATACAGCCTTCAGGTAATGTCCCCAGATCATGATAGGTACTTGCACATCGCACAGCGACAATGCTGACACCAATCCCAATGATGATTAAAAGTGTTTTATTCATTTTATCCCCATAATTTTTTTAAATTAACGCATGAGTTAAATACTCTATTTTCTTTTAATATTTTCAGAGCTTTATATGAATTTTATATTCTAAAATAGTCATTCATTATATCGTCAGTCTTAACAAAATTGTTATTTTAATTAAAAACAATCATCCACCCAATAAAAAAGAGACCTACAATATAGGTCTCTTTAATATTCAAAAATACGGCACTATTTATTCAATAATTTATCAATCACGCCAAACTTTTTAAATAACTTTGCACGACGTTTCGGATAAATATTGGCTTTATTTAAATCACCGTTATAGTGATCAAATACACGCTGATCCATAATTTTAAACCATAAAGACGGAATCAATGCAGGCAATAACATACTTGCATAACCACTTGGCAACTCAGGTGCTTCGTCAAAATGACGCAAAGCTTGGAATGGACGTGTTGGATATGCGTGATGATCTGAATGACGTTGTAATTGATATAAAAATAGATTGGTCACAATATTGTTATTATTCCAACTATGTTCAGGCATGGTACGTTCATATTTACCATTTTCATCTTTCTGACGCAGTAAACCATAGTGTTCAATATAATTAATAATTTCAAATAAGCTAATACCATACGCCGATTGCGTCAATAAATAAGGAAGCGTTGATATTCCAAATAATTTCAGCATTGAAGCATGAAAAGCTGCACTCATCCCCCAACCTTGTAAAAGCTCATTCTCCTTAGACCAAAATGCTAAGCCTTTACGTTTTAAGCGGTTTTTTTCAATTTCAATCGCAGATTTAAATGAACCAACGACTGTACGAGGTAAAAACTCATAAAAAGTTTCGCCCATTTTGGATGATGCTGGGTCTTCAGGTGTTGCAGCGCGTTTGTGATGACCATATGGGTGTTCAACACGAAAATGATTATAACCTGTAGGTACAAGTGCTAAGTGTGACAAAATATGGTCAATACGATTCGATTTATGGCTCAACTCATGTGCGGTATTCACTGCAATACCATTAATTGCACCCATTGAAATACCTAATAAAATTTTATCAACAAAAGAAGTTGTTTTACGACTCGTTAAATAACATGCATAAATATTGGCAACATATTGCAGAGGAATAAAAGTTTTAACTAATCGTGAATAATAAGGATCTTGTTCAAGTAATTTAATATCTTCAACTGAAGGGTTATGATTATCTTTACCGACAATCGTATCAATTGTTGGAATGATGATATGTAAAACGATTGGACCACCTAAAGCAAAAAGCTTTTTCAATGGCTTAGGTGCAAATTGATAGCCTGCCAAAATCCCAATACCAATCACAGGTAATGCAGGACTAATTGCCCATAAATAGCGCTTACTGTCGAGCTGTCGTACAGATTTACTGGATACTTCCTGTAATTGCTGTTCACTAAATGATACGGGTGCATTCATAACAAATTCTTCCTTATATTTCTTATCGCTATATTTACGGAATTAAGCTAGACAAAACAGTTGTAAGCGTCCAAAAAAGCTATGAAAAAGTCTTTGGCTTGTTTAAGCTAGAGATTGTCCTCTACGCACATGTTTTAATATCGACCTCATATTTATTCTTGTCATTTAAATTATTATTTTTTATGGACGCACTTAGTAAAATTTTTGATGATATTCATCTTAATCATTCAGAATATCTCTATTTACAAGCTCAAGGGAATTGGGCATTTAAAAGCATTGCACAAGATGCTGTGATCGCACACATTGTTTTATATGGCGAGGCACAACTACAATTTTCAAAAAATTTAAATATCACGCTGCATACAGGAGATATGATTTTAATCCCTGCAGGTTTAGAACATTCTGTTGCTAATCAACTTGATCATACTTTTATTGAGTCTTTAAATATTGCACCATTATTTGATGGCTTAAGACTAGATGCAATTGAGTTTGGTCAAGGTGATTCTGAAAAAACTTTAATTTTGTCAGTGCGTTGTCATCTCAATGCCATCATGGCACGCCCTCTAGTCAATGCACTACCACCGTATATTCATATACAAAATGCATTGAGTGATACTGCCCCAGAATGGTTACGTATTGGCTTATATTTTGTTGCCTCAGATACACAACGGACTTTAGCAGGCAAGAATAAGATTATGGATCATCTCGTGAGCATTATGATGATTGAATGTGTACGTGACTATATTGAGCAACTACAAGATCAAAATAATTGGTTAAATGCTTTAATTCACCCTGAACTATCAAATGCCTTAGCTGTCATTCACAGTCAACCTCATATGGCATGGACGGTTGAAAGCTTAGCTGAACAATGTTGTATGTCACGTTCAAAATTTGCTAATTTATTTAATCAGGTGGTGGGTGAAACACCACTGGCTTATTTACAACAGCATCGTTTGCGCCTTGCAAGTCAACTATTAAAACAAGGTCAACTTAGCGTACAGCAAATTGCCCATCAAGTCGGCTATTCGTCAGAAACGGCATTCAGCCAAGCCTTTAAAAAACAATTTGAAATCAGTCCGAGTCAATATCGCAATCATGTCAATTAAAATCACTATAAATCAAAAAAAATACTTAGGCTATTTTCATAATCATAAAAACGAGTATTTCCTCTCCGTTAACATAAAAATAGAGCCCCAAAATGGGGCTCTATCTATGTTGTTAAATTCTAGATTTTATAGCAATTATGCAGCAGAACGCTCAGCGATTGGCACAACTTTACGCAGTTCAGGACCCGTATAATCCGCACTTGGACGAATAATACGGTTGTCTGCACGCTGCTCCATGACATGCGCAGCCCAACCTGTTACACGGCTCATCACGAAGATTGGTGTAAATAATTTGGTTGCGATGTCCATGAAGTGATAAGCAGATGCATGGAAGAAATCTGCGTTACAGAATAATTTCTTCTCACGCCACATCACTTCTTCACAACGTACTGAAACTGGATAAAGTACCGTATCACCTACATCTTTCGCTAATTTCTCAGACCAAATCTTGATGATGCCATTACGTGGATCATTGTCTTTATAGATCGCATGACCAAAGCCCATGATCTTTTCTTTACGCTCAAGTTTACCTAGCATTTCACGTTCAGCTTCTTCAGGTGAAGTCCAGTTTTCGATCATTTCCATTGCCGCTTCATTTGCACCACCGTGTAATGGACCACGCAGTGAACCAATCGCACCTGTGATACATGAATGCATATCTGACAGTGTCGATGCACATACACGCGCTGTGAATGTCGATGCGTTGAACTCATGCTCAGCATAAAGAATCAAAGATACATTCATCACTTGTTCATGCAATTCATTTGGTTTTTCACCACGAAGTAAATGCAAGAATTGAGCGCCGATTGAATCATCATCTGTGTTTTCTTCGATGCGTACGCCATCATGGCTGAAACGGTACCAGTAGCAAATGATGGCAGGTAATGTTGCAAGTATACGGTCTGCAACATCTTGCTGTTCGTCAAATGATTTTTCCGTTTCGATGTTACCGAGCATTGAAACACCTGTACGCATCACATCCATTGGGTGTGAATCC
>NZ_PYIX02000057.1 GCF_003024515.2 Acinetobacter sichuanensis
ATTTAACTCATTTCCCATTCTTTTTTAGAGTAATAGCATAATGTTTTTAAAGTTTTTGAGTTTCATTTTTATAATTTGTTTCTTTGGATTTATAATGACTTATACAGGTATAAAAAGTGGAATTCCACTTCAATTAATTTGGGTTGCATTAGTAACTTTTATAAGCCTCATGGGTGGTATAGGTATCATTCTAATAGAGCTTGATAATATCAAAAATAAATTAGAGAAAAAATAAAAATGATCAACGTTACTCCAGATCATCCAATCGCACACGAAGCATATGAGCAAGTGAAAAACATGCGTTGTAATTATGTTCATATTATTGCTCAAACATATCAAAAGTCCGAAACAGAACAGGGCTTTTTTATCGCAGGGATTTATCCAAATTTAACCGAAGGTGGTTTTAATCGTTTGGATTGGATTGCAGAGTTTGAGGAATTAAATAGGGATTAATCCTTGTATTTATGTGGATGATTCAATACTTCATTGCATTATTACTAGTCGGTGCTGTGTCTGTTCAGCACCGAGCTGCTGCATTTATTTTTATCATTATTTTGCTATATATCGATCTTTTAAAAAACCAAACCATCATGGGATGGATTCAATGAAAAAATCCCTCATTTTGAGGGATTTCATTTTAAGCTGCTTCTTTTTTCATCCACATGATCATACGATCATTGAGTTCTTCCTCAGAATCAGCAGAGTCAATATTAAATCCACATTTCTTAAACTTGAAATCAAGTTTATCCAATGCTTCTCCAACATCATCTGCTTTCTTTTCATCTAATTTCTGTAATTCTGTTGCAGAAGGCTTAAGAACAAAAAAGTTTGGTTGTTTGCGGTCAATCTGAGCAGCAGTAAATAAGTCTGTCGCTAGAGTTAAATAATTTGAATTGATGGTATCAATATTATTACTAACAACAGAAACTAAACTACCATAAGATTGCTTACTTCGAATAGGTACATATAAATTGCTCCCATCTTTCTGTAGGTAACTATCCTTAGGAAAGAGTTCTAATAACTCTTTGAGGTCAGCAGAGTTGTTTAAGGATTTTCGTAAATTCTTGGATGCTCTCGTTAAGAAATAGTCATTCTTAATAATGCTGAATTCACTTCTCTTTTTCTTTTTTTCCTCATGTAGTTTACCTAAGCTAACCGTACGCTTATATAAGCGCGCTAGTATTTGGTCTGTATCAGCTCCTTTAGCTAACCCTTTACTGATGAATCTAATTTGATCAGAAAAATCAAAAAATTTATTATCAAAAGATGCCTCATATAACTCTATGACATCTTTAAGATGTTGAGATGTTTGTTCATCATACAAACAGGTTACACGTCCGAAGTGGTCAAGAAGTTTAAAGTATTCTTGACCATCATATTTAAAAGTAACACCAATATTAAGAAATTCTTCAGTTGCTATATCTGGGTTCCATTGAACCAAAGACCATTCGCCCTTTAATATATTACTCATATGAATTCACCATTTATGCAGCTAATGCAAGGGGTAAACGAGACGCTATATTAGCAAATCGACGATCAAAATAATCGAAGAAGTGGTTGATATTTGTACTTAATTTACTATCAATAATAGAATCTATTTTAATAATTTCATCTTTAACCTGTACTAAAGCATTGGTATAAGACGTTTGCTGATGGATTGCTGAGTCTAATATCGGTTTACACCTAGAAGGATGAATAATTGCCCCATGATGACTCTCTTTAAAAATATTTAGCATCTTATTATCACAATCTAAATCAGCATTGATAGATTGAATTAGCCAATTTTCGACGCCAAAAAGACGTCCATGGTCAATAATAGCTACATTATTTTTATTGATAAAAATGAGATTTCCAATATTTCGATCTATATTACCAATCCAATCATCAAAGGCAATTAGGTTAGGAAATTGAGACCAATTATTAAGAAAAATCATTAGCTTTTGGGCTTCATCGTTTGTGACATTATTCGGATAGTTTTTTAAAAAGGTCTTTCTTAGATTATCACCACCAAGACTAGAAGTAACCCATCCATATACAAAACCATTGTCAGAAGCAAACGGATCATTAGAAGTGTCAATGGAAAATTCATTAACATCAAGTTTTATTAAAGCAGCACGGTTAGACTGTGGTAAATTTACTGTTCCAGCGAGTAAAAATCCAAAACTTTCATTTATCAGTTCTTTAATACGAACATCTGCAGGGAAAAGTTTGACATAAGAGTCTATAACTTGACCATCTGGCCATTGTACTGTTGCTAGATAGGTTCGAGCAGAAATCCCACCACTAGTTGGACTCATTTGTTTAAGTGTATCTAGATAACCATCACTTTCAATAATCTCAATCATTTTAATTGTTTATAAAAGATAACGATTCACTATATTGACATAGCGGCACACTATAGGCAATCAGAAAATACATCTGAACCAAAACCTAAATTTGTACCACCGCCACCATTAATTAAATTTCAATAGATTTAATATTTCTTTATAATCTAGATATTCTTTATTTGATTCATAATCATAAATTTTAATTATCCGATCTACTCTAAAACTCCGTAGATCATTGGAGCTAAAACAAAAAGCTTCGACATAATAATATTCATTATGTTCAAAATCTTTTTTAATAAGTTCCAAAAAACAAATATCTCGAATAGATATGTGATTCCCCATAGATTGATAAGTAATTTCAAATTCAGGTGTATAAAAATCATTTAAATGAGTATTTTTATTATTTGAAGTACACTTTGGCGATATTCTTTTGTGCTGAATAGTAATTTCAGGAATTTGGGTACGTGTATCAAATTTATGTGCTAATAACTTTGCATGCTTCTTATGTTCTTTTAAAGATAGCTTTTGTTGTTTCTGACTTAGAGTTTTTTCTGATTTTTTATTGTTTAGATCATCGGATGTTAAGAGGTTAGAATTGGTTGATTTCAAACTTTGTTTTAAATCAGTCCAAGTCTTTTTCAATTCTTCATTGTTTTTTTCTTGATACTCTTTTTTAAATTTACCAGTCTTCCACGCATAAATAATCCATGCAACAAGAAAAATGGATAAAATTTCAATCATTTTAATAGTTTATAAAAAATAGTCATACACCATGTTGACATAGTGTGCCACTATCGGCAATATGTATTTACACAGCAAAATCTGTGTACAGGCGTGACAACCTGAAAACTTTCCCAAAGAGCAGAAATCATCCGCTCAGTAGCGGCTTTTTTTTGCCTAAACTGTCAGATCAGCTATACTTCGTTATGGTAGATCGGCAGGGCAGCTTCGCGCTGGCCGTTTCTTTGGGTACGGTATTGTCACCCCTGTCGGTCTGCCACCATTCCGTGACAAGAATGGCGGTAGGTTTTGAACTTACCCAAAGGAATTTAGTCATGAAAAGACAGGTTCAAGCCCGTGCATCTGCATATTCTAAAAATGCTCATATCATTGAACACACTCCTATCTACGATATCGAAGCGTTTGAAAAACGCCTTAAACAACGTAAAACGCAACAATTCTTCAAAAGCCTACTTTCCAACAGCTTTATTCTCAGTACATTTGTGCTTACATTCTCATTATTATTTATTTGGGAATAAGCCATGACGACATTCGAATTACAAAATGCTGTTTTCATCCAAGACCAACAAATCAAAACTGATAGTTTAAAAGTTGCCGAAGTATTTGGAAAACGTCATAGTGACATTATTCGTGCGATAAATAATATAGATTGTTCATCCGAATTCACTGAGCGCAATTTTGCGCTCAGTGAATATATAGACAAATCTGGTCGTTCATTGCCAATGCATGAAATGACCAAAGATGGGTTTATTTTTCTTGCGATGGGCTTTACTGGAGCGAAAGCAGCACAAATCAAAGAAGCTTATATTCATGCTTTTAACCACATGGCAGAAGTATTACACAAACAAAGTACCCAACTTCAAACCATCCAAGTCGGTTCTGTGGTGCAACTCCGTTCAGGCAGTCCAAATCTGACAGTCAACAACATTTACGATGACATAGCGGAGGTAATCTGGTTCAGAGGAGGACGTATTGTTCGGGAACAATTACCGCTCAGTTGCCTAAGCTTAGGTGAAAGTGACCAAATCCCAACCAATATGACGCATTCATTGGAACATTTTTGGTCAACTTTATATACACATGGTGTCCATAACTACAACCACAGCAACCGCACTGATCAAATTGCAATAAATCTCACACAGGTTTTAGATTTATTTCCTGAACTATTTAAACGTAATGATCTCACTCAGATACTGCCACAAAGCAAAACACCTTATCCAAAATATATGGAACATAACATTCCAGTACAAAGCCGATTAGAGCGAAAAACCATACGCTGTTGGATATTTAAAAGTAATCAACCAACTATGATCGATGTTGGACGATAGGGAGAAAAAAATATGAATGAAAATATAATCCCATACGTTCCAATTGCAGATCGTGTACAAGCAAAAACTGAAAAGAGTAGGCTTCTCTGTCAGCAGTTATTCACGCTTATTGATCAATGTGTATCAGCACAATTTGCATTTAATCATGATACAGAAAAGGGTTATCTATCGATCTGCCCAGATCAAATCAATGATTTGCTTTTAGAACTATCAAAATCTGAGCAGTTAAAAACTAAATTAGATATAAATATCTTAAAACAGTCGCTAGATGATCTTATTTATCCTACATTCAAAGGAGAACATACAGTTACAAGTCATATCTGGAATAAAACGGAAGTCACTGTTTGGCAATTTCAATTAAATCAAATTGCTACAGGGGTAGATATGCCAAATTTAGACAAAGATGTTGAATTAAACTTAGATATGGCATTAAGTTCAATTCGCTTGTGGAGAAACTCACTTGAAACATCAAATGAAAATAAACAGGTAGTCTACAACAGTAATGACTTAGTTTATAAATTACTTGATTTAGAAAACAAGCTGTTAAAGGTTCAGGAACATATAGAGGACTAGAATAAAAAAACCCACTGAAAAGTGGGTTTTTTAAGATATCAATTATTTTAGTAAGTGTTAACGAAAACATAAAACAATTACTCTACTTGGTATATCTGTTTAACGTTTTTTCCTAAATTACCTAGACTGCTCTTATCTACAATAATCGCGCGGTTACTATTCTTAAGATTAATATTTTCTTCAATCTTGTTGATTTTCTCTTCAATCAGTTCTGGCGGCATATTTATATAATCATTACTTAAAAATGGTGTTACTTTTACTGCAAGAAGGGTTCTATTTTGTTCTTTTTCATCTGTTTGGAAAAATTGACCATCAATATTCCAACCTGGTCCATTAACTTTCCCTTTAGCATCAACTTTTTTTAATGCTCTGAATTTCTGATAAATAATAGTTGCACTTTCAATGAATAAAACATCTTTTAAATTACAATCGCTATTATTTTTCAATTTTTGAGTTAGTCCTTTACTCACTCGAGTAAATTCTCTTCTATCTATATCTGACATTCTAATAGATGTTGTTGGTCCTTTAAATAAATTATATTCAATTCGATAATCTGAGCTCGTCCCAGCTTCTGCTATTAGGAAACCTATTTGAGAAGCTGACTCTTTATTAATTACAAATGATTCAAAAGTTAATTTCTCATTTTTGATTTCAGGGGGAGTTGTATTGTGTTTTAATATAGAATTGCCATAAGGAATGAAGTAAGTTTTTGAATCTTTCTCACAAAAAGCCACGATACGTCCAGGAATGTCGTTAAGCATCTCTTGTTCAGCAATTACTTTGTCCAAAATAATAAAATCTGCTAATGGGTCTTTAAATTGAGTTTCTGTAATTTCTCCAGATGCATCTTTAATGGGTTTAGAACCACTAATTCCAGAAAGTAATTTTGCAAATACAGAGTTTGATGTAAATAAAAGAATAATTGATAGTGAAATAATACTTTTCATAATGTCCCCCATACAGTTTTAAAAAATTTGAATTTTTATAGTCTATATATATAGTTTTTATCATTAAAATGAAATAAAAAAACTCACTTTGAAGTGAGTTTTTTTATTTATTAAACACATTATTTTTCCGTATCTTTTGCCATGACTTTACTTAAACTGAGTAATGCTTCCTGCGCTTCAGGACTAATTTGTCGATACGCTTTTAACAACAAACTTTCTTCACTTGTAAGACCACTAAAGTCAGGGTCTATACCAAGCAGCACATAGCGAATATCAATACCTTGTTCATGCAGTTTTGCCAAATAAACCCATTGATCAGGGACTTTGTTTCTCACATAGTTGCCAAGCGTATTTTCATGTGCGCCAATGTCTCGACTTAGAGATTTCGCTCTAAAATTATTCTTATCTAATTCTGACTTAAAACGTTCAGAAATGACGACTGACAGCTCGTCATAGTTATCGGACATATATTTCACCTTTTTGTATTGTATGGACAATAATTTGTGCTATAGTGTGCCATAGCATACCACTATGTCCGTAGGATACTGTATGAGTACAACAAATTCACCTGCAAGCAGATTACGTTCACAAAAAATTGACGGTGGACGTGTACGTTGCGTTGTGTACCTTCCCAAACAAGAATTTGAAGAAATTCAAAAAATCTCAAATGCAACAGGTACAAGCCAATCTAATGTAATTGCCCAATTTTATTTTCAGGGCAAAAATGCCAATGAAAAACAAGAGGACTAACTTTATGTCTCTACAATCACGTCGTATAAAAAGACAACTCCGCGATAACCGTTTCAGCATTAACTTAACGAATGATGAAACAGATCTATTAACAGCAATCTCTAATCTAACGGGTGTTGAAATTGGTGTTCTTCTTCGCCAAATGGTGATGAAGCAAGCAATTGAAACTCTTACAGATGATTCTGAAGACGATTTTAATTTGAACCAATTCATAAGTGAAGGCGCACAAGGACAGCTTTCAGGGAGCTGAAAAGATGCACAGTCAAACTATAGTTCTTTCACATAAAGAACTAGAAATAGTGCAAGAAGTGCAAAAACAAATGGGTTTTAACTCAATTGAAGAAACAATGACCTATCTAGCCGAACAAAGAATTAGAGAAAAACTTCTAAATCTGGCAGGGCAGGAAATAAAACGTAAAAGACATTAATTTAGGAAGTTTATTGAAAATGATGTTTCCAGAAACACAAATACGAATAGTTGAAAAACTTGAAAGTGTTTATGGCTTTAAACGTAAGCCTTCTAAAAACGGTGATAAATTACGTGGTCGATGCCCAGACTGTAACCACAAAGAAGCATCAGCATGGGCATTTGCTGATGAACCGTGGGTGGTATTTTGCCCACGTAAAAATGAATGCGGACATGAAAATCATGTCCGTGACCTCTTTCCAGAGCTTTTTGAAAAATGGGAAAAGCGTTTTGAGCCTACACCACAAGATCCATTACGTACTGTAAATGCATACTTAGTAGAAGAACGTGGTTTTCCAATAGACAAATTAAAAGGGTTATATTCACAAGAGTCTTTTACACGTTATAAACCAAAGAAAACAACATCTATTACCTTGCGCTTTCCGATCATAGATGAAGAAGGCAATCAGGGTTGGTGGCAACGTATCTTAGATCAACAAGATATATTGCCTAAAACAACATTTAAAGAAGATTGGTCATCAGGTGGTCATGCATGGATGACACCAGATACAAACTATATTGAATCAAAAGAGATTTGGATTACCGAAGGCATCTTCGACACTATCGCATTTTGGTTGTCAGGTATTACGTCATTTTCACAACTAGCTGCAGGTAATTATCCAAAGATTTTTTTGGATCATATCGCTCAAAAATGTGCTGAAGCAGACAAACCATTACCAAAACTGGTATGGGCATTAGACAATGATGAAGCAGGTCATAAGGGTATTTTTAAAAATATTGAACTTGCTGAAGCTGATGGTTTTGAGTGTGAAGCGGCATTACCGCCATATGGTCGTAAAAAACAAGACTGGAATGATCTTTATAAACAAGATCGACTTAAATTTACTGACTTAGAAACATACAAATACTATGGTGCTTTGCTGATTGCAGAGAAAGCTGTGGATAAAGGCATACTTATCTACAAGCGTCACGGTACTAAATCATTTCCATTTGATTTTCAAAACCAAACTTATTGGTTCAAACTTGAAATGGAAAAATATGATGAATACATGAAAAATCTTGGTACAGAGCCTAATGATAATGAAGATTGGGCACAGGAAGAAAAAGATTTTGCGCTTGCAGAACGTCGAGACTCAGCTTTAGATGCAGCAGCAACAGCAACACGTTTAATGAAGTGTAAACTAACAGCACTTTATAAACAGAACAGTTATGAAACAGATGAATCTTGGTACTTCTTTAATGTTGATATGCCACGAAATCAACATTCAGTAAAAAATACATTCACTGGTGCACAACTTGCTTCTTCATCAGAGTTTAAAAAACGTCTACTTTCGATTACATCTGCAGTCTTTGTTGGAAATGGTACACAGCTTGACTATTTACTGGATCGATGGATTGATGGCATACAAAACGTTGAGTTGATCAACTATATTGGTTATCACAAAGATTATAAAACCTATGTTTTAGGTGATGTTGCGATTCATAACGGTAGACGCTTCAGTATAAACAAAGAAGAGTATTTTGAACTTCCAAAGAAAGTGAACCTAAAAGCACGAGCACCGTTTCAACTAGAAATTAACAGCAAAAAGGGTGAATACAGTAATGCATGGGTCATAGATCTACTCGATGCATATGATGTACGTGGCTTGGTTGCACTTACTTCATTTTTCGGCAGCCTATTTGCACAACAGATCCGAAGCCAAGACAAATCATTTCCATTTGTTGAGCTAGTCGGTGAACCAGGAACAGGTAAATCTACATTATTGGCATTTTTATGGAAGTTGTTTGGGCGTTCAAATTATGAAGGGATAGACCCTGCAAAATCATCACAATCAGGATTGCTCCGTACTTTCCGTCAAGTATCTAATTTACCAGTCGTTTTATTGGAGTCAGATCGGGAAGGTGATAAAGGTTCCGTCAGACAGTTCGACTGGAATGCTTTCAAAACTTTATATGACAACGGTTCACTGGGTGCAAAAGGCGTAAAAAATGGTGGGAATGAAACCTATGAACCACCATTTATGGGAACATTGATTATCAGCCAAAACGCTGAAATCGTATCAACCGAAGCAGTTATGGGACGTATTGTTCAGTACAAGTTTTTAAAAGAACAAATGTCGAAAAAAGGTCTTTATGCATCACGCAGACTAGAAAAGTATGAACAGTCTGAGATCAGTCAATTTATTTTATTGTGTGTTGAAAAAGAGCAAGCCATTTTAGAGGGCTATCGTTTAGGCATGCAAAAGTACGATGAATTTTTACATCAAGATATACACAACATCAAAAGCTCACGAGTGATACATAACCATGCTCAAATCATGGCGTTATTTGATGCCTTATGTACACATGTACTTATTGAAAAAGATGCTCATGGTGTATCGAAAAGTTTAATTCCAAATGTTATGCGAGAAAAAGTCCATGCGGAACTATTAATGATGGCGATGAATCGCGACAAAGTACTCAAGTCAGATCCTATTATTGTTCAAAATTTCTGGGCGACTGTCGAAGAAATGGAAGATGCAATCAAGATTCCAGACAGTAAAGAATCAAATGTTAACCATCATTCAAAACCACATTTGGTCGCAATTAACTTTGCACAGCTTTATCAACTTGCTGCAAATTATCGTTATTCATTGCCAGACCTCAATGAGCTACAGCATGCATTACGCCATAGTATTCATTATCGCTTTGTAGAAGCAAACAAAGCCGTCACCAGTAAGATTGACGGTAAATCAAAACGCTGTTGGATCTTTGAAAAACCAACAGCGCAACGGGACTAATCCCATTTTTAAATCGCACAGCCAAGAGCGGCAACTCAAAGCTGTGCTTTACATCACTCGGTCGGAGAACCAAATAATGCAGAGTCATTCTATCTTAACTCAAGAGCAAGATGCAGCTTCTAATGCTGTCCTTACACCAGAACTGATCCATCCTCGCTATTTTTTGCATAAAAAAAGCATTCCACATGCATTTCGTAAAAATTCAGCACAGATCAAAGTGCTGCCTTTACAAGAAAAGGAAATTGAATTTCGTAAGAAATGGGCACAGCGTCAAGAAGTATTTATTCAACACATGCCAAGTACTGCGGTTTTAGGAGCTTAAATCATGTCAAAAAATATTTTAGAGACTTTGCCCTTAGAAAATGACTGCATGATTGGACAAGTTTGGTTTATGAAAGGCACACCAGTATCAGCATTGATTAAACATGCAGAGGCGATCTATAAAGCAGAAGTCATTGCTCAAAATTCAAAAATTGACTTTGGAACGGATGATAACGAACTTTGGTGGGCACATGATGTTCCTTTTTTTGGAACAGTTCAAATGAATTGGATTGCAGATGACTCAGAATGGGATATCTATTTTAATCAATGTTGGCAAGGTCCATTCAATTCCAAATCTGAATGTATAAAACATCTAGAAGAATGTATTCAAGAAAAACGTGAAGAACAAAAAGCCCATAAAGAACAAGGCTTGGAGGGGTAATTCATGTCTAAATATCAATGTAAATGTGGTGGTTTGATTCTTCCTGATTTTGATTCATTTAAATTGGCTGATGCTGTCAATTGCATGATTGAAACTTGTAAATCAATTGGAAACGGACAGGTAATTGTAAGGCAAAAAGCATTCGTTGGAATAATTACAAAAATTGATGGTGATAAATTCACAATTGAAGGAAATAGCAAAACACATATTTTTGAACGAGGTGAATTTACACCTATAAAAGCACCAGGACCTATTGAGTATTTCCGAATTGGTAAATGCCGTTGTGAATTAGACAAGGAACAACAAGCATGAATTTTACATTTAAAAACGCAATGCTTTTCTGCTTCTGTATATCTATCCCTGTGTCGACCGTTATTTTTGTAATTGGAGAAAACCAATGAATAAAAACAAATTTATGGCACTCAAAGCCAAAAAAGCAGCACAACTTCAAAAACAGCAACAAGCTGTAGCTGCAGGACCGTACGAACTTAGTATGTCTTTTTGTATTGATGAAGTGAATACCACGATCGACAAATATCGTGAAGAAACAGGACTAGAAGATGCTGAAGCAACACCAGAACATATTGCATATTCTGTCTACCATGGTGATTTGATCATTTGCCTAAAGAATCTCTTGATTCCGTTAGAACAAGAGTGGAACTTTGGTGTAGATAGTCATTATTACAATGTGGAAACAGATCATATTTTGACGATACCAGTTCAGTTCCAAATGCCAAAAATGTCATTCAAAGATTTTCGCTTTGGTAGCTCTTTACCTGTGGATCGTGGACATGGATTAAAAACCCGATGGAAAGGAATTGGTAAAGAGCTTGATGAAATTCTAATGGCAGATGCACCAGAAGGTTATATCCGTGTCCGGAGTGAAGCAATACTAATATGTGTCACAGGCTTCTCAGACTATGAATGCTTAAAAGAATTTAACTTTGTAAAACGTGTCATTCGTGCACAAGGTTTAGAGGGCATCAAGAATGTCAATGAAGCAATTAACAAAGACAAAGACCAAACAGCACAGGTGGCATGATGGGCATTAAAAAATTAGTAACAATTACTGTTGAAGCCGTAATTGAAATAGAACTTCCTGAATGGGCATCGAATCCAACAAGTAAAGATCTAAATGATATTCAAGCATGTGGCTTTGATGTTGAAAACTCTAATGATATTTATCAAAAAGCAGCTGAACTGATACTTTTGGGTTTTGATGACTGTAATAATGATGTGTTTGGATTTATTTATCCATCATGGAGTAAGAGGACAATGGAAGATTCAGAAAAAAAATCATTTTTTGATTTAAGAGATAGGTACGTTGAAGATTGTGAAGTTGAAACAATGGAGCAATTAAAATGACAGCTTTAATTTTTGATATGGAAATTCAAAAGTTTGAGGTGGACAATGCCTAAACTGCGGTGCTGATGAAAAACTTCCGTTTATCTAATTAAGCACCTCTCATGCACCTCCGATCGGAGGTGCATTCTATTAAAATCTCCCTAATACTTTAAAATACTTAAATGTAGGTAAAATTATGTCTGCAGGACTAGAAATTCGTGGAAAATCAATGCGAATTTGGATCAAAACGAATACGGCAGAACCAATAATCAAAGAAACTTTGGACTGGCAATTTACTCCAGAAAATCAGCGTAGAGCAAAAAGCTTAGCTGAATTAATTAAGTTGGAGATCCAGTTAGATCAATTTGATTTAGCCAAACATTTTCCAAATTCAAAAAATTTGAAAAAAAACCAGATCAGCTACTATGCTCAACAATATTTAAATATGACAGTTAAAGAAGTTGCACCAAGTACTTATGATTCATATTACGGTCATGTCAAAAATCATATAAATCCAAAATGGGGCAAAGTTGCCCCTAAAGATATCAATACAAATATGTTGAAACGTTGGATACAACAACTTAAAGAAACACTAAATAATAAAACTGTTCGTGAAATTTTGACACGTTTTGCACAAATTCACGCACTCTGGAGAGATGAAAATCAGCAAGCATATAATCCATTTCAGAATATTGTAATTCAACAGGCAGATACTCCAGAGCCAGATCCATTCAATAAAACAGAAATAGCATTGTTATTGAATACACAAACAGATCTAGATATAGAAAACTTATTGCCTTGTCTGTTCTGGACGGGTTTATCTATGTCTGAACAAATACCTATAGCATGGGAAGATATTGATTTAGAAAAAGGCACAATATGGGTATCTAGATCTTATGTAAGAGGAGTTTATCGAGTAACTAAAAATAGACGTAGAAAAAGAGAAGTAAAACTTTTACAGCCTGCTGTTGAAGCACTCAAAAATCAATATAAAATCACAGGGAACCGTCATTCTAAGATAATTCAGATATTACAACGAGATAATAAAAGTTATAAACAAGAAAGGGTTAGATTTGTTTGGATTAATCAAGAACAAGGAGATCACTTCGAATATCATGAATTACGATATCGTTGGAATAAGCATCTTAAAAAAGCAAAAGTTAGGCATCGTGGAATTAATCAGGGTAGACATACATTTGCGAGTCAGTTACTTACAAGTGGTCAAGTACCTCCAGAATGGATTGCAGATCAGCTTGGTCATGCAGATACATCCATGATTTATAAACATTATGGAAAGTTAATCGCTGAAGACTTGCCTGATTATTTAACTAAGATAAATGACTATATACAACAGTAATTTCTATTACCTGAAAATTACTGCATTTGTTACCTTTTAGTTGAAATATAAGTGTCTAATTTTATAGACACTTTTTTTATTTATTACTTTATTACTAAAAATATTTTTATAAAACAGAGTCTTTGTATTGTTGAGAAGTATGTTCATAAAATTTGTCAAAACAGTCAATTTAGACATAAATTTTATTTATTTATATGAATAACAAAATTTTAGAAAAGAATTTTTTTTTGTCGGTCGATAACTTAATTACTCCCATATAAGGCATCTTTGATTTTATTGTGTTATTTAACTTTATGATTTATATATAAATAACTTGATTGTTGTCGTGGGTTCGAATCCCGTCATTCACCCCAATTTCGGAGCATAGCACAGCCTGGTAGTGCACCTGGTTTGGGACCAGGGGGTCGTAGGTTCGAATCCTACTGCTCCGACCAATTTAAGTTTACCCAAGTTTAAAACTTAAATATAAATTATCCGCTGATTAGGCGGTTTTTTTATGCCTAAAATTTAATAATCTGAAATTTGAATATAAAAAAAGGTCTATGACAGACCTTAAAATGATGAAAGTGAAATTATGGAATAATAATTACTGACACACGGCGGTTTTCTGCACGGTGTTCTTCGCTGTCATTGGTTTTAATGGGTTGTTCTGAACCTTTACCTATAATTTGAATATTACTTGGGTTGAAATGCTGAGCAATAAAGATATTCGCCACACTTTGGGCGCGCTTTTGAGAAAGCGTTGTGTTATAGCTTGCTGAGCCCACATCATCTGTATGACCCACGATTTTAACTTTGGTTAAGTTATATTTTTGCAACTGTTTTGAAAGATGCATAATAGAGTCGCGGTTTTGATCTTTAATTTCAGACTGATCAAAATCAAATAATAGACGTTCAGGCAGCCCTAAACTCCAACCTTCATCTGTTAATACAAAACCTTCTTTTTTTAATGCACGGACTTGATTGTATTTTAAGCCTCCTAAATTTAAACAACCTGTAAGTGCTAAGCATAATAAGGCAAGAAGTGGAAGCTTTAAGTGTGTTGTAAACATATGGTATCCCCTGATTAAAGTTAGTTATGGTAAATAAACCAATGATGAGTCAGTGATTTTGCTTTATACATTGCCTGATCTGCCTGAGAAATTAAATCTTCAGGAGAAATTGCCTGATTCGATAAAGCGATTCCTAAACTAAAACTAAAAGCTATACTTTGATTTTTATAGATCAAAGGTTTTTCACAACTTTTAATCAAATTTTCAGCAATTGAAATTAAGTGATCTACACGTTGGATTGAGCTTAAAATGATGGCAAATTCATCACCACTTAGACGAGCTACAAAATCATCCTGACGAATATTTTGTTTTAAGCGAGCAGCCATTTCTTTTAAAACAGCATCTCCAGCTTGATGCCCATATTGATCATTAATTACTTTAAAATTATTTGTGTCGATGAAAAGCAAAGCAATCTGTTGTTTTGTCGAAGTGTTTTTAAATGAATGTATTAGCGCTTGATAAAAATAACTACGATTAGGTAAACCTGTTAAGTGGTCATGTTGTACTTGATAGGAAAGTTGTTGGTTTTCCTTTTGCAAATGTGTATGCCATGATTGAATTTCTTCAAGTAATTGATTAAATACGCCATTTAAATGATTAAACTCTTGAATATCATTTTTAGGAAAACGTAAATTGTAGGCACTTTGTGTGCTGACGAGCTGAGCGATTTGAACAATAGGTGTCATTGATTGCATGATATGGCGATAGGTGAGATTTACAGACCACCATAACGCTAAAATCATAAAGAGCATTCCAATGCCTAAACCAACAAAAATTTTAATAATAAAAATTAAAATCTCATTGGAACTACCATAAAGAATAATCTTTCCGACATAATTACCATTATGTAGTACCGCAACATTAATCGCATCATGTAAAAAAATATGATCAAACAAATTTTGTAATGCAGAATAATGATCTATGCTTTTAATACTTTCAGAAATTTTTTGATCCTGATGATCATAGACTTCAATCAAGCGCACAGAATGTTGTTGAGTGTATTCATGTAAAATTTGTGATAAAGCAATTTTATCTTGAAAGACGAGTGCGGGTTGAATCCGCTCAGACACAGTACGACTAATTAATTGTAAATTTTGCTCAGCAAAAGATTTGACTGTAAAAACAGAAATTGTGGCAAAAGTAAAAGTGCAAATTAAAAAAGTAATTGCAAAAATAGTAAATTGAGACTTTCTAAAAAGGGTTTGCAATGATGTCGATTTATAAAATTTATGAATCATCTGTATTACTCCGAATTTTTGGCTAAGAGTAAGACGCGAGGATCCACATGGACTTTCGATCTGGCTAAGCTGTCTAAATTAACTTTAAAAACTGTATTGCCATTTTTTGCATTATTTAAGCAAAAAACGCTACCTATTTCACATTCATTATTGCTTGTACTAAAGGATAGAATCGATTGTGTTAAAGCTATGTTTATAAGTTTTTGTTCAATTGCTGGCGTTGTATTTGAGAAAAAAATAGCATCACAATTTGTTGATTTAACATCATTAGAATTAATATCTTTTACTGTGAAAGCTAAATTTTGTGATTTTAGATAAGAAGAAAACTGTTGAGTTGCATAATTATTTTCAAGAACGCATAAAGTAGCAGGTGGGTTGTTCCATTTGACATAACTTAAAATAGAAAGTGTCATCATATAAATATTATGCGTTGAGTTCGCTATTGAGAAATTACTAAATACAAGCAATCCCCCTACAAGCAAAATTTTTATCAGCTTACTCTGCAACATAATCATTATAAAAGTAGAATAATAATGATTGCATTCTAATGAAAAATGATAATGAGTTCAAAAAATCTATGTAAATGAAAAATTTTTTATGCCAATAATGCTTAAAAAATAGCAAAAAACTTCAATTTTGAAGAATAAATAAGCAGTCATACATAAAAAAAATAAAAAACCATAAAAAGGGGTTGCGTCGT
>NZ_PYIX02000058.1 GCF_003024515.2 Acinetobacter sichuanensis
GCTGCCTTGCGCTGCATTTAACTGACTACCATTGATCGCATCTGTTGACGCTGTAGACACATCACCTTTGCCAACATTCGTGATTTTATCACCACCAACATCAAGACCATTCGCTGTACTTGTTAATACCGTATTATTTGTTACATCGCCTATTTTTACTTGAGGCGTATTTATCCCTATATTATTAATACTTGTAGCGCCTGTTGTAACACTACCTGCCGCACCTAGATCAAGTTGTTTCTTTAAAGCAAAATCAATAGTTGTTGTACCATTTGATGCAGTTTGTGTCGCAGTTAAGTTATTTTCACCTGTTGCAAGACCGATATCAACTGTATCACCAGTTTTCACTGCTTGTGCTGGATTAGCATCAGACTTAACATTCCAACCATTATCTAATGTATCTAAAGCACTTTTAATATTGGTATAATTTTTACCATTTACATTAAAAGTTGGTGCAACTATTGAACTTGTACCATTAGGATTGGTATTCACTTGCGCACCAATCACATCAGCAAGACTTTTGTTTGCAGTTTCTAATGCTGTATTGGTTTGATAAAGCTGTGAACCATTGATCGCATCTGTACTTGTTGCTGAAACTTCCCCAGGTGCAACGTTAACAATTTGACGTTCTGCACCTACCGCACCAATACTTACAACCCCAACAGAAGTACCAGCAAAATTATATTTAATTCCATTTACAGTTTGATTTGAATGCTGAACATTTGCTTTATCAATAGAGTTTGCACCCAAAACAACACTGTTTTGGTTGGTTACCGTAATATTATTACCAATTGCAACTGAATTTGTTCCTGCTGCCGAAATACTTGAGCTACCACCAACAATAATAGAACCTGTTGCAAATGCTTTTGCATCACTACCTATCGCGACTGCTTCATTTCCTACCGTTGTACTTGTACCTGCAACTGCGCCAACACCAATTGCAACTGCATCAGTTCCTTGCGAAATTGCTTTTGTACCCAAAGCTGTTGAGTTCTCAGCCAAAGCTTGTGCTGCTGTCCCTAATGCTTGAGATTGTTTACCCACCCCTTTTGCATTTAGACCCATTGCCATAGATCCATCGCCAGAAGCTACAGATGTTGCACCAATAGCCACACCACCAGCACCACCAGCACCACCAGCAGTCGCTGTCATACCAATTGCAGTAGCAAAGTTACCTTTTGCTGTTGCTGTTGCACCAATTGCAACCGCACCACCACCAGAGCTTTCAGTAGCAACATAAGCACCAGATAAATCATTACCTGTTAATGTTTTAAACTGGTCTTTATTGGCTTGTATATTTGTAATAGCAGTGATGTCATCACCACCAATGGCAACCGATGCATCACCATGTGCTCGAGTATTTGCACCCAATGCTGTAGACTGCTCACCTAATGCTTGGGAGTCTGCACCAATAGAAACTGATTGAGTTGTTAATGCGAGAGCCGATGACCCCATTGCAATACCTTGACCAGAACCAGAACCTGCAGCTGCTGCTCCTGTAGTCAAAGTCTGGTATAAAGTTTGTGCTGCTGCTGCATCTAAAGTTTTTGTTACACCACTCGTGAGTGTTTTATATGTACCGCCTGTTGCAACACCATTGACAATTGTTAAATCAAAATCAAACTGTCCTGAAGAGCCTTTTGTAGTTCCTGTAAACTTAGTTGCACTATTTGTTGCAATACTTAATGTTCTAGAACCTACTACTTGATTACCTATAACACCACTTGCTAGTTTAGGGTTTTGTGCACCACCAATTGCAATAGATGCTGTTCCTGCCGCATAAGCATCTTGACCTATTGCTACAGTACGTGTAGAAATTGCCTTAGCGCCATAACCAAATGCACTTGCACCAACTGCAGATGCTTTACTATCAGCACCAAATACACTTGTATATGCCGCTGTCGCTTCAGCAAAAGCTCCTACAGCAGTAGCACGCCCTCCATCGTTAAGTGTAGTTGTTGCTTTGGTATTGTGACCAATGGCAATATTATTACCTGTAGAATTTTTGCCACCACTTGTCGCTGTAGCGCCCGACATAATGGCTAAGTTGTCATTTCCAATCGCAGTTGTAGGATTAGACTGGTTATCACCTATTGCGATAGCTCCCCCAATACCTGCTTGAGCTACAGCAGTACCACTACCACAATTAGCATCTAAACTTGTACTATTAGAATTGCCTACAACAGCACCCGTTGTTCCACTTGATGCAATAGTGCCGCAAACAGCTAAGTTAGCAGAAGCTTCTGAACTAAAGGTCACTATTAGGCTTACCGTTGCAGCACCAACAATTTTTTTAACTTTAGATGATTTGGTTTTTCCCTTTGCAATTTCAGACACTGCCACCCACGTACCTAAGGTTGCGTTCCAAATCACTTTGTAAAT
Organism: Acinetobacter sichuanensis; assembly: GCF_003024515.2. Classification (GTDB taxonomy): domain Bacteria; phylum Pseudomonadota; class Gammaproteobacteria; order Pseudomonadales; family Moraxellaceae; genus Acinetobacter; species Acinetobacter sichuanensis. The sequence continues at coordinate 2,383 of NZ_PYIX02000058.1, forward strand.
CTTATTCATTAGATATTCCTCTTAGGGTGGCACTTAGAAATTTTTTAGTATTCTTTCAAAAGTGCACATAAAACACACAAAATTAATTACAATTAAATAACGAATGGCGTCAAAAATCAACAAAATTATGCGAATTTGTTCACACTATCACTCTTATTACAACCCTTGTATCGCATTTTTATATTCACTGCATAATATTCAATCATATTAATCAAAAATTTACTATTATTCAAAACATTAACAATCACATAAAATTGATTAATTTTTCTTACAAGTTTTAAAATTAAAAAAATAAGGTGTTGATTTTATTTATTTTTTCAATTAAGCAACTCTTATTTGTAATATTAAACCCTTTTACATTTACATTTTTTTTATTTTTTTATTAAAATTTATTAAAAGAGTCTGCTTTGAGCTAGCTTTGCTATACTTCTTTTTAATTTTTTTTAGAGCTTCAATCTTGAAAATCATTTTTGCAGGTACACCCGAATTTGCAGCCCATGCACTCAACGCACTCTTAAAAACTGATCATGAAATTGTAGCTGTCTACACACAACCAGATCGTAAAGCGGGACGTGGGCAAAAAATCACAGCCTCTGCGGTCAAACAACTCGCACTGGAACATCATTTAGCTGTTTATCAACCTTTAAATTTTAAGTCTTCTACAGAAGAAGGTTTAACTGCACAAAAACAATTGGCAGAACTCAATGCCGATGTCATGGTGGTTGCAGCTTATGGCTTAATTTTGCCACAAGTCATTTTAGACACCCCAAAATATGGCTGTCTTAATATTCATGGTTCTTTGTTACCACGTTGGCGTGGTGCAGCACCCATTCAACGTGCTATTTCTACAGGTGATGTAGAAACTGGTGTGACGATTATGAAAATGGCGGCTGGTCTAGACACTGGCGATATGATGTTAAAAACAGTTTGCCCAATTGAAGCAACGGATACATCAGCAACTTTACATGACAAACTTGCATTACAAGGTGCAGAAGCGATTTGTACAGTATTGGCATCTGAAAGCATTTTACAAACATATTTAGCAAAACGCGAAGTACAAGACGAAGCTTTAACGATTTATGCAAATAAGCTCTCAAAGGCTGAAGCAAAAATTAACTGGGCTCAATCTGCTGTAGAAATTGATCGTAATATTCGAGCATTTAACCCTTGGCCTGTTGCTTTTACGCCTATTGATGAAAGTAATAATTTGCGTGTCTGGAATTCATCATTGTCTGATGTAAGTACAGAAAATGCGGTTGCAGGCGAAGTGATTGCAATCGATCAACATGGTGTACATGTGGTTTGTGGTGATCAGAAAGCGGTTTGTATCACTCAATTACAATGGCCGGGTGGTAAAGCCCTAAATGCTGTACAAATCATTCAAACTCAAAAGTTAAACATAGGACATATTTTCGCATGAGCCAACAACATCACGCTTCTAAGCAAATGGTGAATTTACGTGCTCAAGTGGTTCGCACTTTACTTTCTGTACAAGATGGAAAATCTTTAAATAGTTTTTTACATCAAAATTTAGAGCAAGTCACAGAACGAGATCGTGCTTTATTTCATGAATTGGTTTTGGGTACATTACGTCAATGGTATGCGCTAAAAGCCATTACCTTACCTTTACTCAATAAGCCTTTAAATAACCCTTCAATTGAAACTTGCCTCTATCTTGGTTTATACCAGTTACTCTGCACTCGAATTCCTGCTCATGCAGCAATTTCAGAAACAGTAACAGCGACCAAGCAACTCGGTTATGAAGCCATGGGCGGTGTAGTCAATGCGATCTTGCGCCGTGTTTCACGTGAAACACCTGAGTTTCAAGCTGCACTAGAAGAAGCACATGGTTTACCAAGCTGGCTATATAAACGCTTAAAGAAAGACTGGTCTGAAGATGTTCAGGAACTTTGCCATAACTTAAAACAAAGTGCGCCTTTGACTTTACGAGTGAATGAACGCCAAGTTAGCCGTGATGAATATCTTGAAATTTTAGATGAGGCAGATATCAAAGCACATGAATGTGATTTGTCTGAAGTGGGTATCGTACTTGAACAAAACACCAATATCACCCATTTACCTGGTTTTGAGGAGGGTGGTTTTTCTGTTCAGGATGAACACGCTCAACTTTGTGCAACATTATTGCCTGACTTAAATGGCAAAATTGTTGTCGATGCTTGTGCCGCACCCGGTGGAAAAACTGCGCATATTTTAGAGCGTTTTCAGCCTAAAAAGCTGATTGCTCTAGATCAAGATGCAAAACGTCTCTTACGTGTTTCTGAAAACTTAGAACGTTTGGCTTTAAATGATGTGACTGAAGTTGAGATTTTAACAGCAGATGCAACAACATGGGTCAGCCCTGAATTAGTGGATTGTATTGTATTAGATGCTCCATGTTCAGCAATTGGCGTTATGCGTCGCAACCCAGATATTCGTGTTTTACGTCAATCAACTGATATTCAAAAAACAGTTGAATTGCAAAAACAAATTTTAAATCAAATGTGGCAACAACTTAAAGTTGGCGGTACTTTGCTTTACATTACATGTTCGATTTTAAAAGCTGAAAATGAACAGCAAATGATTGATTTTTTTGCTGAACATGCAGATGCACAAGAAATTAAAATTGAGGAAAAATGGGGTTTAACTCAAACGCATGGTCGTCAGTTATTACCTGAAACGGGTTTCGGTGATGGCTTTTATTATTGTAAGATTCAGAAAATTGCATAAATATTTATCTGCTTAAAACGCAATAAAAAAATGCCCGATGATCATATCGGGCATTTTTTCATACAATGAGTAAAGACAATACAGCGTTAGTCTTCTGCCTCATCTGGATTTTTAATAAGATGAATAGTGGCAACAATAAGACCACCCCAGAGCAGAACAATTGATAAAATCATCATGATAATCGCAGATGTATTCATGTTAATTTTCCTCCGATGTTTTGTCTTTCATCATACTTAAAATTACAGCACCCAGTATAAAGAATGCTAATACAGTGCCACCGACTAACCATAATATTGCAGCAGGATATCCACCATAACCATCTGTGATCACAGCCTTAATGGTGAGCAATAAAGCAATGAGTAAAGACAATGGCGTAATGACTGTTAATAGGAAATTCCAGCCCGTTCCTAATTTAATACTTGAATATTGGTTCACATGTGCTTGAAGTGTTTGCATCAATGGACGACGTAACCAAGACACCAAAATAATTGATAATAAACCACCACCGACAATCCCAATATTGTTGGCAAAATAATCAATAATATCAACAAAGGTAATTGCACTATGTGTAGAAAATAAAAGCGTTGAAATCACCGCAGAAATTCCACCAATAATGGTCACAGCTTTATTTTTAGACCAGCCAAACTTGTCTTGGAACGCTGCAATCGGTACTTGTAAAATACTTACCATTGAAGTGATCCCAGCAACCACAAGTGAAGCAAAGAACAAGAAACCAAATAAATCCCCGCCTGAACCCATGCTTGAAATGATTTTCGGGAATGCAATAAAGGCTAAACCAATTCCTCCTGAAACCACATCTTTTACAGGAACACCTGAACTTTGTGCCATGAAACCAAGAGCAGCAAAGACGCCAATTCCTGCTAAAATTTCAAATGATGAGTTGGCTAATGCAACCACAACGCCTGAACCTGTCATATTGGCTTTTTTGTTTAAATACGATGCATAGGTCAGCATGATCCCGAAACCAACAGACAATGAAAAGAAGATATGACCAAAGGCTGCCAACCATACCTTATAATTCATCATCGCCCCCCAATTGGGTGTAAAGAATGCATTTAAGCCTTCTGCCGCACCCGGAAGACGTAGCGCTTGTATCACCAATATCGTGAATAAAATGACCAATAAAGGCATAAAGATTTTATTGGCAAGTTCCACACCGCGACGCACTCCGCCATATAGGATGAACATCACCACAGCCCAAACAATGACTAAACCAAAAAACAAAGTGGGTACAAAACCTAAAGCCAAACCTTCTCCATTTTGCAGATAGGTCTTAAAGAAAAAGGTTTCTGTATTGCTACCCCATTGTTGACCAATGGAGTAGTACATATAGTTGCCAGCCCATGACAAAACACTTGCATAATAGATTCCGATGACCAGTGTAACCATCACTTGCCACCAACCTAATGCTTCACTATTCATTAATTTTTTATACGCAGTTGGTGGTGCTTTACGATACTTATGACCCACTGCATAGTCTAAAAACAGTAATGGTAAACCTGCTGCAAAAATTGCAATCAAGTAAGGGACTAAAAATGCACCACCACCATTTTCATAAGCAACATAAGGAAAACGCCAAATATTACCTAAACCCACGGCTGAACCAATCGCCGCTAAAATAAAGCCTGATCGTGCTGACCAGCTTTCACGATTATCTGACATAGAAAATACCTAAATCCGTGAGCACTCAATTGCCGCATGTTGTCTTTGTCTTTTGCGTACAAAAAAGTGACCAATTCCTAAATTCTTTGTTGTTTGAATAAAACGGCACCTTGTGAGTGCTTTGTTGTTATCTCAAACCAGTTCTTGGTTATGAATTTCTTGCTTAAAGAAAATCTTAAAAAAAAACTGTTTAATGGCGCAACAATACCTGTTTTCCTTGCCTTTTACTGTAATTTCTACACTAAATTCGACTTTAGAATAATCATTTTTAACTTAATCTTTACTTTTTTATTGCCTATTCATCCTCTACAAATATCTATTTTATTCATGGTTATTTTACGGTACTAGGAATGCGATAATGTCCTGTAATTTTATATTCATATAAAATATCATTTTCACGTGTTCCATGACCAATATTATGAATGACTAAAGGGACTTTATTTAGCATCGTTGTTTTATTTGAAATAATGCCAATATGCACCAAACCTTTGCCTAAATCCCACGTTACGATATCGCCTGCTTTAAAATTTTGGTCTTTCACAGCATAACCTTGTCGCTGAAAATAAGTCATGATATTGGGAACACGACGATGATCAATATTTTTATCTGTATTTTTTAAGCCCCATTTTTGTGGGTATTTTTTGAAATTTGCTTTCATATCTTCATGAATGCGTTGTTGTAAATCTATACCTTGATGTCGTAATGCACGAATCACGACATCTGTGCAAACGCCCTTCACCAGAGGCACATCTCCCATAGGATATGTAAGTTGTGTATAAGCAGGGTCGTAATATAATGTTTTCCAAATTTGTGACCGTGCATCATCCACCAACTGCATAGGCTGAAATGCCCATAAAAATGCTGAAGTACTCAGTAAAAATACAAAACTAAAAATTTTTAAAATTGGTTTTATCACGTTATTATTCCTCAATAGACCATTGATAAAGAAGTCGAAACCTCTTTATCAAAGTCATCAATTTTATTGTTTAATGGCAAGTAAACGTTCTTCTTGCATATCACGAATTGCAGACTGAATACCCTCTCGCCCTAAGCCAGAGTCTTTGACGCCACCATAAGGCATATTATCAACACGGAATGTTGGAATATCATTAATGATGACACCACCAACATGTAAATGATCCCACGCATATAACATTTTGCTTAGGTTTTGCGTATAAATACCTGCTTGTAAGCCAAAACGGCTTTTATTAATGATTTGAATGCCTTTTTCAAAGTCCTTATATTTTTCTAAAATAGCCACAGGACCAAAAGCTTCATTTTGGTAAATATCTAGGCTTTCATCGACATTTTCCAATAAAGTAGGTTCAAACATTACCCCCTTAAGTGTATTTCCAATCAATACTTTGGCACCTTTTTTCTCTGCCTGATCGACCCATTTTTTCAAACGTAACGCTTCTGTTTCTTTAATCATAGGACCAACTAAGGTACTGACTAAAGCAGGATCATCAGCTTTAATTTTTTTAAGTTTCGCAATTAATTTTTTCTTGAGTTCAGTATAAATATCAGCATGAATCAAGATCCGTTGCACACTAATGCAAACTTGTCCTGCATGCCCATATGCCCCACCAATAATACGATCAACCAATCCATCTGTAATTTCTGTATCAGGCTCGATCATGACCGCAGCATTTCCACCGAGCTCTAAAGTGACTTTTTTACGTCCTGCTCGTGCTTTCATGTCCCAACCGACAACATCGGAACCTGTAAAACTTAACAGTTTAAAACGGTCATCTGTCACTAAAACATCAGCGTGTTCACGTGGGCATGGTAAAACTGAAAATGCACCTTTGGGTAAGTCTGTTTCAGCCAAAACTTCAGCGATTTTAAGTGCGCAAATCGGTGTTAAACTGGCAGGTTTTAAAACAAAAGGACAACCTGCTGCGATTGCAGGAGCAATTTTATGTGCTGTTAAATTTAATGGAAAATTAAAAGGGCTAATGAGAGATACTGCACCAATAGGCACATATTGAATCATGCTACGAAATGCCGCTGCTGCGGGTGTCACTGCAAGTGGCATTAAACGTCCATCTTCTAGCTGTGTGACAGCATCCGCAGCGATTTGAAAAGTATTAATGAGGCGCTCAACTTCAGCTGATGCTGCACTTTTTGGCTTTCCTCCTTCTATAACAAGTAATTCGGTCAGTTCTTCACGCAATGCTTGAAAACGCTGTACACAATGTAAAAGAATTTTTTGTTTTTGAAATGGTTTCAAAGCTGCCATTTCTTTTTCCGCTTTAACAGCAGAACTTATTGCTTTTTCTAAGGTTTTTTCATCTGCCAATGCAACTTTGGCATAAACTTCATGACTAAATTTATTGTTTACTTCTAACCATTGTTCTGTTTTTACTGGCTTGCCTGCAACATATAATGGAAATTCCAATACTGCCATAACTTATCTCCTTTTATCTCTATTCTGATAATGCAAAATGGCTGAAACCCCTATATCATGCCTTCAGTTTTTATAACTATGAAATGTATTTAAGTAACAATCATGCCAAAAAATACGTATTTTCAGCCAGAGGATGTTATGCAGTTAGTAAAATTACCCCTGTTTCTTGCAGTTTTAGGATTAAGTTCATTTGCACAAGCTGACTTTATTGGCTTAAAAGGTGATATCAGTTATTGGAATATTGATGGCAAAGCCAATATTGATGAGAAAAAATTAGCAGATCAAGATTTAGACCGCACAGGTACTGTTCAAGCTTCTGTTGCTTTTGAACATCCGATTCCTGTGATTCCAAATGTCAAAGTAAAATATACAAAATTAGATACAGAAACTGATACTGATGCATTAACAAAAACTGATCTAAATCTTGATCATACTGACTTTATTTTATATTACGAAATTTTAGACAATGTTGTGAAAGCCGATGTTGGTGTTGGTGCAACGCGCTTAAATGGTGATGTTAAACAATTCGGTACAAGCTTTGATATTGATGAATATGCGCCAATTGTTTATGCAGAAGCAGGAGTCAAACTGCCATTTACAGGTTTAAGTGCAAAAGCTGAAGCAACTTATACCAACGTAAACGACGTGAAAATTACTGATGCACAAGCCGAAGTTCAGTATAACTTTGTGCAAAGCATTTTACTCGATGTTGGTGCTAAAGTTGGCTATCGTGTCATGAACATTGAACTGAGTGATCTAGATAAACGTGATATGAAGTTTGAATTTAAAGGTCCTTATATCGGTTTAGATGCTCACTTCTAATTTGCAAATATATCCCTTCAATGTAAAAGCAGATCTTAGGGTCTGCTTTTTTTTATGTTTGATTTTTGTAGGAAATAACGTACACAGAATACAGTAATTTTCCTCTAGTTCTACAACATCAAAATGCTTATTCTATATTCATAGGGAACAGGAAGTTTCCCAGACATAAAACAACAATAATTGGTCTGAGCATCAGGAACGTGAGATTCGACAGGAGTCAGATCTAACTAACCAATACAAAGAAAACCTCATCAGGAAGATGGGGTTTTCTTTTTTATTGCTGTTTTAAATTGTCCACTTATAAACTTTTTAAATAAGCAACGATCTCTTGATGACCTGCCATTTCAGCCAGTTCTAAAGCGGTATAAGCTGCTTTATATTGAAGATCAGCACCATGTTGAAGTAATAATTTTACGACTTCCAATTGGTCATTTTCTGCTGCTGCCTGCAATGCACTATAACCTTCATCGTCCGTTGTGTTGGCATCTGTGCCATCAGCCAAACATTTCTTGACTTGTTCAAAATCTCCCAAAGAAGACCAATATACCAATTCAGGTAAATGTAGCTCTTCATCATCTTCAGGAATGGGTGAGATAGAATTAAATTGCATAAATCATGACCTGCTTTTTTGATATCAATGGATTGAAGTATATTCAAGATCAAACTTTTCAGTTTAATTAAATGCGATGAAATCACTAAAATAAGTCAATAAAATAAAAATGTTTTCGACACATATATTTTCCTCAATGAAAATATCAACTTTGCCGCCTCCATTCACTCATCCTCAAAATGTTAAAAGCGTAATATTTTAAGCGATGGTTTCAAGCACATATTGGCTGAGTGCCTGAGCATTTTGCACAGGAATCCAATGTGTTGCATCCATAATCACTTCTTTATACGGTGCTTTGACGTAGTGTTTATTCAACGCAACGCTTTTTGCCCCAATGGCTGAATCATGTTTACCCCAGATAAATAAGGTGGGCACAGTCACTGCCTGAGTTAAGTTTTTACTGGAACTAAAAGGAATCGCACGATACCAGTTCAGGGCTGAGCTTAAACGCTTCTCCTGTACAATTTCCCGCTGAAAATCATTGAGCTGTTGTGCAGTCATACCTGAATCTTTTAATAAAGCCTGTCCAATTTTTGGTAATTTTTCAAATAATAATTCAGGAATTTTAGGCAACTGAAACAAGCCCATATAATAGGATTTAAATAATTGGTTGCTGCTGAGCATGGCTCTGATAAATGCCGCTTTATGTGGCACAGAAATCGTGATCAGGTGTTTTATTTTGGCAGGATAGCGCTGTGCAACTTCCCATGCCACCACAGCACCCCAATCATGCCCCATCAGATAAACAGGCTGCTGAATCAGATCAAGTAACGCATTTATGTCTTCTACCAAAGCTGAACTGCGATAATCACGGCGTTTTTGCGGTTGAGCTGTCAAGCTATAACCACGTTGATTGACCGCTAAAGTTCGATAACCTTGAGCATTTAAAATTTCAGACGTTTCACGCCAGCTTTTATTGGTTTCAGGAAATCCGTGTAGCAACACAAAAATCTGTCCATGCAAAGGACCTGTGTCAATAACATCAAAACTTAGATTCTCTCGTTGAAAGGATTCGATGCGTTGGTTTTTGATATCTAAACCCATGATGACCTCAATTTTAATTTTTATTGATCTTGATGCTTTCTGAAAATTTTTAAAACGGCTGAACAGGACAGTCTAAGGGTTAAACAGGTCGATGATTGTTTGACAATTTTCCAACCGATTTAACCCATCTACTTATACTGCTGTAATTGTTCCTAAAATACGATCACCTTTCGCACCTGTCACCGCAGGCAAATTACCACTCAGCCTTTGATCAAAACGCATGGCTAGCCATGCAAATGCGGTTGCCTCGACCCAAGTTGGGGCTAAACCTAATGCCGAGGTGGTTTGTACGGACCAATTATGTTTACGCAAACGCCAACGCAGTTGTTCTAAGAGATGCGAATTATATGCACCGCCACCACAAACATAGACTTCACCTGTGTCCAACGGCGAACGGTAAATGGCTTTTTTAATCGCACGTGTAGTTAACTTCATGAGCGTGGCTTGGACATTCTCAGGCGTATCTTCAAGCTCATCATATTCAAGGTCATTGCGCCAATCTGCAATCTGCTCATCCAGCCATTCCAGATTAAAATCTTCACGCCCTGTACTTTTTGGCGGTTCTTTAGAGAAATATTCATGTGCCTGTAAGCGGTCAAGCAAGCTACGAATCGGTTGCCCATACGCTGCCCAATTGCCATTTTCATCATAAGGCTGACCTGTATAACGATGGCACCAAGCATCCATCAAAATATTGGCAGGTCCTGTATCAAAACCATAAACCTCTTCAGGTTTACCCGCAGGCAACATGCTGACATTGGCGATACCGCCTAAGTTGAGAATCACCCGATGAATACTTGGGTGCTGAAATAATGCCTGATGAAATGCAGGGACTAAAGGCGCACCTTGCCCACCTGCCGCCATATCACGGCGACGAAAATCTGAAATGACAGGAATTTGCGTGATTTCAGTGATGATATTGGGATCACCAATTTGTAAGGTAAATCCATGTTCAGGACGGTGGCGAATGGTTTGCCCATGTGAACCAATGGCTTTGATATTTGACCGATCCAATTGATTTTCTTCGATCAGTTGATTGACACCATTGCCAATCATGGTTGCCAGTTCAACATCAGCTTTGCCCATGCGATCAATTTCATTGTCATCGGGCAAAGTCAGCGCCATCAGTTCAGCACGTAAGTCAGGCTCAAATGGCACAGTCAAAGTGGCATGAATCTGTAAAGGATCAAATGAAGCTGCGACAAAATCGACACCATCCATGCTTGTTCCTGTCATTATGCCAATATAGATTGTTGTCATGCGTTATTCTTCGCCTGCATTGTGCTGAAAAAATGTTAGTATATCGCACAAATGAGATAACTGATGTATTGGATTTTGTGATGTCTAATTTCCTGCCAGCGGAAGAACAACTTGCCCTCATCCAACGAGGCACACACGAGATTATTTCTGAAGAGGACTTATTAAAGAAACTCAAAGAAAATCGTCCTTTGAATATTAAAGCAGGTTTTGACCCAACTGCACCTGATCTTCATCTTGGACATACTGTTCTGATTAATAAGCTAAAAACTTTTCAAGATCTTGGTCATAACGTGACTTTCTTGATCGGTGACTATACCGCGATGATTGGTGATCCAACAGGTAAAAGCGCAACACGTCCACCATTATCACGTGAACAAGTTTTAGAAAATGCAAAAACATACCAAGAACAAGTCTTTAAAATTCTTGATCCAAATAAAACCAAAGTTCGTTTTAACTCTGAATGGTTTGCAAGCAAAACTGCAGCAGATTTAATTCAACTGGCTTCACAGCAAACTGTAGCACGTATGCTTGAACGTGACGATTTCACTAAACGTTATAACAACCATCAACCGATTGCGATTCATGAGTTTTTATATCCTTTAGTACAAGGTTATGACTCTGTTGCACTTGAAGCAGACGTAGAACTTGGTGGTACAGACCAAACCTTTAACTTGTTAATGGGTCGTACTTTACAAGGTCGTTATAATCAAGAAGCGCAAGTGTGTATCACTGTGCCGATTCTTGAAGGTTTAGATGGCGTCAATAAAATGTCTAAATCTTTGGGTAACTATATTGGTGTATTTGATGCACCAGGCGCAATGTACCAAAAAGTACTGTCTATGCCTGACAGCCTGATTGAGCGTTATTTTGAATTACTCAGCTTTAAATCAATGGACGACATTGAAGTTTTATTGAAAGAAATGGCTGAAGGTCGAAATCCTCAAGACATCAAGAAAATTCTTGCGCTTGAATTGGTAGAACGTTTCCATGGTGCGGAAGCAGCTGAACATGCCCATAAAGGTGCAGGTAACTTGATTACTAAAGGTGAACTACCTGAAGGTACACCTGAAGTGACTATTTCACGTGCTGAGTTTGGTGGTGAAGTGTCTATTATTTCAATCTTGCGTGCAGCAGGTTTAACCAAAAACTCTGCTCAATCTAAAGATGCTGTTTCACGTGGAGCCGTAAAAGTTGACTGGGAAACTGTCGATGCTGCTTATATGGTGAAAGAAAACGGTACGCTGATCATTCAGGCAAGTAAAAAAGCCATTGCTAAAGTGACATTTGTAGATTAATACTTTCACTTCAGTTTAAAAAGCCATCGAATTGATGGCTTTTTATATGAAAAAGATCATCTTTATTTTAGTCACTTATTCACCTGTCGTACTACATTCAAAGTTTGTGCGGTCTACTGTACAACGCGCTCTTTTCAAAACAGACATCATCACTGGGTCATAAACGCCCATTTGAGTCAGCTCAATACGCCCATCTCTTAATAATTTTTGATAACGAAGCGCATCTTCTTTAGAGACATCAAACTTATATTTGGCAGGAATTTCTGCTTCCATACGTTCAATATTTTTAAAAGATCTTGGCAATTGCTTAACTGACCATTCACGTGATTTTAAACCAAAACCATCTGGAAATTGATCTGCTTTAATAATCAAATCCGCAGTCACATTGACCACAGGATAAGTAAACATTGCACCATTCGTTCCTAAGCCTTTATGAATTTCTAAGGGCTTATATGCATAAGCAGGTGCAGCAATTGCATCGACTTCACCACGATTAAACTTTTTCACAAAATTAGAAATTTCAGAAGGAACCCCGATAGCACCTACACGTTCAACTGCCATTTTTTGGGCATCATCGTAGTGTAAATAAGCAAATTTTTTACCTTTACCTTTTTCTAAAGTATTGATTGAACGGTCTCGCACAAAAATATAAGCAATACCCAGTGGAGTAATGCCTACTAACTCATATTTCACACCATTTTTTTCTGAAACTAAACGTTTTGCATTACGCTTATCCATCGCATATAAAATCGCTTTTCGTGCAATATCATTGGTTGGAATACCTCCTAAAGCATCAATTGAACCCCCAAAACGGTTATATTCTCGCGAATGCATCGTGGTCATTGCCGCAGCATCACATTTATTGGTTTTGAAGTCTTTTGCGACTTGTTCTTCAAATTGATAAGCCACTAAATTTACATTCGCACCCCATTCCTTCGATGCCAATGCCCATTCTTCCATCAATTTATAAGATTCACCTGCTTTACCCAGTAAATCGAATATGCAGATATTTTGTTTTGCAACAGCAGTATTTGTTTGCCATGACATAAATGCCATTAAAGCAACGCCGATTATTTTTTTCATTTTTTTATTCCCTTAATAAAATTAATTTTTGATTTAACTCATATTATTTACTCTTGTGACAACTGGTTTTTTAAATATGATTTTTGAGGTCAAATATCAAAATCAAACGTTCAAAAATCATATTTCTGTTTGATCTAAAAAATTGATTATTCGCCTGCAAGTGAACATTCAAAATTTGTTCGATCAACAGTGCAACGTGCTCTTTTTAGAACCGTCATCATATCTACATCATAAATACCGCGTTTTGTAAGCTCAATTCGTCCATCACGTAATAATCTTTGATAGGTTAACTGATCTTCTTTGGAAATCGTGAGTTTGTATTTAGCAGGAATATCAGCCTCCATATACTGAATTTTCTTAAACATTTTAGGGAGTTGCTGTAC
>NZ_PYIX02000059.1 GCF_003024515.2 Acinetobacter sichuanensis
CCGTTCTAAAAAGCGATTTACACTGTCGTGTGAAATTTGATAGGTATCTGCAAGTTACGTACAACTTATAGAGTGTGGTTCTGTCATAAGAAATCCCATATAGATGGGCAAAGTACATTGAGCTGTAGAAGCATGTTTCGTTTGTCTAATCACATATATGTTTTACAGCATATTGACTATTTTTTCATGCTGTCAATGCGTAAGTCCTATATTTACATTTTAACGCCATAGATTCAACTTTACTGTTACGAATAGATAGCTAGCAAATCAATGAACCTACTGTGACAATCATACTACCAATCCAAAAATTTTGACTTAAAGAGGATTGTAAAACCAACATCGAAAATACAGAGGACATAATCGGTGCAAAATAGGACAGCATGACCAAGATCGACATATTGCCTTTAATAATGCCAATATTCCATGCCAAATAACCTGCTGAAAAGAATACAGCATTGAGAAATATCACTAAATAGTTAATCCAGCTTGATGCAACAAGCGAAAACTGAAAGCCTTGCGTAGAAAGCGTGAGTATCCATAAGGCAATAGCAGTAAGAATAAAATACAGTGATACTGCATTAACACCATTACTTTGCTTTTTAGTGTATATGCAATAAACCGCCCAAAGAACAGAAGCCACTAAAATTAAAAAATAGCTCAAAGGATTTTTGCCGATACTGTCAAAAATATTTAATCCTTCATGATAATTAATCAAGATCACACCAGAAAAGCTAATCATCACACCTAAAATGGTCATAATATTAACTTTTTCTTCTTTTAAAAATGCCATGAATATAATAATCAGCGTTGGCCATAAGTTGAAGATAATATTAAGCTCGATGGATTTTTCAGAGGTACTTGCCAAAGTTATCGAAAATGCGTAACACATTTCAAAAATAACAAAAAACACGCTTGAAATAATCAGGAATTTTTTTGAAACTTTACTGAAGTCGGGCAGACCATAAGCTAAATATAAAATAATAGCACTTAATGTGTAGACATAGGTAACAGTGTAAATTGGACCAAAATGAACTGTAGATAGCCTAAGCAATCCAACTAATGTTGCCCACAGTAATAAAGCAGAAACACCCAATAGTGTTGCAATTTGACGGCTCATTATATTGATGACTCCTCCATGAAATCATAATAATAAATTTGATAAATCGACTTAGATAGTGGATTTACCACGATAAAATTTAATCTATAGATGAGGTTTTGTCATGAATGATATGCTCTGAGTATTTTCTTCAGATACACAACATATTGACTATTTTTTCATGCTATTAATGCCTAAGTCCTATAATGTTTAATTCAGAATTTCCCCCGTTGAACAGGTTGCTAAGCCTTTTAAGTTCACCTATTTTTTGTTGAAAAAAACCATCAATCACATACTTTTAAATATTTGACTTCTATAAGTTATTGCTTTAAAAGAGGAAAAACGGGTAGAGGTCTGAAGACATACCCTGAACTTTTGTAAGCTAAAGAATAGCTGTAATTAAAAAACCACTGAGAAGTGATTTTTTATTGAGTAAAATTTATGAAAATTTCCAAATATAAAAAAGCAAGTTAAATATTTATTTAATTTGAGATTGAGTTTTTAAGAGGATGATATTACAGACCATCCTTTGACTGAAACTGATCTACTATGTCATAGCTCTCTAAATTATTTAAAAATCAAAATGGCATCACCATCTTCGCGTTCACCTACGGCATCAGAAGGTAAATTCTGTGGTATTCCATTAATTGTCATCATCGTTGAGCCACCACCATCAAGTTTCATTGCATCCACTGCACCCAAAAACTTCATCAACTGAGCTGTTTCTGGAACAGATAAGCCAGCACTATAACGAGGGGCGCGTCCATCTACAGTGACAAATAATAAAGTACCATCTTGAGTTTTACCTACGATTGCATGTGGGTTACGTCGTAAATACCAGTCATTGATAAAATATGCACGGTTAGCATTATTATATGTCGTTGGTACACCAACAATATTGTCATAGCCCCAACCCTCCTGAATGATTTGTTTACCTGATGGGAATACACCATTCATAAGTAAAGTCGGACCGCCATTCACGGCATATGTTTGTTCATTAATATTAAGGTCTTTCTGGGTATCTTGGTTGACTAAGCGTGTATTCACTTTAAGAGTGTGACCAAGTTGAATATTTTTAATAATCCAGTCTACATTATTACCTGTAGCTTGGATTGAACTATAACCTTTTGGCAAATCTAAACCACGAGTTAGATTGATTTTTTGAACTACACCTTGCTCATTCAGCAAAACTTCCACGCCTGTTCCAATATCCGTTTTTGATCCAAAATCTTGTGTAAATACAATAATTTCATTTGGATCTGTACAAACAACATCGTGTAAAGCTAGAGAAGTTTCTATATCAAATGGATTACCACAATTAAAATTTTTACCTGGTGTACGGTTAAAACCATCAGCACGTTTAGTTATGCCTTGCTGAGTAGTAATATTGATAATGGTTGATAAATTAGTTTCTAGATGAGTATGTCGTTGACCATTTTCAATATCAAAAAACATTGCAGGACGACCTTCAACACCTTCACTGACGATCCGACCATTAATGATACCTAAACCAGCTAAGTCACCTGGCGTACCCATAGTTTCATTGACTACAAAAAAGCCAGCATTGATTGCTGCAAGCGCACCAGTTCGCTTCGCCAATGAGGTTGTAGTTTCTTTACCAGGAATAATATCTGTGCCTAAAGCACTACGTAATTTTCCTGTAAATGAAGGACGAACTGCAAGAATATTGATTACCCATGGTCCAGTGGTTGTTAAACCGTCTTCAGCTGTATAGCGAGTTCTAGCTTCATTAAAGCCATCTTTTTTCAATAGTTTAACGATATCATCTGCTGTGGTTTTTGAAGTAAAGCGTGAATCTATACGCACCCAATAACTTGTATTTTTACCAGCTTGAGAATTATCAGCTGGAATTACTTTTTTAGCAGAATAGCCTAATTTGATAATTGCTGTTTCAAATTTTGCAAATTCTGTATCATTTGTAGCAAGTCCTATTTCTGCTTCAAAGCCATCTTGTAAAGAAGAGTAGCCTCTAATGATTTTATATTGTTCAACACCTTGAGCGAGATCAATTTTTTGACGATTTTCAATTAGGATTTTTTCTCCCAAAGGAAATTTATCTTCAGGAAGACTCCAGTTTGAAGCTAAGGGTTCAGATGGGTTACTGTTATCATTATTGCATGCGCTGAGGATGAGTGTAGATATAAAGATGCTGACAATAAGTGTTTTATTCATTAGGAAATATTCATTTAAAAAATTTTATAGAGCTTATTTTTATGTTGTTACAAAGGAATTACATTTCTTAAATTAAGTCTACTTTTATAATAATATTTACGTACAAAAATTAGGAAATATTGCAAAGTACCCAAGTTAAATATGATTTAGAAGTTGATTCATAAACAACACTATTCATTTAAATCAAAAGTCTACAGTCGTTTACAATAAGAGGATTTAAATTATCAAATTTCTTGAGAACTTTATCCTCGAACTCTAGCGCGTAAGTTATTGATTGATACTTTTACAGTTTGTGTAGTGTGTCAAAAAGTATGCTGCCATTCAACGAATCCATTGTTGATATAAAAGAACACTAAATCAAAGGCTTTGAAATGATTGTCCAGCTTTATAGTTTTATGCCATTTTTCTTTATACTGTCACTCAGGCAGATAGGACATTTGATTTGTAGAGTTATTTGCATTTCCCTATAGTATCAAATTTTTACCTGTCTCTCTTTCAGCATACTTTTTGAAACACCTCCGAATCTTGAATATTACTAAATAAATATTTCTATAAATGTTATGTATGAATTTTTATCATGGCATCATTCTTGCTTAAAACAATGATCTTCTATACAAGTTTGTATATTTAGTTTTCATACTTAATTTATCCTATTTTGGTGCACTTATTTATCTTGATGTTGCACCAAAAAGATTCACAATTATTTAGTGAACCAGATTGGTGCTAAAGAGGGTTATTTTGAAGTATTCTGTTTGTTCTATTCTTTTATTTACTTATTTATATTCATTTTATGTTAGTGCTGTGGATACAGTTCATCAATTAGAAATAATGTCTACTTTAGTTAATCAACAAGATATGTATGCATTCATAACGATAATATTGAGTCAGTTTTCATATGAGCTGATAGCTTCAAAAGGCTTTATAGGTGAGCCAATCAGAGCCTCATTCTTAGAGCAGCAGTCATTCTCATGCTTAAGCAGCTGAGTTTATTGGTGTGTTTTGCACTCCTAGCATGCTCACATGAGCCTGAGCGAGTGAAAGCTAAAAAACAGCAAGATTCGATTTGTGTTGTAGATAGTACAGATGCCAAAGTGTGTATTTCTGAACCAGCTCAGCGTGTCGTTTCATTATTTGAGTCAGCCCTAGATGGGCTGTATATGTTAAATCAAGGGCATAAGGTCATCGGTATTCCTGCAGAGATTTATCTACAACCTTTGCTATTTGATGCTTATTCCAAACTCGATACACGTATTGCTAAAAGGTCTATTTCAACACCCTCCCAAGGGGCGAATGCAATTAATATTGAAAGTCTGATGCTACTTAAACCTGATTTAGTCATTCTAGGCAGTGGTCAAACACAAGCGGTTGATTTGTTAAAACAGTTTGAGATTCCTGTTTATATCATGGAATCGAGTACTTATGATCAGGTCAAAGAAGAGCTTTATGAAGTTGCATTGTTGACAGGTGCAGAACAACGAGCCCAAAGTTTATTGGCTTTTTCAGATCAATTGATTGCTGATGTAGCGACTAAAACAGCACGCCAACCCAATAAACAGAGTATTTATTATGCATGGTCAGGCGGGCGGATATTTTCAACTTCAGGACGTAAATCTATTACTAATGATTTTATTGAATTGGCAGGGGCATATAACATTGTGACAACCGATGCCAGTCAACCCAATGTAAACCCTGAAACGCTGATTGAATGGAACCCTGACAATATTGTGTTATGGAATACTCAACCTGAATTGATTTATCAGCGTAAAGAGTTACAGGGTTTATCTGCGCTCAAACAGCAAAAAGTATTTAATTTGACACCTGCTTTTATTTATAACCCACATACCATCAAAATTATTGTGACTGCTATTTATCTCAACCAAAGTATTTATCCTGAACATTCAGATTTATCTGTCGCTGAACTTAAGCTAAAAATTCTAAGTGAACTCTATGGAGAGAATATTGCTAAGGCACTCATGCAATGAAATTAAAGCAATTTAAAAACGCTTGGTTTTATCCATTACCCATTTTACTCATTTTCTTTTCATTGTTGATTGGACCTAGTCAAACTATAGCTGCATCAGATTATTTTTTATGGTTTATGCAATGGATTTTTGGCATGGTGTATTTTGCACCTGAACAATTTCAACTTATGCAGAACATTGTCATGAATGTTCGTCTGCCACGTATTTTATTGACCTTTATGGTAGGTGCAGCACTGGCGACTGCAGGTAATGGTTTGCAAGCATTATTTCGCAATCCACTTGTTGATTCGTACGTTTTAGGGATTTCATCAGGCGCAGCTTTTGGTGCAGCTTTAGCTCTGTCATTGACATGGCTCTCCCCAAATCTTTCAGCATTTATTTTTGGTATTAGTGCTGTTGTTCTCACCTATCTATTTGCTTATCAGAAACATGAAAGCCAAGCTTCATTAGTGATGGTAATTCTATCAGGCATGATTGTATCTGGATTGTTCCTTGCAGGACTCACCATTATTCAGTATCTCAGTGATCCATTTAAGTTACAGGCGATTGTACAGTGGACGATGGGCAATTTACATCAGGCGACTTGGGAAAAAGTGCAATATGCTTGTATGCCAATTTTGGTTGCACTCATTGGTTTATATGCAATGCGGTGGCGTTTAAATCTGATGGCATTGGGTGCAGAAGAAGCTCAAGCGATTGGCGTTAATCCAAGACGAGAACAAATTTTACTGATTATTTTTGTGACACTATGTACTTCAACCTCAGTTGCAGCTGCGGGCATTATTAGCTTGTATGGTTTATTTATGCCTCATATTGTTCGGATGTTGGTGGGACCTGATCATCGTTTGACGATTCCTGCCAATATGGTGCTTGGTGGCAGTTTCTTATTGATGATTGATAATTTTTCACGTGTCTTACTCAGTTTTGAAATTCCTATAGGGATCTTCACTATGCTGTTAGGCGCACCATTTTTCTTACTTCTGATGAAAACACAACGGACGAATTGGGCATGATTTGCATTCAACAATTAAATTATGCCTATGGGAAAAAACAAGTCCTTAAAAATATTCAGCTGGACTTTAATGAAAATCAGTTTTCGGTCATCTTAGGGCGTAATGGCTGTGGTAAATCGACTTTATTTAAATTAATGGCTGGTTTGGAAAATATCCAGCAGGGTAGTATTTTGTATGCTGGACGTGCGCTAACGCAATTTAAGGGCAAAGATAAAGCCACTTTACTAGGATTTTTACCGCAGTTTCATAAGACAGTTTTTCCATTCAAAGTTCGAGATGTGATTATTACAGGACGAGCAGCTTTTAGCCGTTTCCATCCGAGTAAAGAAGATTGGAAATTGGTTGATCAAGCGATGGCTGATTTAGATATTGAACATTTGGCAGATCGAGCATATACAGAGCTTTCAGGTGGTGAAAGACAATTGGTCATGATTGCACGAATTTTAGTCCAATCACCCAAGATTATTTTATTGGATGAGCCAACCAATCATTTGGATGTGTATTATCAATCTTACTTAATGAAAAAATTACGACAGCTATCACGTCAAAATTTTACTGTTATTGCGATTATGCATGACCCAAACTTAGCATTTTTATTTGCAGATCAATTGTTCTTTATGCGACAGCATGAGGTGATTCAGCCAGACCCACGTTCCAAAGTGACTGATCCAAAGTTTCTCAAAAGTGTATATGATGTTGAGTTTCATGAAGCCATGATTCAAGACAAAACAATTGTTGTACCTGATCATTCATGGTTATGAAAAATGAGTTTAGTTTACCAATTACTTGAACCATCAGATGATAAGTCCGCAATTGCATTTGCACTTAGATCGCGTCAATTACTTTTTCCTGAGCTCTATACGGCAAAGATTCCAAAAGATATTGAACATTTTGCGCAATATTATATGCAAAGTGAACAGGGCTGTTTCATTGTCGTGAAAGACCATGATCAAATCATAGGTACAGTCGCTTACCGTGCATATGATGATCGATTCGATCTTGATATTCCTGCAAAGGCAGTCGAAGTTGTAAAGCTCTTTGTATTACCAGAGTATCGCAGACAGGGAATTGCGACCAAGCTATGTCAAATGCTATTTAGACATGCACAGCAACGAAATATTCTGCATTTGTATTTACATACTCATCCATTTTTACCCGCAGCAGAATTTTTTTGGCAATTGCAGGGATTTAATACAGTCCACCGTGAACAAATAAGTACCTATGACACGATACATATGTTCAAGCAACTAGCTTTTGAACATCAATGAAAGAGCACATTTTTGTTCTTTTAATGTCGTTGCATTTTGGCGCATAAATTGCTTAATCCTTTTTAGATTTTTACTGTTAGTTATAATATGTATGAATATGGATCACGTGCAGGTTTCTGGCGTATTCATAATGAGTTTAAGAAACGTAATTTACCCATAACAATCTTTGGAGTAGGAATGGCGTTGATTCGAAACCCGTATAGGATTGACTCAGCGTTATCATGCTTTGTCTTTTGCAAAAATAGAAGGCGAAAATGGAGCGGTTGGACTGAGTATTTTTCATAATCTGCTACCAACGTTTATGCCATTTAAAATTGAGATGTTGGAACGGCATCCTCTGGGTTCACAGTCTTTTGTACCTTTGGCAAGACAAAAATTTCTAATTGTGGTTGCGCTTCCTTTAGATCAACAACATCCACATGAGCAACAGATCTCAGCATTTATCAGCAATGGACAACAAAGTATATCCTACCATCAAGGGGTATAGCATCATCCTTTAATCACACTTGA
Organism: Acinetobacter sichuanensis; assembly: GCF_003024515.2. Classification (GTDB taxonomy): domain Bacteria; phylum Pseudomonadota; class Gammaproteobacteria; order Pseudomonadales; family Moraxellaceae; genus Acinetobacter; species Acinetobacter sichuanensis. The sequence goes on from NZ_PYIX02000059.1 coordinate 8,063, forward strand.
AGCGAACAGTGAATTTTTAGTGATTGATCGGATTGGTGAAGGTCAAAATTGCGATATTTATATGTTGTCGCAGCCAGTTTTGGTTGTCGAGCCCTGTGTTTAACTGATAAAGAAACAGCAATTCTGTGGTAATTAGTGAAGGAGCAACTTCATGGATAATAATTTATTTGATGATCTCATTTCTTCGATTTCTAGATGTGCATCCAAGTATTATTTAAAATGATCAATAAAGTTGGGAGCTTTTTAGCCCCCAGTTTTGACTTCATATATTTGCTTAACTAAGCATTTACAGGCTCAGTGCATAAGATCAGCAAATATGCAATCCGTTGAATTAAGTATATTAAATCAACTGTATTACAAGCAACATAAGTGTTTTAAAAGAATGATGAATAATGATCACAATAGATCATCTACGATAACTTACTCATTCAACAACTCAACATGACGAATTGATATCAAGTACGTATCGTATGTGTATGTTTTAGTATTATTCTAAAGCACGAGCATTTTGATAGACCGTCTGTCCCTCTAAATTAAAACAAAACATAGTACCACTATGTGCAAACATACTTTGAAAACAATAAGATTGATTTGGTTTAATTTTTTCTTTTAAGAAATTGTCGACATGTTCTAATTCTGGGTCTAAGGCACGACCTTTGGCATCATATTCACGAATGCTATCGTAATCCGTCAGTTGATGCTTGCCTGTGCTGATTGACATACCACATGGTGCATTATCACATGATTTATTCAGTTGAGTCACAATATAGGCAGGATAATCTTGTTGATTTGCACGTAAATATGCATAGATTTCAACCTTATTGTTTGGATGGTAATTGATTTTGATTTGGCATGCACCTTTGACATATTCTTCACTACTTTTAACTTTACGACCACTTTGTTTGGCATATTCAATATCACCAGCAGAGAGAATATAAAAATCTTGATAAGAACACATACCGTTTGTGTTTTGTGATTTTTGATTCACTTGTTGCGTGATTACAGGTGATGAACGAACTTGATTTTGTTCTTTAATCAATGCAAGTGCATCAGAATTGCCTTTGCTCGCGGCTGCCTGAAGGAATTGATTTGCCAAAACAGTATTTTGTTGCACACCATCACCTGATAATAGTATTTTTCCCAAAATAAACATAGCAGGGACATAGTTTTTGTTTGCTGCTTTAGACAGCCATTCAACGGCTTTTGATGGATTCTTGGGTACTAATTTCCCTTCATAATAAGCCATACCTAAATCATATTGATTTTTAGCAAAACCTAAAAGACTGGCTTTGGTTTGTAAAGCCAATAATTCTTTTTGTAGGTGTTCAACGCTACCATCACTGCTTTTCATGGTTATTTCTGCTTGTGATATACTAGAAAGAGTAAGCCCGAATAACATGGGAAAAACTATGTTTTGAATTTTCATGAATAATTCATCTATTTGATAATATTAATTTTATATCATTAATTTTGATATTTTTCATTGACCTATGTAGACATTTATCATTCAAAGATGAAAGCAAGCATTGTCTAATCGCGCTTATTCTTCTTTTTGAAAATGCTCAATTAAAAACTCTATAAGTAAATGAGTTTTAGTCAGTATATTATGCCGATTTTGGCACAGCTTTGTGAAACCTGCTTTTTTTATGCGCTTACAGTACTTAAAAAAGCTAAACGAGATCATCATATGTTTGATGAAGCCTTCAATCCTGCTGAATTAGAAGGATTTGGTCTTAAATAACCTAATGTTATTCCCAAATAGAAATGATTCACTATAATTTATAGACATTCTTCAATAATTAATCTTCTATCTTAGAAAGATGAGTGACTTACAACATGTAATAATCAAATAGTCACAACAATTTCAAAATAGCTCGATATTATTTAAAAACAGATCCTGATTCTTGGGGGTTATATATTTAAGGTACATGGAGCTTATCCATGAAAGGTAAAAGGGCATTTGGATATACTGCCAAACTGAATGGATATATGGTTTATATTTATACTGATGAATTCTATAAATCGGGTTACTCATTTATAACCGATCTGATTGGCTACATTTTCTACTGAAACACCATCTTTCAATAATATTTGAGCATGTTTCCAACAAATAATGACCAATTGTTTTCCCTGTATATTCTTTAAATAGGCGTTTTAAATCGCATTTATTTATACTGACACACTTAGCTAAAGTGCGAATCGTGATTTTTTATTCAAATTCTAATTCTAAAATTGCAATACTATTTATGAATAGGGGCAGGAATTTGATTTGCTAGGTTAATCTAATAACAAACTCATCAGCTCTAAAGCGGCACCTTCTAAATGTAATAAATCAATAGATGACTGTGCAGGAGGGAAGTTTAATAAATAATGTGCCTGATGAAGTACATTTTTATTTAGAATGTTGATGGTTTTAAGTGCAGGGTTGGAATCTGTTAAGAAAAATTTTGCCAAATCATGATGTTGAAAATTGGCTTTCATAATTTCTAGAAAAGTTTCATTAAAATCTTAATTAACTTTGAACCTAATGATTCAGAATTTATAAAACGAGAAATCATATTGGAGAAAGATCATTTTGATAAAAGAACTTCAATCATAACTGGGACCATTGATAAAATTGGTATTTTTCCTACTATTAAGGCTCACTTTATTTTCGTTCTCATCATGGTTGGGCAATAATATGGGCTTCCGATAAAAAAAGCCAAGCTGACTTGAGTCTATCAACTTGGCTAAATGATGGGCTTACTTTAAGTTTTTAGTAAAGAAATCAGTTAATTTATCGAAAGGAATTAAATCAACACGGTCATATAGATCAACGTGTCCTGCACCCTTGACGTAATATAGCTCTTTAGGTTCACCAGCACGCTTATAGGCATCTTCACTGAACTCTTTGGAATGCGCTTGATCACCAGTAATAAATAGCATTGGACGAGGTGAGATGGTTTCTATGTCATTAAATGGATAGAAATTCACAAATCTAACTTCACTGGTTAACGCTCTATTTTGAGTTTGCTCCAAAGTTTGACCTTTAGGAATAGCTGCTCCGCGCGTTGTTCGATAAAAGTTATGAAATTCACTTACGATAGGATCGCTATTTGCATCGACTGTTTTAGGTAAATAGTTTATCCATTGTTTTCCTTTACCTTGAAACTCTGAGTAACATTGTTCTGCTGCTGTTTCTAACATTTTCTTACGTTGCTCAAGCGTCTGGGAGTGATTTAAACCGTTACGTGTTACCGCACCCATATTGTACATTGCAACAGTCGCAATGGCTTTTAAACGAGGATCTAATTTTGCTGCACTGATCGCAAAGCTACCGCTACCACAAATACCTAATACACCAATGTGATTACGATCAATAAAAGTTTGACTGCCTAAATAATCTACCGCAGCATTAAAGGCTTCAGTATACAGTTCAGGTGCAACTAAGTTACGAGGTTGTCCTTCACTTTCACCCCAGAATGGTAAATCAATCGCCAAAGTGATAAAGCCTTGCTCAGCCAATTTCTGTGCATAAAGCATTGAGCTTTGTTCTTTCACCGCTCCCATTGGATGACCCACAATAATTGCTGGAGCTTTAGTATTCTTATTTAAATTTTTAGGAATCACTAAATTACCGACAACATTCATATTGTATTGATTTTTGAACGTAACCTTCTGAATCGTGATTTGACTACTTTGATAAAAGTTATCTGCATCTTTTGGCATATCCGCCGCCATTGTCGAAGTTAAAGAAAATAAACCCATTGTGGTAATAAGGGTTGCTATTAAAGTTGCATTACGAAATTTCTTTATATGTGATTGCATGATTCCAGCTCCCTGTAAAAAAGATGATTCATAAATTTAGGGATTGAAAAAAGTTTATCTATTCTTTCTAAGAAGTATTAGCCTAAAAAAACAGCATAGACTTATGAGCGAAATTCATTAATTGGATGGCGTAAATTTTAAGTGATTGAAAATAATGTATTTAAACAGAAATCATTTGATTTTCTTAAAGTGTAAATGCAAGAACTGCTAAAAATACGATATTTATACTTTTATGATTCATGAATTATATACATAACTCTATTCGGCTTAAGCTACTTATTCCAGTTGATCCTTATTTTTATAATCGCTACTCCAATTTCGAGTAGAGATATTGAATGCTTAACCCTGAAGAAAAAGAAAGCTTCGTAGAAGCTCCTGCTTACTGGAATGGGGTTTTTGCAATGACCTTATGTGTTTTTGCCTTGATTGCATCAGAATTTATGCCGGTGAGTTTACTGACGCCGATTGCAATAGATCTTAATGTTACAGAGGGTCTAGCTGGACAAGGAATTGCAATTTCAGGCGCTTTTGCTGTCATCACAAGTTTGACAATTTCCCGCTTAGCAGGAGATATGAATCGTAAAACCCTCTTGTTAGTTTTAACCGCTATTATGGCAGTTTCAGGTGCAATCGTAGCGCTGGCGCAAAACTATACAATTTATATGCTAGGTCGTGCGTTGATTGGTTTGGTCATTGGTGGTTTTTGGTCAATGTCAGCCGCAATGGCAATGCGATTAGTACCAAGCTCACAAGTACCTAAAGCATTAGCAATTTTTAACAGCGGTAATGCTTTGGCAATGGTGATTGCTGCTCCTTTAGGAAGTTATCTCGGCTCAATCATCGGTTGGCGTGGTGCATTTTTATGCTTAGTTCCTGTGGCTGTCATCGCTTTTATTTGGCAATGGTTGAGTTTGCCTTCAATGCCAGCCACTTCTCGTCAAACAGAAAAGCAATCATCCATTTTGGGGGTGTTGCGTAATCCAGTCGTTATGATGGGTATGTTAGCGATCAGTTTATTTTTCATGGGACAGTTTTCTCTTTATACCTATGTGCGACCATTTTTAGAAACCATAACCCGAGTTGATATTTCGACCCTGTCACTTATTTTACTGGGGATTGGGGTGATGGGATTTATTGGTACTACCGTAATTAATACGTTCTTGAAGCGTCATTTTTATGCAACTTTGATTGTTATTCCTCTCATGATGGCTGTTATCGCATTGTCACTCGTATTTTTTGGAACTTGGACGACGGTCGTTGCGGTATTACTGTGCATATGGGGGTTCTTAGCAACAGCAGCTCCTGTAGGATGGTGGGGATGGTTAGCACGTACCTTGCCCAATGATGCAGAAGCGGGTGGCGGGTTAATGGTGGCGGTGATTCAACTTGCAATTGCTTTAGGTTCAACACTGGGTGGAATTTTATTTGACCATAGTGGTTATCATATAACTTTTGTAGCCAGTGCACTTATTTTGGTTATTTCTTCTATTTTGCTATCTCGTTTGACGACAAAGTAATCCAATGGAGTCGGAAATTCATAAACGGATATGAATAAAGAAATAAGCATTGTTACGAGCAGAATGTTGGATTAGAGCTTATATATTTCTTTTAATAATGAACGTGGTGAGGGAATATACCATGTTCAAATCTCTTATAGTTTTTAAGAATCATAGATTTTTTATTTTTAACTTCAATTATTTGTGCAAAGCATAACAAATGATAGAAATACGAAAATGTATGAGCAAGGAG
>NZ_PYIX02000006.1 GCF_003024515.2 Acinetobacter sichuanensis
TGAGCAAGTCAAAGTATACTTTAACGAAGCGCAAGACGCAGTGGCTAATCCCAAATTTAAACTTTAGATGTAAGACCCCGCCATGTAAATTTAGCTTTTGCTTTTTTCAGCTATTTAATTTAAATCCAATGTGTAACATCAGTAATTAACATCATTTGAATATGAAACTAGTGCGTATCACGACTGACATAAATCGTTATTTTGTCAGGCGTGGTGACTTTGACAAAATTATTTTGTGCACTGGTTCCATATTCAATCATTTTTGCCTTATTTGGCAATAATGGTCGTTTATCAGCTTGATGTTGATAAGCGTCTGTTTCTTTTTTCTGTTGTTCATGATCACTGAGTACAACATAAGTTAAATGATCCTTTTTAATTTCATCAGCTTGTTTGCCTGCCAACTGATTGTTTTTTTGATTTTGCTGTTCAATTGACTCTTGCACATCCCTCTTCACAGCAGTAATTACAACGGGTGTTATTGTGCCAACATAATTTACATTTTCAGATAAAAGATCATCCTTTATAGGGGAAATAGCAAATATTGTTGTAGAAAAACAACTAACGACTATCATCCAAAAAGCTTTTTGACATTTTTGACCATTCATTTTCATTCCTGTCCCTAAATTTTTTATTATCTTATTCAAGTTAACAATTTTTGTTGCAAGCAACAACCTAAAAGCAAAAATTCCCGACAACCAACAGATGTTTTTTATTTTTTAATATTTATTTCAAACACTTAAAAAACAAATCCTGAGCTATCTTATATTCATACCTCTATGTACACCTTCTGCATTATTTTATATTTACTAACAGCTTAATTTTTAAATGAATATTCAAGTATATTTTCAATATATTAAAAGTATATAAACATTCTTTTTTGTCGGTTATTGTTATCTAGGTCTATAAAATATTTCGGATAAGATCAAACTTCTCTTGAAAAATAATGACAAAATTATCATTTTTATTTCATATTTAGACACATTTAACAATTGATAAGTTTTGAGTTTGATTTTAAAGTAGTCCTTGATTTTTAAATCAATCTGGGGAAATCATGCGTTTTAAAATTATTGATGTTTATCGTCATCACAATACACAACACTATATTGCAAAGTGTCTAAAAGAAAACTCACCTCAATTTATTACATTAGCAACTGACCGTACTTTATGCAAAGAACTTGATATTATTGATGTTGACTTACAAACAGGAAAAGCCACTTGGGCAACAGGAGAAAAAATTTCACTTCAAATATTAAATCAATTTGACTATTTAGAAAAAGTTTATGAATTAAGCTAGAGGCTTTAAATTCAAACTTTATAATTCAACTCACCATAACACAACTTAAAAATAATAAATCAACAAATATCAATGAGGCAAAAAATAATATTAACTGAATTTAGAGTTGATTTAATATTCTTATGAATGAGAACTCAATTCTATCTTCAAAATCATAGACCAATATCATTTTTTATACTATTCATCAGATTATTTTTTGCAGATAACTCTAATTTTTCTTGAAAATATGCCGTCTGATATAAGGGCGTCATATGATAAAAATGCGTTAATACTTCCTTTCGTTTCATTTGATATTGTTGTGTTTCAACCCAATCATACTCTTTTTGGATTTGTTGTTCATATTCGGCAAAACGTTGTGTTGAACTTCCCAAAATTGCCAAATCAATATCCAATAAATATTTTAAATCATGCTCTTTTGTAGGTAGATGCTTTTTGGTTGCAATAATCCACCTTGCAACTTTTTCAAGTTCAGTTTTCTTTAAAATGCCCACACAATGTTTTTGCATTAATTTAGCACTTTGTTCTTCATTATCTGATGCTTGTGGATCATAAATAATATCATGAAACCAAATTGCTAACTCAACCGCGACTGGATCTTCAAGTTGATGCTTGATTTCATTAAATAATTCTAAGCATTCTATAATATGTTGGTGCGTATGATAATAATTACCAACATAGAAGTGAAAAAGAATCGAAAATAATGATTCTGATTGCATAGATCTTAAATTTATAGAATCAGAAAACTGTGCCCAATACTGTTGAAATTTATCATAATAATTTAGCATTAGACACATTCCTCTTATAACATCAGACAGACTATTAATTAAGCCGCCTGTTCATCTCTTTTAAAGACAAGCTCTCCTGCTAAACTACTTTCAGCATCAAAATAATAACCATCTACATTAAATCCTTTTAAATCTTCAATCTTTTCAATTTTATTTTGAATAATATATCGAGCCATTAAACCACGGGCTTTTTTAGCGTAAAAACTAATCACTTTATATTGACCATTTTTTTGATCCAGAAAAACAGGTTTAATAATTTCTGCATTAATCTGACTTTCTTTAACCGATTTATAATATTCGTCAGAAGCTAAATTAACTAAAATTTTTGAGCCTGCTTGCTCTAAATCTTGCTGAATTAAACTTGTAATCTTATTTCCCCAGAATGTATATAAATTCTGACCTACTGGATTTTTTAGCTTTGTTCCCATTTCTAAACGATAAGGCATCATTAAATCTAAAGGACGCAATAAACCATATAGACCTGACAACATACGTAATTTTTCTTGTGAATATTCAATATCTTCTACAGATAAATTATAAGCATCTAAACCTGTATAAACATCTCCTTTAAATGCAAAAATAGCTTGTCGAGCATTTGCAAAGTTAAAGTCTGGTGTCCAATCACGGAAACGCTCTACATTTAGTGTTGCAATTTTCTCGCTTACACTCATTAAGCTCGCAACTTCAGAGGCAGATAACTCACGACAAACTTGGATCAATTCTTCTGAATGATTTAACACTCTTGGCATTGTATACTGATCTATAGGTAAATCTGTTTCATAATCCAATGTTTTTGCAGGAGAAATTAAAAAAAGCATATCTATTCCGCATTAATAATTCATCACAGCAATATAACAGTTACACTGCTTTTTTGCGAATCATGTTTTTCCTCTACAATAATCGTTAAAATAAATCATTTAAATAATATTCACGTTTTATGTCTGATACTATACACATACAAGGTCTGGTAGGTAACATCGAAATTTTAGTCGATTATCCAGAGAATGAAGCTAAAGCTTTTGCTGTAGTATGCCATCCTCATCCACTACAAGGGGGTACGCCCCAACATAAAGTCCCAACCTTATTAACAAAAATTTTCACTCAAAATGATTGTATTGTTTATCGTCCTTATTTTCGTGGTTTAGGTCAAACTGCTGGCTTACATGATGATGGTTTTGGTGAAACAGATGATATCTTAACGCTTATTTCTCATCTGCAAACATTACACCCTCAACTCCCTTTTTATGCGGCTGGTTTTAGTTTTGGTGCACATGTTTTGGCTAAGTGTTTTGTTCAGCTTGATGAAAAAAATAAACCTAAACAAATGATTTTATGTGGTTTACCAACAGCAAAAGTACGTGGTATCCGAGAGTATCAAACACCTTTTCTACAAGGAGATTTATTATTTATTCATGGAGAAAATGATGAAATTACACAGCTTTCTGATGTATTAAATTGGGCTAGACCGCAAAAACATCTCATCACTGTATTACCTGGCGCAAATCATTTTTTTACAGGCTATTTAAAACAATTACATCATGCGATTGAGCGGTTTTTATCTATAAAATAGTTTTTTATTCATATTCCTAGTATTGTTTTATGTTTGAATAACAACAAATTTGAGCATAAAACAACTTTCAAAATCATAATAAATATTCTATTGTTCAGTCATAAAATTGAACATTGATTTAATTTATCTCTATCAATTTAAAAATATTAAGCTTTATAGAATCTATTTTTCTCACAGATTTTTACACAAATAAATGGATATTTTTTATGATGCAATTACAACAAGGTCAGAAATTACAACTACAACAGTTAAACATTCAACAAGAGTTTAGTATTGATATTCAAATTCAAGCTTCATTTGCAATAGATCTCTCTTGTTTTGGTTTAGATGCTCACCAAAAGCTCAATGACGAAGCATTTATGGTTTTTTATAATCAGCCCACTACACCTGATGGTGCTGTAAATTGGCAAGCGCAACCCCAACAAAATTTTAAGTTTAAACTGAATTTAGTGAATTTAACTCAAATTCAACGTTTTAGTATTTGTGCTGCTATTGATGACCCACAGGCAACTATGCAACAGATCCAAGGCGGTACTATTACAATCAAAAATCCTCAAGGTCAAGCTGTTGCAAACTTTGTACTTGAACCGCAGCGCTTTAACCAAGAAAAAGCCATTATGTTAATAGACATTTACTTTAAAGATGTTTGGCGTTTAGGTGTTGTTGCACAAGGTTTTAATGGTGGCTTGGCTGCTTTAGTTGAACACTTTGGTGGTGAAGTTGCAAAAGATGAAGTTGCTCAGCCCACTTCTTCAACACCTCAGCTTCCAGTCTCAACACCACCCAATAATACAAAAAGCACTCTAAATTTGAATAAGATTCAACTTGATAAAACAGGTCAATCACATCGCATTAATCTCAACAAAAACAGTCACGAATATCTGAAAATTGAAGCAATTTGGGTGGATAATGGTGATGGTCGTAGTGATAATGATGACTTAGATTTACGTGTTGGCTTTATGCTACAACAAAATAATAAAATGGAATATGTCTGGTGCCCATCACAACAAGGTGCTATCGAGAGCTATCCATACATCCATCATCAAGGTGATATTACAGGAGCATCAAGTGCCCAACCTGGCAAAGAGACTGTTTTAGTACATCCTGATATTGCAAAAAAACTGGGTGGAAAAGTTGCCTTAGTTTTTTCGGTTTATTCTGCTGTGAGTAATGGCGTTGTTTCTATTGCTTCATTACAACCCAAAATGCGTATGCAATACGCTGATCAACTCGTTGAGTGTGTTTTTAATGCCAATGTTTCAGCAAAAGCAAAAAGTCGTTTTGTTTATACTTATGTGATCGGTATTGCTATTATTGATGAACAAGGAATCACTTTACAACATTCAGGTATGACCAGCGGACGTTTTAGTGAAGATACGCCACGAATTATTTGGAAAAAAGACGATACTGTTGAGATTAAAGTAGATGGTCAACCTATGTTTAAATAAGTCAGTTAAATGATAAAATTGCCCTAAATTCACAAGGGCAATTTACATCTAAGTGAAAGAAAGTGGATGATATAAAGTATATAAATGCTGCTCTTCATCTGTAATTCTTTGCACTAAGGCAGCACCAATACTTTCATATTCTTGCAAAAAATCATCAGCAGTCACTGGGTTTAATGATGATTGAGCTGTCCATTTTTTTAAAAATTTTACAACAACATGTGCGATTTGATTCATATCTTTACGATAAGTTTTAATCGTTTGTAATTGCACACTTTCTGGCTCTAAATTACTTTCTAGATAAGCATAAAACTTTACATTCTCTTCTATTAAGTGCAATGAAAATTCTTCTTTAAAATACAGTAATTGCTCAACAACTTGTTGATATTTTTTACTTTCAAATAAACTCTGAATTCCCACATAAATTTCAACCAGTTTTTTATGTTCACTTTTAAGTTGTGGAATCAATGCCATAGAATAAGTATGAGTGGCTTGTTCTAATGGTTGCTTTTCAATATTTTTAAGCGATATTTTTTTATCTTGTTTCCCCAAAAAACTAAACCATTGTTGCAATACTATGAGTATTTTTTTAAACATATTAATCCTGAATAAACACCAAAAGTTATAACAAATTTTAAAACTTACTCGATATAACTTTATTTATTAATTAAGATTTGTACACACATTATCAATGTGTACTTAAAAAATATGCAAAACAATATACATTAATTAAAAATATTGTGAATAACAATTTTAATATGACTACATTTTAACCAACAAATTAATTGACTACATCGCCCCAATTCAAGCCAAACTTGGCTAAATACTTTTTCACTCGATCACTGTCATTGGTACTTTGTCTTTGCTCACGAGACACTGAAAATAAACGTCGCCCTGCATCAGCCATGGACTTGGATTTACGACAAATTTCAATCACACCTTCAAGTTGAATCCGATCAAACTCATCAATTTGAGCAAGCTGTTCAGCCGTTAAAATATCCCTCAAAGATGAGGGCTGTATTGAATCTGCATGTTCTTTGATAGACCAAATTTTTTGTAAACGTTGAATTTCTGCTTCAACTTCTTTTAAACCAATGCGTGAGCCTTCCGCCAATGTTGCCATACGGGTTACACTTGCAGTTAAATCACGGAAATTTCCCTGCCACGTTGCTTCATAAGACTGTGCAAATTTTAAATATTTTTCCAAAGCATCACTATGAAAACGTAACTGAGACTGGTGTTGAGTGGCAAAACGTTGTAATTCAAACTCGATATTCGGTGCAATATCTTCCACTCGATCTTTTAAGCTCGGTAAAAAGAAAGTCCATGTATTTAAACGCGCCCACAAATCTTCCCGAAAACGCCCTGCCTGCACTTCTTCACGTAAATCTTTATTTGTTCCTGCAATCAGTTGAAAATCTGCTGAAACTTCCTTATCACTCCCCACAGGGAAAAATGATTTATCTTCCAAAGCTTTGAGCAACATAGCTTGTTCATCAAGCCCAAGTTCACCAATTTCATCTAAAAATAAAATACCACCATCGGCACTTTTTAAATAACCTGTGCGGGCATTGGCTGCACCTGTAAATGAACCTTTGATATGTCCAAAGAGTGTCGACATTGCCCCATCACCACATAAAGTGGCACAGTTAACATCTATAAATCGTCCATCCAAGTGAAATTTTTCTTTTTTAAGTTGATAAATCTGTTTGGCTAAATGTGATTTTCCGACACCTGTTGCCCCCATAATTAAAATTGGTGCTTTGGAACGGGTCGCCACCAACTCTACTTCTTGAATCAATTGGTTAAAATCTTGGTTTTTAGTGGCGATATTGGCTTTAAGTTGTTGCCAATTTTCAGTTTTTTCATTTTCAAAGCGTTGGTTTAGCGCGGCATAACGTGACAAATCCAAATCAATGATGCGATATTCGCCTTCAGGTTGTTGCTTACCTGTGGGCGAACTTTGGATCAATTTTGCAGGTAAATAATGTGCATCAACCAATAAATACCAACAAATTTGAGCAACGTGCGTTCCTGTGGTGATATGTAGCAGATAATGATTATTTTCAGTATCAAAAGGATAGGATTTTACAAAGTCATACAAAGCCCCATACATATCGGAAAAATCCCACGGATCTCGGATATTGACCTGATGACCTGAAATATGGGTATTTGGGGAGATTTGTTGTGCATCTTGTTGTAAATGTTCAATTAAGCCTTTATTTCGTCGGTCATGCAATAAGACCAATTCATCAATCAATAAGTCTTCATGCATGAGTAAGCTCATGGTCGGACGCCAACGTTGCCAACGCTCTTCTTTTTTTCCCTGATCAAGTGTTGAACCCACAAAACCAATCACGACTGTTTTTTTAGATTTTTGCATTTTCTATAAAATTTTATAGTTTCAATCAAAAGACTATAATTAACCTTGCGTTTTAAAGCTATCCATATATTTTGTATCTACGACATTTTCTAAAAAATTGATGATGTTTGCCCGATTCACCACGTTTAAGATCACTATATTTTCGTCAAAAAAGTACTGTGAATGTGCAAGTGTATCTAAGATCTCTTGATTTAATCTCACCTGATCATAAAAGTTAAATCGGTAGGTCTTTTGATTGATGTATATCTCTATTTCCAAACAGCCTTTTGCTTCAATCAACCATTCTTCATCATCAAAATATGCCATAAAATTAATTTGATATCTCATCATTCAATGCTCCATGATTTAGCAAGCTATTACTTTTTAGCTCTCTTCATCGATATTGTCTGCTTGATTTTCTTTATCTTTTTCAACACACCATTGCTGTACAGCCTGAATCTGTATGTTATCAAGTGCAAATTCCTGAGCTAATAATTGAAAATATGGCGCTCTGTCCTCAGGACTTAAATATTCAAGTAACGCATGTAAAACCACTTCCATGCTGTGCCATTGCTGCGGATTTGGTTGCCATTTTAAGCTTTTGCAAAGCTTGGCAAAAGTCTGAAAAATCCGTCCTTCAATCCAACATTCATCCTGAGATTTTTGGCTTAAATCCTCAATCCAATGCCAAAGCAAAGGCTGAAAATGCACTGCCAATGATGGATCAGCATCCGTATATACAATTAGACTCATGATGCTGTCCTGATCATTTTCCTGAATCGCCTGCTTTAACAGTTGAATGACCTTGTCTGTGGCATATAAACCTTCCTTCCCCCAACTTGTTAATATTTCGATACTTGTGCCTTGTGGCGTTTCACCATCACAGCCATAGCCCTGCTCCAACACTGTGAGCAAATGTTGTTTAAACCATAAATCCCGAATACCCAAAGCATTCAATGTCCGCATAGCCACCATGGGCAGATCCCATATTTCATCTTCATGTAAAAAAGACCGTACTTTATCCATGACCGTGTGCGGAATTTGAATCTGCTGACATTTTGCCAAAGCATGTAATGCAGCATCGATCAGTGTTTGCTTATTTTGTTGTACCGACTGCATAAACTGCTGCAAAATAAACTGTTGTAATATTTCACTTAAATCAGCTTTACGATCAGCCAAACACAGCAATAATTTTGCTTTTAATGGCAAGACATTGCTTTGCAGATAGCGTTGTGGAATTTGTTGTAATAATTCAGGAAATTGATCATAAAAATACTGAATAAAATGAGTCGGGCGTTGCCCATCATGGGCAAAGTCTAATGCCTGCTGTGCAAATAAATCATAAAATATTTCAATATCTTGTGCTTTTAGTGCTGTGACAGGAATATTCAACACCAATGGAAAAAACTCAAAAGGATAGGCTTGGAAAGCTTTCCAAAGTAAGGGAATATCATCAGCCGCCAAAGGTGTAAAAGCCTGTAGCCAATAGTTCAGATAGAGCAATTCCTGTTGAGTGCTTAGCTCAGGTTGTGCATCATTTTGTTGTAAAAGGTCATCCAAATCCTGCCAATGTTCGGACAGATTTTCTGATGTAATCTCGATTTCCTTTAAATGTTGTTGATAAAATTGCTCGACAACGTGCAGTTGTTTTTGCATTTGCTGATCCATTTTTTTCTGAATTTCTGGATAATTTTGCAAATAAAAATTTAAAAAATCTGAAAAATAACAACGCTGATGATGGATTGATTTTAATAATTGCTGCCATGTCTCAAGTTCAAAATAATGGATGTGACCCACTACAAGCATTTGGATTTCATTCATTTTCTGCTCATTTAAATAAGCATGTTCAGCCAATACATCTGAGAGTAACTGCTGTGCATGTTGAATATGCTGCGTTTGGATCGGCTTGAGTTGTTGCATATGACCTACCTTATTTTTATTGATCTGAATTTTTATTTTGCACTCAAATTAACACTCCATGATCTGCAATGCTATACTTAGATGGCAAAACCGCCCTCCTCCTTACACCATCAGCGTCTGACTCGACCTTTTTTTGATGGAATCACTTTGGTTTTCGCTTAAAACAATCAAATTTTTAAAATAGTTTCAGGTTTTATTTCCCATGTTACAGTTTACATTTTTAGGCACATCTTCAGGTGCTCCTTCGCTGACCCGCAATGTGTCAGGTTTAGCCGTGCGCCACAGTAAAAGCAAAGATTGGATTTTGATTGATGCAGGTGAAGGTACACAGCATCAAATTCAACGTGCAAAATTATCCTTACAACATTTACAAGCCATTTGCATTACTCATGTGCATGGTGATCATTGTTATGGTCTGATGGGTTTGCTTGCGAGCGCAGGCATGAATGGGCGTAAAGAACAGCTCACCATCATTGCGCCAAAAAATATTCAGCTTTGGTTTGAAGCTACCCAACAATTGACCGATTTACACCTGCCCTATCCGCTTGAATTTATAGATGTTAATACGCTTCAGCAAGCCATACAGATCAATGAATCAATTCAACTTTCAGCCATTGCATTGCATCATCGGGTGGAAAGTTATGCCTTTGCCATTGAAGTGATTCAACAACAGAAAAAACTCAATGTTGATGCTTTAAATGCATTATCCATCCCCAAAGGTAAATTGTGGGGCGATTTACAACAAGGTAAAGATGTTGAATATGATGGAAAATTATTGATGTCCAATCAATATGTTGAGATTCAACAACATCGGGTCAAAGCTATTATTGGCGGTGATAATGATCAACCTGAATTACTCAGCTCAGCTTGTCAGGATGCCGATGTCTTGATTCATGAAAGTACCTATACCCAAGCAACATTGGACAAAGTCGGCACTGCACCAATGCACAGTTC
This sequence comes from Acinetobacter sichuanensis, assembly GCF_003024515.2. Lineage (GTDB taxonomy): Bacteria > Pseudomonadota > Gammaproteobacteria > Pseudomonadales > Moraxellaceae > Acinetobacter > Acinetobacter sichuanensis. Next base: position 10,331 of record NZ_PYIX02000006.1, read on the forward strand.
TGCAAAAATGGTGGCTGAATTTGCTGAACAAGTACAATTACCTAACTTGGTTTTGACACACTTTAGCGCACGTTATCATGATCATGAAGGCTTAAATATGTTGAAGAATGAAGCGCAACAGTTTTATTCAGGGCAATTATTTCTGGCTGAAGACTTGGCAAGTTATGAATTCAACGCAGATCATGTTCTTGTCAAAATTTAATCGCTTTAAATCGTCATCTTTAATCGATGACGATTTAACCCTAAATAAAACTATCTTTTTTTATATTTCAATATTTATTTTTATAGATAAAATCGAGTATTTTTAATTCATATTTTTATAAAATGATTCACATTAAAATATTTAATTATTTATTTTCATATACTTAAAAAAATAAAATCATGCTAAAAATAAAAGTTGGCACGCTCTTCGCAATATATCTTTCAAGAAATTAAAAATTAAACTTGAGGATGCTGTCATGGCGAACAAGACAATTTTTGCCTCTCGCACTGCGAAGGCAAAACCACCATTAGGACTAAATGAAGCAGGCGGTCATGCTTATCCATTAAAATCACGTGCAGCTTTGGCACAGTTGGCGGCAACAGGAACCCTGAACCATACTTTTTATCAGGATGCCCAAGTCCAATTGGATCAAATTCTCACTTTGGCATTGGAAGTTGAACCTGAATTTGTTGCCAAAACAGCGATTTATGCACGTCAACATGCACATATGAAAGATACGCCTGTGGTGTTATTGGCATTGCTTTCAGAACTCGATGCCGATTTATTTAAACAACTTTTCCCGATCATTATTGATAACGGAAAACAATTGCGTAACTTTGTACAGATTATGCGTGCAGGAATGATCGGACGTAAGTCTTTGGGTTCATTGCCAAAACGTATGGTCAATGATTGGATTTTAACAGCAAATGATCAACAACTGATGGCGGCGAATATTGGAAACAGCCCATCCCTTGCAGATGTGTTGAAAATAACCCATCCAAAACCAAAGACTGAGCAACATGATGCCTTCTTTGCCTACGTATTAGGAAAAGATTATGCCATTGAACAATTGCCATCTCAGATTCAGGCATTGGAACAATTTCGTTTAGGTCAGACAACTGAAGTGCCAAAAGTACCAATGCAGTTGTTAACCAATCTGAATTTAACAGCGGCACAATGGGCGGAAATTGCTAAAAATGGTTCTTGGCAAATGCTCAGAATGAATCTGAATACTTTTTTGCGTCACGGTGTATTTGAGATTAAAGGCATGACCAAAATCATTGCGGATAAATTGATGGATGAAACGGCGATTGCCAAAAGTCGGGTTTTGCCTTATCAGCTCATGATGGCATGGTCTGCGCTTGCCGATGGAATGCCGCATGAAATTGCCAATGCATTAAAATTTGCCATGCAGCGTGCCATTGCTCATGTACCAAAATTATCAGGTAATGTGGTGATTGCGATTGATGTTTCAGGTTCAATGGGAAGCCCTGTAACGGGTTATCGTAAAGGGGCAACTTCACAGTTACGTTGTGTTGATGCGGCGGCTTTATTTGCAAGTGCATTTAAATATGTCAATCCAAACATACGTTTAATGCCCTTTGATACCCAAGTACGTGAATTGTCTAACCTGACCAAAGTACAGCAATATTTACGTAAAAAGGCATTAGGAGATCGACAGGAAGAAATTGATATTTTCGCCTTAGCCAAAAAATTTGCCAATATGTGTGGTGGTGGAACAGCTTGTTCTAAACCATTAGAACTGTTGGTAAAAGAAAATGCCGAGGTCGATTTGGTGATTTATTTTTCGGATAATGAGTCATGGCTTGATCAAATACGAGGACTAAAACACTCAACAGGAATGATGATTTATTGGAATAAGTTAAAACAGCAAAATCCAAATGCAAAACTTGTCTGTGTCGATTTACAGCCTTATGCGACTGCGCAAATGCCTGAGCAAAAAGATGTGATGAATATTGGTGGATTTTCCGATACCGTGTTTAAACTGATTGAAAGTTTTGCCAACAATGAAATGCATGCAGATCATTGGGTTGGCGAAATTGAAAAAATAGAAATTCCACAGTCTCAGCTTCACGCAAGCTGATTCTGTGAAACAAATTTGACATTGTCATTGTGAGATATTTCATCTAAAAAATGTGATATCCATATTGACCATGTTAGATAAACGCACAAATGCGCTAGGAACTACATTTTTCCAATGAGACGTTTCTAAAATAATTTGTTGTGCGCGTTGTAACAGATTGCCAAATGCCGATAGAACTACATTCTTTCCAAATGACATGTTTTATCAACACTTTGTTGGCGATCAAAAATAGTAAAAATGCATAAAATGCGTTGAGGACTACATCTTTAATGCGTAGGTCGGTGGTTCGAGTCCATCCTGTATGACAGACATACAGTAGCTCAGCTGGATAGAGCAACGAAACGTCTTCAATATTTTGTTTATGCAAATGTGGTAAAAGTAAATCAAATGCTTCAAGGACTACATCTTCAATTGACGTAATCGGTGGTTCGAATCCACCCCATTATTTCGGTAATGGTAGCCAAGTGGCAAGGCGCGAACGTCTTTGATATTTTGTTGATTTATGCGTAAGACAGTGTATGAAAATATACTGAGGTCTTTGATTCATCAAATGCCGATAGGACTACATAGGGACTTAGAGATCAGCGGTTAGACTCCGCTGCGGTATGTACATACTGTCGCTTAAAGCAAAAGCGCTAAGATAAATGTCTTATCATTCAACTTGTTGATGGATGATTGATCTGTTGTAAAAATAACAGGATATAAAATGCCTTGAGGACTACATTATCCGTTTGTCGGTGGTTCGATTCCACCCTGTTTCACTTTTAAATAAATGAAACAGTAGCTCAGTAGGTAGAGCCACGATTGTCTTCGCAACTTTGTTTATATCCTGTTGTTTATCTTCGCAATTAAAAATAATAATTTTAAAATATCAAATAAAATGATCATAAAAGCAATTTCAAAAATTAAACCTTGTTAAAAAATAAACAATTTGTTAACTTAATATCTCAAATCAAAAACAAAGACAGGTGTCAGTCTTTAAAACGCAAATCATGTCTATACAAGTTATTGTTGAAGATAACAATATTGAACTCGCGCTACATCAGTTACAGCAAAAACAATATCTCTTACAAGCCACCCGTCGGTATAAAAAGCGCCAAGGCTTTTATGAGCAAGCTGCCATTTTAAAGCGCAAAAAACGTAAAATGAAACGCCTGATCAGTCAGGCACAAAGCCATTTTGCACTATGTACACCGCCTATAACTCATCCTAATTTTTGGTATAAAATTGATTTAAAGCAACAACATCAACGCACAGGCAATACTTTTGCCGTAGGTCGATAAACCTATTCTTTTCTTTTTTTATTTCATCACAAGAGACAGGTGTCAGTCTGTAAAACACGATTTATGAGCATCAAAGTCCACGTTAAAGATGACGATCTCGATCTTGCTTTAGAGCAACTTCGCATCAAAAGTTATTATTTAACCACGCATCATTGGTATAAAAAATGCCATGCCTATCATGAAAAACCACCAAGTAAAAAGCGCAAAACAACCGATATGAAATTGCTGATTGGGCATTGTCAGGTTTTAGAGGATGACCCTTTGGCAGAGCGTTTGGATATTCATCTTGAACAGCACTATCTCAAGATAAATCAAAAACCTTAGCGACAATATTTTCCTATCACTTAAATCCATGCCAAATTTGGCATGGATTTTTTATGCAGTGGTTAATTTTTAAATATCCATTTTTATATTTAACTATATATTTTTATATATTACAAAAGAAAATAAAAGCACAATAAAAACTCTAAAAATAAAATAAATATTTTAAATTATTAAATATCAATTATTTAAAAATTAAATCTCAAATAAAATCAAACTTGGCACACTCTTCGCAATATATACAGCACATCATCATGATGTATGAAATTTTCACCTGCCTGCAACCGCTTGGCAGGCAGGTTTAGAGAAGGAATAAAGCAATGACTATGTCAGTAATTGAACAAATCGAAAAACAAGCCTCAAATGAGCGTGCCTATAACATTATTCAGGACGCAAAAGGCGTTCCAATTAAAATGTGGACTAAAGGTGTCCCTGTTGATGAGAAATCTAAAGATCAATTGTTAAAAACCGCGCAAATGCCGTTTATTTATAAATGGATGGCGGTAATGCCTGATGTCCATGTCGGGATCGGTGCGACGATTGGTAGCGTGATTCCAACCAAAGGTGCGATTATCCCTGCTGCGGTGGGTGTGGATATTGGTTGTGGAATGATGGCAGCGCGTACTTCACTGACTGCATCTGATCTGCCTGATAATTTACATACCTTACGTACCGAGCTTGAACGTTTAATTCCGCACGGAATGACCAAAACTCGTGGTCATCGTGACCGAGGTTCTTGGAATACACCACCTGAACGTGTAGATCAAGTTTGGGCTGAATTGGTGACTGATTTTGAATATATTTGTGCCAAACATCCACGTTTAAAGAATACCAATAACCGCACTCAACTTGGAACTTTGGGAACGGGAAATCACTTTGTTGAAATCTGTTTAGATGAGCATCAACAGGTTTGGATTATGTTGCATTCGGGTTCTCGTGGGGTTGGAAATGCGATAGGAAACCACTTTATCGAGCTTGCTCGTAAAGATATGCAGAAGCATTTCATTAACCTGCCTGATAAAGACTTAGCTTATTTGGTTGAAGGAACTGAACATTTTGATGATTATTGGTTTGCTGTGGGTTGGGCGCAACGTTTTGCCATGAAAAACCGTGAGTTAATGATGGAAGCCGCAGTTCAGGCTTTACGAATTATTATTAACAAACCATTTAATGCCAAAGTTGAAGCGGTGAATTGTCATCATAATTATGTGGATAAGGAAGAACATTTCGGACAGGAAGTTCTTGTTACTCGTAAAGGTGCAGTTCGTGCGCGTTTGGGTGAGTATGGAATTATTCCAGGTTCGATGGGTGCGAAGTCTTTTATTGTGAAAGGTAAGGGAAATCAGGAATCTTTCTGTTATTGTTCGCATGGTGCAGGTCGTGTGCATAGCCGTACTGCTGCGAAGAAGTTGTTTACTGTGCAAGATCAGATTGAGCAAACTCAAGGTGTAGAATGCCGTAAGGATGAAGCCGTGATTGATGAGATTCCGTCTGCTTATAAGCCGATTGAAGATGTGATGAAAGCGCAAAGTGATTTGGTGGAAGTGGTTTATACACTGAATCAGGTTGTTTGTGTGAAGGGATAATATGATGAATGCTACAATTGTGATGACTAATATAGAACTACTAGCAAATCAAAAGATTTCATATGATTTGCCAAAACATCCTTATATTGCAATTTTAGCAATCTACAGCCAATCAGTAACATCTGAATGGCAAAGTATATGTTCTGATTGGATTGTAAAATCAGAGCAATGTTATTGGGCTTTAGCTTGGGGTCATGAATGTTCAATTTGGGATGATGCACTAGATTATGCTTATTTAGAATTTTGTAATTACGATCTACCTGAAGATGATGATTATAACTTCATGACCACTTGGCATGAAGACCAAACTTTGGATGAGGTTATAGAGTTTGCTAAAACTTATATAGCATCTCCTTTAGAAGACTCAACTCTAGAAATCATTTTAATTAATATTCAATAATAAGGAAAATCTAATGAATTATGAAACTGAATTAAAAGCCTTAGTTGAGGAAGCGTATTCATTATTTTCCTCTTATTCGATTGGTGAAAAAATCGAAGCGTGCTGTGGACATTGCATGACAATGGAAGATTGTGAATTACTACTTACTTTACCATTAGCACAGCTTGATCAGCGTTTAATTTCGCAATATTTATTTGCAGCAGAATCGACTGATGTATATGCAATCTCACAACAAATGAAATATTTATTGCCTCGAATTTTAGAGTCGTTGATAAATAATGAATATATCCATCATTGTCACGAAGACACGTTAACTAAATGTCATTTTTATTTAGATATTTGGACAGATATTGAATTTGAATTTATGCAACGTTTCGCACTTTGCTATTTTCAAATGCAATTAATGAAGTTTACAAAAACTACATCAGTCACTCAACACGTTCTCATGTTCCATTTGGCTGGTTTAAATATTCGACCTTTATTAATAATTTGGGAAGAAAATTTGAATGTCCCAACACCCATGTTGAATTTGATTCAAACATTACATTATGATTTTGAAGAATATAGTTATAATTCAGCATTTTCTGATAAAAAAATGATTAAAATCATGAATAAATGGCTCGAAAAGTTACGAACAAATGAATTGTTAATAAATGCCTTAGTCGAAGTTGTGGGACGAAATAATGTTCCACCTGAATATCAATATATGTACGACTCGGCATTTGACCAATTACAGATTACAAATTAAAAGGAAAACAATATGAAACTCGCAGAAGCATTACTCTTACGAAGCGATCAACAAAAGAAACTCGCTTCACTGAAACAACGTATCCATGCAAATGTATTGGTACAAGATGGTGATGAACCATCTGAAGATCCAAACGAACTGTTAAAGCAAGTCTTTGCTTTAACGCAGGAATCACAAAAATTGGTATTCGCTATTCATCAAACCAATGCTTTGGCAAAATTAACTGATGGTCGTTCGCTATTGGCTTTATTGACACAGCGTGATGAACTTGTGGAACGTCATAAAATCTTAACCTCTGCAATCAGCAACACGCATCGTGAGCCTGATCGTTACAGCACACGTGAGATTAAATGGCATAAAGTAATTCCTGTATCTTCCTTGCAAAAACAAGCCGATGATATCAGTGCCAAACTCCGTGATTTAAATGTGTTGATTCAAGCAACCAATTGGCAAGTGGATTTGCTTGAATCTTAGACTACATTTTAAAAGTTTTGTTGTGATTCGTCATGACAAAATCCGAAATATATTGGGCGAGTACAAGATCCTCTACTTTCACAACATAGGATTGAAAATAATGTGTAGTGGCTCAGAAAAGCGAACGGGTTAGCTTACAACTTTATGTACACTTCAACCCATTACTTTTCATACGTCAACCCAATACATACCAAGTATGGTGACAACTGACTTTGCATCACCATGTACTGACAATATATTTCACCTATTTCTAAAGCAATTGATTGTTTTAGAATAAACCCGAACATACTGGGCGAGTGCAGGATCCGATAACAACTTTACTCCCTCAGCGCAGGATTGAAAAGAAGTTGCGTAGAGGCTGCCAAGCGAATGAGCTAGCTTACCTTTTTATAAATCAGCTCATCACTTAGCACACATTAACACTTTGCTCACAAGGCATTGTTACAACTGACTTAGCATAACCATGTACTGACAGTATGTTCACCTAATCTATCAACTTAGAGGAATGTGTATGAATTTTTAGCAAAATAATTTGAAAATTAACTACTTGGTAAAATATGAACCAATTCTCCCATTTATCCGATAGAACAACTTACAACTCAATTGGAATTAAAATATAATGCAAATTTGCTGAATCAATACCAAAAAGTAAGTATTGCAAAAACACCTAAATATTAAGTATTTTTACACAATATAAATACTTAAACTTAAAAATAATGTATTTAGGAATATTTTAATTCAATCATCTCATTGATGAGTTTGCTAGTTCTGGGGAAATAATATGAAAGTTGCTGAGGCTTTATTAATAAAAAGTGATCATCAAAAAAAACTCACTTCATTAAAACAACGGATTAATATCAATGTTTTAGTCAAAGATGGTGAAGAACCAAGTGAAGATCCAAATGAGTTAATTAAACAAGCATTTTCTATTTCTCAAGACTTACAAGGCATTATCAGTAATATTTATCTGACCTATGCTCGTACCAAACTATCGGATGGACGTTCATTTATTAATGTAATCAATCAACGTGATGATTTAATTGAGAAACAAACTATTTTAATGCAAGCTATTGAAAATAGTGAACAATTTAACCGTTGCAATATCAGTGAAGTAAAGTGGAAAAAAATTATTTCTGTTGCTCGTTTACAAAAACAAGCAGATGAAATCAGTATGAAAATTCGTGAATTAAATATGAAAATTCAGGAAGCAAATTGGCAAATTGAAATGTATGATCCACAAAAAAGTCTTGTGACCATTGTGCCACCTTGTATTGAAAAAGTAGGATAATGATTTATTCTGTTCTTTTTTCCACATACTTTACTATTTTTAAACGATACAGTTAAACATCAGATCATTAAAATTTGATGTTTTAGAATCACCTTTTATACTTTATATATGCTGAACGATTTATTTTGATCGCTCAATAAAATCAGTACTAGATTCATTATTTTTTATCTCTTACTTGAATCATACAACGATTTAAATCAGCATATTTAATCAAAAAAAAGTTTAGGAAAAAATGAACATAGCGATTAAAAACCAAACGATCCAAATTGATGGTTCTCAAGGCGAGGGCGGCGGACAAATTTTGCGTACCGCCCTTTCGCTTTCTATGCTAACAGGCATTCCATTTGAACTGTTCAATATCCGAGCAGGGCGTAAAAAACCGGGCTTAATGCGTCAACATCTAGTTTGCGTACAGGCTTCACAGCGCATCAGTAATGCCACCGTTGAAGGTGCAGAATTACATTCACAAAAGCTTTATTTTCAGCCACAACAAGTCCAAGCTGGACATTACGATTTTCAAATTGGTTCAGCAGGCAGCACTATTTTAGTTTTACAAACTTTACTTCCTGCCCTGATGATGCAAGATCGAGTCAGTCAAATCAGCATACACGGTGGAACCCATAACCCAATGGCACCTACAGCGGATTTTATTGAGCATTGTTTTTTACCAACAATTCATAAAATGGGCATTACAGTGGATTTTTTCTGTGAACACGCAGGTTTTTTTCCGATTGGTGCAGGTCAGATCAATGCCACTATTCACCCGTGGACAAAACAAACTAAATATACTGCTCAGGACAAAGGTAAGCTTTTGGACATGGTTGCATATGCATCAACCTTAAATATTCCTACGAGTATTGCAGATCGTGAACTTGAAGTTTTGAATAACAAATTAGATTTAACACAACGCAAACGACTCAACTTTCGAGGTATTAGTCAGGGAAATACTGCTTTTGTGGTATTAAATTATGAGTATCATCAACAAGTTTTTTCTGCTTTAGGTGAAATGAAAAAAAGTGCAGAAAAAGTTGCCAATGATTTAGCCAAAGAAGTAAAAGCTTATTTGCATGCCGATGCCATTGCCGATGAATATCTGGCAGATCAGTTGCTCTTGCCTTTAGCTTTAGGCAAAGGTGGAGAATTTACAGCGCAAGTGATTAGTGAACACACCAAAACCCAAGCTGCAATGATCCAAAAGTTTTTAGATTGTGAAATCAGTTTTGAAAATATTGGAAATATCTATAAAGTGAGTGTGAAAGTTTAGCACTCACAAAATCAAAAGGATGCTGTAAAATGAAACCTACATTTGATGATATTATCAATGCAACCTTTTTAGGTAATTCAGAACAACTTATTCAATATAAACAAAAAAATGCAGATTTCCTTGAAATCAATCATCATGGTGATAGCTTACTCGATTCAATCGTTGGGGAATTAGTGATGAATAAAAAACCTTATCGCTATCAAATTATAAAACTTCTGATTGAATTAGGAGCAAACCCCAATCAAGTGAGTAATGATGGCTTTCATGCAATATTAGCGCCTATTTTTCAAGAAGATCATGAAATGATAAAAGTCTTTTTAGAAGGTGGGTTTAATCCCAATATCCTTATCGAGGATGAATATGACACTCCACTAGGTATTGCTATAGCTGAATATTGCTACAACACTTTTTATTGGATTGAGAAATTAGTACCACCTATTTCAGAACTCGAACACAACAATACAGATTCACTGATAGCTTATTTAGATTATCATGCAAATCAAAATAATATCGCACGACCTAAACATATTATCCTTCTTAGAGAATATGGCGCTAAGACATTGAAAGATTTAAATAAAACTTCATCTTAACCTATTTAACTCTTCTTAATATTCTACCCTTTCCACTCAAAACCACTAAAGGCAGCATCTTTTTTTAAGGTGTTTTCCACCGCGTTTGCTAACTGTTTAATCATGCTTTGTGTTTCTATTTTTTTAAACCACACTTGTTCTTCATCTGCATGCGCTGAGATTTGACAAGTTAATAACCCTGCTTCATTTAAACGACAATGCACACCTAAACCAATCGGGTGATTTTCCACACTCACCGCTAAATTTTCTTCGCAATGTGTTGTTTCTGCTTTAAAGCCATATTGAGAAAGCTGTGTTGCCAATAAATCTGTTACATATTCCTGAGTCACAACGCATGCATTCCCGTCCTGTGCATTACTTTGAGCATGTTTTTCGCAGTTCGCTGTAAATTGTAGTGTTCTCATTGCTTCATCCCAAAGGCTTTATAGTTCTATGCTTTGAGCATAAGCAATAAATACAAAACAGCCAAGCTTTTGCTTGGCTGTTGTCGAACAAATATACAAATTTTAGACTATTGATTTAACATTTAAATTTCGCTTGACCGAACTTAGCCAAGAAAAATTATTCAGTAACTTGAATCTCAAGCCCTGCTTGTGTAGTCAATTGGGTAAAAGTCGGGAAACTGGTTGCTACAGTTTCAGTGCCCATAATCTTAATTTTACCTGAAGTCCGTAGTCCCGCCATTGAGAAACTCATGGCAATACGGTGGTCATGATGCGATTCAATTTCACCACCTGTGAAAATTGCACCCCACTCACCAGATTTACCTTTTCCTTCAATGATAATGCCATCATCTGTTGGTGTGCAGTCAATGCCCATGGTTTGCAAGCCATCTGCCATTACCTGAATACGGTCAGATTCTTTGACACGCAGTTCAGCCGCACCCGTTAAAATGGTTTGCCCTTCTGCACATGCAGCAGCAATAAACAATGCAGGGAATTCATCAATTGCCAAAGGTACCTGATCTTCAGGCATATGAATGCCTTTTAAAGTACGAGTACCACGAATGCGTACATCTGCAATCGGTTCACCGCCTGCAATGCGTTCATTTTCAACGCTAATGTCCGCACCCATTTGTTTTAAAATTTCAATCACACCTGTACGGGTCGGGTTAATGCCTACCGCTTCAAGGGTCACATCCGAACCTTCGGTAATTGCCGCACCGACCATAAAGAATGCCGCAGAAGAAATATCTGAAGGCACCTGAATTTCAGTACCGACCAGCTTTCCACCACCTTGCAGGGAAATACGATTGCCCTCAGTTTTCACTTCATAACCAAATGCACGCAACATACGCTCAGTATGGTCACGGGTTGGTTCAGGTTCAGTCACCGATGTTTCGCCTTCTGCCCACAAACCTGCTAAAAGAATGCCTGATTTCACCTGTGCAGATGCCATTGGCAAATCATAATGAATGCCTTTTAACGCTTGCGCACCGGTAATTGAAATCGGTGGCGTACCACGTTCACCTGTAGATTGAATCTGTGCACCCATTTCACGTAAAGGCTTGGCAATACGTTCCATTGGACGTTTCGACAATGATGCATCGCCTGTCATCACAGAGTCAAAAGCTTGCGCAGACAACATGCCTGAAAGCAAACGCATAGATGTACCTGAGTTACCCATGTACAACGCTGTTTTTGGTGCTTTCAGACCATTGATTCCGACACCATGAATGGTCACTTCACCATTTTTTGGTCCTTCAATACTGACGCCCATATCTCGGAAGGCTTGCAAGGTTGCAAGTGCATCTTCACCCTCAAGGAAACCTGTTACATGAGTCGTGCCTTCTGCAATCGCCCCAAACATGATGGAGCGATGTGACACAGATTTGTCACCTGGCACGGTAAATTTACCTTTAAATGTCTTCTCACCTGGCAAAATGGTAAATTGTTGTGTCACCTTATTTTTCTCCATCAAAGGTTTATTGGCGAGCATATGATTGAAATGCTGGCGTGCAGCTTGTGCATGTCCAAGCAATCCCATCAAGGCTTGTGAATCTTCATTTTCAATCAGTTGGCGTAATGTTTTCAGTTGTGCTTCAAAACCATCCACTGCATTCAAAATTGCTTTTTTATTGGCAAAGAAAATATCATGCCACATCTGCGGATCACTTGCCGCAATACGTGAAAAATCACGAAAACCTCCCGCTGCATAGCGGAAAATATCGAGATTATCTTCACGGTTGGCAAGTTGTTCCACAAGATTGAATGCCATCAGATGCGGTAAATGACTGGTATGTGCAAGCACTTCATCATGCTTATCGACATCCATACAAATGACTTCAGCTTTGGCTGCCTGCCAAAGTGTAATCAGCTTTTCGACAGCCCAATCTGCACTGCTTGGTAAAGGCGTCAAAATCACTTTATGATTGGCAAATAAATCAACCTTACCTGCATGTACACCTGTATGTTCAGCCCCTGCAATCGGATGCCCAGGTACAAAACCAACAGGCAGGCTTTCACCATAAACGGCTTTGGCTGCATCGACCACATTGCCTTTGGTACTGCCGACATCGGTAATAATGGCATTTTCCGCCAAATACGGTTTGATACTTTCCAATGCTTTTTGCGTTGCCCGTACAGGCAAAGCCAATACCACCAGATCTGCATCTTTCACCGCTTCGGCAGGATCACTGAATCCCTCTGCAATAATGCCCAATGCCTTGGCATCTTGCAGTGTTTTTTTAGAACGTGTAGAAGCGACAATGGTTTCAGCAAGTTGTTCAGCAACCATCACCCGTGCCAGACTTGAACCAATCAGTCCAAGTCCAATAAATGCAACTTTTTTAAACATAGGTTGAGTCATGACGATATTTTAAAGACCTTCAACCCATTAAATAACAGCTGCTGGGTATGAACCCAAAACACGGACTTCTTTGACCAATGGACGAATATCTTCAATGGCTGCTTTTACATTGTCTTGTTCTACATGACCTTCAAGATCAATAAAGAACACATAGGCCCATTTTTCAGGCAATGCAGGACGGGTTTCAATACTGGTCAAGCTGATATTGTGTTTGGCAAATGGTGCAAGAATTTCCAATAATGCCCCTGCACGGTCATGTGCAGAAATGAGTAAAGAGGTTTTATCATTACCACTTTGTGGCACTTTTTCACGCCCAATCACAAGGAAACGTGTGGTATTTTCAGGATTATCTTCAATGTTGCCATGTAGAATTTCAAGTTCATAAATACTTGCTGCAACGTCAGAAGCAATCGCAGCCGAATGCCATTCATTACGAATACGACGCGCTGCTTCTGCATTTGAGCTCAGTGCCACACGCTCTACACCCGGATAATGTACATCGAGCCATTTACGGCACTGCGCCAAAGTCTGCTGATGTGCATAAATCTGTTTGATACTGTCTTTACGGGTATTTGCAGAAATCAGGAATTGATGATGAATACGCAATTCAACTTCACCAATCACATTTAAATGCGAAGCTTTGAAACAGTCTAAAGTATGGTTCACCACCCCTTCAGATGAGTTTTCAACAGGCACTAAACCATAGTGTGCGCTGCCTGCTTCCACTTCACGGAACACTTCGTCAATGGTTGGCAATGGGCGCACCACGGCATCCTGACCAAAATGCTTAAGCACAGCCGAATGAGTATAAGTCCCGACTGGACCTAAAAACGCAATACTTTGCGGTGCTTCAAGTGCCAAACACGCTGACATGATTTCACGGAACAAACGTGCCATGGTGGTATCTGACAATGGACCTTCATTACGTTCCATGACATTACGTAACACCTGTGCTTCACGCTCAGGACGATAAAACAACGGATTCTCTTCTGCTGCAAATTTTGCTTTGGCAACTGCTTCCGCCAGTCTTGCACGACGGTTAATGAGTTGCTGAATTTGCTGATCTACAGAATCAATATCTTCACGGATTTGTGCAAGATCGAGAGAAGTCGTGTTTTGATCATCGTTGATCATTGTTATATCGCCCTTTTGAAAGTCTAGAATTACAGGAGGCTTAAATTTTAAACCGCTGACAGTATAACAATAGTTCAGTTGATTTTGTTGCACAATACCGCTTTTATCTATGTTTTAGACCTAGATTGTTATGCGCAAAATGGTTTGAAATAAAATACACGACATTATTTACAAAGCATCTATAGAATTTTGCACGTCGAGATTTATGATAAATAAGCTAAGCGCAACTCGAGTAATAGAATATGAATAAGAAAATTGCTGTTCTGATTACCCATGATTTCGAAGATACTGAATATCATCATCCCGTCGAAGCTTTTCGTGCTGCAAGTCACTCTGTACGAAATATTGAAAAAGTTGCAGGAAATATCGTTTATAGTCAACAGCGTAAATCTTCTGTCAGTATAGATTTAGGTATTGATGAAATTTCAGTTCAAGACTTTGATGCGCTTATGATCCCCGGTGGAAACTCTCCGTATCTACTCAAACAAGATGCTCGATTTGTGGACTACCTGCGTGCCTTTGCCAATGCACAAAAGCCTATTTTTTTATGTTGTTATAGTCCACACTTGTTGATTGATGCACAGCTTGCTATCGGTCGTCGCCTGACTTCGATTGAGGCAATGATTCAGGAACTTAAAGCGGCTGGCGCAGTTATTTTTGATCGAGAAGTGGTGAATGACAATAATCTATATATTTCCTCACGTTCAACTGAGGAATTGCCTGTTTTTATTCATGAATGTTTAAATGTATTAAGGGCTTAAAACTATAGTTTTTAACAGTACCTTGAACTATTCTTAAATATGAACAGATTGACAAATTTACTAAATTTTCCTATTCATTATATTTTTTCGGTACAAAATACTTTTAAATTATGAGAAAGAGAATATGAATATTATGAAACTGACTTTATTGTCTTTTATTGCAATTACTAGCTCACTTCTGTCACCTTGCTCAACGTGGACTGGTGTTTTTGGTGTTTAGTTAAGATTGAAAATTCGCAAAAGAGTGAACTTATTTAAAAATTTTATACCTCTCCCTAACCCTCTCCTTGAAAAGGAGAGGGAATTTCCTTTGTGAATTAATTTTTATTACAAATCGACTTACCCATGAAGTCTAATATTGAAAGTCCCTTCTCCCTTTGGAATAAGGAGTATATTCCGCAAGAGGATGAGGGGATTTAAAAAATCAACGACCAATAATGCCACGTGCCACAATTTCTTTCATGATTTCATTGGTTCCGCCGTAAATACGTTGAATACGTGCATCGACAAAGAAACGTGAAATTGGGTATTCAGTCATATAACCATAACCACCAAACAGTTGCAGTAAACTGTCGATCACTTTCATTTGCATGTCTGAACTGAAGCTCTTTAAGGCTGCTGCTGTTTCTACATCCAGTTTCTTTTCTTTATATAATGCTAAGTTTTGGTTATAGAAAGCCGCTGTAGCAAGTTCATCAATTTTTGCCTGTGCCAAAACAAAACGTGTATTTTGGAAACTGCCAATTTTTTGACCAAATGCCTGACGCTCTTGCACATATTGGGTGGTTACATCAAGTGCACCACGAATTGCACCCAAAGCAGTCGCTGCAATTGCTGTACGCTCACGTGGAAGTTCTTGCATTAAATATGCAAAACCTTGACCTGCATTACCCAATAATTGGTTCGCAGGCACTTTGACATTGTCAAAGAAAAGCTCTGAAGTATCTTGTGAATGCAAACCAATTTTGTCGAGGTTAGTCCCTTTCTTAAAACCTTCCAAATGCGTATCAACCAAAAGTAATGACACACCTTTAGCACGTGCCTGCGGATCAGTTTTCGCAGCCAATACCACCAAGTCAGCATGTTGACCATTGGAAATAAAGGTTTTAGAACCATTTAATAGATAATGGTCACCATTTAAAATGGCTGATGAACGCATACCTTGTAAGTCCGATCCTGCACCCGGCTCAGTCATCCCAATCGCGCCAACAACCTCACCTGCCACCATTTTTGGCAACCAGTATTGTTTTTGTTCTTCATTGGCAATATTTAAAATATAAGGTGCGGCAATTTCTGAATGGCATGAAATCGCAGTCGATAATGCACCATAACCTGCACGTGCAGACTCTTCCACCAACATTAAAGAATACTCTGTCGGTACGCCATAACCACCGTATTCTTCAGGTACGTCTACGCAAAGGAAACCATTTTCGCCAAGTTGTGACCACACTGAACGTGGCATTAAGCCTTCTTTTTCCCATTGTTCATAATGAGGCGCAACATGTTCAGTCATAAAGCGTTTGAAGTTATCTCTGAATAGTTCTAAATCTGCATCGTACGCTAACATTTGGTTCTTCCTTTTGGGCTTATTATTGGGGATTATTCGCTCAGAATATTAACGAGTTCTTTCTGAAATGTCATGATCCTAAATGACCTAAGTACAGGACTCATTAAGTCAATACGACGCGTATTTTTTAGTCCTTATTTTAAGGAACAGCCCCCTATTAAGACATTTTTCATCTAAGCATTAAACGCTTTAAAAATCAGCATAAATATCAAAAAAATAATGAAAACCAATATTCAAAAATAAGCGTAAATTGTTAAGTAAATATTGAAAATATAAAAAATTTTATATAAAAAATCAAATAACGTTATAAGCCCTCAAACAATAAGTTCAAAATATTAAATATATAAATCAGATATTAAAAAACAAGGCATAAAATATCCAATCATAAAGCGAATAGTAAAACCAATAATATACACCCTGTTTTATATTCTAACTAAAATAAAAAAGGAAGCCGAAGCCTCCTTTATATCTTTTAAAAAAGAAAGTTAAATATTAAACATGCTTTTGAGCATTTTCTTCTAACATTTTACGATCTAATTCTTCAGGATTATTGAGTGCATATTGCAACTTATCTTGATCTAAATGCCCGACCCATTTTGCAACGACAATTGTTGCTAATGAATTCCCCACAAGATTGGTTAAAGCACGTGCTTCAGACATAAAGCGGTCAATACCTAAAATTAAAGCAAGACCAGCCACAGGAATATGCCCTACAGCAGATAATGTTGCTGCCATAACAATAAAACCTGAACCTGTTACCCCTGCTGCGCCTTTTGATGAAATTAATAACACCACAAGTAAAGTAATCTGATGAGAAAGATCAAGTTGAGTATTTGTCGCTTGAGCAATAAAAATTGCTGCCATCGTGAGATAAATCGATGTTCCATCCAAGTTAAATGAATAACCTGTTGGAATAACTAAACCAACAACTGACTTCTCACAACCTGCAATCTCAAGTTTTTTCAACATACGAGGCAATACTGATTCAGAAGAAGACGTACCCAGTACAATCAACAACTCTTCACGAATCATACGAATCATTTTTAAGATGCTAAAACCACAAACACGGCTGATTGTACCTAACACAATAAAGATAAATAACAAGCAAGTAAGATAGAAACAGATAATCAACTGTGCAAGTTGGGCAAGACTGCCTATGCCATATTTACCAATCGTGAATGCCATTGCACCAAATGCGCCAATTGGTGCAAGTTTCATGACCATGTTTACAATATTAAAGAAAACATGTGCAATTTGATCAATAAATTTCAATACTGGTTTACCAGTATCACCTAATTTATGAAGTGCAAATCCAAATAAAATTGCGAAAAGTAAAACTTGTAAAATTTCACCTTCAGCAAAAGCGCCAACAACCGTATTTGGAATAATATTCATCAAAAAATCAACTGTTGACTGGGATGCTCCAGACTCAACATATTTTGAAATACCTGATGTATCTAAAGATGCAGGATCAATATTCATGCCTACACCAGGCTTGGCAATATTAATGACCAATAGACCAATTAATAGTGCGATTGTAGAAACAATCTCGAAGTATAATAAAGCAATACCACCTGTTTTACCCACAGATTTCATACTTTCCATACCTGCGATACCACTAACCACAGTACAGAAAATAACAGGTGCAATAATCATCTTAATTAGACGAATAAATGCATCCCCAAGTGGTTTTAACTGCTCACCAATACCCGGAATATGTTTTTCAACACCATTAACTAATTGTGTGGTACTCGGGAAATAATGCCCCACAAGCACACCTGCAATAATGGCAACAATCACTTGAAAATAAAGTGATTTATACAAAGGTTTTTTAGCCATAATGATAACTTCTTTAGATATTTCCTATGACAGAAATATTTTATTTGTAGCATTTCTTAACAGAAACACAGCCAAGTTATTCTCATAAAACAGCAAAAGATCAATTTTTAAAAATAAAAAACCCCTCTGAAAATGGCATTTTCCAGAAAAGTCATATAATTAAAAATTTTATTGATCTTAATTAAGATTTAAAAGTGATAACAGAACAACCTTTAAATCTATGAGAACAGGAGATTAAAAAATTTAAACGATTTTATTCTAATAAAAAATAATCCATCGGACTTGCAAAAAATGTAATTTTTGTTTAATTAATAATCAATTTTATATTAGACCTTAGTCTTATCTTGATAAGCTTTACAGTTTCTGACTTTTTTATGTCATAGTATCTTTACTTATTTTTCTGTTCTTTCACGCTTATTTTATGAATACAAAACGCAATTTATATCAAGACTTTGAGCATCCTTTTGCCCAATATATTCGTATTATTGGTAAAGGAAAAAATGGCGCTCGCTCATTAACTTATGAAGAAGCTTATGCTGCCTTTTCTCTGATTTTAAAAAATGAAGTATTAGATGTACAACTTGGCGCTTTTCTCATGTTACTGCGTGTTAAAGAAGAGTCTGTAGATGAGTTAGCAGGATTTGTACAAGCCACCAAAGACCAATTGACTTTTAAACCATTAGAAATTGATTTAGATTGGTCATCTTATGCGGGTAAACGAAAACATTTCCCATGGTTTTTATTGTCTGCTTTAACTTTAGCGCGTCATGGTTATAAAGTTGTCATGCATGGTGCTTCAGGACATACAGTTAATCGTATTTATACGGAACAAGTTCTTGAATACTTAGGCTATTCCATCTGTCAAAATGAAGATGAAGTCGCAACCCAAGTTGCACAACATAATTTTGCCTTTTTACCCTTAAGTGTGATTTCACCATTGCTCAGTGACATGATTAATTTACGCAATGTCATGGGCTTACGTTCTCCAATTCACACTTTAGCGCGCTTAATTAACCCATTTAATGCACCTGCAACCATGCAAGCGATTTTTCACCCAGCCTATCGTAGCTCTCATCAACATGCAGCATTTAAATTGGGATACCCAAATAGTGCTGTGATTAAAGGAGAAGGTGGCGAATTTGAACGTAATCCTGATGCCAAAACTTTAATTTGCGGTATTCAGCATGGCGAATTATATGAATATGAATTGCCAAAACTGACTGATAATCGTAGCCCAAGTGAAGAACAACTCGACCTTGAAGTTTTTAAAGCGGTTTGGGAAGGTCGACAACACCACGAATATGGCGAAATTGCTGTCATTGAAACCATGGGAATTGCACTTTATACCATGGGTGTTGTATCTGACTATACAACTGCCATGACCCAAGCAAAACAGTTATGGGAAACGCGTTGAGCATAATCAACAACAGATTGAATGAAAAAATATTGCATTTTTTCATTCAATTTTTCAAAATCTAGCTCAATATCTACAAGATTTATCCGGCTTGTTTCATAGAACCCGTTTCTTCAAACTGAGCATGCCAAGACAAGGCTTCACGTAATACATGCGGTGTTTGCCCACCAAGCGCACACGCCTTTTTAAAGTATTTCAATAAATCTGCCTTGTAGCTTGGGTGTGCACAATGCTCAATAATTTTCAATGCACGTTCACGTGGTGCAAGCCCACGTAAATCTGCCAAGCCCTGCTCAGTCACCAAAATATCAATGTCATGCTCAGCATGGTCACAATGACTCACCATCGGTACAACTGAAGAAATCGCTCCATCTTTGGCAATAGACTTGGTCACAAAAATAGCCAGATGTGCATGACGAGTAAAATCACCTGAACCACCGATGCCATTCATCATTTTCGTCCCTGTGACATGGGTCGAGTTCACATTGCCATAAATATCAAATTCAAGCGCAGTATTGATGGCAATAATACCTAGACGGCGAATAATTTCAGGATTGTTTGATAATTCCTGAGGGCGCAACACAATTTTATCTTTATATTGTGCAAAGTTATTCATGACATGTTTGGCACATTCATCTGACAAAGTCATTGAACAGCCTGAAGCAAACTTCATTTTGCCTGAATCAATCAATTGAAATGTACAATCCTGCAAAACTTCCGAATACATTTCTAAATCATGAAAATTTGAATGCTCAAAGCCTGCAAAAACTGCATTAGCAATTGAACCTACGCCTGACTGTAATGGTCCTAAATTTTCAGGCAGACGCCCAATAGCAACTTCATCTTCAAAAAACTGAACCAAATGTTTTGCAATCGCCAAGGTTTCATCATCAGCTTCATCCATTTTGAACGAAGTATCTGGAATATCATTAAATACAATTGCAGAGATTTTGCTCGGATCTACATTGATTCCAACTGTACCAATACGATCACTGGGTTGGGTCAATGGAATAGGATCACGATGTGGACGTGCTTTAGGTACATAAATATCATGCGCACCTTCCAATACAGGGCTGATAGTATGGTCAATTTCAATAATGACATGATCCGCCATTTCAATAAAATTGGCAGAGTTACCGCATGAACCTGTGGGAATAATTTGACCATCTTCGGTAATTGCTGTTGCAGCAACCACAGCCACATTAATTTTTGGCAAATTTTTATGGCGAATATTATCAGCCAATTCTGATAAATGCTGATCGATATACATCACTTCGCCATTGTTAATGGCTTTACGTAATGATGGATCTGCCTGATAAGGATAACGTCGCGCCAAAACACCTGCTTCATTTAAACGCCCATCGATGCGATTACCTAAACTCGCCCCTGTTGCCAAGGTAATTTTAAGCGGATGGTTTTTTGCATAATCTGCCAATGCCAAAGGCACTGTTTTTGCTTCTCCTGCACCACCAAAACCACTCAAACCCACCACTGTACCATCTTGAATTAACGTAATCGCTTTTTCTACAGACATGACTTTTTCGTGCAAAGCTACACAACGAATACGCTCTAAACCGTTTATCATTCAAAAAATCTCAAAATACATCAAAAAATAAAAATTACAGCATGTAAAAACCCATCACCCTTGCGAACAAGGATGTTGGAAAATCTTGAGTTTTAAATTTTTCAGGAAAATAATTAGATTAATTCAATCGCAATAGCAGTTGCTTCACCGCCACCAATACACAAAGCTGCAATCCCTTTCTTGCCACCTGTACGTTTTAAAGCATGAATCAACGTGACAATAATACGTGAACCAGACGAACCTAACGGATGACCCAATGCACAAGCACCACCGTTGATATTGACTTTTTCACGGTCTAAATTGAAACCGTCAATTGCAAGCATCGCTACCATCGCAAAGGCTTCATTGACTTCCCAAAGATCAACCTCTTCAGCAGCCCAACCTGTTTGCTTTAATACTTTTTCAATTGCACCGACAGGAGCAATGGTAAATTCTGAAGGATGTTGCGAGTTGGTTGCATAAGCCACAACTTTTGCCAAAGGCTTTAGACCACGTTCAGCAGCAATATCTTCAGAAGTCACAAGTAATGCCGATGCACCATCAGAAATTGAACTCGCATTTGCTGCGGTAATGGTGCCATCTTTTTTAAATGCAGGACGTAAAGTTGGAATTTTATCAACTTTGGCATTTAAAGGTTGTTCATCTTGATCAACAACCACATCACCTTTGCGTGATGATACGGTGATTGGTGCGATTTCAGCTTTGAAATAGCCATTATTCACCGCTTCTACCGCTTTATTTAAAGAACTGATGGCATACGCATCTTGTTGTTCACGGGTATAGCCTTTTTTATCCGCCATTTCCTGAGCAAGAATACCCATTGATAAGCCTGTTTCAGCATCCTCCAAACCTTCTTGGAACATGTGATCAGTCACTTTGCCATGCCCCATGCGGTAACCTGCACGCGCCTTATCAAGTAAATAGGGTGCATTGGACATCGACTCCATACCACCGGCAACGACGATATTTGTAGAACCTGCTTTGATTGCATCCGCTGCTTGCATCACTGCTTTCATACCTGAACCACAAATTTTGTTAATCGTGGTCGCACCTGTGCTATCAAGAAGTCCTGCCTGACGCATCGCCTGACGTGCAGGTCCTTGTTTTAAACCTGCAGGCAGTACGCAACCAAAAATCACTTCATCAATATCATTTGGCTGTAAACCTGCACGTGCCACAACCTCTTTAATTGCCACTGCACCTAAATCAGGTGCTGTACATGCGGACAATGCACCTTGAAAACCGCCCATTGCGGTACGTACTGCTTCTACAATCACGATCATTGTTATCTACCTATTCCATCTATTTTCAATTTTGTTGTAAGGTTTGATTCAGCGTACTGATTCAAACCTGTCCACGAATAATATTTAAGCCTTGCAGTATTAAATGTCTTATATAAATTGATGTTGATTAATATTCAATTTGTAATGTTCATTCCCTCTCCTATTAGGAGAGGGTTAGGGAAAGGTCTGATAAAACTCCCTTATCCTAGCCTTCTCCCTGAGCCATATATGGCGCAAGATAAGGAATTTTCAATACTTATTTTATAACTGACCTATAATCATAATTAATTTACGCAAGCCTATTTTTACAAAAAACTTATCACGCCTGCGCTGTAAAATAATCTTCAGGCAACTGCATCACCAACTCAGCACCCGCCTGAATACGTTGCACACGTGCAGCCAAATCAGGCAGGACTTTGGCTACATAATACTGCGCCAATACTAATTTATTTTGATAGAACGCCTCAGGCTTACTTTGTGCCGCTTGTGCAATACGTGCAAACATATAGGTATAGCTGAGCAAGCCAACCGCATGTAAATAATCCACGGCAACTGCATTAGAGAAATCAGGATTTATTTGAGCTTGTTCAATAATAAACTGAGTCAACACTTCAACTTGCTGACACACATCTAAAGTTGACGTTTTAATGCTTAGGCTATTATCCATCGATACTGCAAACTCACGAATCTCAGCAATATATTCAGCAATAAATGCACCTTTCGATTTAATGGTTTTACGACCAATCAAATCAATCGCCTGTACACCATTGGTACCTTCATAAATCTGTGAAATACGTAAGTCACGGATACATTGCTCCATGCCCCATTCACGAATATAACCATGACCACCGAAACACATTTGTGCTTCCAAAGCTGAATCCAATGCTTTATCAGTTAAATAAGCTTTAGCAATCGGGGTTAATAAAGCAACACGATCATTGGCTTTACGTACCGCTTCGGCATCGGTTGAAAACTTGGTAATGTCCAACTGCTGACCCACATACACTGCAAATGCACGAGATGCCTCATTATTAGCACGTACATTTAACAACATACGGCGCACATCCCCATGTACCAAAATAGAATCCGCAGGTTTTTCAGGTGATTTCACCCCTGTCGCTGCACGCCCTTGTAGACGATCTGTCGCATATTGCGCTGCATTTTGGTAAGCATATTCGGAAGCACCGATGCCTTGAATCCCCATAGATAAACGCTCGTAGTTCATCATGATAAACATTGCAGCCAAGCCCTGATTTTCCTCACCAACAAGAAAACCTTTTGCCGCATCAAAATTCATCACGCACGTCGCTGAACCTTTGATTCCCATCTTATGTTCAATTGAACCTGCGCCCACTGTATTACGCTCACCCAATGAACCATCTGCATTGACTAAGAATTTCGGCACAATAAAGAGCGAAATACCACGTGAACCCGCAGGTGCATTCGGTGTTTTTGCTAATACAAGATGAATAATGTTTTCACACAGGTCATGCTCACCACTGGTAATAAAGATTTTGGTGCCTGTGATGTTATAAGAACCATCATTATTAGGTTCAGCTTTGGTTTTGATAATACCTAAATCTGTCCCAGAATGTGGCTCAGTCAGACACATCGTACCTGACCATTCGCCTGTATAAAATTTCGGTAAATAAGTGGCTTTTTGTTCTTCTGATGCAGCCTGATCAATCGCCATACCCGCACCCACCGTCAACAATGGATACAACATAAAGGATGGATTGGTACTCCAAATCATTTCATCGGCAAGGACAGTCAGCATTTTTGGCATGCCTTGACCGCCCCACGCTTCATTGGCACCTAAACCAATCCAACCACCATCTGCAAATTGTTGAAATGCTTCTTTAAAGCCTTTTGGTGTTGTCACCACACCTTGATTAAACTGCGCTCCCCCTTCTTCATCTGCTGTACGGTTTAAATCGAGGATCACATTTTTCGAAAATTTCGCCATTTCCTCTAAAATTGCATTGGCTGTTGCCATATCTAAATGGGCTAAATTTTCATTTCCCTGCCAAAATTGTTCAGCTTTAAACACATCATTTAAAATAAAATCCATGTCTTTTAGCGGTGCATTGTAAATCGGCATTGTGGCTATCCTTTCTTTCAACTTTCGAACAAATTCAGTTCTTGAAGCTTTTTAAAATTACAAATCTTTTTAATCACGTCCAACTAGATTACTGATATAGCATCGGTTTAGGCTGTTGATTAACTATAAAAACAATAAAATACTTCACTCTAAATAGAAATGTTTTTCAGATTTTTTGACCTCTAAGGTTCAGTTTCCTTGACTTTTTAGCTTTTTGCTTTACATGAAATATTTTGTGAATATTATTTTATTTATTTTTATGCATTTATACTGCTTTGGTTGACTAGAATTTTTTAAATAACTGATATACTTTAGCTACTCTTGTTTATAAATTTTAGGATAACCAATAAATGAGTTCAGTACGCCAACAAAATTTTCTTTTACGCAAAGAGAAAATTTTAACGATGGCAGAAGCATTGTTACTCGATAATAACCAAGATATTACGCTTGCAGAGTTGGCAGCCGAACTTGATATTGCCAAAGGCACCATCTATAAACATTTTAAAAGTAAAAACCAACTATATTTAGAGCTGATTATTTTAAATGAAAAGCGCTTATTAGAAATTTCTCAAGCTTATCATCATGATATTAAAGTTTATGTGTCACAGTACATGCTTTATAATATGCTCAATTCTAATCGCACGATTTTATTGCATGTGATTGAAGAACGTTTAACCAATAATGAACGTAAACTCAAAGAGTTATTTGAAGAACTTTATCATATTCGTGAACAACGTATTTTAGAATTAAAAGATCTCTTTGGCGCACACCTCAAAGCCTTAAACAGCACTATGTCTATTCGTGATTATTTATCATATATTTGGACTGTGACCTATGGTGCTTCACTACTGTTAAATTCAACCTATTACCAAAAGTCGATTGGCTCACGTGAGCGCCTAATTAAACTATATGTTAATCAAGCACTTATGACACCAGACAAATTAACAGATATAGAGCATCAGACTGAATAATTGATCAAACATCATGATCTGAATTTAGTAACTGACTGGGCAATGGCATTGAATTTACCTGACTAAAAATTTCATAACACATATGTCTTAACCATTGATGACTGGTTTTATGATGGCAAGACATATGCCAATACTGTTTAATCGAGTACGTTGGAAATGAAATTGGTGCAGGTAAAATTTGCAAATTACCACGTGATAATAGAACCTGACTCAAATAATAAGGCACTGTTGCGATAGAGTCTGTGTCTTGCACAACCAAACCCACACCTAAATAACTTGGAATTCGCATTAAAACATTACGTTTTAAATCTAAATTTAAGAGCTCATTGGCAATATGGTAATGCCCAACGCCT
Source organism: Acinetobacter sichuanensis (assembly GCF_003024515.2). Classification (GTDB taxonomy): domain Bacteria; phylum Pseudomonadota; class Gammaproteobacteria; order Pseudomonadales; family Moraxellaceae; genus Acinetobacter; species Acinetobacter sichuanensis. Next base: position 36,188 of record NZ_PYIX02000006.1, read on the forward strand.
GCATCAATATCAATATGTGATTCACTCAAATATTGCTCAACTGTAATTTTTTGCTCACTTAAACGAGGATGATCTTTTGATGCAATCACAACATAAAACTGTTCAAAGAGTTTTTGTTGATAAAAACCATTTTCTAAATGAGGCAAAAAACCGATTGCTAAATCAATTTCACCATTTGCCATTTGATAACTGGTTTCAGAAGTAATGGCTCTAACATTCAGTTTGACATGTGGTGCATGTGCCTTTAAGTATTGTGAAATTTTAGGCAATAGTACTAAATGCGATACATCCGTCATGGCAATCGTAAATTGTTGTTGAGATGCAGATTGATCAAAATCAACACTAAAATTATTAATAATTTCAACTTTGCTCAGAGCTTCACTTACCAAAGGATAAAGTTGTTTAGACAACTCCGTTGGCACCATTTCATTACCAATACGCAAAAATAAAGGATCGTTATAATGCAAACGTATTTTATTCAGGATGTTACTCACCGTTGGCTGACTCATTTCTAAATGATCCGCAGCCAAAGAGACGCTTTTAAATTTATAAATATAATAAAAAATACTGAGTAACTTACAATCCAGTTCAAACACGAATTTCAATCTCACCTTTTATTTTGACTTAAGAAAAAACCTGCCACGACCATTTATGGGCAAGTCTATGATCTACTTTTTTTCGTCACTTTCCAATGCTAAAACGTATTCTTCATCTTTTAAAATATTTTTTGCGTGTATTTGTTCATTTTTATTTCAAAATAAAAAGGGTACACCTAGCACTGTACCCTTCATCTGTACGCTAATTTATACACCAACGATCATTTCAGCTTATTCAGCAACAAATAAATCCACCATTAATTCATCTTCTGAATCTGCATAACGATAATTTGAAAAATCACAGACACCTGACTCACGTAAAATTTCTTCATCAATCATTAAACGCCCCGTAATACTACGTTGTTGACTGATTAAAATTTGATAAGCTGCATCTGCCATAATATTTGGTTTACGCGCTCGACTAAATAGCGCCTTTCCACCCAAAGAAAATTCAACTGCCGCAGTCGAGATTATCGTTCTTGGCCATAAAGAATTTACACTAATACCATAATGAGCAAATTCTTGATTCATTCCCACAGTTAACATACTCATGCCGTATTTGGTAATGGTATAAGGCGCATAACTCGCAAACCATTTTTCATCTAAATTTAAAGGAGGTGATAAATTTAAAATATGAGGATTTTCACTTTTCTTCAAATAAGGTAAAGCAGCTTGACTACAAACCAATACTGCACGTGTATTAATTTGATACATCAAATCAAACCGATTAGGGTCTAACATTTCTACGCCAGATAGCTTAATCGCACCTGCATTATTAATCACAATGTCAATACCACCAAAATGTTCAGCAGCTTGTTTCATTGCTTGTGCAACATTATTTTGATCACGTACATCGACTTGTATCGCTAAAGCTTTTCCGCCTATCGCCTCTACTTCTTTTGCTACTGTATAAATTGAGCCACCAAGTTTTGGATGTTCTTCTGTTGATTTAGCAGCAATCACAACATTTGCACCATCTTGTGCAACACGTAATGCAATTTCTCGCCCAATTCCACGACTTGCACCTGTAATAAATACTGTTTTTCCTTGTAATGACATAATTTTCCTCAATTCATTATTTTTTTACCTCTTGAATGTACTGTATAAAAATGATCATCCATAGGATCAAATCTGCCAAAGTGATTTTTTCCTTAACAAAATGACCAATTTAATGAAACTCAAGAGTCAGTTAAATAAATTGTATAATTCACAAAAAAATGTCTTTTTATTTTTCTATTCATACAGCCAAGCTCAAAAGGATTGTTTTTATACCAATCTGTTAAATTAACTTTATATAATATATAAGTTAGTCGCTTTTCTTTTCTGCATAAATTGATTTAAACGTGGTGATGTTATCGTGAGGCGACATGGATGTCGCCGTTGAGCACAGGTAAAGGGACTTAGCTTGTACTCAACAAAGGATTTTTGTCACTTTTCATCCTTGAAAAGTGAGCATTGACTACGCAAAGCAATTTAAACCTTTCAAAGTATGTTGTGTCTGTGCAAACCCATAATTTATATTATCTAACTTTAATCAAATGGTATTATTTCACATAATAAATTTAACGAACGAATATTACAGTTAAAAAAAACCTCGCCAAAGCGAGGTTTTCAGTTATCTATTGGATCTTGGATAATTAATAAATTGCCATGTGGTTGCGGTGAATCATTTCCAAAGAACGAGCTTCACCTAGTACTTGATGCACTTTATCAGAGGCTAGACCTTTGACAATTTCGGCAGAACGCGAACTGAAATTGACGCGTCCAACTGCAATTCGATGTCCTTGCGTATCCACACATTCAACCACATCGCCACGATCAAAATGCCCTTCAACTGCTTTCACACCCACAGGCAACAAACTACGGTGGTTGTCTTTGATGGCTTTTACTGCACCATCATCAATCACTAAACGCCCTGCTGTTTGTAAATGCGCTGCCAACCACTGCTGATGTGCAGTAACACGATCATCATCAGTAATAAACAATGTACCTAAAAGCTCACCTGACATTAAACGAGCCAAAACATTGTCACTTTCACCGCTTGCAATGAGTGTTGGGCAACCTGATTTCGCAGCTAAGCGAGCAGCACGCACCTTGGTCAACATACCACCACGACCAAACTTACCACCACCGCCAGCCATATCAAATAATGACTCATCCATTGCGCGAACAGTATCGAACAGTTTTGCATTTGGATTTGAGCGAGGGTCTGAGTCAAACATACCTTGCTGATCAGTCAAAATAATCAATAAGTCAGCATGTACCTGCCCTGCAACCATTGCCGCAAGCGTGTCATTATCACCAAAACGAATTTCATCGGTAGAAACCGTATCATTTTCATTAATAACTGGAATCACACGCCAATCAATCAAATTTTGCAAAGCATCACACGAGTTTAGATAACGACGACGATCCGCCAAGTCATCATGAGTCAATAACACTTGTGCTGTTTGAATGGAATGATTTTCCAAAACACTTGACCATGTTTGGATCAAGCCCATTTGACCAATGGCAGCACAAGCTTGCAGACTGGGTAGATCGGTGGGTCGGTTCTCTAGCTTCATACGAACCATACCTTCAGCCACAGCACCTGATGACACCAAAATAATTTCGTGCCCAGCATTGTGTAGATCTGCAATTTGTTTCGCCCAATGCGAAATTGCATTCAAATCTAAACCTTGCCCATTTGCTGTGAGTAATGATGATCCGATTTTAACAACTATCCGTTTTAAAGCCTTGAGCTGACGTTGCCCATCTACCACTTCTATCATCTTGTCCTCAGTCTTGATGTTCTAAGCAGATATTGCCCTCAATATCTTTTTTAGAAATTAGCGTACGTAGTACACTTCCATTTCCCCATCATCACCATCATCGTCTTCTTCGTCATCCTCTTCCAACATACCCGCTAGGCGTTGTTGACGACGCATTTCACGATAAGCTTCTTTTGCTGCGATGGTTTGTTCACGTGTTTCAGCTTCAAGCTGATCACGGAATGCTTTAACTTCTGCTGCGTACTCTGGATCTTCAAGTTCACGCTCACGTTGTTGCTCAATCTGATCCATGAGGTAATACACAACAGGTTTTGTGCCTTCAGACATTAAGCCCGAAGTTCTAAATACAGGACCATCCCACTTAAGCTCATCCAGAATATGTTGACACCATTCTTCACGAGTTTCTTCTGCAAGTTGGTCAATTTTATTGAGCACTAACACGATTGGTAATTTTGCTAAAGTTGGTGAGAATTTTTTTAATTCTTCCAAAATTGCTTTAGCATTATATGCTGGGTCAGACCCATCAATTGGTTGTACATCAACAATATGTAAAAGAATACGAGTACGTGCTAAATGTTTTAAGAAACGAATTCCTAAACCTGCACCTTCTGCTGCACCTTCAATTAATCCTGGAATATCTGCCATGACAAATGAACGGTGACTGTCAGCATCTACCACACCCAGATTTGGCACCATCGTGGTAAATGGATAATCTGCAACTTTTGGTTTTGCCGCTGAAACAGCACGAATAAAGGTTGATTTACCCGCATTTGGCATACCCAGTAAGCCAACATCAGCAAGCACTTTAAGCTCTAAACGAATTTCACGAAATTCGCCTTTGATGCCATGTGTGCATTTACGTGGAGAGCGGTTCGTTGATGATTTGAAATGTGTATTTCCTAAACCACCATCACCACCTTGAGCAACAAGGACTTTTTGACCACTTTCAATAAGGTCACCAATAATATCGCCTGACTCGGTATCTACAATTGTGGTACCTACAGGAACTTTTAAAATAACGGTTTCACCGCCACGACCAGCACAGTTTGCGCCAGCACCATTTTTACCACGCTCAGCACGAAATTTACGGGTATAACGGTAATCTACTAAGGTACTGGTATTGTCGTCGGCTTCGATTAATACACTACCACCACGACCACCATCACCACCGTCTGGACCACCAAAGGGTACAAACTTTTCACGGCGAAAACTGGCTACGCCATTGCCACCGTCGCCAGCCTCTACGGTAATGACTGCTTCATCAACAAAGCGCATGCTGCCAATCCTCTAAATACTTTAAAACCGCATATTCTGCCATATTTTGAAAAAATTCTCGAATAGTATTCTTCAGCATTACATGAAATTTGCTTTATTTTGTTGATTTTCTAAAAACCATGCATAAATTTTCATGAAAAATAAGACTTTTATATCAATCTAAAATCAGGCTAGGCAAATTTTACCGATTATTTCTTTTCATCAACATTTTGTTTCATTCCATCATTTGTAGTTTATAAAGTTAAATTATAAAATCTGCAAAACTTTAACAATGAATATGCTATTTCAAAGGAACTCTCTATTGTCTATTGTCCAAATCAGTGCTGCGCTTGGACCCGCAGAATGTGAACTCGCAGTAAAATACACCCTGCAAGAAATGCAAAAAGAATCGAAAAATCAGAATATTAAGTTTGAAATTATTGAATCCAATGAAACCAAACATGGTTACTCTTCCGTATTAATCAATATTGATGACAGTACACAACCTTGGCTTAACATGTGGTTAGGAACGATTCAATGGACGTTTCAGAGTAAAATTCGTCCCAATCATAAACGTAAAAACTGGTTTGTTGGCATTAGCCAATTTGCCACACCACAACAACTTCCTGCTGATGATACGATTATTTTCCAAGCTTGCCGTGCTTCTGGTGCAGGCGGACAACATGTGAATACAACAGATTCTGCCATTCATGCCACACATATTGCCTCAGGTATCAGTGTCAAAGTTATGTCTGAACGCAGTCAACACGCCAATAAACGCTTAGCAAAAGAATTAATTGCCTTAAAGTTACAGCAACAATTAGAAAATCAACAAGCAAATCATAAACAAGCACAGCATTTACAACACGCTTTAGTAGAACGAGGAAATGCCGTTCGAAGCTTTAAAAAGTAAAATACTCATTTAGGAAATACATGCAACAAAAACAATATTATCTTGAAAGTTTAGAGAGTGAAATTTTAGCCATTGCACCTATTCAAAGCTTAGATGACATTTTAATTTTAACCCAACTTGGAATTCTTTATAGATTTTCTCTTATCAAACAAAGCTTAACTAAAATTTCCCATATCCAACTTCCACCGCTCAATAAAAGCAATTAAGCAATTCCCTAATACTTTGCCACAAAAACATTATCTGAAACGACGGAGTCTATGCACTTTTCAAAGTAAAATAGTCATTGAAACACATTATTGAAAAATTCATCCTTGAAGTATTTTGACTTTAAACAAAGTAATTTTTTGCTTTCATACATTAAAATTGCGTTGATTAATAGCTTCAATAAGTTCTACACCTAATTCAAATACCTTATTTTCTAAATGATTGATTATTGTTGTAATTAAGACTTATCTAGAGCTTGTTTATTGGCTAAAATTTCAGGTAAATTTCTCTCAATCCAGTCCAATAGGTAATTTAATTTTTCTGCTGCTTGTGCCCCTAAAAAAGTCAGTTGATATTCCACTCTGGGCGGTACTTCAGGATAAACCGTTCTTAAAATAAAACCATCTCGCTCTAACGTTTTCAAAGTTTGAGCGAGCATTTTCTCACTGATTCCTTCAATTTTTTTTCGAATCTCACTAAAACGATGGACACCTGTACTTAAGCAACGCAGCACTAAAACCGACCATTTACTTGTCAAATGTTCCAAAATTTCACGTGAAGGACATTCACTTGATAAAACGTGACCAATCAGATGCGTGAGTGCATAAGTGCTCATTGAATTTTCTCTTTATCGTAAATAGCTTACTTTTATGCATCTACTTACATTAAGTAAGTTTAATCATAATAATAGTAGCATCAAGTTTAAAAAATCACCATGATTAAACATATTATCTTTTGAGTATGTCATCTTAAAAAACAAAAAAGCCATCATCAAAATATTAAAATCTACGCTTTTAATGATGACTTTTCTAATATTTAAGGATGAATATTTTTTATTGGTAAATCAATTTGCAAGTCTAAATCAGCCAATGACTGACGCTTATCGTTATACATCGTGGCATTAAACTTCGCAATTTTCTTCATTGTCATCGGATCATTGATATTTAATACAGGCTTAAACTTATGTTTTACATATAAATTTAACATTTCATTAAACTCAAAGATAACCGTACCACTAAACATAATTTTGATAGGCAATTGATAGGTTCTTTTGAGTTGAAATGGCACCTCTAAAGACACAGGAATATCAACTTTTATCGGAAATTTGGGCAACAATTTACTTTGATACACTAAATCTGTACTTGTATCTAAAGGCATCACCGTATTAATTTTTACCACGGTATCATAATCAATATCTACAGAAATTGGTGTTTCCACCACAAAACTTAAATCTGCCAAATAACGCCCTTCTAAAGGCAAATTAAGCTGACGATCAATATTTAACTCTGTATCCAACCTCCCTATTGCTTGAGTTTCTAAATAATTCCCGACATGAATTTGTGTTGGCAATGAATCAGATAACTGAATTTCGGCATTGTGTGCTGAAACTTGCAAAGAAGCTTGAACATTCAAATATAACCAAAACAATACTGCAACCAACAATACAACCAGAATAAAGCTCAAGATCAGTGTACGTACAGAATTAAAAATCATACATTACTCCTGCGCCTGTGATGCAGGTTTAGAAGCGTCTGAATGCAGTTCAGGGGTCTGTTCATTTTTAGATAAACGAATGCTATTTAAAGGAATTTTCAAATCACCTTTTTGAATTTTAACAGGTAAAGTGTTTTTTACATCTACTGTTGCATCCAAAGTCGATTTAATTGGTACATTTAAATGACCTTGGATTGGAATATTCGTTTTCAATGTTGCATTTAAAGGGATATTTAAATTTTGTTTTAAAACTGTGCGTACAGGCGCATCAAATTTCAAATGAACTCTTTGATTTAACGGTACTTGCAAATCAATCGGAACATCTATTTTTATTGGAATAATCCCCTTTAATGGCAAAGTAATATCTTTCCCTAAGACCCTCACCTGTACTTTCGTATCGATTGGCATATTTTGGTCGACTTTTAACACTTCTTTTACAGGAATAACCGTTTGAATAGGGACTTGGTTATCAAAATAAACATGTGGTGTTAAAGTTTGAGTGACAGGTAAATTTAGTTTTTCATTGATTGGAATTTCAGCATTTACACGACCAGAAACATCCACATTTAAAGCATCATGGATTTTAACTTTTGCTTGCAAAGGTTCTTTTAAATCAATATTTACAGATTGATTTTCAAGTGGAATATAGATATTAAAATGCTTAAATACCCAAATCGCAATCAATACACCACATAACGCAGCAAAAATAATAAAGAGTAATCCACCCAATACATGTTTCGTTTGCAAAATTCTTCCTTAAACTTAATATTTGTTTTCCAACATTCTAGCGTTTATGTGATGTTTTTAACGTTTTTTTATGTGTGGTAAATGTCCATTTGTTCACAAATCATGCTATTTTTCATCATTTTAATTCAGCAATAATAAAAATACCGTTGTTATTTCGATCACACATAAAAAAAAGAGGCAAAAGCCTCTTCTTTATCAATCTGAATTTATTCAGGTTTTGTCAATTCTGTCATCGGCCAACGAGGTGTTGTCGTCACAGACAATCCATCTTTTTGCCCTGCTTTTAAACGCTGATAACCTGCAAATGCAATCATTGCGCCATTATCAGTACATAAAGCAGGTTCAGCATAATAAACTGTAGCTTTAATTTTCGCCAAATCAGCTTCTAAACGCTCGCGTAAACGCTTATTTGCACTTACACCACCTGCAATGACAAGTGTCTTCAAACCAGTTTGCTTTAATGCTTTGACTGATTTTTTCACTAAAGTATCTACTAATGCTTCTTGAAATGAAGCTGCGATATCAGCATCGCGGTTTTCACCTTGCTCAAGCTCCGTTTCTAATTTTTTTAACTGCACAGATACTGCTGTTTTTAAACCGCTAAAAGAAAATTCTAAACCTTGATGCAACATGGGACGCGGAAATGCAAAAGCATCTTTATTTCCCTGTTCTGCCAATTTAGAAATATTTGGACCGCCTGGATAAGGAAGTTTCAACATTTTTGCAACTTTATCAAAAGCTTCACCAGCTGCATCATCAATAGACTCGCCTAAAATTTCATACTCACCAATGCTATGCGCAGCCATGAGTTGGGTATGACCACCTGAAACCAACAAAGCGACGAAAGGAAATTTTGGTGGCTGTGCTGATAATAATGGCGCCAACATATGACCTTCCATGTGATGCACACCAATTGCAGGTTTATTTAAAGCAAAAGCTAAAGTTCGCCCAAATAAAGCCCCTGTCATCAGCGCACCCATTAGACCTGGACCACGTGTATATGCGATTGCATCAATCTCAGACTTTTTCACATCGCTTTGTTCAAGCAATTGATTAATCAATGGAATGAGTTTACGTACATGATCACGTGAAGCAAGTTCAGGTACAACACCGCCATATTCTGCATGCAGTTTAATTTGACTATAAAGTACCTGTCCTCTTAAGCCAACTTCACTGTCATACAGCGCCAATCCTGTTTCATCACAGGAAGTTTCTAAGCCAAGAACGATCATTAAACTGCCTTTTACCCGTATCAAAATATTGCTGAAGCTATTATAGACTTGTGATATGAGATGTAAATGAGTAAAATACTGACCTTCACTTGTGATCAAGGGTAATTTAGCCCTAGATCTTATCCATAAACCAATGAGGATTCTTCATGCCACAAGTTAAATTGAAAGAAGGCGAACCAGTAGACGTAGCTATCCGTCGTTTCAAACGTTCATGCGAAAAAGCAGGTGTTCTTGCTGACGTTCGTAAACGTGAATTCTACGAAAAACCTACTCAAGAACGTAAACGTAAAAAAGCTGCTGCTGTTAAGCGTTACCAAAAGAAATTGGCGCGTGAATCAGTACGTACTACTCGCCTTTACTAAGATTTATTTGTGAATGATTGACTGACTGGACAAAATTAATGACTACTTTAAAAAACCAAATCACTGACGTTTTAAAAGCCGCTATGCGCGCTAAAGAAATGGATAAGTTAACGGTAATTCGTGGTCTACAGGCAGCAATCAAGCAAATCGAAGTCGATGAGCGCATTGAGCTTGATGATACTCAGGTTCTTGCGGTCATTGAAAAGCAAATCAAACAACGCAAAGAGTCGATTAAAGCCTTTTTGGGCGCTAATCGCGAAGATTTAGCTAGTAAAGAACAAGCCGAAATTGAGGTTTTATCTCAGTTTCTACCTGAAGCTATGTCAGAGGACGAGCTTGATTCTCTCATTGCGCAAACAATTGAAGCGCAAGGTGCTACTAGCATGAAAGATATGGGTAAGGTGATGAATTCTCTACGTCCGATCATAGCCGGACGTGCCGATCCTGCACAGGTTTCTGCAAAAATTAAAGCGAAACTGGCTTAAGTACTTATATTTAAAAATCTTTTTTGTTTGATTTGGTCTATTTAATTCACTTCAAAATCGTTATTTTGCAATGAAATAATATTAGCAATTAAATAGCCCAAAACCTTCTAGCAATCATTTTCTATTTTAAATCACACTGAATATTATACTTTTTCACAATTTGCATTTCTGGTGAAGTATTTACCTTAGAAATAATATCTTGTTTTGTGATAGACATATATGATGGTGGTAAATTCGCACGGTTTTCATCTGTTGTTTTATACATATCGTCTACATATTGTTTAACTATAGCGCAATACTGAACTTGTTGTTGTGCATTAAATGCGGTAATTTGCGGATCTAAACTTCTTAAAAAAGACTTCATTTGACTCGTATATTGTGTTGATATTTTTTCCACATCTCGTACATAACGGTCTGTTGCAGCTGCAACTGCATTTTGTATACAACCTAGCAATACAATTACAGTCATTATTTTTTTCATAAACATACTTCAAAAATTGAAAAATTACATTAGTGCTAAGCCTAACTTTTTCTATTGAAAATAGATATTTATATTTGTTACAAAGTGAATATTCAATAAAATTATATAGCATTATATACGCATTTTTTGCTCATCCTGCATGACTTTTAAACGCGCTTCAATACGTGAACTCATCGCATTATTTTCTTTAGCCAAACGCTGTGCATGCAAAAGAGATTTAATCGCATTTTCCTCATCACCTGACCAATATTGCGCTTCAGAACGGTAACGTAAAACATTGACTGTGCGCATTGGATTATTTTTATCAAGATTTGCGGCTTGTTGTAAAAGTTGCCAACCTAAAACATCCATTTTATTTTTACTGACAAAACGATTGATCAAGCTTTCTGCCTCTTTACCTTTGTTCTGGCGAATATACACTTCAGCAAGTTTATAACCCAAAGCACGGTTTTCAGGCATGATCCGTTGTTTGCTAATAACAGCATTATATGCATCTTCTAATTTATTTTGACCTAAATAAATATCTGCTTGAAGTAAATGTAATAAGCTATGATCAGCATCTATAGCGCTTGCCGCATTTAAATAATTTTGCGACTTTCCATAATCTCCTTGTTTTAAATGATAGGCGCTCGCAGCCAATAAGCCTGCATAACTTTTTTGCTGTACTAAACTATCAAGTTGTTGCTGTGTGGCTTGATCTGAAATTGCTGCGGTATACCATTTAATAATCTCAAAGTCCTGTTGATGCTGATTAAATGGTACACGTGGAAATTGTTGGGCACGTAAACGGGCTTCGCTCATACGTTCAGTTGTGAGTGGATGCGTAAACCAAAAATCTGGTAGAAAACTTAAACGACTTGTTGAACGATGCATTGTTTCAAAAAAGTCAGCCATACTCTCAGGATTATAGCCAGCACCATACATAAATTGCATTCCTATACGGTCTGCTTCACGTTCTTGATTTCGGCTATAACTGAGTTGCTTGTCAAGTAATGCAGCTTGTGTACCTAACATCACCGCCGTACCAACATCACCATCAGCCTGAGATGCAATTGCTGCACCCACAATAATGCCTGCTAGAGCCAGTAAACCTTGCCCCTTAAAAGCCTCTTGAGAACGACTATAATGACGTTGTGTCACATGTGCAATCTCATGTGCCATGACACCAACAACCTCATCCATACTTTTTGAGGATGTTACCATTCCTGTATTCAGTGCAAATAACCCACCAGGTACAGCAAACGCATTAATTTGCGGATCTTTAACAATGACAAGCCCTATAGGCGTTCCTACTTGTGTTTGGCTTAAAATTTTAGAAAATACCAACATAAATTGGTCTTCAAGCCATGGATCTTGCACGATTGGCATTTGATGTTGAACTTGGCGATAAACTTTCTCACCAATCATCTTTTCTTTTTGTTGATCAATTAAGCCCACACCACTACCAATTTCAGGAACTTCAAACTTTGGCGCAGTGGTGGGATAAAAGTTTTCAGTCGCCTGTACAAGACAACTGATACTTATCCCTAATATCAACAAAATCTTTTTCAATACCATGCTCTAATCAATACTTTTCATCACTATAGCATTGGATCTTGAACAAATTCGAGACAAAATGTAGCAGTTTTTAAACTACTTTCTAAAGTCCAAATTTCTCATTAACAACATAATGTGGTACTCGCCCCTCTAAAGCCTCAACTAGATTTTGATAGGCTAAATAAACCATTTTTTGACGGGTTTCTTCTGTTGCCGATCCAACATGTGGCATTGTCACAACATTATCTAATTCAAATAATTCAGAGCTTTGTAAAGGTTCTTTTTGATAAACATCTAAACCTGCTGCAAAAATTTTCTGTTGCTTTAAGGCTATGATCAAAGCATTTTCATCTACAACTGAACCACGTGAAATATTGACAAATACAGCATGTTTTTGCATTAAATCAAACTCTTCTGCACCAATAAGCGCTTTTGATTGTGCATTTAAATCCACAGCAACGATCACAAAATCAGATTGTTGCAATAAATCTTTTAAACTGCTGTATTGTGCATTTAACGGCTGAGCCAATTCTAGTTTTTCACGGCGATTATGGTATAAAATATTCATATTAAAACCATAAAAACCACGACGAGCAATTGCCGCACCAATATTCCCTAAGCCAATAATCCCCAGTGTTTTACCAAAAATATCCTGTCCAAATTGAGCTGAGCCCACTGTACGTGTCCACTGACCTTGTTTTGTCCATTGATCTAAACTAGGCACTTTACGTGCTGCACTCATTAATAATGTAAATGCCAAATCTGCTGTTGTTTCTGTTAACACATGGGGTGTATTACTCAGCCAAATTTTCTTTTGATTTAAATAGTTAAGGTCATAATTATCATATCCCACACTGACCGATGAAATAATTTTTAATTGTTGTGCAGGTGCTAAATTGCTTTCATTTAACAAACGCCCTGCACCAATCATTGCATCGGCATCCACGACATGTTGACGAATTTGCTCATTGACATCGCCCATCTTAGGATTAATGACAAAAACTTGATATTGCGCTTCTAACTTACTTAAAATATCTGCATCAATTTTACTAAATACCACAACTTTTTTTTGCATCGTACTTCCCTGCGCCTAGTCAATATTATTCATCTTTGCCTTACTTTGCATAAAACCCCACAAACGGCGTTTTAGCAAAGGTTGTGCTAACATTTCCGCTAAACTGGCTAATTGGATACTCTCATCATTCTGTAAATAGCCAATAGAGCCAAGTGTTAAAATCACTTTATCTTGTTTCAAAGCAGCTAAAAAACCTTGTATATAAATTTGAGCGCCGCGTCCATCTTGAAATTGTGTCAGTGGAAATGGCCATTTTAATTCAAAGTATTCCCCACTCATCGCATTTTGAATATTCATCCAAAGTTGCTGTTGTTCTGCTTGTATATGAGTAGCATCTACGACAATTACACAGCTTTCTAAACAAAAAGCTTGTAACTGGAAAGGCTCAACTTTACTTTCTACAATCGTGTCTTGTTGTGGTACAAGCACAGGCTCAGCGACTTCAGGTGTAATCGCTCGTGAAACGCTATGTTCTGGAACATTTAAAATTTTATTTTGAACTGGCTCTTTTTGCTTAACTTGCTCAATGTGCTCTGGCTCAACTTTAAACTGCACATCTGAAATGATTTCTTTTGCAGCAGTGTCTCGATATAAAGTCTTTGGATATTGGCGCACAGGCACACCGTGCTTTGGAATCCACAGATCTATTCCAAGAGCAGCTAAAATATTTCGCTGATGTTCCTGCACGTTTACATTCATCACATTATTCAATCTTTAATTCAGCACATATTCTACCGAGCTTTGCATATTTTTGCTGTGATTTCTCTTCGTCCGCTCATTAAAACAACAAAGCATTTTACCCATAGAATTCAATGTATTATTAAGTGAAAATAAACCATATCAAATCTAGATTGATTTTAGATACATTCTAAATAATCATGATGCTATTTTTCTTTTGCATTTGATCCACAATTTCTTCAGTTTCAAAACCTAAACGCCAATACAATAATTCTAAAACATCTAACTCATCTTGAGTAATAATGCGATCATGCCACAAACAAACTTCTGCAACACCCAAAATACTCAAACGATCTCTTAATAATAAGCCTGCAATATCATTTAAAATTTCACTTAAATCAATTGGCTCATCTGAAATTTCACGAAATAATTCCAATTCTTCCCGAGTTAAAACACGTTGTAAAATGTCATATCGAACTTCTAATTGATTTTCACTATTAATTTGCTGCACATGTAGTAAAGCATCAATTAAACGCACAATTTGCGGCTTTACTGTTTCTAAAGAAGATGGCGTATGCATCGGCAATAAATGCAATTCAGCTTTTACACGCTCAATCAGCAAAGCATCTAGCAAACCTATTTCACCATCTTCTTGAATAATTTTAGCCAATTTAGTGACAAACTGACGTGCGCTTGTGGCAGGCATATTGCCCAAATTTGCACAAGCATCGTGAAAAATTTGAATATGAACACGACCATCTAAGTTCAATAATGAATCTACAATCGCGCGACTCACCTCTGCCGTTGAAGGAATAAACTCTCGATATTGGCGAATCATGAGAATCGCAACCATGACCTCACGAGACCCTGTCGAAGTTTGCATCGCTCGCTGTAATAAATCAGGACGTTGCATTTGTCGCCTAACTTCTGAATTTAGTGGCTTGATTGCGTCGTTTAATGCAAAACTAATCGGTGATAAACGCATCAAAGGTAAAGGTTGCGGCGAAATCCACGGTGTATAACTTTCTGCGCTCAACTCCTCTAAAGGGCGCATTAATACAAAAAGAGGTTGACTGCGTAATTTTTTTAAATTTTCTATTTGTAAATCTTGCAATAATGTTGGATTTAACTCATAAATACGATCTTCAATACTTGGATGAATATTCAACCAACTTTGTGGGCTTAATGAGTTAGCAAAACACATATGAGCAATGGACTCAGAATATTCACTATGAATCTGAGAACCCGCATGATGCACATAAATCCGCAATAAAGTTTGTATATTGGCATTATTTAACATCAAACGTTTTGCTTTATAATCATTATAAAAAGTACGTCCGCCCAGCGTAAAATATTTAATTAAACGAGAAATTAAAATCCCCATACTGCCAATCAGCCAAATCACACCGCCAATCGCAACGAAACTGGTCTCAAATTTATGACGTCGTCCTTTTTCGTAAACACTAAACCCTTGCTTCGCAATTTTACTTCCTAATTGACTAAAAGAAGTTAAACCACTATACAAAATTTTCAAACGGGTATTTTCCTTCGCTTCACCCGATAAAATTTGATTAAATTCATGCCCTAACAAGCCATAAAGCTCTAGCTCATCTAAGTTTTGTAAAGCTCCCCACGTTAAAATAATCACCGTATCTCGTGGATGCAAACCTGCTGTTAAAGCATTGACTCCCACCTCATCAGGTAAGACATAAATACTGGGCAAATCAATATCAAAATTTTGTGCTAATTTTTCTGTAATTTTTAACGCCACATTTTCTTCAGGCGTACTTTCAATCAAACTTAAACGGCGTGCTTTTAATTGTTTAGCAAGAGAATGTCCACCTTCTCGAAACACATAAAATTCATAAATAATTGACCCTAAAATAACAACCAATAAAGCCCCAACACACAATGGACTAAATGTATGCCAAAAAATAGACTCTAAAGGGTTAATATAATGAACCAATAAACCGAGTACAGTATTTAAAATAAAAATTGTAATCAGTACAGCAACTGAACAAATACTGGCAGACCACAGTATATTTTTGTTTTTTATTAAATAATGACTGACATCTTTCAATGTAAACATCCTCATTACATTGTTAGGCTATGGATCTCAATAAGCATCACACTAAGCTGATTGCTCAAACATCATAAAGTAAAAAAGCGGGAATTACCCGCTTTTTAAAAGTTTAACGCTAGATTCAGCATTAAGCCCCTTCTTTAATTCCACTTAGATCAACAGATGCTGCATCGATATTAACATCGATATAACCATCTTTTTGCTTTTTCGCCATATCACTACGGCTATTTTCTAAGTCAGTCAGATATTGCTCATCAATATCACCTGTCACATAAATACCATCAAATACTGAACAATCAAACTCTTGAACTTCAGGAACTTTATGGGTTTTTACTGCTGCTTTAAGATCATCCAAATCTTGGAAAATCAAACGGTCAGCACCAATGATTTCTTGAATTTCCTCAACAGTACGATGTGATGCAATCAATTCAGCTTTAGCAGGCATATCAATACCATACACATTTGGATATTTCACCATCGGTGCTGCTGAAGCAAAATAAACCTTACTTGCACCTGCATCACGTGCCATTTGAATAATTTCATTACACGTTGTACCACGCACAATAGAATCATCAACCAGCAAAACGTTTTTGCCTTTAAATTCAAGCTCTACAGGGTTTAATTTTTGACGAACAGACTTTTTGCGTTGCTGTTGACCTGGCATAATGAAGGTACGACCGATATAACGGTTTTTCATAAAACCTTCACGGAATTTCACACCTAAAGCATTTGCCAATTCAAGCGCAGACGTACGACTAGTATCTGGAATTGGGATCACCACATCAATATCGTGCTCCTCACCCCAATCACGCAAAATTTTCTTCGCTAAGGTTTCACCCATTTTTAAACGTGCTTTATACACAGAAATGCCATCAATGATCGCATCTGGACGTGCAAAATAAACATATTCAAAAATACATGGGCGATAGCGAGAATCTTCAGCACATTGTTGTGAGAAAAATTCACCTTGCGAATTGATAAAAACTGCTTCGCCTGGTGCAATATCACGCTCAACTTTAAAGCCGAGCGCAGTAATCGCAACAGATTCAGAAGCAATAATATATTCTTTTTCGCCATTTTCAGTTAAACGTGAACCGTAAATTAATGGACGAATACCATTTGGATCACGGAAACCAACAATACCATGCCCTGTGATCATCGCGACAACACCATAAGCACCTTTACAACGCTCATGGACACGTTTAACAGTATGGAAAATATCTTCCGCTTTTGGCTCTAAAGTGCCACATTTTTGCAATTCGTGTGCAAAAACGTTTAACAATACCTCTGAATCTGAATCAGTATTCATATGACGTAAGTCAGTTTTGAATAAATCATCATGAATATCAGCAGCATTGGTTAAGTTACCATTGTGTGCAAGCGTAATACCATAAGGTGAGTTTACATAAAATGGTTGTGCTTCTGCACTGCTTGAAGAACCAGCAGTTGGGTAACGGACATGACCAATCCCGTAATTACCTAACAACGCACGCATGTGACGAGTATGGAAAACATCGCGTACCATACCGTTATCTTTTCTTAAAAATAATCGACCGTTATGACAAGTTACAATCCCAGCTGCATCCTGTCCCCGATGTTGTAACATCGTTAACGCATCAAATAACATTTGGTTAACAGGTGATTTACCGGCTATACCAACGACTCCACACATAGCTACCTCGCAGACCAGCTAGGATTAATAAAATGGGTTCTTAGTTGAGTGTGCTGAACGATCTTCTTGTGCTGAAGATCCATTCTTAGACTCAGTTTTTGAAGCATCATCAGAATGTGCCTCAGAATGAATATGGCTAAGTGCTTCATTTGCTGCTTCTTTAGAAAGCTCTGTTGCTAAAGGTGCATAAGGCAAAAGAAATTGAATCATTTTGGATTGTTTCCATAGGGGTGAAATTTCCACCCATGGTCCCACGCCTTGCATAGTTATGAGGACGATGAACAAACCTTTCAAGCTGCCCAGTGTCCCACCTGCTAAACGATTGAGCGGTCCAAGCTTAAAAGTCTTTAAAATTCGGTTGAGTAGCGCTGTTACAATCCATGTAAGAACAACAATAATTAATACAACAAAAGCAAAGGCAGCAATTTTTTGCACCACAGGATCTTGACTTAATATCGCCATGGAGGGAGCGAAAATAGCTGAATATTTTGCTGCAATAATCAGTGCAAAAACCCAACCCACTAAGTTCGCAAAGGCATTTACAAATCCTTTTCGCAAACCGTTTAGCCCTCCAATGAGCAGTAGTATAAGTATAACAATATCTATGGTGTTCATTTTAGATCATAGCGTCAACACAGTCCTTAATTAAAGTCGGACCTGTGTAAATCATACCACTATAAATTTGTACTAAACTTGCACCTGCTTGTTGCTTTGCTACTGCTTGATCACCAGATAAGATCCCACCCACACCAATCAGTGGAATTTCATCTTTTAATAATTTTGAAAAAGCCGCCAAACATGCTGTACTTTTTTCAAAAACTGGGGCACCAGATAAACCACCTGCTTCATCACCAAAAGCTAAGCCTTCAACACCTTCACGTGACAAGGTCGTATTGGTCACAATCAAGCCATCAATTTTAAATTCTAATAACTGTGAAGCAATAAACTGAATATCACTTTGCTCTAAATCTGGTGCAACTTTTAATACTAAAGGTACATAATGCTGATATTCTTCAGCAAGTTCAAGTTGACGTTTCTTTAAAGTTTCAAGTAATTCAGTTAAGGCATGCCCACTTTGCAATGAGCGCAAATTTTGAGTGTTAGGTGATGAAATATTTACCGTAATGTATGATGCATAAGCATATACTTTTTCAAGGCAAATCAAATAATCTGAAACCGCATCTTCAACAGGTGTTGTGGCATTTTTACCGATATTAATCCCTAAAACACCTTTAAATTTTGCAGCTTTTACATTTTCAACGAGCTGATCAACGCCATCATTATTAAATCCCATACGGTTAATAATGGCTTTTGCTTCTGGAATACGGAATAAACGAGGTTTTGGATTACCTGCTTGAGGCTTAGGCGTAATTGTACCAATTTCAATAAAACCAAAGCCGAGCGCAGCTAAGGCATCAATATACGCACCATTTTTATCTAAACCTGCCGCTAAACCAACGGGGTTAGGAAATTGAATTCCCATGCATGTAACAGGTTTAGGCGCAATCTTTTGACGCATTGCTCCGACTTTATGCGCTGATTTTAACAGCGATAATGTCAGTTCATGTGCACGCTCCGGTGCTAAAGAAAACAACAATGGGCGAGCAAGTGAATACATCATAGCTAGAAAAGTCTACTGCTTTTTAAGTTGCCGTATTATAGGCACAGTATGGCAAAAAGGCTATGCTTACTACTGCTTTATTTTCACCGCTTAATGCACTGTCGCTGTTAATTTAATCTGTGAATCGACTTTTATGAGTTCCATTTTTTCAATACTTACACCCATTTGTGCAATTTGTGTTAAAAAGTTTGCCAATACAGCATAATTTTCATGTTGCCCAACAATTTGAAACTGCTCACCCACTTGTTGACTTGCAATTGATAAACCTTGTTGTTGTGCCACACGTTGAATTTTATCAGGCACGGTCAAAGATAAATCATCAGCAGGTTTCATTGTCACGACATTACTCTGCATCCACACAACAAGATCTTTAAGTTCATTCAGCCGCTTTTGTTGATTTTCTGCTGCTTTATGAGTTGACCATAATGCTGAACCCACGATAGCAACCACCACAAAAATCGTGGTAAAAATAACCATTACTCGTTCACGCATTGACATTTTATCAAGCTGATCTGTAATTTTTTCTGCCCAAGCATCAAAGCGATGTTGAATATTGTCTATTGCTTTCATTATTGTATTTTCACCAGTCCTAAAACAGAAGCACCTTGTGTCTGTATCGTTCCAAGTTCTGCTTTAAAACCTTGCTGATTAAGCTGTTGTACTAGCGTCTGTAATTTATCTGAACTCGTCGCAATCAAATCCATATTCAAAATCGTATTATCATAATTGACTTTATTTGCCACAATTTGATGCTGCATTAAAATAGGTCCGACTCGACTCAAAAGTTGCAATGCTTGTGTATTCGCACTTTGGCTCAAACGCAAGTTACTTTCAAATTGGCTTTTAATATTTTGCTCAGTTACTCGACTATTTGTACCAAACCAAGATTTGTATTGATCAATCGCAATCAATGCTGTTTGATCTGCAACTTTTCGTAGTTTCACCCAACGTAACGCATCAAAACTTAACTGTACTAAAATTAAAGCCAAACATAATACTGCACAAGCTTTCCAATACCCAGAAACCGAACCACTTTGCTCTTTGGCTTTAGGCAGCACATTAAAGGGATGATTTTTTAATTTTTTCGCTGCTAAGAATTGATAATTAAACTGCTCAAGATATTCAGTTGTCGTTATAGCAAAAAGACTATCTAGTTGTTCAGCAGTTAATTGAGCATATTTATATCGTCGCTCTTTTTCAGAAAACTCAAGATATAAAGCTAAATCATCAACAGAATTTCCCATCCACTCATTTTCACGAACCAACAAATGCCCATTCAAACTAGCAAGCACGGTTTGTTTCGCCTCAGGCACAGGCAAAATAAGAAAATCGGGTAATAAAGAAACCACTTTTACAGGCAATAAAGACAATGAATGCTGCATCGTGGTTACAGCATATTGATGTATACCTAAAATTGTTACCTGATCTGGAGCTTGAAAGTGTGAAAATACTTTCATCTGATCAATAGGTAAAATGACATATTCTTCAAGTAAGTATTTTAGTCCATCTGGACCCAGTTTTTTATATTGTTCTTTCGTCAAGCTTTGTTGCAAAATTTGCACTTCACGACTTGGAAAATAAACAACGGCTTCTGCACCTTGATGAAGTTTCAACTCTTGAATCAATTGCTCAAGACTTACAGCACTATGCCATGCATCACCCTGAGACCACTGCCAAACCCCATCGGCTTCTGGCATCCATAAATACAACATTAATTTTGTTCTGCCGTGTTATTTGTTCTAAAATGCTTTTACGCTGTTGGAATAAAGGCTTTTTGTTGTGTCGATAAACCTTGAGCAATCACACTTTGCTCATAAATACGAGCTTCTGCAAGCGCAAAAGGATGAAAATTCTCACCTGTTAATTGTTCAGCAATATGTGCAACAACATTCATGTGACAAACCACAATAATATTTTCAAATGGCAATTGTGACAACCAATCTATTGCATCTTTTGTATCGTCATCAGGTTTAATTTTATCGCAAATCAACACACTGACATCTGAAAAATAGTGTTGTAGATGCGCTAATGTTTCTTGAGCACGTAATAATGGACTCACAATAAACACATCTGGTTTATCCAAATCTTTTAAATACTGTGCTGTTTGTTCTGCCTGCTCATGACCACGTGCTGTTAATGGGCGCTTATGGTCATTTCCATTGACAGCAGGAACTGCCTCACCATGACGAACTAAAGTCAGTTGCATAAAATTTCCTTATTGATTTGTTTTGAATTATACCGATTCTTTATGACAACACTATCTCAGTTTGACAAAAATTTAGACTTCATGATGGGGTAAAACAAACTCTACATCACTACGATGTCCATTTTTCATTAATGATACCGCAATATTTAAAGGAGGCGCACCCTCAAAGATCACTTCATGCAATGCCGCTGTAATTGGCATATAGACATCTAGCTCTTTTGAACGAGTATTGACTTGAACGATGGTATTAATACCTTCAGCCGTCTGCCCAAGTTCTTTGGTCGCCTGCTCTAAGGATTTACCGGAACCCAATGCAAAACCCACTTGATAATTACGACTCAAAGGACTATTACAAGTGGCAAATAAATCACCAACACCAGATAAACCAAGAAAAGTTAAAGGGTTTGCACCTAGCTTCACCGCAAAACGACTCATTTCTGCTAAAGCACGTGTCAAAATCATACTTTTGGTATTTTCGCCTACTTGATATGCAGCCGCCATTCCCATTGCGACAGCATAAATATTTTTTAATGCCCCCCCAAGTTCTACCCCATGCACATCATCACTACCAAACACACGAAATAAAGCACTATGTAAGGCTTGTTGTACGGCATAACGTACAAGTTCAGAGTCACTTGCAATCACTGTACCCGCAGGCTGACCTGCCATGATTTCTTTTGCAAGATTAGGACCCGATAAAACACCATAAGGTACTTCTGGCAACTCATCACGAATAATATCGCTCATAAAATTAAAGCTTTTCGCCTCAATCCCTTTGGTTAATGACACAACCGCCTGAGCACTGATAAAAGGCTTAATTTTCTTTAAGACATCACGAAATGAATGGCTTGGGATTGCCACTAAAATAATATCACGATCACGAACAGCTTTTTCTAAATCTGACTCTGCTTTTAAGCCAAGCTCTAAAGGATAATCAGGCAAATAACGTTTATTTAAATGTGTAGCATTCATTTCCTCAGCAACAGCTTCATCACGAATCCAAATCATGGTATCACAACCATTTCGTGCTGCTGTATTTGCCATTGCTGTACCAAAACTACCGCCCCCTAACACAGTGACTCTTAACGCAGTTTTTTGATTTAATACTACAGGCTCAACCAAATCTGAAAATTTTAACTCTGACATTATTGTTATCCTAAAACATAAATGATGTTGATATTAAGGGTTCATTCTTATTTAAATTTTAAAATGCTTGCCAAACTGAAACATGAGCTTCCGTACTTTTTTCAGCACGTGGAGCGATCGCTTTTGCCGCAGTTCCAATATAAATAATCCCTGAAATAAGATCGTCAGGTTGCAGCCCTAACTTTTGTTTTAATAATTTTGACTCAACAACTGCACCACTACGCCACATACTTGCAAAGCCTTGCGCTTGTAACGAAAGTAAAAAGTTTTGAATAGCAGCACCTGAACTTAATGTTTGTTCAAATGTAGGAACCTTAGGATGCTCGACAAAACGTGTCACCGCCAAAACTAAAAGTGGCGCTCTAAAAGGATGGGTTTTTACACGTTCAACTTGAATAGGATCCATTTCTCCTAAATTTTGAACTGCCTCCGCCAATAACTCACCAAAAGCTGCACGCTGATCGGCAGATACAACAATAAAATGAGTTGGCTTTAAACGATGATGGTCAGGCGCAGTTAAAGCAGCTTGAAATGCGAGTTCTAATTGTTCTGCATTGGGTGCAGGCTCAATTAAATGCCCAACAGACTGACGTTGATGAATATTTTGCTGCACAATTTGAAGATTTGAATCTGCCATTGACCATGTTCTATAAAAACCTTTTGAATCAAGATTAGCATAAACTTTTAAAAAAGCGTGATATTTGCTGAATTTACTCAACACAATTCTGACTATTTCACAGGACTGCCATATAAAACATCATATTTAATACATATTTTGGCATTTTTATCTCTATTCCTGTGCTGCAATATCAGAATCTTTTATTATTTAGAGCGAACCTATGAAAAAAACGCTTATTATCGCATCTATGCTGTCTAGTGCTTTCTTATTTACGGCTTGTAGCTCCAATCCGACTCAAACTCAAGCGATTCAAAAACCAAACAACCAATATGAAGTGACTGGTTTAGGCAAAAGTCAGATCATTTCCAAAAATAATGCGATCGGCGCAGCAAATAATGCTTGTGGTAAAAAGGCGACACCTATTGTTATAGATGAAAAAGTTGAATTTAATGGCGCGCTAAAAGGTGTATTTGACGAACAAACAGGGAAAATGATTACGGCTGCGGCAGGTGTATTAGGTTCAGTAATTGGTAAAGGTGGTATTGAAAAAGATACAGATTATCAAACAACATTGACTTTTACTTGTCAGGCGAATGCTTAATTCCTATAAAAAAACCTCTCAAAATCGAGAGGTTCTTTTATTTTTAGCGCTTTAAAAACAGCTTAGCAATAACCATCCAAGCGTGTTAAAGGCAATTTTTGTCCAATCGCTTTTTCAATTTCTGGTAAATAAAAAGCATCATCTTCAGATAAAAAGCTAATACTTACACCTTGAGTACCTGCGCGACCTGTACGACCAATACGATGCACATAATCATCTGACTGCTCAGGAAGCGTAAAATTCACCACATGAGAAACGCCATCTACATGAATACCACGCCCTGCAACATCTGTAGCAATCATGATATTGTGCTGACCATTTTTAAATTGATCTAACATTTTCAAACGCTTATCTTGCGCGATTTCACCTGAAAGCATCACGACTTTATAACCATCTGATTTTAAATGATCGTAAAGCTTTCGAACTTGATCTCGTCGATTTGCAAAAATCATGACTTTTTCAATCGGCTCATCAGACAATATTTCTCGCAACAAACGATACTTATCTTTCTTTTCAACAACATAAATACGTTGCTCAACATCCTGATTGGTTTTCTTTTCAGGTTCAATTTCAACAGTTACAGGATTAAACAACCATTGTTGAGCAAGGTTTAAAACGTCATAGCTGAATGTTGCAGAGAACATGAGCGTTTGACGCTGTTCTTTACGTGGTGAATAACGCACAATCCGTTTTACCGATGGAATAAAGCCCATATCCAATAAACGGTCGGCTTCATCAATCACTAAAAACTCAATTTGATCTAACCAAACTTCTTTTTGCTCAGTAAAATCAATTAAACGACCGGGAGTAGCCACTAAAATATCAACAAAATTTTTATCTAATTGCTTTTTTTGTTTATCAAAGTCAACACCACCTACTAAAGTTAAAACATTTAAATCTGAAAACTTAGTTAACTCGCGTGCATCACTTTCAATTTGAATGGCTAATTCACGTGTTGGCGCTAAAATTAAAGCACGTGGCTCACCACGAAAACGTTGACCTTTCACAGGATTTTGCAATAAATCATTAATAATACTGACTAAAAAAGCCGCAGTTTTACCTGTTCCTGTTTGAGCGCGACCAATCGCATCATGCCCAGCCAACGTATATTTCAATACTTTCTGCTGAATGGGGGTCATTTCTTTAAACCCTAGAGCATCAATCGCTTGCTTAAGTTGCGGATGTAAATTTAGGGTTTCGAAACCTGATGACATATATACGTGCTCTAACGGTAAAATATAAAAATATGAGGTATTATAAACAAACACAGCTAAAAAACAAAAACGCCCCAATTCATTAAAATTGGAGCGTCACTTAAGCTTTTACAAACTTAAGAATTAGTCTAAAGGCTGAACTTCTTCAGCTTGAAAACCTTTTTGACCTTGAACAACGCTGAATTCTACGCGTTGACCGTCACGAAGTGAACGGTGTCCGTCGCCTTGAATAGCACGGAAGTGAACGAATACATCGTCACCGCCAGCGCGTTGAATAAAGCCAAAACCTTTAGTATCATTGAACCATTTAACAACGCCTTGTTCACGAGCTGTCATAAGTTAATCCTCAGTTATTTAGAAAAAAGGACCACCCGGTGTTGCAAACAGCAGAGCAAACAAAGTTTAAAATATTTTTTATTTCAAAGCTTGTAATCATTCTGTAAGACTATTAACAAAATCCCGGTTACATCCACTTGTAATTCAGATAAATGAGCAGTTGTTACTGCACCATTCCTAAAACACGCAAGGAGCTTAACATGGGTGAATCACAATTAATAGAATTTTTTTAGATAATTATGAGATAAATATTTTCATTTCATCAATATTTTCTCTAACTTTTAGCTGAAATGCTTTTTCACAAAGTCTTTAACGCAAAAAGATTGGGCTGAGTTATTTTCTTTGTTAGACTAAACATTGTTTGA
Source organism: Acinetobacter sichuanensis (assembly GCF_003024515.2). GTDB lineage: Bacteria > Pseudomonadota > Gammaproteobacteria > Pseudomonadales > Moraxellaceae > Acinetobacter > Acinetobacter sichuanensis. The sequence continues at coordinate 61,879 of NZ_PYIX02000006.1, forward strand.
TAGATAAATGTTATTGCTCATAAAATGACTGAAAGTTTAACTCCTGATTACATCACCATTGATGCCATAGGCAAACCTTGCCCTCTGCCACTTTTACTTTTAAAAAAGCAATTGAAAAAGTTACCAACGCCGCAAAATATTTTGCTAAAAGCTTCAGATCCACATAGTGAAATTGACATTTTGCGTTATTGTGAACTTCATCAACTCATTTGCCAATTCACACAAATTTCAGATCATGAGCTACATTTTTTAATAAAATCTTAAGTGTTTCAATTTTAAATTAACAAAGATTCAGTATTTTATGTTAATGCTTGTATAATTGAATAAAAGTTTACATTTCTATACCCAATTTTCCTTAATTATGAATGCCAATACAATTAAGATGAAGCTATGGTATTACCACTATTATCCTATAAGGAGAACTCATGAGTGACAGCAGCAATCAATTGATGCCCCTGTCCTTATCTGCGCCAGGTGTTAATCTGGGTGCTTATATCAGCACTGTGAACCAAATCCCTATTTTGACAGCCGAACAAGAAAAAGAGTTGGCTGATCGTTATTTCTATGATCAAGATTTAGATGCGGCAAAAATGTTAGTGATGTCTCACTTACGTTTTGTTGTTCATATCGCACGTAGTTATGCAGGTTATGGCTTACCTCAAGGTGATTTAATCCAAGAAGGTAACCTTGGTTTAATGAAAGCTGTTAAACGTTTTGACCCCAACATGGGTGTGCGTTTAGTTTCATTTGCGGTGCATTGGATCAAAGCTGAAATTCACGAATATGTCATTCGTAACTGGCGTATTGTGAAAATTGCAACCACCAAAGCCCAACGTAAATTATTCTTTAATTTACGTAGTTTGAAGAAATCAAGTAAAAAATTAACACTTGAAGAAGCTCAGTCCATTGCCAATGACTTAAATGTAACTGCCGAACAAGTCCTTGAAATGGAAGGTCGTTTAACCGCATATGATGCTGCTTTTGAGGCACAAGGCGATGATGACGATGAAGGTTCAACCCATGTTGCACCTGCGCTTTATCTCGAAGATAACCGTTATGACCCTGCACGACTGGTTGAAGAGGAAGATTATGAAGCACAAAGTACTTCTGCCCTGCACGATGCCATGGAACAGCTCGATGATCGCTCTCGTAATATTTTACAGCGTCGTTGGCTGGATGATGATAAATCCACATTGCATGAGTTGGCTGCTGAATATAACGTTTCTGCGGAGCGTATCCGTCAATTGGAAAAAAATGCGATGGATAAAATCAAAGTGGCGATGTCATCCAACTAAAAACTTTATTTCTATCTTCATAAAAGGGCGATCTGCCCTTTTATTTTTTATTTAAGTATTAACTTTTACAGTGTTTTTCCGCCTTAACCTCAACTTAAAATTGTGCTAAGGTGATGCGCAAATTTATACAGATGACTGACTGATGTGGATCGCAATTTCAGCACTGAATCTTGCTTTTGCCGTGATCTTGGGTGCTTTTGGCGCGCATGGTTTAAAAAAAATTGCCTCACCTGAACAATTAACATGGTGGCAAACAGCAACAGATTATTTTTTCTACCATGCCTTGGGTTTACTGGCTCTAGGTATCTTAAGCAAAGTGATTCCGCAGCTTCCGATTAAAACCAGTTTTCTACTGCTTCAGGTCGGTATTTTATTTTTCTGCGGTTCACTTTATATCATGGCATTGGGTTTACCCCGAGGTCTCGGTGCGATTACCCCCATTGGTGGTGCACTCATGATTGCAGGCTGGTTGCTGTTGGCATGGAATGCACTAAAGTACGCAAAATAAAGCGTTTAAATTTATGTTTTGCTTGAAAGGAATGGATTTTTTATGCAAATTTTCTTAAATGGCGAGCCTCAAGATACGACTTGTCAAAACCTCTTGCAACTCATTCAGGAATTATCCCTTGAAGGCAAACGTTTTGCCGTTGAAATGAACGAAATGATCATTTCCAAAAGTAAACTTGAGCAAACCCCCATTGCAGCACAGGATCGTATTGAAATTATTCATGCGGTTGGTGGCGGCTGATGGGTATAGAGAGATTGAATCATCCCATGCAAAATTTAAATCATTCAGACAGTCCTTTACTTATTGGCTCACGTCGCTTTCAATCACGTTTATTGGTCGGAACAGGCAAATATAAGGACATGCAGGAAACTGATCTGGCGATTCAAGCCAGTGGTGCTGAAATTGTCACGGTTGCAATCCGCCGTGTCAATATTGGGCAAAATCCTGATCAACCCAATTTGCTTTCAGTGATTCCCCCTGAAAAATATACCCTTTTACCCAATACCGCAGGTTGCTTCGATGCCAACAGTGCTGTGCGTACCTGTATGCTTGCACGTGAACTGCTCGATGGTCACAACCTGGTTAAACTTGAAGTTTTGGGCGATGAAAAAACCCTTTATCCAAATGTGACGGCAACACTTGAAGCTGCCCGCACATTGGTTGAAGATGGTTTTGAAGTCATGGTCTATACTTCTGATGATCCGATTGTGGCGCAAGAACTTGAAAGCATGGGCTGTGTTGCCATTATGCCTTTAGGCAGTCTGATTGGTTCAGGCTTGGGCATTTTAAATCCACACACCATTTCCATTATTAAAGAAAATGCCAAAGTGCCAGTTTTGGTTGATGCAGGTGTCGGTACTGCCAGTGATGCAGCGATTGCCATGGAACTGGGTTGTGATGGCGTGTTGATGAATACTGCAATTGCGGCGGCGCAAAATCCAATTTTGATGGCATCAGCAATGAAAAAAGCGGTTGAAGCAGGTCGTGAAGCATATTTGGCAGGTCGTATGCCGCGGAAGCGCATGGCAAATGCAAGCTCACCTGAAACGGGTTATTTCTTTAAATAATCAGTACTAAGCCTTTTATGACTTAATATTGAAAAAGGATTCCTCGGAATCCTTTTTTAGTTATAATGAATCATTAGAAAAATAAGGTCATACCATGATAAAAATAATCAGCCCTTTGTTTTTACTCAGTTATTTATCCATTCATATAAGCTACGCCACGCCTGTGGACTTACAAAAATTTATTCCAGCTCAATGGGAAATTATTTCTAAAGCAAATGGTGATTTAAATGCTGATGGTCAAAGTGATGTCGCACTGTTGATTCAGCCAGAAAATACCCAAATACAGGATCGAAAACTACTTATTTTATTAAAAAATAATCAAAGTTATATGCTGTATTTGAATAAAAAAATTCCTGCATGGACTTATCCTGATGAAGAAAACTGTATCGACGATGCCATTTCAGGAGCAGGTCTGGCAATAAAACATGGCATATTGGATGTCGGTTTTAATGCCATGAACAGTTGTTCCAACTGGTACGGCGAAGGTTGGACATATCGCTTTCAGTGGCGTAATAAACACTTGAAATTAATTGGTTTTGAATATTGGTTCATCTATAAAACTGATGGTAAATCCAAACGCTATAGTGGAAATTTTTTAACACAAAAATTGAAAACCACTTTTGCGAATGAGTTTGATGATCAGATTCAACCTCAAATTTCATGGAAAAAATTAATCCCGATACAACCAGATCAACTTGAACACATTCAATTTGAAGACAGTCCTGGTTTCTTAAAACAGATGATTAAATAAAATCAGCCATATACTCACTGTTCAAATCCCAATAACTGTTCAAACCCCAATCATCATCAAAACTGATCCTGATTGACCTTAAAGCATCAGACCTTTTTCAAGAATCCGAATCTTGACCTCCAATACATCATCCTGAACTTCCGCTTGATATGCCTGCATATGAGCTGTTTCCAGATGTGTTTGTAAGTACTGCATACTTTCCCAATATTCAAGCATGGTAATCACATTGGGATTTTTATGCTGAAAATCAGCCTCTACTTGTGCATCCAGCAATAATTCATAGCCATGACAACCCGACTCTGCCAAAACCGTTGGTGTAATTTTCCGAAAAGCATCTATCACTTTACTTTTATGCTCTATGCCCTCTCGTGTATGTATTTCCGCAATCACAATCAACATATTGCCGCTTCCTGATTCAATGAGCCAACTGCCAATGCTGCAAAAACCTGATGTAAATGTTCACGATATTGCTGTTCACAATCTGCAATATTGGGTGCTTTAATCACATCGTTGGCAATATAAGTGGCAAGTGCTTGCATACCTAAAAACTGATTGGCTTTGTGAAAGGGTAAATAAACACCATCGACGCCCACGCCATGGAAAAATTGCTCAGGATCGGTAAATGCTTCCATCGGGGCATTCCAGGTCAAAGACAACATATATTTTTTGTCATGCAGCAAACCACCTGAACCATACTTTTTAGAGGCATCAGAACGGCTACGTCCATCATTAGCATACAAAGTTCCGTGACCTTCGGTAAAAACATCATCCATATATTTTTTTACTGTCCATGGCGCACCCATCCACCAACCTGGCATTTGATAAATCACTACATCCGCCCACAGATATTTCTGAACTTCTTGTTTTACATCATAATCACGGTCTGCACGACTCACCTTTACCGCATATCCCAACTCACTCAATACGGATACTGCAAGCTCAGTTAAAGTATCGTTCAATTCGCCATTGGAATGTGCAAAAGTTTTCGCGCCATTGATAATCAGAATATTGCTCATATTTAACTCTAAATCTTAATCTATGACAGCACTATAAAGATTTACGTTGTTGCGAAAAATACAAGATTAAGCAAAATATTGTTGACTAAAAATCAACAATGATATCAATAAACATAAAAAAGCACCCGAAGGTGCTTTTCAAACAAAATTGTATTGCACTGAAAATTAAGGAATTAAACCTTCGTCACGCATTGCAATCTGTACAGATTGGCGTTCAGCAACCAAGTTACGTAGTGCAACAATATTTTTAAATGGTGTTAAGTCATGATGAATCACATTCGACCAATTGGTCAGGACAAATAAATAAGCATCCGCAGGTCCAAAACGGTCATTCACCAAATAATCGTATTCAGACTCACCTAAATAATCATCAATATATTTCAACATTTTATCAATGGTTGCATAACCACGTTGTTTTTCTTCGTCAGAAACGGCTGGATTAAAAAACACTGCATATTCATCATGTAATTCTGAGTTTAAATATCCTAACCATTCTAAAACTTTCGCACGCCCCAAACCTGAAGGTGGAATCAAATCTTGCCCTGCATCATGTTGTGCAATAAAAGGAAGGACCGCAACATTTTCAGTCAAAATCAAGCCTGGGTTGATTTCCAAGGCTGGCACATAACCTTTAGGATTAATTTCGTAATAATCTGCCCCTTTTTCAGTCGTGTGCGTTTTTAAATCAACACGTACTAAGTCAAAATCAACATTAATTTCATTAAGTAAAATATGGGCAGCGAGGGAACATGCACCTGGTGAATAATACAGCTTCATATCTAATCCTTGTTATATGGCTATTTCAGTTTTAAAGGGCTTCTTTACCAATTTCAAGTTGAATCAGGTGAAATTTGCAAATAAGCGTAAATTTATAAATAAGTAGTACTTTGAATATTCAGTAAAACCATAAATTTTTCAAGTGAAAATTCACTATGTAAAATCAAAAGATGTTTTATCATACACATTTTTAAAAATGATGAATTTTTAGAAATGAAAAACAAAAAAGCCAGTCATTTATACATGACTGGCTTTTTTGTTATTTGTAACACAAAGTTAATACAATGGATTGAATTAACTCAATTTTAGTTTACTAAAACTCAGATGACCATCTTCAGCACCGATCAAAATCGTATCACCTAAGATAAAATCTCCTGCTAAGATTTTTTGAGCCAATGGATTTTCAATCTGTTGCTGAATCGCACGTTTTAACGGACGCGCACCATAAACAGGATCAAAACCAGCATCAATCAGAATATCAAAAGCTTGATCATCGACTTTCAAACCGATGTCACGTTCATTTAAACGAGCACGTAAACGATCCAGCTGAATATCAGCAATGCCACGAATCTGTGATTTTTTCAATGAATGGAATACCACCAACTCATCAATACGGTTAATAAACTCGGGACGGAAATGTTGTGATACCGCATTCAACACAGTTTCACGAACATCTTCATCGCTGGCATTTTCACCTAATTCACGGACATCGCTTGAACCTAAGTTTGAGGTCATCACAATCACAGTATTTTTAAAGTCAATCAAGCGACCTTGCGAGTCAGTTAAGCGACCATCATCCAATACCTGTAATAGGATATTGAAAACATCAGGATGCGCTTTTTCAACTTCATCAAACAACACAATACTGTATGGTTTACGACGAACAGCTTCTGTAAGCACACCACCTTCTTCATAACCCACATAGCCCGGAGGCGCACCAACCAAACGACTGACTGAGTGTTTTTCCATAAACTCTGACATATCGATACGAATAATCGCATCATCACTATCAAATAAGAAATTACCCAATGCTTTGGTCAATTCAGTTTTACCCACCCCTGTTGGTCCAAGGAACAAGAATGAACCACTTGGACGGTTTGGATCAGACAATCCTGCACGTGAACGACGTACTGCATTGGATACAGCAACCACGGCTTCATCCTGTCCAACCACACGGTTATGTAAGAAAGACTCCATTTGCAGTAATTTCTCACGTTCACCTTGCAGCATTTTCGACACAGGAATACCTGTTGCAGCACTAACAACCTCTGCAATTTCGTTTTCAGTGACTTTGGTACGAATCAGTTTCGGTTCTTCATTAGTTTCCGCCACTTCTTCCTCATTCAGGCGTTTTTGCAACTCAGGAATCACGCCATACTGTAAACGACTTGCTTCTGCCAAATCACCTTCACGTTGTGCTTTTTCAAAGGCTGTACGGGCTTTATCAAGTTCAATCTGTGCTTGATTGGTACCATCAACCAAACGTTTTTCAGCAATCCACACCTCTTCCATATCGCTGTATTCTTTCTGAACTTCAGCGATTTGTTTTTCCAGATGCTCAACTTCAGCTTTACTGACAGAATCAGCATCTTTTTTCACCGCTTCCAATTGCATTTTCAATTGGATTAAGCGACGATCCAAACGGTCTAATGGCTCAGGTTTTGAGTCAATTTCCATTTTTATACGAGATGCTGCTTCATCAATCAGGTCAATCGCCTTGTCAGGCAATTGACGGTCTGTAATATAACGATGCGACATTTTCGCCGCAGCAATAATGGCTGAGTCAAGAATTTGCACACCATGATGGGTTGCATATTTGTCTTTTAAGCCACGTAAAATCGCAATGGTGTCTTCCACACTCGGTTCATCGACCAAGACTTTTTGGAAACGACGCTCTAAAGCTGCATCTTTTTCAATGAATTGGCGATATTCATCCAAGGTTGTTGCACCGACACAACGCAACTCACCACGTGCCAATGCAGGTTTCAACATATTGCCTGCATCCATTGCACCATCGCCTTTACCTGCGCCGACAAGGGTATGTAACTCGTCAATAAATAAGATGATTTCACCATCGTATTTTGCTAAATCTTTCAGCACGGCTTTTAGGCGTTCTTCAAATTCACCACGGTATTTTGCACCTGCAAGTAATGACCCTAAATCCAGTGATAAAACACGTTTACCTTTGAGGCTTTCAGGTACTTCACCATTGACAATACGTTGTGCCAAACCTTCGACAATTGCCGTTTTACCCACCCCAGGTTCACCAATGAGTACAGGGTTGTTTTTAGTGCGGCGTGACAAGACCTGAATGGTACGACGAATTTCTTCATCACGACCAATCACAGGGTCTAATTTGCCTGACAACGCACGCTCAGTCAGGTCAATGGTGTATTTATTTAACGAATCACGTTGATCTTCATGGTTATTTGCCATAACTTGTTCGCCACCTCGAATATTTTCAATTGCTTTGCGTAGTTTGTCAGTCGTCACACCCACGCTACTTAATAATGTTTTGGTTGCACCTGTTTCAGCGAGCGCCAAAATCACCCAATCGGTTGATAGGAATTCATCCCCTGCCTTTTGTGCAAAACTGTCAGCCAAGTTGAGTGCACGCACAGCCTCAGGGTTTAAGTTAATATCACCTGTCGGATTGCTGAGTGTTGCAGCATCATTGAGGGCTTGTTGCAGTTTATTTTTCAGTTCAGGTAAATTTGCACCTGATTGCTGCAATAAACTGAGGTTTGAAGGTTCTTCCAATAAAGCCGAAAGAATATGAATACCCTCAATCGCTGTATGGTCTTTACCCATCGCTAAAGATTGGGCATCGGATAACGCTTGCTGCAGGCGGTTGGTAAATTTTTCAAATCGCATTCTTGTTATTCCTCACAACAAATTCTGTACTTGAATAATAAATGGGAACACTTTGTGAATTTTCAACTTAAATTTTTAAATATTTAATATATTTTTCAAAAACTTACTAAAATACTCAGGATGTATTTCAGTATTAATATGCGTCCTGAATGTTTCTTTTTCAAGTCAGTGTTTTAGAAAAATATATGACTGTATTCAAGGTTGCTCTTGATGTATCTATCTCTTAGCGTAAGGATAAATTAGAGATTTTAGAAGAACGATAATGTTGAGTTTCAGTAATGCAGATATTGATCTACTGCTTTGACTAAATATGGAAAAATACTTCAAAATTTTTATTTTAATCGGTAGATGTTCCAATGCCACAACTGACATTGGAATTTTTGATGAAAACTAAACTTTCGACTTGGTTGCTGAACTTTGCGATACCGCACTATTGGCAGGCACACTTTGTGTAATCCAGACATTGCCACCAATAACAGCACCTTGCCCAATGGTAATACGACCTAAAATGGTCGCACCTGCATAAATCACCACATTATCTTCAACGATAGGATGACGCGCATATTCCTTTTGTAAACGCCCTTCACCATCGACTTCAAAACGCTTCGCACCCAATGTAACTGCCTGATAAATACGGACATTTTTACCGATAATACAAGTTTCACCAATCACCACACCCGTCCCATGATCAATAAAGAAACCTTCATCGATTTCTGCACCAGGATGAATATCAATCCCTGTTTTGGAATGTGAAATTTCAGCAATCAAACGTGCTAATAAAGACAAATCTTTTTTATAAAACTCATGCGCAATACGATGATAAATAATCGCCATAATCCCAGGATAGCAAAGCAGAACTTCATCGACACTGCGAGCGGCGGGGTCACCATGATAAGCAGCGATGACATCAGTATCGAGCAGACGACGTAATTCAGGCAATTTTTGTGCAAATTCAGTCACAATATTTTGTGCAATTTCTGAAATTTCGACCAGATCTTCGTGTTGCTTTTTATATTTTGCATCATAGCTCAAATTCAATTTGACCTGCTCAAGCAAGGCATACAATGTCTTTTCCAAAGTGTGCGCAATATAAAAATTTTCACTTTGCTGCCTTAAATCGTGTGGTCCCAAACGCATGGGAAATAAAATACCACACAGATCATTAAGAATTTTCTTGATTTCTTCCTTCGATGGCAACTCCCTGCCACCAAAAACTTTTAAATTTTTTTGCTGAGCACGCCATTCATTACGTGCCTGTTGCAAGTCTATTACGATATTTTGAATATTCCATTGGGTCATGCGTTTACCTGCTATGTCTTTGCTAATTTCATTATTGTTTTAATAATAAAATGTGTTTCACTCGATTGTTCAGTTCTTCTATGTAAATGGTATTTTAATCATCTGTTTTTATATAATAATTATTCGTATATCTATAGCAGATTTGTATATAAATGAAGCTAAATTTTAAAAATCACTTTTCTAAAAAAAGAATATACAATCCATTTTTTATTCATTTTAAGAATATAAAAAAGCATTATATTGAGCCTAAATATTTTCAATAAATTCTGAAATAACATTTTAAGAATTTGATCAAGGTGAACCATGACTAGCGCAACTCAAATTAATACCATCCAATTAGATGAACAAAAAGTCAAACAAATTTTGACTGAAGCTAAACAGCGCGCAGAAGATCATTATCTAGAGTTTACTGGCACTGTTTTACCACACGAAGCTTGGGCATTATTTCAATCAGATCTTGCTGTTATTGTTGATGTTCGTACAAATGAAGAACGCAAATTTGTAGGTTATGTTGAGGACACCATACACATTCCTTGGGCAACAGGTACAGCATTAAATCGTAATCCACGTTTTGCCAAAGAACTCGAAAATAAAGTCGGGAAGGATAAAATTATTCTGCTACTTTGCCGTAGTGGAAAGCGCTCAGCTGCTGCTGCAAATGTCGCTTTTAATGCAGGATTTGAAAATATTTACAATATTGAACAAGGTTTTGAAGGCGATCTTGATGAAAATAATCATCGTGGTGCTTTCAATGGTTGGCGTTTTCATGACCTACCTTGGAGACAAGAATAATTTGCACTTTTTGGAATAAGCTTAGCATTTTACTTCACAAAAGTTCATTTTTTAATCATAAAAAATTAGAAGATTTTGTGAAGTAAATCTACTAGATTATTCATTCAGCATGACAGCTTTAAAATGAAAAAAATAAAAGATTGATTCAAATTAAAACTGATACAAAGGAGAACACAGGGACATTTTATCTAACATATTCATACTTATTAAAAAACAAACACATTTACAAATACATCAGGATTTACCATGGCTAAAAACCAAGATACACCACGCCAAGCATTAAATGACCTAGCAGCTCGTCAACTTGCCAATGCAACAAAAACTGTCCCACAACTATCAACAATTACGCCGCGATGGTTGACACATCTATTACAATGGACACCTGTAGAAGCTGGTATTTACCGAGTAAATAAAGTTAGTAATACCGATGATATTCAAGTGGCATGTACACAACGTGATGAAGCAACCTTGCCACAAACTTTTGTAGACTATGAAGTTAATCCACGTGAATATTTTTTAAATGGTGTTTCAACTGTTTTAGATATTCATACTCGTGTTTCTGACTTATATAGCAGCCCACATGATCAAATTAAAGAACAACTACGTTTAACTATTGAAACCATCAAAGAACGTCAAGAAAGTGAACTGATCAATAATCCTGAGTATGGCTTATTAGCAAGTGTTGCCGATGGACAACGTATTTCAACACTCACAGGTGCGCCTACACCAGATGACTTGGATGATCTACTACGTAAAGTATGGAAAGAACCTGGCTTTTTCTTAGCGCACCCAGATGCAATTGCTGCTTTTGGTCGTGAATGTACGCGTCGTGGTGTTCCACCTCCAACTGTAAGTCTTTTTGGTTCTCAATTCATCACTTGGCGTGGTATTCCACTGATCCCTTCAAATAAAATTCCTGTAGAAGATGGTAAAACTAAAATCATCTTGCTGCGTGTAGGTGAAAAACGTCAAGGTGTAGTTGGTCTATTCCAACCAGGTCTAGCAGGTGAACAAGCGCCTGGCTTATCTGTGCGTTTTATGGGCATCAATCGTAATGCTATTGCCTCTTATCTCATTTCTCTATATTGCTCTTTAGCTGTATTAACAGAAGATGCTTTGGCTGTACTTGAAGATGTGGAGGTTGATAAATACCATGACTATCCAACAACTTACAAGTAATTTACCTTCTACTGATGCTGCATCTGCAACCGCAGATGCACCGATTAGTGAATCGGTTATTGCACAATTGGCAGCAGAGTTTTTCTCTGCTTTGCCAAAGCAAAACGCACATGGTTTAAACTTAGATTTACCTGAGCATGCAGCACCAAGTATCAGCCACCCACCACAACCAAAGGATCCTATTGCGGCTTTGAGTGGACGCATTCCTGCTGTAGTGCAACAAAGTAGCCTTAACCCTAATTCTACTCAACGCTTGGCTGATCCAACTGCAGATCATCCTGAACGTCGTATTTTGTCTTCATCACCTGTGATTGGTGGCGCGCATAATCCTGATCCTTCAGCATTATTTAATCGTATTCATTTACCTTCAGGCGCAAGTGAAGTACCGCAAGCATCACCCACGCTTGCAAACGATGTATCAGGACAATCAGCTTATTACTTTTTAGACATTCCAAAACCTGATTCATTACAAACGAGTCAGTCTGGTGATGTTTTGCGTAACCCTTTTGCTTTTGATGATTATCATGTTGTTGATGACCATCAACTTCAAGGTTTACTCAAAGATCGTAATGATAAACCTGTAACAACTGAATCGGGCTATTACTTCACAGCAACGCCTCAGTTAGATCAATCTCAATTTAAACGTGATCAAGATTTACAAATCCCAACGACAACACAAAATTATCAACCCATTGATATTTTGCAAATCCGACGTGATTTTCCAATCTTACAAGAACGTGTAAATGGCAAACAGTTGATCTGGCTAGACAATGCTGCAACAACACATAAACCACAAGCTGTGATTGATCGTATTTCATATTTTTATCAACATGAAAACTCGAACATTCACCGTGCTGCACATGAGTTAGCTGCACGTGCAAGTGATGCTTATGAACATGCACGTGATGTTGTTGCCCGTTTTATTGGCTCTCCTTCTGCACAAAATATTGTGTTTGTTCGAGGGACAACAGAAGGCATTAACTTAATTGCAAAATCATGGGGCAAACAAAATATTGGTGCTGGAGATGAAATCATCGTTTCAAATCTTGAACATCATGCCAATATCGTGCCATGGTTTCAGTTGACCAAAGAAACAGGCGCTAAACTTCGCGTTATCCCAGTAGATGATACAGGTCAAATTCGCATTGATGAGTTTGTGAAATTACTCAATCCAAGAACCAAACTGGTGGCAATTACACAAGTTTCTAATGCTTTGGGTACCGTAACACCGACTCAAGAAATCATTGCACTTGCACATGCGGCAGGTGTCCGTGTCTTGATTGATGGTGCGCAATCTGTTTCGCATATGCCAACCAATGTGACTGCTTTAGATGCTGACTTCTTTGTGTTCTCTGGACATAAAGTCTTTGGTCCTACAGGTATTGGTGCTGTTTATGCCAAATCTGAATTACTTGACACTATGCCTGTTTGGGAAGGTGGCGGTAATATGATTCAAGATGTGACTTTTGAAAATGTAATCTACCAACCTGCACCGAATAAGTTTGAGGCAGGAACTGGAAATATTGCAGACGCAGTTGGTCTGGGTGCAGCACTTGAATATGTAGAAAGCATTGGTATCCATAATATTGCACGTTATGAACATGACTTGCTTGAATATGGTCAACATGCGCTACAAAGCGTTTCAGGTTTAAGATTAATTGGTACAGCTTTGAACAAAGCCAGTGTCATGTCATTTACCTTAGCAGGTTATGAAACTGAAGAAGTGGGTAAAGTTTTAAATCAATACGGAATAGCAGTTCGTACAGGGCATCACTGTGCGCAGCCAATCTTGCGCCGTTTTGGTGTAGAACGTACGGTACGTCCTTCTCTAGCGTTTTATAACACCACTGAGGAAATTGATTTATTGGTTTCAGTCTTGCATCAACTTAGACGAGCAAAACCATATAAATCTTAATTTTTTATCCAATCATCATCACATGCTTAATTCATTAGGCATGTGATTTTGTCATTTCTTTTTTATAAAATCTTTTATAACAACGCTTTTGTCACAACTTTCCTAGTCACTAAAACACACTTAGGCTATTTCATATTAACAATCAAACGCTTGAGTTTACACTTTCAAAAGTTACACTTGATAAAAATTTATCACATTTTAAAAGCTTATGTTTTCAATCAAAAAAATCTTAATTCTTTGTGGATTACTAACAAGCACGCAAATTTTTGCTCTACCACAAGACTCGCGCCGTGCAGGTGGCATCGCGGTGATCCCACTTTCACAAAATATTTCTGAAGTAAAATATAAAGATCAACCGATTTTAATCACGCAACCCAATACTCAACGTTATGCAATTTTTGGTATACCACTTTCTACCCCTGTAGGCTCATTAGAACTACAAACCAATGCTCAACCCATTCAAATTGAAGTGAAGCCTTATAAATATGCAGAACAACGCTTGAATGTTAAAAATCAAGATTATGTCAATCCGCAGCAAGAACAACTTGACCGTTATGCGATAGAAGCCAAAGAACAAAATGACATTTATACCTCATTCAGCCCTGCACAATTTTCTGATTTTCCAAACTTTATACGTCCAACTGCTGGAAAATTTAGTAACTCTTTTGGGCGCAAACGTTTCTTTAATGGTGAAGAACGCGCACCACATTCAGGCTTAGACATTCCTGCACCTGTAGGACAGAAAGTGGTTGCTCCAGCATCTGGTGTTGTCGTCGGGGTTGGTGACTATTTCTTTAATGGTCAAACTGTTTTAGTTGATCATGGGCAAGGCTTGATCAGTATGTTTTGCCACTTAAGTAAAATTAATGTTGTAAAAGGACAGAAATTAACGCAAGGCGAGGTTTTAGGCTTAGTTGGTAAAACAGGTCGTGTAACAGGTCCACATTTACACTGGGGAATGAGTTTGAATAACGCTCGAGTTGATCCGCAATTATTTTTAAATCAATAAAACTTAAGCTATTTGCGCATATTTAAGGGAAAACTGAAGATCAGACACATTTTGTAATAATTTTAATTGATATTTTTTCAATTTAAATAAATTTAGTGATTTTCATCAATTTTTTAAGATTAAATGTTGATGTATACACTCGGAATTAAACTGAAAATCTATCAATTTCGAACAAAAAAAAGCCAAAATGTTTTTGGCTTTTTTTTTATTGTATTTTATTCTGCTGCAATAATTTCAAAATCATGGCTGATCACAACACCACCATCTGACAGCATTTTACTTGCAGAACAGTACTTTTCAGCAGAAAGTTCAACTGCTTTAGCTACTTGTTTTTCCTTTACATCACGTCCAGTCACCACAAAATGTAAATGAATTTTAGTAAAAACTGCTGGGATTGTATCTGCACGATCAGCCTTGAGCTGACATACAACACCTGTCACATCTTGGCGAGATTTTTTTAATATAGTCACAATATCAAAAGAAGCACAGCCACCAAGTCCCATTAATATCAGTTCCATGGGACGTGGTCCACGGTTTTCTCCGCCATATTCAGCAGAACCATCCATAACAACCTGATGTCCACTTTCCGATTTTGCTTCAAAAGCAACATTCTCTAACCAATGTACGCTAGTTTGCATTGCAACTACCTAAAAAAAGCTATAAATTTACAGTGTACCTGTACACTAGCATAAAATGAGTTGATAAGGAATTTCATCTCTTACGCTTCTATGTGACGAGTTCAATTTAGATTTATGATCTAGTTATTATCCAATTTGGAATTTTTTAGCATGTCTTCTAATTTAGCACAACTTAGTACAGATGCTTTGTCTCCTGGGCAACTGCCAGAATCTGTCAAAGCATTACTCAAGCGTGCTCACATCAATCGTTTTCCGAAACGTACGACTATTGTTGATGCGGGTTCAGAGTCAAAATCACTGTATTTAATTTTAAAGGGATCGGTATCAATCATTTTACGTGAAGACGATGACCGTGAAATTGTAGTTGCTTACCTTAATCCAGGAGATTTCTTCGGGGAAATGGGGTTATTTGAACAAAATCCTCAACGTACTGCTGAAGTAAGAACTCGTGATGTTTGTGAAATTGCTGAAATCTCATATGAGAATTTCCATGAAATCAGCAAACAATATCCTGACTTAAGTTATGCTGTGTTTGCACAATTGGTCAGACGTTTAAAAAATACCACGCGCAAAGTAACAGATCTGGCATTTATTGATGTTTCTGGTCGTATTGCACGTTGTTTAATTGATCTTTCAGCGCAGCCTGAAGCCATGATTTTACCAAATGGTCGTCAGATCCGCATTACACGTCAAGAAATTGGTCGTATTGTGGGTTGCTCACGTGAAATGGTCGGTCGTGTTCTAAAAACACTTGAAGAACAAGGCATGATTGAAACAGATGGTAAAGCCATTCTGATTTTTGATGTATCTTTAGAAGAATCTTCATATAATGAAGATGAACATGATGATGAATAATTAATTTATATTTTTCATTTTAAAAGCAAATCTTCGGATTTGCTTTTTTATGTGTAACTCTTGTGACTCTCCGTTGAGCTATAAAAATAATTGATTCAAGATAGAAATGTAACACTCATACTTTAACGATAATACTTAAGGATCATCTCAATGAAATATAATCCACTAGGTCAATCAGGTATTGAAGTTCCTGAAATTTGTTTAGGTACCATGACCTTTGGTGAACAAAATACCCAAGCTGAAGCTTTTGAGCAGCTCGCTTATGCTTTAGATCAAGGTTTGTATTTTTGGGACACCGCAGAAATGTATCCTGTACCGCCCAAACCTGAAACACAAGGTGCAACTGAAGAAATTATTGGACAATGGATTGCACAAAATGGACAACGCGATAAGCTATTTATTGCTTCAAAAATTGCAGGTCCACAACAAGGTGGCAGCCATATCCGAGATGGGCATACGAAGTTTATTGAAAGTGAAATTGCATCAGCTATAGATGGCTCTTTAAAGCGTTTACAGACAGATTATATTGACTTATATCAGTTACATTGGCCACAACGTGCGACGAATTTCTTTGGCACATTAGGTTATGGCAATAAACAAGCACAACAAAATATTGACATTACGCCTTTAGAGCAAACATTAGAAGCACTCAGTAAAGAAGTCCAAAAAGGTCGTATTCGTCATATTGGCTTGTCAAACGAAACCCCTTGGGGAACCTTAAAATTTTTACATTTAGCTGAAAAATTAGGTTTGGAAAAGATTGTCAGTGTGCAAAATCCGTATAGCTTGCTCAACCGTACTTATGAAGTTGGTATGTCGGAAATTGCACAGCATGAAAATATTGGCTTATTGGCTTATTCACCTTTGGCTTTTGGATATCTAACAGGTAAGTTCCGTCATGGTGCCCGTCCTGCTGATACCCGTATTACTTTATTTAGTCGCTTTAGCCGTTATAGTAACCCTGAAAGTGAATGGGCAATTGAGCAATATGCATTGCTTGCTGAAAAGCATGGTTTAAGTCTGACACAATTAGCATTGGCTTTTATTAAGCAACAATTTTTTGTGACCAGTACCATTATTGGAGCAACAAACTTAAACCAACTGAAAGAAAATATTGCAGCTTTTGATCTGATTTTATCTGATGAAATTTTACAAGGTATTGAAGATATTCACCGTCAACAACCTAATCCTGCGCCTTAACTGAAAGACAACATTGCCCCTAATCATTGGATTTGGGGCACTCTCTAAAATGAGGGATCAAATACAGGTCACTTCACGAGCAATAACCAAACGTTGAATATCTGAAGCACCTTCATAAATTTGGCTGACTCGAACATCTCGATAAATACGTTCTACTGGAAAATCGGATACATAACCATAACCACCATGAATTTGAATGGCATCAGAGCAAACTTTTTCTGCTATTTCTGAAGCAAAAAGTTTTGCCATAGACGCTTCTTTTAAACAGGGTAAATTTGCATCTTTTAAACTCGCAGCATGCAAAATCAACTGTCGTGCCGCTTCAATCTGTGTAGCCATATCCGCTAAACGAAAAGCAACTGCCTGATGTTGCATTAATTCAACTCCAAAAGCTTTACGCTCATTTGCATATTCGACTGCGGCATCTAAAGCTGCACGTGCCATACCGACACACTGTGATGCAATGCCAATTCGACCAGATTCTAAGTTTGATAATGCGATTTTATAACCTTCGCCTTCTTTGCCTAATAAATTTTCAGCAGGAATGCGACAATTTTCAAAAACAATAGTGGCAGTATCAGAGCAATGTTGTCCCATTTTATTTTCAATACGAGACACAATATAACCTTGTGTGTCTGTCGGTACGAGGAAGCATGAAATACCGCGTTTGCCTGCATCTTTATCTGTGACTGCAAAAACGATTGCGAGCTGTGCATGTTGTCCTGTGGTAATGAATTGCTTTGTTCCGTTGATTATCCATTCATCTCCATCACGCACAGCTTTACATTGTAAAGCCCCTGCATCTGAGCCTGCTTGCGGTTCAGTCAAACAAAAACAGCCAAGCCATTCCCCTGTTGCGAGTTTGGTTAAATATTTCTGTTTTTGTTCTTCTGTGCCATAACGCTGTGTAATACCGCATGGTAATGAGTTTTGTACACTAACAATAGTTGAAATAGCACCATCCCCTGCGGCAATTTCCTCAAGTGCTAAAACCAAAGAAATATAATCTAAACCTGCACCACCATATTGTTCCGCTACAGTCATTCCCAATGCACCTAATGCGCCTAATTCTTTGAGCTCTTGTATAGGAAAATGAGAGGTTTGATCACGTTCTGCTGCTGTGGGTTTTAATTTGCTTTGTGAATAATCACGCATCATGTCCTGAATCATTTTTTGTTCTTCGTTTAAAATCATCACAGCATCCTTTCTATATACTTTTTAGGCAAAAACTGACCGACTTGGTCTATAAAAAACCAAGAGAATCAAAGGTAAATTAAATTTTTAGTGAGAAATTCATATACTTCTTCATTGAACCCAAAGAAGTATATGAATAAAAATAGATGATTAAATTTAGAAAAATCTTATTTTAATGCACTACTTAGGTTGCATACGAATTGCACCATCAAGACGAATAGTTTCACCATTTAAATAACTATTTTCACAAATTTGCCCAACCAATGAAGCAAACTCTTCTGGTTTTGCTAAGCGTGGCGGAAATGGCACCATTTGCCCTAAAGCATCTTGGACATTTTGTGGTAGCGCTTTTAACATTGGTGTTTCCATAATGCCTGGTGCAATCGTCATCACACGGATCGCATGCTGTGCTAGTTCACGTGCTAAAGGTAAAGTCATCGCCACAACTGCACCTTTTGATGCTGAATACGCAGTTTGACCAATTTGACCATCAAAAGCAGCCACAGAAGCGGTATTGATAATCACCCCGCGGTCTTCCTCACCTGCTTGTAACTCATATTTTGCAATTAAATTTGCTGCAAAGCGAAGCATGTTAAATGTGCCTGACACATTGATATTTAATACACGTTGAAAATCAGTTAATGCATGAATGCCTTTTTTACCTAAAACTTTTGCCGAAGGACCAATACCAGCACAATTCACTAAGCCATTAAGCTGTCCATATTCTTGTTCAACATCATTAAAAAACTGTTCAACTGTGGTCTCATCTGTCACATCAAGTTGGACAAATTTAGCATTTTCACCCAATTGTTTTTGGGTTTCTTGACCTAGCTCACTATTCATATCCACAATAATGACTTTTGCTTGACGCTCAACTAAAAATTTTGCTGTTGCTGCACCTAAACCTGATGCACCACCAGTCACAACAAACACTTTTCCTTCGATTTTCATATTATTTTCCTATTCATTTTTTGAATATATGCACTCGACTTAAGCAGCAGAGTAAACATAGTTAAGCTTGAGTACAATTTCCAAAACGTGCATCTTTGCTGATGTATTTGGACAATTGTTTCGTGCTACAAAATAATGGAATTGCTCATGAATAATCAACCGCCTCAGTATAGCAAAGGAACAATTTCTATCGCATTGGTACATGAAGCCTTAGCAACTGCACAACAAAAAGAGCTAAATTTAACCCAGCTACTTCATAACGCAGGTATTTCAATAGAAATGCTACATTCTCCTAAAAGTCGTGTCTCAGTCAGTGCTTTTGCTCAACTTTGGACAGAAATTGCCAATCAGATGAATGATGAATTTTTTGGCATGGACAGTCATGGAATGCGAAGAGGTAGTTTTCAATTATTATCTAAAATGCTGATGCAAGCTGAAACAGTCAAAGTTGCACTCAATCAAATGTTACAGTTTTTAAATGCAATCCTTGATGACTTTCAAAGTACATTATTTATTGAAGAAAATTATGCTTATATTGTGATTTATGAGCGTAAAAGTACTAAAAATATGTTTGCTTATGCCACTTATTTCATGTTAATTCATGGTTTAATTTGCTGGCTCAGTGGTCAACGTTTAATCATCAATAAAATTCAACTAAAATGTGCAGCACCTCTTGATGATCATGATTATAAGGTTAGATTTTGTGAAAATATTCAATATGATAGTAATGAAAACTATCTACAATTTGATGCTAATTATTTAAAAATTCCCATCAAACAAGATCAACAATCTTGGTATAAATTTATCCGTCAGACACCCGAAAACTTATTGGTACGTTTTAAAAACCCTTATGCACTCAGTTCGATTATTCGTAAATCTCTCATGCAACAGTCACCTGAAAAATGGTTAGAACTCAATATTTTAGCCCAACAGCTCAACATGTCTGAAGCCACAATCCAACGTCGTTTAAAAAGTGAGGGAACGAGCTATCAACAATTAAAAAATGAAATCCGTCGAGATACTGCAATTGAACTACTGAGCACCAGCCAAAAAACCTTACAAGAAATTAGTGATGAATTATATTTTCAAGACCCAAGTGCTTTTCATCGTGCCTTTAAAAAATGGACGGGAGTCAGTCCAGGTTCTTATCGTGAACAATCATAAGTCTATGAACGAGTAACAATAGTGTAAAAAATCACTTTGCATTTAGAGTAAAAAATAGCGTCATTTTGCATAAATTTGCGCTGTTCATTCGTCTGAATCTGTTTGCTAAAAATACAATATTGGGTTACTTTTCAACCAAATTCAGCTATATCATTTTAGCTATTTTATCTTCCAAAATTGCTTTTATTGTTACAGGTTCTTCCATGAATAAAATGTCAGACGTGCTTGAGCATTCACTGGTACAAAAATTTGTTCACTCTTTATCTGCCCAAACAGAACATCTTGATGAGTTAATTGATGGCATATTAAATGCCCCACAACAAGATTTTCATCAGGCAATTTCGTCTTTTGTTGCTGATCAAGATACACCCAACTTTGCACAAGCCTTAGATATTCAAAAAGAAAATCTTCAAGCCATCCAAGATGGACTGGCTTTGCAAAAAGAGCATTTAGCAGATACAGCAAAAATTGTTGCATTATGCTTAGCTTTAGAAACAAATATACTTACTCAACTTGAAGTCGCTGAGTCTTTAAAAGATTTTCCTATGTAAAATGAAATTTGATGCATTAAAAAGGTTGCTTTAAAGCAACCTTTTTAACATTTTAATTAAGCATGATTAATTTTGCCACTGCGCTAAAGTGACACGGTCATTTCCACCATAGTCTTTGACTGTACGGATTTCTTTAAATCCATATTTTTGGAAAATTCCTTGTACAGCCTCAGCTTGATCATAGCCATGTTCTAAAGCAATCCAGCCTTGATGGGTTAACCAATTTTTGCCCTGTTTAATGATGAGTTCTATATCTGCTAAGCCTTGGTTCGCTGCCACCAAAGCACGCTCAGGTTCTGATGCTAAATCACGCATATGTACATCTTTAACATCAATGTATGGCGGATTAGATACAATCACATCAAAATATTGACGATTAAGCGCTTCAAACCAATTACCTAAATAAAATTTCACATGATTTAAATCATGTTTTTTCGCATTTGATAATGCAACCTCTAAAGTTGGTTCGTAAATATCTGTTGCAGTTACAGACCACTCAGGTCGTTCACTCGCTAAAGATAAAGCAATCGCCCCAGTTCCTGTTCCTAAGTCAACAATGCGCGCATCTACAGGTACATCAAGATGTAATACAGTTTCCACCAAAACTTCTGTGTCGGGACGCGGCACCAAAGTATCTTTAGTCACTGTTAAGTCTAAAGTCCAAAATGGCTGTGAACCTGTAACATAGGCTAGAGGCTCACCTGCTTGGATACGCGCCAAACCCTCAACATATTGTTGTTCTTGCTCAGCAGTCAGTTCTTGCTCTTTCTTCATGACCAAATCAAAAGAATCAATTTTGGTAATATGTTCAAGCAACCAAGCATTTTCTTGACGCTCATAACTTTCAGGCTCACCACGTAAGGCAAGCGCTTGTGCAATATTCATTAGCCACCATTCTGCTGAGCAAGAAGAGCCAACTGATCTGCTTGATATTCACGATGTAAGCTATCAAGTAACTCTGTTAAATCACCTTCCATCACGGCATCTAACTTATATAAAGTGAGGTTAATTCGATGATCGGTCATACGACCTTGTGGGTAATTATAAGTACGAATACGCTCAGAACGGTCACCAGAACCGACCAAGTCTCGACGCATTTCTGAAGTTGCAGCATCTGCAGCCGCACGTTTTGCATTTTCCAAACGTGAAACTAATAAAGCCATCGCTTTGGCTTTATTTTTATGCTGTGAACGTTCATCCTGACATTCCACCACTGTACCTGTTGGAATGTGTGTAATACGTACCGCAGAATCGGTTTTGTTAATATGCTGACCACCCGCACCTGATGCACGATAAGTATCGATACGTAATTCGGATGGATTGATTTCAACCGTGGTATCAACATCAATCTCAGGTAAAATTGCGACTGTACATGCAGAAGTATGTACTCGACCTTGGGATTCTGTTGCAGGAACACGTTGCACACGATGTGCACCACTTTCAAATTTTAAGCGACCATAAACGCCTTCACCATTAATCAGGCAAATGACCTCTTTATAACCGCCATGTTCACCTTCATTTTCCGACAATATTTCGATACGCCAATTTTGTGTTTCAGCGTACTTAGAATACATACGAAATAAATCACCTGAGAAAATAGCTGCTTCATCGCCGCCTGTTCCTGCACGGATTTCCAAATATGCAGAGTTAGCATCATTGGGATCTTTAGGAATCATCAGAATATTGAGGTCAGCTTCTAAAGTTTCGAGCAAGGCTTTATTTTCTTTTATTTCTTCAATCGCCATGTCTTTAAAATCTGGATCAGAAGACATTTCTTCAGCAGTCACGATATCTTCTTCAGCTTGCTTATATTTTTTCCAAACGTCGGTGATTTCGCTCAAATCACTGTGCTCACGTGACAAATTACGAAAGCGCTTGTTATCTGAAATCACTTCTACATCAGCAAGTAGTGCTTCTAGTTCTTCGTGTCGATCACACAATTGGTCTAATCGTAAACGTAACGATTCTTTCATTTAAATAAAATCTCAATCTCAAGCTCACCATCATTTATAGATTAAAATAAAGACAGCAAGACATTTTAAAAATTGTGCCTAGTTTAACGATTATGACTTTTAAATAACACCGCTATATCTGTTTCTCCTTAGATTTCACACTAGATTTTTTGTGTGACGCCTGACTGAAGTTTTTTAAACTCAATATCAGTTATTCACAATACCTACATGATTGGCATAAGTTTGCTGCTTTAAAGCACAATTTTAATAGAAAGCATACATTCAGATACTAAACACCTTAATAAAGGGAAATCTTCTCCATATTTTTGATGACGCCTTTTGTTACATTTAGCTCATCAAATAGAGATATAGAAAGCTGTCCGAATCAGGACATGGAGCAAGACATGAAATTAAATGCGATGTTATTAAGTTCTGCTTTAGCAATTACTTCAATTTTTACAGTAAGTGCCCATGCTGATAACTCAACTCGTATTGCAGCAACCTCAGCTTTAGGTAGTGTTGCAGGAACTGCTATTGGTAAACAAATGGGCGGTAATACAGGTGCAATGATTGGTTCAGCATTAGGTGGCGCAGGTGGTGCTGCTGTAGCAACAAACAAACGTGATCGTACTGCTGCTGCAATTGGTGGTGGCTTAGGTGGTGTTGGTGGCTACTCTGTTGGTAAAAATGTAGGTGGGTCAACAGGTGGTTATATTGGTTCAGCGTTAGGTGCAGCAGGTGGTTCAGTTTTGGGTAAAAAAGTATCTGAAGACCGCCATTATGATGATCGTAAATATAACCGAAAATATCGTAAACACCGTCATTAATTGATCATGATCAAAAGCACCTATTTTTAGGTGCTTTTTTATTACAGCTATCTTTTTATCAAAATATCGCTGATATCTCAGTTTGAATACATACTAAAAAACGGCACTTAAGTACCGTTTTTTATGACTTAAAATGATTTATACCATTAACAAGGACATTTTTTTAATGTCCCCCCTGCACTTGGATAACGTGCATCAACACAATAACGATGAAAGGTTTTTTCATCCATTGCCTCTAGATCAGGATGATGCTTCTTCATATGCTCTAAGTAGTTTTGATAATCTGGAACACCCACCATTAAACGAAAACTTTGCTGTAGGCGTGTCCACAAAGTTGCAATTCTTGACCAATTTTTAGGATTAAAAATTAAATCTTTTTGTGACATCACAGTCATTTTAATGATTTTATAAATCACCGTTTTGCCACTTTTGGCGAATTTCAAATTCATCTCACTCACCTCTTCTTTAGATTTAATGTTTGGCTGATGTTACCACTGTATCTTCTGGCTCTGCATATACAGCAGGTGCTTCATTTACAGTTGGAACAGGACTTGCCAATGCACGACGAATCACGCCAATCGCAGCAATAATCATCACAATCGCCACAATCATAAAGAATGCACATAAAGCTGCATTAATTTGATTTGACAATACAATCGTTTGCATCTCTTCAAGTGTTTTTGCAGGTTTTAAAATCTCACCTTTAGCAATCGCAGCGGAAAAACGATCTGCCTGTGCCAAGAAACCAATTTTTGGATTTTCATGAAAGATTTTTTGCCAACCCGCAGTCATACACGTAATGATCAAAAATACGGTTGGAACAATAGTGACCCAAACATATTTTTCTTTCTTCATTTTAAATAGAATCACTGTACCCAAGGTCAGTGCCATTGCTGCTAACATCTGGTTACCAATACCAAATAGTGGCCATAGACTATTAATACCACCCAATGGATCAATCACCCCTTGATAAACGAAGAAGCCCCAACCTGCAACTGCCACAGCCGTACCAATCAAGTTTCCGACAAAGTTATGTGAGTTTTTTAAAGCAGGTACAACAATACCTACAGTATCCTGCACCATAAAACGACAAGCACGAGTACCCGCATCCACCGCAGTTAAAATAAATAAAGCTTCAAATAAAATCGCAAAGTGATACCAAAATGCCATCATTGAACGATTATTGAAAATTTCTGTAATAATATGTGCCATACCAATAGCAAAAGTTGGCGCCCCACCTGTACGTGACAGAATGGTACTTTCACCAACTTCTTTTGCCAGTAAAGTTAAAGCTTCTGGTGTCACAACAAAGCCTAAATTACGCACGGCTTCTGCTGCACTTTCTACAGTTGTACCCAATACGGCTGCGGGTGCGTTAATCGCAAAATATACGCCTGGCTCAAGTACAGTTGCACAGATCATTGCCATAATGGCAACAAAAGACTCCATTAACATACCACCATAGCCAATGACACGAATATTGACTTCGTTATCAACAAGTTTCGGTGTAGTTCCTGAAGAAACCAACGCATGGAAGCCTGAAATTGCACCACAAGCAATAGTAATAAATAAAAATGGGAACATTGAACCAGAAAATACAGGACCCGTGCCATCAACAAAATGCGTAACAGAAGGCATTTTAAGCATTGGCATTGCAACCATAATACCGACAGCAAGACCTGCAATCACACCAATTTTTAAGAAAGTAGATAAATAATCACGTGGTGCTAATAACAACCAGACAGGTAGAACTGACGCAATAAATCCATAAATAATCAATGCCCATGTCAATTGAGTGCCTGTCAAAGTAAATAATGGTCCCCAATATGGATGTGCTGCAATATCTCCACCAAAAATAATGGCAGCCATCATTAACACAAAACCAATGATAGAAACTTCTGCAATTTTTCCTGGGCGCAGATAACGCATGTAGATTCCCATAAATAGTGCAATTGGTATTGTTGCTGCAATACTAAATACACCCCATGGGCTGTTGGTTAATGCTTTCACGACAACAAGTGCTAAAACTGCCAAGATAATAATCATGACACCTAATGCACCTAGCATCACAATGACACCCGCAAAAGATCCAAGTTCCTGTTTTGCCATTTCGCCCAGAGATCGACCATCTCGTCGTGTTGAAATGAACAAGACTAAAAAATCTTGTACTGCACCTGCAATCACAACACCAACCAATAACCAAATCGTGCCAGGGAGATATCCCATTTGTGCTGCCAAAATAGGACCAACTAAAGGTCCTGCACCTGCAATCGCAGCAAAGTGATGCCCAAACAATACATACTTATTGGTAGGTACATAGTCCAACCCATCTGCAAGACGATGCGCAGGTGTTAATCTACGTGGGTTGAGTTCAAAAACTTTATTGGCAATAAATAAACTATAAAAACGATAAGCAATGCTATATACACAAATTGCAGCAAGTACGAGCCAAACAGCATTGACATGCTCACCTCGACTGACAGCTAAAATTCCAAACGATACCGCACCAATAATGGCAACAATCACCCAAATCAGTTTGGATAAGGGCGATGATTTCTTTTCAATATTTTCCATGAATACCTCACATTTCGATTAAACGAGCAGTTCCATTGTTGTTATTTGCCATAATTCATTTCGGTTTTGTCTCTTTCCTTAGTGACTCTACTCCTCATTTTTTTGTTTTCATCTAAGACTTTTGATTTAAATGTGTTGTTAATATCACCAATTAACACGACATAAAGATGACCAGAATATTTTGATTATTATTTTTATTGTGACAATTTTGCCAACTCTTTTGAATCTACTCTTTATTTTTCACAGCCGATCTAAGACTTTAGTCTTAGAAAGGTCTTAAATTTATTTCTTTTTTATCTATTTTAAATTTTTTATTCTTATTGAAAAATACCGTAAATAACACACCATCAATGGGGTAAAAATATTGAGAATATATCTTCAATAAAATAAAAAAGGTAAAGATCAAATCAATCAATCTTTACCTTTTTCACAATTTCATTTTAAACAATAAAATTGCTGTCATTTATTTATAGTGAATATCAAAGGTTTTATCTGTGATAAATAAAAAAGTAACATCATTGTCTTCTTGTGCGCCATGAAACATTACTTCACCCTCAGGAAACCAAATAAAATTCCCTGGTCCAAATGAACCTTTAGAAGTAACTAAAATGCCGTCAAGCACATACATCCCATGTGCACAATGATGTGTATGTGATTTATTCATAAACCCAGCTTTATAACAACATTTAGAAATCGACATTCCAGATGTGTTGTCTAAAAATAATGGCTTCATCAAAATACTGGCATCCAACTCTGGAATTGGCAGTTCTTGCCACGGCATACGATGACTGTCTACAGTGATGACTTCTTGAGTATTTTCCATAATTAACGCTACATTATTCCATTCATTATTTATTCAAGACAAACAACTAAACATAAAATAGCTTAAAAAGGATAATTCGGTGCTTGTGCTTGAATTGTCATCCATTGCCATTGGGTAAATTCATCTGCATTGGCAGGACCACCAATACGTGTACCATTACCCGAAGCACCAAAACCACCAAATGGATTCAGCGTTTCATCATTTACAGTTTGATCGTTGATATGTAACAAACCTACTTTGAGTGACTGTGCGACTTGCATTCCGTGACTCACATTTGAAGTAATAATACCTGCTGACAGTCCATAATCGCCTGCATTTGCCAGTTCAATTGCTTCTTCATCTGAGGCAAATGGAATAAGCACCGCAACTGGACCAAAAATTTCTTGTTGGAAAATTGGATTATCTTGATTCACTTGCGATAACACAGTTGGTTCAAAGAACACACCATTGGCAACCCCACCAACCTCTAACTTTGCCCCAGCAGCAATGGCATTTTGTACAAGTTGTTCAACACGCTGACATTGTTTTTGATTGATTAAAGGTCCGATATTGACCTGTTGATCCATCGGGTTGCCAACTTTGAACTGTTTCACTTTTTCAATTAAACGGTTCTTGACTTGTTCAAAAATAGACTCATGAATCAGCACTTTACCCGAAGTCATACAAATTTGCCCTGAGTGTAAGAATACGCCCCATGCAATATTCTGCGCCGCCAGTTCAATATCTGCGTCATTTAAAATCAGTAATGAGTTCTTACCGCCCAACTCTAATGAAACTTTTTTTAGCGTTCTGCCCGCACCTGCACCAATGATTCGTCCAACTTCAGTCGACCCTGTAAACTGAATACTGGCAATATTAGTGTCATTCACCAAGGCTTCGCCTGCTTCAGCGCCACCCGGTAACACATGTAATAAGCCAGTCGGTAAACCTGCCAATTCAAAAATACGTGCTATCGCAAAACCACTACACACCGCAGTACGCTCATCGGGTTTGAGCACAACAGCATTTCCCAATGCCAAAGCAGGTGCCACTGCTCGAATTGCTAAATAAAGTGGAAAATTAAATGGTGAAATCACCCCAACCACACCCAAAGGAACACGTTTTGCGAGGCTTAATTTGCCATTTTGTGACGGTAAAATAGAACCTTGCTCACTTGATGGTAATGCTGCTGCATTTTTTAATGCCTGAATGCATAATTCAACTTCAAAACTCGCTTTCATGAAGATTGAGCCACTTTCTTTGACTAACCACTCAATGATTTCAGCTTTATGGTTTTGAGTAATTTGCACCGCATTTTCAAAAACTTGAGCACGCTCCTGATAACTTAATGCCCACCATGCTGCTTGAGCTTGTTTTGCTTGTGCTGCTGAAGTTTGAATATCTTTTGGTTGAGCATAACCAAATGTACCTAAAGCTTCTCCAGTCGCAACTTCAGTGGCTTGATATGTTTGTTCTGCTTTTGTCCATTGACCTGTAAAAAACTGATTTTCCCAAATCTCTGCTGTCAACATGCTCATTTGCTTATCCTCTCGAATTATAAATTGATCCATTCAAAACCATGTGCAAATCATCTTTAACAAGCTATTGCTCTATAAAATAATTTGATTCTTCTATAGAGCATTTAACATGCCAAAAATAAAATATTTAAAATTCAAAAAGATAAAAAATAAATCTAAAAAAGTGTCGGTATTTAGGTCAAATCAATCTATCTCTATGTCCAATAAAACGACACTTTTATTGTAGCCATTTCACAATCTTAGTTTAAATATTTATAAACAGTTGAACGTGAGATTTTCAGCCTTTTCGCCACTTTAGACACATTCATATTTTCCTCTTGATAAACACGCTTAATGGTTTCGCGCGTCACATCATCCAAATTGGTAATATTTGTAAGTGTCTGCGTTGTCGATTTAACTTCGTCTTGTAACATCAATTCTGTAATCATTTCATCATCAGAAAAAACTGCCGAAAGTTTCAATACATTGATAAGCTCTCTAATATTTCCTGACCATTTATAATTTAAAATTTGTTCTTTCACTTTTTCAGAATAACGATATTGTCCTAAATCAGCCAAAATCGCATTGGCAATCAAAAGCTTGTCATCACGGTCACGTAAAGGACTAAGTTCGATTTCATAACCACGAATCCGATAATATAAATCGCTTCTAAACAGCCCTTGTTCGACCATCTCTTTTAGATTTCGATTGGTCGCACAAATCAGTTTAAAGTTCGATTTTAACGCTGTCCGTCCACCGACACGATAAAACGTATTGTCTTGTAAAACTCTTAAAATTTTGACTTGTAAATGAATCGGTAAGTCGCCCAATTCATCTAAAAATAAAAAACCACCATTTGCAAGTTCAACTAAACCGACTTGCCCTTTGCTCTTTGCCCCTGTAAATGCACCACCTTCATAACCAAATAACTCAGCCTCAAGCAAATTTTCTGGAATCGCTCCACAGTTAATTGAAATAAAAGGCAGATTTTTGAAATTTTCATGGATTTGTTGGGCTAAATATTCTTTGCCTGTCCCTGTTTCCCCTGTAATCAAAATCGGAATATTGGCTTGAATTGCTCGAATACATTTTTGTAGTTTAAGATCTGTGGTTTTATTTGGTTTCTTTTGATGAATCACTTTGGCATAACAAAAAGAATGATCATTTCGTTTTAATAGATGTGTTGCATCTGTTTTTTGCATCAAATGATCAATATTTTCAAAAACTTCTGTGATGGTCTGCCCTAATATTTCTTTTACATCACAACCAATCAATTGACTCGCCACTTGATTCATATGCGTAATTCGCCCTTCTTGATCCATCCCAATCAGACCCGAATAAGCACTTTCAATTAAATCAGGCGTATTTTGAAAATATAAAAAATGGGTAATGCTTTCTGTTTTTCGAATGTACTCATTTTCAAATTTATAAGACTGATAAAGCAAATGATATAACCAATTTCCCGTTGCCATTTTGGTTTTTGAGGTAATATCGAGCGCGCCTAAGACATCGCCTTGACCATTAAAAATAGGCACTGAAGCACATGAAAATGAAGAAAACTCCGTTAAATAGTGCTGATGACCATTTAAAGTCATGGGTAAACTGGCATGAACACTACACACAGGTGCAATCGTTCCGAAGTTTTCCTCTGCAACAGATCGCCCACGTTGTAAAAAATGATATAAATCATCAAAACGATCATCATGTAACTCTTGAACGATCAGTCCTGCATTATTGATCAAAAAAACACTAATATTTTGTTGTTTATATAAATTAAAAATATCTTCTAAATAAGGTCGAGTCATCCGAGCAAAGCGTTCATCATCATCATTTAATTCATTGATTGAATAGTTTTTATTTTTTACCGCTGAATTATAAGGGGTTAAACCTGCATCTTTCGACTTTTGCCATGAATCCAAGATTGGCATGTGATGACGATCTAAATCAGGGCGAATACCTGACTCAAAAAATTGATGTTTAATACTTTCCCATGCACTTAATTCAATTACATTATTCATAAAAATCCCTTTAAGAATATCAGCCTAACTGCCTTTAGTATTTTATATTTATGCCGTAATTTTCAACAAAAATACAATTTTAGCTTAAACAAAATATTCGCTATTCTTGCAAATAGCCAATCATAAAAATTCTACCTTGCAACTCAGTAAAAACAAACCAACAATAAAATCATAACTTTATACTTTAAAAATGATGTCACTTGAAAATAGCATATCATCATGATCAAAGTGTCTATTTATTGGACACTCGTCTATAAACAAGACACTTTTAAAACAATAAAAGTGTCTATTATGATTAAAAATCAAATAGTTAAAATATGGCATACTTTTTGAAAGTATTAAGTGTATAACACGTGATTGAAGCTCATTATTTTTCAACATTCACTCACCGATCAACATGGAATTTATTAAATTAAGGATATTACAATGACAGATTTAATTGATATTCAAGCGGCTGTTACTGCGGGTAAAGGCGCCGATTTTAAATTAGAACAGTTAAAAATTCGTGCTCCGAAAAACAATGAAGTACTGGTTAAAATTGTTGCGACAGGCATGTGTCATACCGACTTGATTGTTCGTGATCAATATTATCCTGTTCCACTGCCTGCGGTTTTAGGTCATGAAGGTGCAGGTGTTATTACTGCGATTGGTGATGCAGTTAAAGACTTGGCTGTGGGTGATCATGTCGTGCTCAGTTATGGTTATTGCGGTTCATGTAAACAATGTAATTCAGGTAATCCAGCCTATTGTGTTGACTTTTTTGGGCGTAATTTTAGTGGTGCAGATCCACAGGGACATAACGCCATTTGCCGACATAATCATGAAGCGGTTCATGATCACTTTTTTGCACAGTCTTCATTTGCAACTTACGCTTTAAGTTTAGAAAATAATGCCGTTAAAGTCGATAAAAATGTACCTTTAGAATTACTGGGTCCATTAGGTTGTGGTATTCAAACGGGTGCTGGCGCAGTGATGAATACACTTAAAGTGAATCCCGCGAGTAGTTTTGTCACCTTCGGTGCTGGTGCA
This sequence comes from Acinetobacter sichuanensis, assembly GCF_003024515.2. Taxonomy (GTDB): domain Bacteria; phylum Pseudomonadota; class Gammaproteobacteria; order Pseudomonadales; family Moraxellaceae; genus Acinetobacter; species Acinetobacter sichuanensis. The sequence continues at coordinate 93,633 of NZ_PYIX02000006.1, forward strand.
GTCGGTTTAAGCGCGTTATTGGCTGCAAAAATTTGTGGTGCCACCACAATTATTGCAGTTGATATTGTTGAAAGTCGACTTGAACTTGCCAAAGAATTAGGCGCAACACATGTCATTAACAGTAAAGAAACGGATCCAGTCGAAGCCATTAAAGAAATCACTCAAGGTGGTGTAGCTTTTGCACTTGAGTCTACAGGTCGAACTGAAATTTTAAAACAAGGTATAGATGCGCTTGGCATATTAGGAAAAATTGCAATTGTTGGCGCACCACCTTTAGGTACGTTGGCACAGTTTGATGTCAATGATCTTTTACTTGGTGGAAAAACTATTGTAGGTGTTGTTGAAGGCAGTAGTGTTCCAAAAACATTTATTCCTGAATTAGTTACACTCTATCAGAAAGGTTTATTTCCATTTGATAAATTGGTGAAGTTTTATGATTTTGCTGACATGAATCAGGCGGCATTGGACAGTCAAAACGGCATAACACTGAAACCTATTATTCGTATTGCCAATTCAAACTAAATCTTTCGGGCACGGCTGTTTTTAATCATACAGTCGTGCTTTTTTATTACATCTGCAAAAATATTGATGATTTGCAACAACATTTTCCTTTTATAGGATGTTTAGAATAATATTGCTGCCAAGCATAGCTAGATGTAAGAATTAGAAAAGGGATTATTGTCCTTTATTAAAGAGTATTTAAAAACTCTGAACGAAACACTGGATTATCTTCATCAACAATTTTTTTACCCTCAGCAATACTTTTTGGTACTACTCCATTTAAAAAAGTATTGTTATAAATTGGTGCCAAAGTCTCTAAATTAGCTGTAACTGGTATTGAATTAAGAGCTTTTAAAGTCTTTAAGAGATTATTTTTAAAAACTTTAGTATTTTTTAAATGCTGTTCTACAATACTTACTCTAGTTAATCTTGAGATAAATATTTCATACTCTGTGATAGTAATTATCATTTTTTTTACATCATTATAAAAATTTAAGCCATAAACCTTGTTTATCTCTAAAACAATCATATCAACTCTAGATGAACTTGATCCATGTATTTCTCTAGCTTTTTCAGAGACAATTAAATAAGATGAATTTAACTTCAGAAATTCTATCTTTAGTTCCTGATGATACTTCTCTAAAGTGTTAATTTTATGTACATCTTTCCAATCGTTATATAAATACAAAGCTACAAATGCAGCGAAAAAAGTCGCTGTAGCTGTTAAGTAATCAGAGCTTATATCAAAGTAGAAATTTGCTAATTTCGACAAACCCAAGCAACTAAAAAATATCCCTATAAATACCGAAACTAAAAATTTTATATTCATAAAAAAGCCCCATTCAATGGGGCATAGTTTAAGCAGCATTCAACTTTTTTGCTATCTCGGAAGCTGTTGGATTGTAATAAGTATTCACCAATACACTAAGGGTTTTACGCCCTGTCACCTGCGCCGAAATCTCTGATGTAAATTTGAGTAAATTAACCTGAAAAATAAGCAAAAAGTGCTGATAAATCGCAGGTATTAAAAAAGGGCTTTAAGTTATTATTTAAACTTAAAACCCTTATGCCGTAAGGCTTGTATCTTGGTAGGTTTAACCAGATTCGAACTGGTGACCTCTACGATGTCAAAGAACAGTACAACCTTAAAAATCAATTAGTTAAATATTATTGGTGCCCAAGTTGCGCCCTTTATTTTGTTACAAAAAACAAAAGGTAACAGTTTATTCATTATTAATATCACACTAAAGCGATATTATTTTATAAAACCTCCACTTAGTAGTCATCAAAATGCTTAAAAAAATTATTTTTTCTCTATTATGCATAACAACAACTTCCTCTTACTCTTTTGAAGTTTACCAATTTTTAAATTGGCACTACTTAAAGACACCAACTGGGGAAATGAAGTATTCCAAAGAAGTTACAGGTTATGATGATATTCTAGCATCCATAGGGATGAAGAAAATGAATGTAATATACCCAATATACTTACTTACAGACAACAAAGCTGATCCTGAAAAAATCAAGAAAATTGCTGAAGCTACAAAAACAGACCCAAATACACCTGTTTGCTTTGATATTGAAATAGGTGTTGCAAACCAACCTGAGACTGATTTACCTGTGATTCTTGATGCATTAAATATGTATCATAAATTTGGAGGCAAGGCTCCTGTAGGTGTTTATGGTGTACTACCACAAAGAACTCCTAATAAAAAAATGTCAGAAAATCAAAAAGCTGATTTTGTTGCCCTTAATACCCAATATAAAGCTATTGCAGAAAAAGTAGATTTTCTCGCACCAACTTTATACTTCTACTCATTGAAAGATATGGATATTTGGAAAAATAAGGCGCAATTCAATATGCAAGAAGCTAAAAAATACGCGCGTCAATATGATTTAAAAATATATCCTTTTGTTTCACTAAGTAATTGGGATATTCAAAATAAAAGATTTTTTATTACCCCTATGACTGAACAAAGCATGACAACTGCTCTTTCATTCTTAAAATCGCAAGGTGCTGATGGAGTGGTGCTTTGGGAAAGTGGTTCATCTAGACATGCTAGTGATAAAATGCCAGCAGTATTTGATATGAATAGGGATTCTTTTAAATCTGTTGTAAAGATTATCGATGACAATAAATAATATAACAAAAAGCAGTCTTATTAGACTGCTTTTTCAAATAATTTACGTTCTAAGGCTCGTCGATTTACTAAACCCTGCATTCGTTTACCTCCCGCTTTCACCCACACATCAAACTGAACAGCTGCACCTTTGTAGTCGCCACTATTCAATTTTTTGAGCAATGTAGAATCTGAAAAAGCACCTGTTCCGATGTTATAAGTTAAAGAAACTAAGGCATCGAACTGATTTTGATTCAAAGCAACAGTGACTTTATTTACAGCAGCTTCAAATTTTTTAAGATCAGATACCATATATTTAAGGTACATTTAGGTTTATTTAAATTTTCTAGCTCTTTTTCGTACTTAAGTTGCACTTCCATTAGGCGTTTATGGGCCCATTGAATGCATTCTTCAGGAGAGTCACGCGTTGCTGCGTCACGGAGATGTTTGTATTTGACTTGGATGCGCCAGGCATTGCCACGTTTGACAGGTTTTTGCATAATTACTAACTCTAAATATTTGGGGCCGTAATTTGGGCACCAAAATCTTTAAAGACACATACGTTCTTCAAATTTGGCGCCCAAAAGCGAAATATAAAGCAGTTTTTAATGCAAATTTTGAGTATTTTGATTACTCAAAGCTGACCTATTTGACATAAAAAACAGGGCAAAATCACTACAATTTTGCCCTTATATTATTGATATACATCAATAAAAATCTTGGTAGGTTTAACCAGATTCGAACTGGTGACCTCTACGATGTCAACGTAGCGCTCTAACCAACTGAGCTATAAACCTAATGTGGTGAGAATATTATTCATTTTTCTGTCATCTGACAAGCTTTAATTGTTCTTCTTTAACTCATTCGTACACTCTTTAAGCAAAGCTTTGAAAGTTTTTATATCATGCTGATTTTCTTCACCTAAATATACCATTTTTTGGAAAATTTGATTCAACTGCTCAAAATGGTGGTGTTGTGCTGAATGTTCTGACAGACGCATCATCCATTGCTGAAAGGTTTCAGACTCTGCTTTTTGCAAAGCAGGATTTAATTGTCGATTAAACTGAATAATACTCCGTTCAAGTGCAGTCAACTGTCGAGAGGCACGGAATTTAGTCACCCCCCAATACAACAATAACAAAGCTAAAATACCCAAAACCAGTACCAAGCCATAACTATAACTTGAAGTTAGCCCCAGCTTTTGCATCCAGCCATTTTGCTTCTCGGCATCATAACCCACGACCTTACTTTGCCATTGATAACTTGCATAATCACTCCACACGCGTAAAGTTCGCAAAACCGAAGAATGTTGCAAGCGTAAATTGGAATAATTGCCATCTCTAAAAATACTGCGGTCATCCGTCATGAGATTTTGCATCCCATTGTCAATTCGCATTGGTGCAATCATTGCTGTTGGGTCTATACGTTGCCATTGTCCATGTACATATACCTCTGCCCATGCATGTGCGTCCAGTTGGCGCACCTCCCAACTTTGTCGATCAGGCGCCAACTCACCGCCCTGATAACCGGTCACTACACGTGCAGGAATCCCGACATAACGCATTAACAAGACAAAACTTGATGCATAATGTTCACAAAAACCTTGTCTGGATTGAAATAAAAGTTCATCAACACGGTTATTGCCGAGTCTGCCGGGTGCAAGCGTATAAACAAATTTTTCCTGTTTATACCAATTCAAAACATTCTGAATATATTGTTCAGGTTGCGCATGGCTTTGCTGATACATTTTCTGTGCGAAAAGCTGTGCTTTAGGATCACTTGCCTTTGGATATCTTAGGCTATTTTTCAGGATTTGTGCGTTAAACTGCCCCGCTTGCATCTCTGTAGCCTGTGTACCCACCCATTGCAGTTGAATCGGCTGTGTACGTTGCAACAAGCGTTTTGGGGTAATGGAATCGTCCTGATTCAACTGAAAACGTGGTTCCAAAGGAATAGATTTTTCCAGTCCCGTGATCCATTGTTGCGCAGGATCATTTGCCAAATATTGATAATGAAAACTTTTTTGTTGTGTTGACGGCGGTTGGGCATTTTTAGTTTGTTTATTAATAAAACCACTCGTCCACCGTGTTCCATCATACTGATCCAAAACCAAAGCGCGCCAATATAAATCACTGCGTTTCGGCAACTGTTGCATATCACCAATAATTCGAAATGCCAAGGCACCAGATTGCGATAATTCGGCAATATCGCCCGGTGACATGCTGTCACTCAGTCCTGTAGTGGCTTGATTATTGGGAATCGGAATTTGCCATAAGGGTGGTAGGCGTGGAAAAAACATGAATAATAAAATAAAAAAGGGCAAAGCCAAACCGATAAACTTAAGGATGTGCCATGAATCTGTTTTCAACGACTGTAATATCGGCTGTGTGCTGATAAAATTTGCGGTCTGTACCCGATATAAGCCCACCAAGCAACTGATTAAACAACATAAAACCAATAACGCCATCCAAAAAGCCTGTGTGTGCAAAAATAAACTCGCACTGACAAATAAGGCAAAATTAAACAGGATGATAAAGTCACGTTTGCTTTGTGTTTCCAAAGCCTTGGCAAATAAAAATGTCGATAAAACGGCTGTGCCTGCTTCTACACCTAAAAAAGTCCGTGAATTGACATAAATGATCAGCATTGCCAGCAAGGCAAATAAAATTTTCGGTGCTTTGGACAGTATTTTAGGAAGATGAATGACTTGGTGTCGATTGAACTTGTAATAATAAAATGCCAGACCCAAAATATTCAGCAAAAATAAAATCGCTAGTGGTATGGGCATATACGCCATTTGTGCGATTAAAATTAAACTTAAGACCAATAAAATCGAAATTTGAATGGATTTATTCATGATCAACTCTCCTAAGCCTGCGCCAATAAGGTTCTGATATGAATATAATGCCGTTCACCCACGCCATTTTCAGTTTGTGCATGCGGTAAAATAAGACTATACGGCGTTTGACTGTGTTCGCACTGATCCACCAGTTCCATCATCAAACTCAGTTTTTCTTCGTGGTCTGCGCTTGGCATTTTGCTATATTCAATTTGCATGATGTGTGTATCCACCAAGTCTTCAAATTGCTTGACAAAAAGCCCCTGTCCTCGTGCTGCCTGTTTCCATGAAATGCTTTGTAATGAATCGCCTGTTTTAAAGTTTCGTAGTTCTTTAAACTCGTCCAAATCAGGTTCACCTGTATTGGAATAGTGCTGTAAATTTTGTGTAAACGCTTTGGCTTCAGGTGCAATCCAATAGGATTCGGTCAAATAGATATAAGTCCATGCCCGTACTAGTCCAAGTGGATAAGTTGAATAAATCTGAATTGGTGGAATTTCAAATTTTCCACGTTGTTTGGGAATAAAAACCAGATCAAAACTTTGTTGTTTTTCTTCAAATAAAAAACTTTGAACGGATTCATCTTTTTTGGATGGATCTGTTTCATCCTGTTTATTTTTTTGAGAAATATGATGTTGTAAATCAGTGATTTTAATATTTAAATATTTTGCAGTTGCATGTTGTTGCTGCATAATAATTTTGACAGTAAAAGCTTCGTTGACCTTGCCCACTTCATCGACTATCACTTGTAAGGTGACACCATGTAATTGCTTAAAACTTAAATAAAAACTGATACATAAAATCGCACTGATTAAAAAACAAAAACCTAAAATCAAGTTATTGCCATAGTTAATCCCTGCAATAAAAGTGATCAGAATCAGCACCAAATACAAAAAACCTTGCTGATACAGAAAGACCAAGACTTCATTTTGTTTCAGCGTGCGAATTCCCGTATAGCGAAATCGCAGATGCAACCAACGGACAAATCTTTTCCCTAACATCGTCAGATTTCCATTAGCCTTTCACAGATACTTTTTGCAGCAATGCCTGTGTTTCTGTTTCACCCAAACCAATACGATGCGATGCCACCGCCACAAAAACCGCCTGTACATCATCTGCAATCACAAATTGACGCTTTTCAATCAATGCATAGGCTTGTGCGGCTTTTTTCAGTGCCAATAATCCTCGTGTAGATAATCCATGTCGACCTTTTCGGGTTTCTTCAGCCAAATCAAGCATATAATCAAAGACCAAATCATTTACTGTCATTTGATTGACTATACTTTGTAATTGCAAAATTTCTTGTTGCTGAAAAATAGACTGTAATTCTCCAATCAAATCATGGCGTGACGCTTGTTGTAATAATTGTTTTTCCGCCATCCGTGATGGATAACCGAGTGACAATCGCATCATAAAACGATCTAGCTGTGACTCAGGTAAACTGTATGTACCACTTTGAAAGAGCGGGTTTTGTGTCGCAATCACCCAAAATGGTTTGGGCAATTCATAACGTATACCATCGACCGTGACATTGCCCTCCTCCATTGCTTCCAACAACGCACTTTGGGTTTTGGGACTGCAACGGTTAATTTCATCAGCCAACAGGATTTGAGTGAAAATTGGACCGAATTTAAACTCAAACTGGTGTTCTTTTTGATTAAACATATTGATCCCAATGACATCACTTGCAAGCATGTCATTGGTAAATTGAATACGTTGAAAGTTCAGACCTGCAAGTCGTGACAGACTACTTGCCAAGGTGGTTTTACCAAGTCCAGGTAAGTCTTCAAACAATAAGTGCCCACCCGCCAACAGACTGCATAAAGCAAGTTTGGTTTGTTGTGGTTTATCTAAAATAATTTGATTAATCTGGCTTAAAAATGCATCTATTTTTGGGTAATAGCTCGTTAAATCATTGGATATGTGTGCATGTTTTTGTTCTGTATGTTTTTGCTGCGTTGTTCCCCAAATCACCTTTTATTCCCCAATAAAATTTTTTAATTTGTATAAGTACAAACATACACGTTTTTATACAATACTCAAAGTTATAAAAAAATATTGAATAACAATATTATAGAGTAAGGCATTCCCAGTTTTAGCTTATTTCCTGATGATAAAGATATGCTCACAAACTCAAATCATGATCATGACTCATCTTATTTCTAGAGTAATTATGAAGAAATATCAGATAAAAATTACAAATGATTTACCAATAACAGCAACTTCAATACAACTAAATTCACAATCAAATCGTAGTTTTCTCGTAAATTAAGTCTAAGTTAAGAAATCAAGAAACTTCGAGAAGGAGTTTGAACATGAAATTACAAGCAATAATCGGTGCAACAGTACTTGCAGCAACACTGATGACAACTGCACATGCAGATAATTCAACACGTGTTGCCCTTTCTTCTGGTTTAGGCAGTGTTGTTGGTGCTGCAATTGGTAATCAGATGGGAGGAAGCACAGGTGCAATGATCGGTTCTGCCTTAGGTGGTGCTGGTGGTGCTGCGGCTTCAAGTGATCGTCGTGATCGTACAGGTGCGGCAATTGGTGGTGCTTTAGGTGGTGCAGGTGGTTATACAGTGGGTCGAAATGTTGCAGGCTCAACAGGCGGCTATGTAGGAGCTGGCTTAGGTGCAGCAGGTGGTTCAGCACTTGGACGTAAAGTAAGTGAAGACCGCCGTTATGATGATCGTGATGACCGTCGCTACAATGACCGCTATGATCGTCGTTATGATGGTGGCTACCGAGGTAGTAACTATCGCTATAATGATCGCCATGACAATGGTCGTCACTTAGGTCATTATAAACGCAAACATCGTGACTAATTTTTCTCTATAAGCTCGTTAAGAACAAACTCTTTTTCACCTAGATCGTTAGAACGCAAGCTAACCTTCTAGGTTTTTTTGTATGCTCATTTTGTAATTTATTTTAGTATATCGAAATAACACGATATACAAATATCTGTTTATATCGTATTATTTCGATATAAACCAACTTGAGTTATAGTCATGCGATCACTGCAAAATACCAAATTTTCGATTTTAGAATTAGCGCCAGTTCGTGAAGATAAAGATGTTAAATTTTCACTGCAACACGCGCTAGAACTTGCTCAACATGCTGAAAAATTAGGGTATGATCGTTTATGGCTCGCTGAACATCATAATATGGATGGTATTGCTAGCTCTGCAACTGCTGTCATGTTGGGTTATATTTTAGCAAATACAAACAATATAAAAGTGGGTTCAGGTGGCATTATGTTGCCAAACCATGCACCTTTGGTTGTTGCTGAACAATTTGGTACTTTAGCCACGCTTTATCCTGAACGTATTGAACTAGGTTTAGGACGTGCACCTGGTACAGACCAAATGACCATGCGTGCTTTACGTCGCGGTCGCCAAGAAACAGAAGATCAATTTCCAAATGATGTGGTTGAAATTTTACAATATTTTGATGATGTTCAACCAAACCAAAGAATTATTGCGACCCCAGGACAAGGGACTCATGTGCCTGTATGGTTGCTAGGCTCAAGTTTATTTAGCGCACAACTTGCTGCACGTTTAGGACTTCCCTATTCATTTGCCTCACATTTTGCGCCTCGCATGTTAGGGCAAGCGATTCGTTTATATCGTGAAAATTTCCAACCTTCACAATATTTAGAGCAACCTTATGTATCTATGGGTGTACCAACCGTTGTTGCACAAAGTGATGCTGAAGCTGAATATTTGGCAACCAGTGTTTATCAACGTATCCAAAATTTACTTACAGGTCGTAGTATGAAACTTAAAGCGCCTGTCGATACAATGGAAGGTCGCTGGACAGCTGCTGAAAAAATGGCGGTACAAAACTTCTTAGCGATTGCACAAATTGGTTCACAAAGCACAGTTAAACAAGGTTTAGAGCAGCTTTTAGAACAATATGATGTCGATGAGTTTATTTTTACTTGTGATATCTATGACACACAAAAACGTTTAGAAAACTTTGACTTACTGATGCAATTAAAAAAATAATTTAAACCTAAAAGATGCCAAGAGATTTTTTCGTTTGGCATCTTTTTATTTAAAGAGCTCATATTTACTAAACTCCTATAATTTAACATCTATTGCCATCCCTTATTTATCTGTCATCATACAGAATAGAAATAAAATGATAAGGAAAATAACAATGGATCAATACATCAACAAACCTACCCCCGCATTTATTGCAGCAAGTTGGGTTGCCTTATTGGCAGGTGCTTCTGCTTATGCAATTGGTTTATTTAATGCCGATATGTTATTGAATGAAAAAGGTTATTATTTAATTCTCATTTTATATGGTCTATTTTCTGCTGTCTCGTTACAAAAAATTATTCGTGACAAACTCGAAGGCATGCATGTTACCCCAATCTACTTTGCCTTATGTTGGGCATCCGTCATTATTTGTATTGCGCTACTTGCAGTGGGTTTATGGAATGCAAGTCTACAATTGAGTGAAAAAGGTTTTTATATTATGGCTTTTTTACTCAGTTTATTTGGTGCTGTTGCCGTACAGAAAAATATTCGAGACTTAGAATATATCCGCCTTAAATCTGCTCCAGAACTCACCACAAAAATTTTGGAAGAAAATCATAAGGCTCTCGAATTACCACAAGAAACGTATAAAGATGACTAAAAAAAGGATACAATTTTAAGGCAAAATATGCTGTTTCTTACGGTATATTCATCCATAAAAAGAGGTAAAAAATGCCTCTTTTTATATCAATATTGATGATTTATGCTTTTTTGAGTTCATAATTGTATAAAATACCCTCTTCATTATAGTGTAATACAATACTTTTTGACTTTTGAATACGTGACAATTCATCTGTAGTAATTAAAAAATCTTGAGCCAGTATAGATTGACTCACATTCAACACTTTTGGATTATCTCGTTTACGATAACGTAGCCAGTTATAACTCGCCCATAACAACAATGAAGCACAACAGACCACAACAATTAAAGCTAACCATGCAAAGTTATACATTTGCACATTCATTTGTTCAGCAAAAATATAGCTTTGGATCAATCTGCCCTGATACAACCACAAAATCAAACTCAGCAAAGGCAATATAAATAATGTCCACACGAGCCAACCTAATGCTTGAATCGTGTAATTTGTGGCTTTATTTTTGACATATTGAGGCTGATCAATATATTGAGGAATATCCAATTGAGCTGGATTAGTCACAATATTGGAATGGATTTTATTCATTCATTTTCTCCACGAAATCCACGATCTGGACTGACCCATCTCGCTCTTTTTTCTGTGTAAATAATGCTTTAGGAACTGCCACAATGGTCGTTGCAGCGCCTAAAATCCAAAAAAACAATGGGTACCAAATCACCCAAAAATAATTTCTTAAAAATCGATGATCGTCATAACGTTTGTCTATATACAAACTGATGAAAAACTGGATTAGACATGTGATCGCTAAAATGACGCCATACCATTGTGGTAGTAATGATTTAACGTACCACCCTGATGGTAAAGCAACAAATAATCCTACAAAAAACAAAACAACGATCAACAAAATGACATACGCCCAAATCATACTGAGCATTGACTCTAGAGCTACAGGCCACATTTTAAGAGCGCTCACTTTAAAAAGTTGAGGCACATAAGTCCAAAGTACCTCTACGCCACCTTGTGCCCAACGTAAACGCTGCTTCCACAACCCTGTCAAGGTTTCAGGCATATAGATATAGCACAGTGCATTCGGTACATAATGGATATCCCACTTTGCAAGCTGAAGTTTCCATGAAATATCAATATCTTCGGTAATTTTATCATCTGACCAAAAACCAACTTGCTCTAAGGCTGTTTTACGAAAACCTGCAATCACCCCTGAAACTGTAAAAATACGTCCATACGTTCTTTGTGCACGTTTAATTAAACCAATAATAGAAGAAAACTCGCCAACCTGTAATTTTCCTAAAATACTTGAACGGTTTAAAATACGTGGATTGCCTGTTACCGCTCCAACCCGATTAAATTGCGTTAAGTGATGCATCATCCAAATTGCAGCATGTGGATGCAATAAAGCATCACCATCAATACAAATCAGATATTCAAACTGACTCACCATCATGCCTGAACGTAAGGCAAATGCTTTACCTTGATTTTCAGCCAAATGCACCACACGCAACATTGGATATTGTTGTGCCAACTCATCTAAGATCTCGGCAGTACGGTCAGAACTGCCATCATTCACAGCAATAACTTCAAATTTTGAATATTGAGTTTGCAACGCATAACGAATCGTTTCTTTAACTTGTGCTTCTTCGTTAAAACACGGAATAATAATACTGCATCCTTGAGCAGAAACTTCAGGCAATTGCCCTTGTTTATATTCACGTTTAAAGAAAAACCAAAGTCCGCCTATCATCCATGTCCATGCCATCACCAACGGATATAAAAAGGCAAAGAGAAATAAAAACTCTACGCCTGTCATGGTGATTTCCCCTGTGTTTGATAAATAAATGGATTACGATAAGTCAATGGGCTTTGATTTAAACTCAATGGTGTGTATAAAAATTCTTGTACTTGTGCAGCATTATTGAAGTTGTATTGTTCAATCGCTAATTTTTGAATGCCAATTCGTTGCAAAGCAAGAAAATCAGCCTGTATTTTTTGCCAATCTGCTGCCGTTTTTGTAGATTTCACCGTTAAAGTGACTAAAATTTTGGCTTTCTCTGATGCAGTTAAAGCATCAAGCTGTTGAAGCATTTTTTTAAAATCTTGAGCATGATCTAAACTGTTTATTTCAAAATTAAATATATTTGCAGTCGATTGAAATTGATTTAAAAACTGCTGAATTGTTCCATCTGCAAGCTCATCTAACTGAACTTGTAGTGTTAAATTAAACGGATTACTAATATTGCTATAGGTTAAGGCGTATTGAGAAATATCCATCAAAGTTTGTGCAACACGTTTTTGCTGAATGACACAATCTTGTTGAATATTCACCTGAAAAGCACAGTGCAACTTTTGCTCTGTAGTTAAAATAATACCATCCAAGTTACTATTATTTTTAAACAATTGCTCTGAAAGCTGAACAGCCAATTGTGGTTTTTGCTCTTGTAAAGCGTAGGGTAAACGTGCATAAACACGATTAAAAATTCGGGTTTTTGCCTGCCATAATGTTCGATTCATGACATCTTTAGACATGCTTAATGCTGTATTTGGAAAATAGGCATGGTCATAAATACCATCCTGATTTTGATCACCTACGACATTTAAAATCAATGCATTACTCTTTAACGCACTCGTTAAATCTAAAATTTTTCCGAGTTGCTGATCGGCCAATTGATAATTTGATGAAAATTCAGCTAAATCAAAGGACAAAGCACGGATGGGTTCATAACGAATAAAATCTCGATATTGTATTGCATCCATCATTTGCTCAAAAAGATCTTCTGCACTTGGATTATTAACAGCTAAACCACGTTGAAATGTGCCATCTTTGACTTGATTCACGGCATCTGCACCTAAACTAAAAGACAGCGCAAAACCCGCTTTTTGTGCTAAATGCTCAGTTTCTACATTCGTTGCACCATAAGGCCAAACCATTGCAAGTGGGACTTCACCGACCTCTTTAGTTAAAATAGCTTTCGATTGTTTTAGATCTTGAATAATACGTTGCTCATACTCATCTTGCGTTTCATAACGTTTTAATGCCACCAGATATTGTCGTGTAATTGCAGCAGGCTGTTGATTATTCTGTGGGTTTGCTAAAACACCTTGATGCAGATTATGCGAATGACTCGCAAACTCAACCCATCCTGATTGATGCATTTCTCGAACTTGCGCCCAAGTCATCTGATTGCCTTGCCCATATGCTTCATAAATCGCTTTGGTATTACCATTCATCCAACTCGTGACCAAAGCAAATACAACTGGAATTTTATATTGCTTAGCCAAAGGAAAAACACGACTATAATGACTCAATGCCCCATCATCGAAACTGATTAAGATTGCATTTTTCGGCAAAGGTTGACCTTGTTGTCGAGCCTGTAAAATTTGTTTTAAACTGACAGGATGCCAATCTGAGCGTTTTAACCATTCAAAAAATTGAACTAAATTTTGGGTACTGATGGCATACGGATCACGATCACCATTTTTTAACACATCATCCCGTACATCGTGAAAAGTTAAACTCACAAAATGCTGCTGATCAAAAAAAATATTTTGCTGGGTGACTTGAGCAGATTTTACGTGTTGATCATTTGCAAATGCAGGACTAATCACACCAATCAAAACAAAATTGATAAAAATGCGTTTTGAAAACTGTTTAAAACTCATCATCAGAAACGCCCCTCAAAACTTAAATTTCCATACAATTGTTTTTCATATTCACCATCATAGGCATGAATGCCATAACCTAGCCCATAACCCAAAGACCATGTTCTTGATAATTTCCACATGTGTTGATATTGCACATCCATTACAGGTTTAGGGTCAAAACTTTGTTGTTGATACATGCCCATGGTAAAATTAAAACGTTGTGTCAAAGCTTGCTCATAGTTACGCCATGTCAACCAGTCGTGGTTCAAACTGACAGCTAAACTTGAACTTTGTTTGGGGCTAAAATAGGACACCTGATTGGTTTGATTTTTTCCATAGTAGCCACTCACACCTGCTGTGGTGGTGTGGTGAGGGCTTAAAAAAACACGTTGTGAGTAATCTGCTGTCAATTCTTGTCTTAAATTACCATCATTAATATCTGTCAACTGATAAACAGCACCTGCTTGACGAGACTCATTTTCTTTCCATCGAATTCCTACGCCATAAGACTGACCTTCGTGATTTAAGTCTATCGCTTGTAATGGAATATCAGCCTGACTATTGGCTGAAAGTGAATATTGCCAATGATCATTCAATTGATGCGTCCATGCAGCTTCAATACCTTGACGATCACCTTGATGGTTTTGTGAAGCAATGACAGTCAATGACTTTCTCTGATCTTGCCATTCTAGACCAAGCCCATAGCGTTGTTGTTCTAAAGTACCTTGACGAAACTTGCCCCAAATATCCCGATGTTCAGCCAAAATACGATAGTTATCAGCAAACCAAGGAGAATATAAGCTTGTGGTCATTTCACGATCTTGAGAACCTTTTAAACCTTGTATAAGCTCATTTTGATCTGAACGACTGCGAGAAAAACGACTATTGTGCTGAATCGTGGCATGATCACGATCTTCTAACGCTTTACGACTTTTAATAACACTACTGTCTTCAGCATAGTCTTGCATGAGCTGATTGGTTTGCTGACGCCATGTTTGTACATCACCTAAAGCTTGTGCATTTTGCATGGTATTAATTTTTGTTTGCTTAGAAACAGGCTGTAATCCATTTAAACGCGCTAAAGTTTGCGCTGCTTGTTCAGGTTTATCACGCCAACGTTGAATTCTAGCAAGCTGATTTAGCCCGTCTTCTGTATTCGAAGTTTTTTCCACCAAACCTTCAAAATAAGGTTCAGCAATATCTAAACGATTACTATATGCCCAGTTTAAACCACGCAAACCAATATATTGTGTACGATCAGCATGAACCGATTTATCTACACCTTTAGCTTGACTGTATTGAAATGTAGGCAATAAATGATCTATTTCTTTAATAAGTTGATTTGCCTGATCATATTTTTCTTGTTCAAGCAATGAATAATAAAATGCGCTATAGACATTCATATCCGAATAGTTTTTTTCAGTCATTAATGTTCGATACAACTGTTCGGCTTGTGCTGATTGACGTTCAGCTAAATAAGCATCAGCAATTGCCTGTCGAGCATATGCAGGCATGGTCGTTACCGCAGGCAATTGCACATGCTGTAAGAGATCAAGTACAGTTTTAGATTTACCCCTGACACTTAAAGCATATATATAGTCATAATAAAAACGATTAAAAAACGGTGCTGTAAATGTATATTCATTGGCAAGATGCTCAGCACCTAACAACACTACATCCAACATTTCATAACTTTTTGTATCAGACTCACCACGACGTGATAAATACTGTGAACGCTTAATCGCACTTTCAATCTGCTGAGCAAAATTTCCCAATATAATCTGCTGATTTAAGTTTGGATCCCAGTCCGTTTTGGGATATTTTTCAATCACTTCTATGGCTTGCTGATAACTCCCCAAAGCCATTAATGTATTGACATATTCTTTTTGAATATTTGTATCTTTAGGTTGTTTTTCATAAGCATATTGCACCGCATGTAAAGCTTCAGCCGTTTGTCCAAGTATTCGATAACTATATGAAACCTGCATGAGTTGCTCAGCGGATAGCTGTTTTAAACTCATTTTTTGCAAAACTGCCAATGCTTGTTTTTTCTGTTGATTTTCACTCAACAAAATGGCTTTTAAAATATTGACGTGTAACTGATTTTTCTGTTGAAACGGTTCAAATTGTTGCAGTAAAAGCAATGCTTGGTTAAATAACTTTTGATCGCGTAAAAGTTTCACCACACTCAACTGTGCATACTCTGGAAATTGAGTCACCTGAATCCGCTGCGTCAGCTTTAATAAAGTCGCGGCATCCAATGGATGTACTGTATTTACAGACAATAAATAATCAGCTAAAACCTTTTGATCCTGTGGATATTTTTGCAACAATTGTTCAAGTGCAACGATGCCTTTCTGAGTCTGACCATTTTTAATATACAACACCGCCTGTTCTCTTAAAGTATCAGGTGTTGCTGCATATGACGTTTGTAATCCTAAATATAAAAATAAGCCCACTGGCAAAAAATAATATGAATATTGCATAACTCATTCTTAAATTAAAGTGTGATATAAATCTCATTTCAATGATTTTAAGCAATAAAAAACCATACACTGTTAACTTATGTGCACACATTAATCTTGTTATTTTCAAATTATTTTATTAGATATCAATAAATTAATTTTATCTAAAATGTCTACTTTTCAATCAAGTTAATTTTTTTGTAAAATTAGCACACTTTTTTGTATAGTAAATTTTAAAAAACAATCAATAAATATTTCACAATATGACAAATAATACGACATTTATTTGCATTTAAATCATATAAAAAACCATAAGATGATCACAAAACTTTAATTATATGATAATAAAATTCACATAAATTTTACAACAAAAACAAAATATTAATACATTCAATCAAAAAAAATACGATATTTTTCTCACTTTTTAGAAACTTTGTTAAACCATACATTTTAAATAATTTTTAAGTTTGAACGGCCATTACAAAAAATAATAACCAAGTAAAATCATAAGATTAATTTACTTTCAATGTTATTTCTTCAGAAAAAAATACAATTTCCCTGAGTGAATTGCATTATTTTCAATCACTTCGTTTATATATTTTTTTAAAAAAAGTACTTTAGATTTATATCTTTTTCTGCAAAGACATCTAAAAATAGGATTTATTTGAATCTAATCGACTTATAATTTGCTTATTATTAATACAATATTCATATGAATAAATGAGGTATTTTTTATAACTCAATGACAAATTTAACCAACTAAAAAACTTGCCATTGAGCTTCATTCAAACCATTTATTGATTTAAATATCTATTTAAAATTTACTTTAAACACACAGCTTTAAGTGTATTTTTTAATCAAAGCTTAAACTAATTATCCAATGCGACGCTTCAATCCTGTCATTTGTAAAACACGTGTTGAAATTTCTTCAATTGACATCTCAGACACATTGAGATACTTGATCCCTTCTGAAATATAAATCCCTTCAACTGCACGTAATTCCATCTGACATTGAGAAAAACTGGCATAGCGACTATTTGCCTTGCGTTCTGTACGAATTGCCACTAAACGATCCGCATCAATCATTAAACCAAACAGCTTATGCTTATGCTCTCTAAGCACCGCAGGCAAACGATTATCGTCTAAATCTTCTTCTGTTAAAGGATAGTTTGCAACGCGAATTCCAAACTGTAATGACAGGTAAATAGATGTCGGTGTTTTGCCTGAACGTGATACCCCAATCAGAATCAAATCTGCTTTGTCATAGTGTCTTGTACGTGCACCATCATCATTGTCTAAAGCAAAATGAACCGCATCAATACGTGCCTTATATGACTCAGAATCAGTCACTGCATGGGTCTGTCCGACTAAAGTTGTAGGCTGAGTGCCTAAAACATCTGACAATTTGCTAATAAGCCCTTCAAAAACATCAAGATTTACAGCATTTGCTGTATTAATAATATCACGAACATAAGGGTCAACTAAGGTATCAAATACCAATGGCTGCTGACCATCTTTTTCAGCACTTTTATTAATCTCCTCCACCACACTCATTGCAGCTTCTTCAGAGGTAATATAGGGAATGATATGGATATCAAACTTTACATGCGGAAATTGCGCTAATAACGAGTGCCCAAGGGTTTCAGCAGTAATGGCAGTACCATCCGAAATAAAAAATACGCTACGCTTTATTTGGTTACTTTCTGACATTAAAATTCTCCTCAAACATTTGTCTTAGCGATGTATAATCTTTATAGTAAACCCATCTTACATGACTATCACTTAGTTGAATCAAAATGCTAAGTTTTTTGTTATAATTTGATGCCAAGATAGTGATTAATACTGCATAAGTGGAGCAACAACTTTGGAAGCACGCGTAATCGGTCTAGAAAAACTAGGGAAACACGACGTTGAGATCGTGGGTGGTAAAAACTCTTCTCTTGGAGAAATGATTAGCCATTTAGCAAATGCTGGCGTATCAGTTCCAGGTGGATTTGCAACAACTGCTGCTGCATATCGCGAATTCCTTGAACAAAGTGGTTTAAATGCCAAAATTTCTGCAGAATTGAAGCAACTCAATGTTGATGATGTTAACGCACTTGCTGAAACGGGTGCAAAAATCCGTCAATGGATCGTAGATACTCCACTTACTCCTAGCCTTGAGCAAGAAGTTCGCACTGCTTTTGCTGAACTTTCTAAAGGCAATCCAGATATTGCTGTTGCTGTTCGTTCATCTGCAACTGCTGAAGATTTACCAGATGCTTCATTTGCAGGACAACAAGAAACTTTCTTAAATATTCGCGGTATCGACAATATTCTTATTGCGATTAAAGAAGTGTTCGCATCACTTTATAATGACCGTGCGATTGCTTACCGTGTACACCAAAACTTTGACCATGACATCGTTGCCCTTTCTGCGGGTATTCAACGTATGGTTCGCTCTGAAACTGGTGCTGCGGGTGTTATGTTTACACTTGATACAGAATCTGGTTTCCGTGAAGCAGTATTTATTACAGCTTCTTACGGCTTGGGCGAAATGGTCGTTCAAGGTGCTGTAAACCCTGACGAATTCTATGTTTCTAAACCATTACTTCGCAATGGCAAACATGCTGTGATCCGTCGTAATCTTGGTTCTAAACACCAAAAAATGATTTATGGCGAAGAAGGTTCAGCAGGTAAATCTGTTGTTGTTGTAGATGTAGAAAAAGCTGAACGTCAACAATTTGCTTTAAATGACTTAGAACTTCAAGAACTTGCTAAACAAGCACTCATCATTGAAGAACATTATCAAGCACCGATGGATATCGAGTGGGCGAAAGATGGTGATGACGGTCAAATCTATATCGTTCAGGCTCGCCCTGAAACAGTAAAAAGCCGTGAAAATGTCGGCACAATGGAACGCTACCTGCTTAAGCAAAAAGGCACAGTTCTTTGTGAAGGTCGTTCAATTGGTCAACGTATTGGTTCTGGTAAAGTCCGTATCGTGACGTCGATTAAAGAAATGGACAAAGTGCAAGACGGTGATGTACTTGTATCTGACATGACTGACCCAGATTGGGAACCAGTCATGAAACGTGCTGCTGCAATTATCACGAATCGTGGTGGTCGTACTTGCCACGCAGCGATTATTGCACGTGAATTAGGCGTACCTGCGATTGTAGGTTGTGGTAATGCAACTGAAGTTCTAACTGATGGTCAAGAAGTTACTGTTTCTTGTGCTGAAGGTGATACAGGTTTCATCTATGAAGGTGCGTTAGATTTCGAAATCCAACGTAACTCTATCGAATCAATGCCTGCACTTCCGTTCAAAATCATGATGAACGTTGGTAACCCTGACCGTGCATTTGACTTTGCTCAAATTCCAAACGAAGGTATTGGTCTTGCACGTTTAGAATTCATCATCAACCGTATGATTGGTGTGCATCCTAAAGCATTATTGAACATTGACAGCTTACCACGTGAAACTCGTGCTGCTGTTCTAGCACGTACTGCGGGTTACTCTTCTCCTATCGAATTCTATGTCGAAAAATTGGTTGAAGGTATTTCTACACTTGCTTCAGCATTTGCAGATAAACCTGTTATTGTTCGTATGTCTGATTTCAAATCAAACGAATATGCAAACTTAATTGGCGGTAAACTTTACGAGCCAGAAGAAGAAAACCCAATGCTGGGCTTCCGTGGCGCAAGTCGTTATGTTTCTGACAACTTCCGTGACTGTTTTGAGCTTGAATGCCGTGCCTTGAAAAAAGCACGTGACGAAATGGGCTTAACCAATATTCAAATCATGATTCCTTTCGTACGTACAGTATCTGAAGCGAAACGTGTAATTGAATTACTTGCTGCAAATGGTTTAAAACGCGGTGAAAATGGTCTTAAAGTGATCATGATGTGTGAATTACCAACAAACGCATTATTGGCTGAACAATTCCTTGAACACTTTGATGGTTTCTCTATCGGTTCAAATGACTTAACTCAGTTAACGCTTGGTTTAGACCGTGACTCTGGTATTGTTTCTCACCTATTTGACGAACGTGATGCTGCGGTTAAAACATTGTTAGCTATGGCAATCCATGCTTGTCGTAAAGCAGGTAAATATGTAGGTATCTGTGGTCAAGGTCCTTCAGATCATCCTGATCTTGCACAATGGTTAATGGATCAAGGCATTGAGTCTGTTTCTTTAAACCCAGACTCTGTTTTAGATACTTGGTTCTTCCTTGCTGAAGAAAAGACTAAACAAGTTTAATAAAACATGTTAAAAAAGACCCTTTCGTAGGGTCTTTTTTTCATCTACGATTTTTATATTTAGATTTATTTTGAGAATTGAGCTTTATGCAAATTTACTTGGCGAGAAATAACCAACAAGCTGGTCCATATACTGTCGAACAACTCAATCAAATGCTTGCAAGCCAACAAGTACTCTTGACTGATTTGGCTTGGCACCAAGGTATGACTAAATGGAAAGCACTTGGTGAATTAACACAAGGTAAACTTGTATATGAACCTACGGGCTATATCAGCTCTACTCCAACATACAACCCAAATCCTTTTCAAGAGAACTCAGAAGTTTCGCTCAACAAACAACAAAGCCAGACCGAACTTGCGCCAATTTCATCACGTGTGTTAGCAAAAATCATTGATATGCTGTTGTGGCTTCCTGCTGCCTATATTCCAATGACCTATTTAAAACCAGAACAGCTTCAACAACTGGTTGACATCCAAGCAAAAATGCAATCTAAAGTTTCTGCCGCTGAAGCAACCAAACTACAAGAGCAATTTATCATGATGTTTCCTATGGAAGCATGGCAAATGATGGGGCTATATATTGTCATCATGCTCGCAATACAGGGATTTCTTGTTTTCAAATCTGGGCAAAGTATAGGCAAAAAATTAGCAAAAATTAAAATTGTAGATATGAATAATGGGCAACAAGTCTCAGGAAATCGCTCATTTTTAATTCGCTCAGTACTTTTTACACTCTTTACAATTATTTCACTTCCTTTATTCCCTCTGTTTTCACTGATTGATTACATTTTTGCAATTAACCAAAACCGCCAAACATTACATGATAAGTTGGCTAAGACCAAAGTCATCAAGCAATAATTTTTATGTTTTTTACAAAGGGTGCTTTCGCATCCTTTTTTTACAATATAACTTTGATTTATAAACATAAAGTTGAAAATTCACATATAAATCCGAGTAAAAAAATTGGTTTTTATTACAGTTATTTAAAGCCTGTTTACATATAGCTAAGTTTGCCGATATGAGGCATAATGCCCTACAACGTCTGGGTGTCAGATCATTGAGAATGTTTACTATTTGTAATTAATAGTCATTTTCAATCATGCGACACTTTAATCGCTATCCCATATTTAATAGGGAATGGGACTCTTCACCGAGGTTGTAAAATGAGACAAACGATTTTAGCTGTATTGTCTTTATCTACGCTAGCTGCACTCTTAACTGGGTGTGGTGGTGATATGGTACTTCTAAACTCTAAAGGTCCAGTTGCACAAGGTCAGTCAGACCTCATGATGACTGCGATTTACTTAATGCTTTTGGTCGTAATTCCTTCGATCATCATGGCATTATGGTTTGGTTGGAAATATCGCGCGTCGAATAAAGATGCAGACTATAAACCTACATGGGCACACTCAACTGCAATTGAAATTGTAGTATGGGGCGTTCCTGTCATTATTATTGGTATTCTTGCGTATTTAACATGGTGGGGCTCACATAAATATGACCCATACCGTCCGCTTGAATCAGAGAAAGCACATTTAGATATTCAGGTTATTGCTGAACAGTTTAAATGGGTATTTATCTATCCTGAGCAACAAATTGCAACTGTTAACGAAGTTCGTTTTCCTGAAAAAACACCTGTTAGCTTTAAAATTACTTCTAACTTTACAATGAACTCTTTCTTCATTCCTAAGTTAGCGGGTCAAATTTACGCAATGGCGGGTATGCAAACTCAACTCCATGTATTAGCAGATGAAACTGGTGAATACCGTGGCTTCTCTTCTAACTATAGTGGTTATGGCTTTACACAAATGCGCTTTAAAGCACATAGTGTGACTGAAGCGGATTTCAACAATTGGGTTGCAGCAGTTAAAGCAGGTAACGGAACTTCAGTAAACCCTGAAGCTCAACAAAAAACTGTTTTAGATGCAGCAGAATTTGCAACGCTTAAAGATGGTGACCGTTCTAAGCACCAAATTGAAGCAATGCTTAAAAATGCGCATACTCCAGAAGAAAAAGCAAAAGCAGAAGAAGCTGAACGTAAAGGTCCATTCCCTACTAAGCCTCATCCTGTAACTTACTATTCTTCAGTTGAGCCTAATTTGTTCGAAAGCATTATCAACAAATACATGAGTAACTATCATGGTGCAGATCACTCTTCACCTGCTAGTCATGCTGAAACTGTTGGTGCTGAACATGCAACTGCTTCAGTAGAGGAATAAGACATGTCGGTATTATTCGGTAAACTCAACTGGGACTCGATCCCATATCAAGAGCCTATCGTTCTAATTACCATGATTATCATGGCAATTGGTGCTGCTGCGCTTCTTGGTGGTATTACCTATTTTAAAAAATGGGGCTACCTGTGGAATGTATGGTTTACATCTGTAGACCATAAAAAAATTGGTATCATGTATATCATTGTATCCGTTGTCATGTTAATTCGTGGTTTCGCAGATGCAATCATGATGCGTCTTCAACTGTTCCTTGCAAAAGGTGGCGGTGAAGGTTACTTACATCCTGACCATTACGATCAAATCTTCACTGCACACGGCGTGATCATGATTTTCTTCGTAGCAATGGGTCTGGTTGTTGGTATGATGAACATCGCTGTACCACTTCAAATTGGTGCACGTGACGTTGCTTTCCCATTATTAAACTCTCTTAGCTTCTGGTTATTTGCTGGTGCTGCTGGTTTGATGATGGCATCACTTGTATTAGGTGAATTTGCTGCAACAGGTTGGATGGCTTACCCTCCTCTTTCTGGTATTCAGTATTCTCCTGGTGTTGGTGTTGACTACTATATTTGGGCACTACAGATTTCAGGTCTAGGTACACTTTTAACTGGTGTTAACTTCTTTGTTACCATTATTAAAATGCGTGCGCCTGGCATGGGTCTTATGGATATGCCGATCTTTACATGGACTGCACTTTGTACAGCCGTATTGATCATTGCATCATTCCCTGTGTTAACTGCAACAATTGCAATGTTGACACTTGACCGTTACTTCGATTTCCACTTCTTCACAAATGAGCTAGGCGGTAGCCCAATGCTTTACGTGAACTTGATTTGGACTTGGGGTCACCCAGAAGTATATATTCTGATTTTACCTGCTTTTGGTTTATATTCAGAAATCGTTTCAACTTTCTCTCGCAAAACATTGTTTGGTTACAAATCAATGGTATATGCGACTATCGCGATCACAGTACTTGCGTTCGTGGTATGGTTACACCACTTCTTTACAATGGGTGCTGGTGCCAACGTTAACGCGTTCTTCGGTATCATGACCATGATTATTGCGATCCCTACAGGTGTGAAAATCTTCTCTTGGTTATTCACCATGTATAAAGGTCGTATTACATTTACATCACCAATGTACTGGACACTTGGCTTCCTTGTGACTTTCGGTATCGGTGGTTTAACTGGTGTATTAATGGCTGTTCCACCAGCTGACTTCTTAGTACACAACTCATTATTCTTGATTGCTCACTTCCATAACGTAATTATTGGTGGTGTGGTATTCGGTATGTTCGCAGGGATCACTTTCTACTGGCCAAAAATGTTTGGTTGGAAGTTAAATGAAACTTGGGGCAAAGCTTCTTTCTGGTTCTGGTTCTTCGGTTTCTATTTTGCATTCATGCCACTTTATATCCTTGGTTTCATGGGTATGACTCGTCGTTTGAACACATATGACAACCCTGAATGGGACCCATACCTTGCAATTGCGTTCTTCGGTTCAGTACTTGTTGCTATTGGTATCTTCTGTTTCGTTATGCAAGTTGTTGTAGGCTTCTTACAACGCGAAAACAACATGGATCATACAGGTGACCCATGGGATGGTCGTGTTCTTGAATGGTCTACTTCATCTCCTGCGCCATTCTATAACTTTGCTCACCTTCCAAAAATCAATGGTATTGATACTTTCTGGAGCGACAAAGAAAATGGTGTAGCATATGCGCGTCCAACGAAATATGAAGACATTCATATGCCTACAGACCGTGCGGCTGGTTTCGTTATTGCAATGCTATTAACTGTTATGGGCTTAGCGCTTGTATGGCATGTTTGGTGGCTTGTAATTGTAACTTTCGTTGGTGCGATCATCAGCTTCATCGTAAGTTCATTTACGAAGAAAGTAGATTACTATGTACCTGCTGCGGAAGTAGAACGTATCGAAAACGAGCGTTATGCTTTACTTGAAAAACACTTGAAGAAGGACTAAGGATATGGCTGAAGTACTTCATCACGACAACCACGGACATGATGAACATCATCACGATGATACTGACATCACCGTCTTTGGTTTTTGGACATACTTGATGAGTGACTTGATTTTATTCGGTACACTCTTCATCGCGTTCGCTGTATTAAGCAGTCATATTCCACCTGGAACACCAAGCGCAAAAGATCTTTTTGGTGAGTCTTTAGGTTTCGTTTTAACTGAAACTTTTGCTCTCTTAATTTCTTCTGTAACTTTTGGTTTTGCAGTACTTGCTTCTTACAAAAAGAATGTTAGCCAAGTTTTACTTTGGTTAGCAATCACTTGGATCTTTGGTGCATCATTCATTGGTATGGAACTTTATGAGTTTAATCATTTAGTTCATGCTGGTCACGGACCAAGCACAAGTGCGTTTTTATCTGCATTCTTTACTCTAGTTGGTACGCATGGTATTCACGTAACTTCTGGTTTAGTTTGGATGATCGTGTTAATGATTCAAATCAAGAAAAATGGTTTGACAACTATTAACACTCGTCGTCTTGCTTGCCTAAGCTTGTTCTGGCACTTCCTTGACATCGTTTGGATCTGTGTATTCAGCGTCGTTTACTTAATGGGAGTTATCTAATGAGTCATGATCATAATTCTGCAGGTGCTTCGCATGGTAATGTGAAACAATATACAATTGGTTTTATTGTTTCTGTATTACTAACCATCGTTCCATTTTATATGGCTATGCACCCTGCTGACTTTGGTCGCGGTGCAATTGTTGCAACAATTGCCATTACTGCGGTTGCTCAGGTTCTTGTTCAATTAGTCTTCTTCTTGCACATGAACTCTTCATCAGAGCAACGCTGGAACGTGATTGCATTTGTATATACGATTCTATGTATTGCAGTTCTTCTTATCGGTTCTGTATGGGTCATGAACTACTTACATTCAAACATGATGCTCTAGGGTGTCATGTTGAAGAAATATTTATTCCTGACTAAGCCAGGAATTCTCTTCGGTAACTTCGTTACCACTTTGGGCGGCTTCTTCCTAGCCGCTCAAGGTTCTGTAGATTTCCTCTTACTTCTCATCACACTATTAGGTACAACTCTGGTTGTTGCCTCTGGCTGTGTTGTGAATAATGTCATTGACCAAGACATTGACCAAAAAATGCAACGTACGATGAATCGTGCATTAGTCAAAAAAACGATTAGCCCAACAGTTGCTCTGATCTTTTCAGCAGTACTGGGTCTATTGGGTTTTGGCTTGTTGTGGTTTTTTGTCAACGCCTATGCATTTGGCTTTGCTCTATTAGGCTTTGTCGTTTATGTCGTGTTCTATAGTCTTTGGACAAAACGTACCACCATTCAACAAACAGTGATTGGTAGTATCTCAGGTGCAAGTCCTCCTGTGATCGGCTATACGGCTGTTGCTCATGAATTTGATGTTGCTGCGTTATTAATTTTTTTAGCGTATGCATTTTGGCAAATGCCACATTCATGGGGAATTGCAATTTATCGCTTCGATGACTATAAGAATGCAGGTATACCCATCCTACCCGTAGCACGTTCCATCTATCGCACAAAAGTTGAAAGTTTGATTTATGTGATCTTATTTGCAGCAGTGTTAAATGGTTTGTATTGCTTTGGCTATACCAATATTTTCTTCTTAATTACTTTTAATGCGCTCTGTGCGTATTGGGTATATTTATCAATTATTGGCTTTAAAGCAGAAAATGACCAAGCTTGGGCAAAACGCTATTTCTTATATTCTGTCATTTTAATTACAGCATTAAGTTTTAGTTTCAGCTTTAGTTATGTGTCCCCTGCGCCACATTTACCCCTTTTTTAAAAGATAGAGTTCTCTCTATCTTTTCTTAATGGCGGTACAGCATCACACTTTTCAGCCTACCCATACACTTGCTATGATATTTGTCATCATTACAAATCTATAACTCGTGTATGAATCTTAAATCCTCTTTTCAATCTATTATCTTCTTTCAAATCTTGGTATTAAATGTTTGACTCATGTATTCATGGGGTGATCATTGAAAGTATCCAAAAAATTAAAAATATCTATTATTTTTGATTAAAATAAAAATCTCATTTTCAGCACTTGCAGGCTATTTATGTACGATAAAAAAATTATTAAAATTCTCAATAAAATATACAGTTATAGCAATAATTATGACTACGATCATAACAATAAAACTTATACTTTTCATATTCCAGAAAAATTATCAGAAAATGAAAAAATGTTACTCAATCAATCAGGTTTGGAGTTCAATAAAATTGAATACTTTGAACATGACAGCATGATTAAAAAACTAAAAATGTTAAGTCAACTCCCTGAAATGGAAGATAAAGTGAACGCTTTGTTCATCAAAGCTATAGGACAAGGTTTTCATCGTGGCTTACAACCTATAATCAGTTATGCTTTTGCTAAAAATGTGCCTGAACATGATTTTACGCCAATCGAAAAAGGAGACCGTGAACTGTCAGAAGCAACATGGCCTTGTAAAGTTTGCGGTTTACCTCGTTCTTCATGGGAAAATTCGTCTTGCAATCTTTTTCATTTTTATATTGGTTACTGTCGTTTAGGTGCTTATCATGAAATCCTCACCGACTTAGAAGAAATTCAACATTTTCCTAAAGAAAACATTCAACCAGAAGATCTCAGCGTATTTAAACAACTCATAGAAATTATTCAACTTGCTGAGCCAAAAGAAACGCCTTCTGAACTCATTAATCGCATTTCCAAAGCAAAAATTTTGCAAGGAAGTAATTTGACTACACGAACATGGTTGATTCGAATTTTGGCAGAACTTGGAATTTTAAAAAATGAGTTAGCACCTGAATATAGTGTCTATTTTAATTTTTTAGGTCATGATGAATTTTTAAAACTTGAAAAAATTGTATATGCTCAAGCACCTAATCAGCGCAGCGAAGTAAGTTTTCCCATTTCACTCTGGCGTGGAAGTTCAGGTATCAACATAGCTCGACTTCATCAATTTTTAGAAAAATTTGAGCAGTTAATTGAACCATCAACCTAAAATGTATACAAAGGAAAAATTATATATGTGTAGATTTGGTCAATGTCTATTGTTGTTAAAAAAGCTATGTTCAAATTTATTTCAAAGATCAATCATTTTACCATCTGAGGATGAAACTGATGTCAAACTCTCCCATTAAAGTGATCGCTTTTGATGTCTTTGGTACATTAGCAAAAATTACAGAAAAAACCTCACCTTATAAAAAACTAATCCATTGGCTACATCAACAAGGACATACAGCTCATGTCAATGATGCTGTAACTGTTATGTCAATTCATGGTGATTTTGAGGATATCGCGGCACATTTTGGTTATCACATCCCTGCGCCATTACTCACTGAGTTAAATGCTGATCTTGAATTTGAACTCAAGCAAATCCAACTTTTTGATGACACACTTTCAACATTACAACAACTTAAAACTCAAGGTTATACGATTGTACTCTGCTCTAACTCAGCACACCCTTATGGCATATATATTTCAACATTAATTCCAATAGTTGACCTATATGCATGGAGTTATGAAGTCCATGCATGTAAACCTGATCCTAAAATATATCAATATGTTATAGATCAAATCCACTGTAAACCTGAAGAAGTTTTATTTATTGGTGATACTCCTCTTGCAGATGTTGAAGGTCCTCGCCATTTTGGTATGACAGCAAGACTGATCAACCGTAAAAAAGGACAACAACTCACTGAAATATTAGCTGATTTGCTATAATTAGGCTAAAAAATATTCTTTCTATTCTATTGAGTTTTTTGCTCATCGTCATAGCACTCTTTTTTCCAAAAAGATGAATATTAAATTGTGTTTAGCCACAAACTTACCTATAATGGGCGCTCGCAATTTTTGCGACACAATTTGTTAACTTGCTTCAAGTTAACGCTGATTGTGACTCCTTGCTTCAATTTTTAATTAAATTGGGGCTGCATAAACCGTAAGGAGCTGACAATGCGTCACTACGAAATCGTAATTCTGGTACACCCAGACCAAAGCGATCAAGTGGTAGGTATGGTAGAACGCTATATCTCTCACATTAAAGATGCTGAAGGTCAAATTCACCGTCTTGAAGATTGGGGCCGTCGCCAATTGGCTTACCCAATTAACAAAATTCACAAAGCGCACTACATTTTAATGAACGTTGAATGTAATCAAACTACGCTTAACGAATTAGAAGAATTATTCCGTTACAACGATGCTATCCTTCGTAACGTAATTATTCGTCGTGAAAACGCTATCACTGAAGAGTCTTTATTGGCTAAGAGTGCTGAAGAAAAACGTGCGCGTAAAGCTCAACGTGAAGAAGCACAACAAGCTCAAGACTCTGCTGAAGCATAAGGAGAACCTCAATGGCACGTTTTTACCGTCGTCGCAAGTTCTGCCGCTTTACAGCTGAGAACGTTACGTACATCGACTACAAAGATATCGACACTTTAAAACAGTACATCACTGAAAACGGCAAGATTGTTCCTAGCCGTATTACAGGTACTAAAGCTCGTTACCAACGTCAATTAGCGCTTGCTATTAAACAAGCTCGCTATTTAGCGTTGATTCCTTACACTGACAATCATAAGTGAGGTTGAGCTGTGGATATTATCTTATTACAACGCATTAAAAACCTTGGTAAATTAGGCGATAAAGTTTCAGTTAAAGCTGGTTACGGCCGTAACTTCCTTATCCCTCAAGGTAAAGCAGTTGCTGCGACTGAAGCAAATACTGCTGCTTTCGAAGCTCGTCGTGCAGAACTTGAAAAAGCTGAAGCTGAAATTTTAGCTGCTGCTCAAGCACGTGCTGATCAATTGAACGAAGTAAACATCGTTATCACTGCGAAAGCTGGTGATGAAGGTAAATTATTCGGTTCAATCGGTACTCGTGACATCGCTGACGCGTTAACGAATGCTGGTCTTGAAGTAGACCGCGCAGAAGTTCGTTTACCTAACGGTGCGCTTCGTAACACTGGTGAATTCAACATCGCAATCCAATTGCATCATGATGTTGTTGCAGAAGTTCTCGTTACTATCGTATCTGAGTAATTTCGTACCAAAAAAAAGAGCATACTTTTGTATGCTCTTTTTTTATCTGCTATTTCTATCTAGTTATCATTTTTTATTTAGCATTATTTAGCTTTCACCCCATGATTTAGGTTATCCTCTTAACCTATTTTAAATAAATTGAGTCATCCTTGACTGGTTTAAATTAAAGGTTTTTTATTTTATGTCTCAGGCAACTGCCGCAGCTTCTGCAAATACTTTTAACAAAGATGCCAAGTCAACTGACGCCTCGCAACAATTAAAAGAATTTCGTACACCACCCCACAACTTGTCAATTGAACAAGCGGTGCTGGCTGCCTTAATGACTGTGGCTGAATCTTTTGAGCAAGTCAGTGATGTGTTGAATGAAAATGATTTCTATGCAACACGCCATAAATATATTTTTCGTGCCATTGAACAACTCAATAAAGAAAGTTCGCCTTATGATGCAGTTTTAGTCAATGACTGGCTCATTAAACAAAATCTTTTAGAGGCAATTGGGGGTGAAGAATATTTAATGCAACTTATGGCAGATTCGCCTGCAAGCTTTTACAACCTTGAAACTTACGCCACTAAAATTCGTGAATTTGCGACTTTAAGAAATATGATTAAAGTTGGTAATGAAATTTTACAGAATGCTTATGACACCAAAGGTCGTGAGGTGAGTGAAATTTTAGATTTAGCAGAAACTAATATTTTCTCGATCGCTGAGCAACATAATAATAATGCCAAAGCACAAGGTCCAAAGCCGATTACCTCTGTAGTTGCTGATGTCTTTGATAAGCTCAATGAGCTTTCTCAACTCGAAGGTAATATTACAGGTTTAACCACAGGTTTTGTTGAACTTGATAATAAAACGTCGGGTATGCAAGCAGGTGATATGATCATCGTAGCGGCACGTCCATCTATGGGTAAAACGACTTTTGCCATGAATCTTGTCGAAAGTGTGCTGTTTAATTGCGACTTACCTGCTTTGGTTTTTTCGATGGAAATGCCTGCTGACTCGATTGCTATGCGTTTGATTTCTTCTTATGGCAAAGTACACCAAGGGCATTTACGTTCAGGTAAACTCGATGGCGATGAATGGTCTAAAGTTACAGGGACTATTTTACAGCTTCAAGAGAAACATCTGTATATTGATGACTCCTCTGCCCTCCCTCCAACTGAAATGCGCGCACGTGCAAGACGTATTGCCAAACAACATGGCGGCAAACTCGGCTGTATCATGGTCGATTATCTACAATTAATGAAAGTACCTGGTATGGGCGATAACCGTGTTGGCGAGATTGGTGAGATTTCACGAAGCCTAAAAGCTTTGGCTAAAGAAATGATGTGTCCTGTGATTGCTTTATCACAGCTCAACCGTTCTTTAGAGAATCGTCCAAATAAGCGTCCTGTCATGTCAGACTTACGTGAATCAGGTGCGATCGAGCAAGATGCCGATTTGATTATGTTTATTTACCGTGATGAGGTTTATAACAAAGAATCAAAAGAAGCTGGAACAGCCGAAATTATTATCGGTAAACAACGTAATGGTCCTATTGGTTCTGTTCGTTTAGCCTTTGAAGGTCAATATACCCGTTTTAGTAATTTATCACCTGAATATTACGCACAATATGACGATGGAGAGTAATGCATTATTGCTCTTCTTTGCTTAAATTTTTATCATTAAAACCATAATTTAAAGCTATTTAATAATTTATTCCACCAATGTAGAAACCCTGAAAGCTGTTGAATATTTTGCTGTGTATCATTCACAACGGCTTTTGGAAATGCTGCATTTAATTGCTGACAATTTGGATATTTTTGCTGTAGTTTTTTCAAATAATCGTTTTGGTCATATTGGATAAAACCATCTAAAATTCCAATTGTTTTACCATCTGTATATTCACAACTTGAACGATTACGATCCCATGCAAAAAAAGATGTCACGGGCTTAGAAATACTTAAACGATCATTTTGGCAACTTAACATTGCAAATGAAGCAATTTGATATTGTTCAGGTTTAGTGCCATCGGGTGTATAGGCTAAACCAATGATTAAACTATCTTTTGCAATATTTTGACTGGAAAATTCACTTTGCCATTGTTTAGGTTTTGCATACCTAAATTGATCAATCCAAGAACGGAAAATAAATTGATCTGCACTTAGTTGAACTGAAAAAATTGTACGATCATCCTGCATGGCTTGAGAGCTTTGGAAACGCGCAATAAAAACATCATCAGGCGTATGTGGCATACAGGCTAAAGCTTGCTTGATAGTCAACGCTCCAAGTAACAGCATGTACAATAAATTTTTAAGTTGTACAGCATAAAACTGAGTCAAAAATAATTTAAAAATTAAGTATTTCCTCTTCTTTAATAACTTTGAATAACGGTTTTCTGTTTTATTTTTGGAAAATTTTCATCATGATCAATAGGAAAACAAATGTTCTCCTATTTTTAAAACATCTAATGATTAGCTTTATGCTACCACTAAAGCAGTTTTTAAACTTTCAATGTTACCACGCCAATCATCATAGTCTTCTGTTTCCTTCCAAAGCTCATTCAGTTCAGAGTCTTCTCCCAAAACCAAATCTAATGCAGTTTGTGCATTTTTTAATAAATCTGCTGAAGGTTGTAGATTGACTGCTTGCACCCATTCATCAACTTTTTTTGTATATCCATCATTTTGTGTGCCTTTACCCAATAGTTTTGCTAAAACTTCGGCTGCTGCAACAATCACAAAACCATCATCAGCTTCAAGATATTCATCTGCATTTTCAATCGCTCTGGAAAATGTGTTCGACAATAGACTTTCATCTTTTGTTTCTTCTAAACGATAAATCCAATCTAAGGCATCATCATTACCAAAAGGCTCATGTGACCAAGCACCCATTTTTATTCCTCTTTTATTTATAATCGTCAATCATGCAAAAACGATAATGCATAACCTAGAAACTACAATAGCAGTAATTTTTTGCTTTTATTTTGCAAAATGTAAATATAAGTTTAGAACTTTAATATGTTTTTTAAATGTATAACTATTTTTCTTTTACTTGTTGCTTTTATTGTTAAATTTAAAATCTAAAAATGAAAGGAAAAGATAAAAATTTGCGTTTTTTCGATATAAATACGTGAAATCATTTAAAAGATAAATGTCGATGTCTATTTAACTTTGATCGGCTTACAATAGTACCGTTTTAGAAATTCAATGATCAATTTCATTTTCCCCTTATAAAATATCTTTTTAACTATATTTTATATTTACCTTCTTACAGGAGTCTTTCGGGTGCGCCAAGCAACAGTTTATATTGACAGTGAAGCTCTGCAATATAATTTAAATCGTGTTAAACAACTTGCCCCAACTGCTAAAATTGTGAGTATGGTCAAAGCCAATGCTTATGGACATGGAGTCAAAGATTGCTTAGCCGCCTTAAGTTCAACTGATGCCTTTGGTGTTGCTTGCCTTGAAGAAGCTTTAGAAATTCGTGAATTGGGCTACCAACAACCTATTACACTAATTGAAGGTATTTTCAGTGCCGATGAAATGGCGGTAGTGGTTGAAAATGAGATTGAAATTGTTGTTCATCATCAAGCTCAACTGGATTGGTTACGCGCACACAAAGACGCTTATATTGAAAAAAATCTTAAAGTTTGGGTCAAATTGAATAGTGGGATGAACCGTCTTGGTTTTAAAGTTCCTGAAATTATTGACATCATCCACTCACTTAAAGCTGATGGTTTTACTTGTGTTTTAGCTATGCATTTTGCCAATGCTGATGCTGAAAATCATCCCCTCAATGAACAACAAAAAAATCAGTTCTTACATGTCAAAGAAGCATGTGAGCCGATTATGGCATCTTGCTGCAATTCAGCAGCAATTTTCAAATGGTCAGAACTCAATTTTGATTTTGTACGTCCAGGCATCATGCTCTATGGTGCCTCGCCTTTTGCAGATCAATCGGTACATGACTTAGATATCAAACCTGTGATGACCTTTACAGCAGAAATTATTGCTTTAAATCATATTGAAGCGGGTGAATCTGTTGGCTATGGTTCTACTTTTGTCGCCGATCAAGCAATGGATATTGCTATTGTTTCAATTGGTTATGGTGATGGTTATCCACGCGCATTTTTAAAGCAAAATTATGTTTCTATTCAAGGTCAAGCAAGAGCTGTGATTGGGCGTGTTGCAATGGATATGATTGCAATTGATGTTACAGGGTTAAATTTACCCTTAGGTACGGTTGTTGAGCTATGGGGCAAAGATCGTTTGGTTGATGATGTTGCAGAAGCCAATGGTACAATTGGTTATGAATTATTATGCCGTATGAGCGCAAGACCTGTGCGTAAGAAAATCTAAATCTAGCGATTTTTGCGATAAAAAATCCAAGTTTAGACTTGGATTTTTATTTTCTATAACTCAGTTTCTTCAATTTCATACAATAAATGTAATAGTTTAGGTAGATCTTGTTGACTTAAGCACAAAGGAGCAAATTTTTCATAACCCTGATCTAAAAAAAATTGCTGAATCTGGCTACTTCTTTTGACATATTTCATTGACCATTGCGAAAAATGGCGCTGTTTAATTTCAGTATGTTGATATAACTTAATTTGATGATGTCTTGGGTCTTTAAATAATTTATCTAATAACATTTCAATCGTATCTTGATCGCCTTCTAGACATTGAAAGAAGTATTCATCAGCAAAATACAAGACTCCACAGATATCATGTTTAACATTGAAATGACGAGCTTCATCTAAAATATCACGTAAATCATTTAAAATTTTTAGATCATTTGATGTTGTTTTACTGGCATAACAAATTTGAAACATAAATTAATATTCTCATGAAATTTCTTATTAATTTACTGTATTCAATATTACTGCACTAAAATAGTCCTAAGTGTTGAATAATCAGACAAAATTTTGATGGATATGTAAATAATTATTTTTCCACCACACAAAAAAATGACTTATTTAACACAATATTTTAAAAACTTGTTATAGCTAAAATATTTCTACTATTGCTTAAAATGAAACTACTTAAAATAATCTTCAGTAGGTTCAGGTAAATCTTGTAAACCATTTTTTAATGTTTCTGACCATTGTCGGCTAATCTGCTGAAAATATGGATCTGCCTCTGTGATACGTTTACCTTGCGGTGTCAACAAACAGTCTTTATGGTAAATCATGGCATCTAAAGGCATCCCTACTGAAACATTTGAACGCAAAGTTGAATCAAAAGAGATCAAACAACAACGTAAGGCTTTATCCAAAGGCATATCATAAGTCAACGCCCTGTCTAAAATAGGCTTACCATATTTACTTTCACCAATTTGAAAATATGGTGTATCACTGGTTGCACAAATAAAATTACCTTGCGGATAAATATTATAAAGTTGCATTTCCTCACCTTTAATTTGCCCACCAACCAGCAAACTACAAAAATAGTTGCTTTGCTCCAAGGTATCTGAAGTGACTTCTGCAATCACTTGTCGTAGAAGCTGCCCTACTAGCCCAGCTAGTTCAAACATCGTATTTACACTATACAAATGCGGCTCTCTGCCGAGTGCTAAATGATTTTCTAAATGCCCAATGACAGCTTGTGTTGTTGCTAAATTACCTGATGTCTGAATACAAATAAAACGCTCACCAGCAACACCATATGTATACAGTTTACGAAAAACTGAAATATGGTCTACGCCAGCATTGGTTCGTGTATCGCTGATAAAAACTAGACCTTCTTTGAGTCTTAAAGCACAACAATATGTCATACAAACCTCTCTTTATTTTTTGAATATTCATGTTAAATATTTATTTTTTATACTCATTTTTTAAAACAAATATTTAACAAGCAAGCACCTGAACAATTGAATACATACTTTCAATTCCTCCCTGCTCACGTACACCTCTGACTGGGGCTACATCCCAGTAATCACGACCAATTGCAACATAAACATGTGCTTCTGGCTGAAATAATTGATTACTGACATCAATCATATGCCAGTTTCCATCTAAATAAATTTCTGCCCATGCATGACTGGCTAAATGTGATTGGTTATTTGCATACAAATACCCCGATACATAACGCGCTGGTACACCCAATGCTTTTGCCATCGCAATAAAGACATGGCTATGATCTTGGCATACACCATGCCCTGCAAAAAATGATTCTACAGCAGTATGACAAACCGTTGTAGATGCCGTTTCATAAGGCATTTTTAACAATAAAGCTGCTGCTAAACGGTGAAAATGCGACAAATTAACTTGAGGAACATAGTGTTGAGCAAATGCCAACATTTCTGTATTACACAAAGTTGTTGTGGTAGGTTGCAAAAATAACCATGGAGATAAATGATCTTGAACACCATATTGATGCTTTAAATCAATCTCAACAATACCTTGCGCCATAATCAACATCGTTTGAAATGGATCAACTTGGTTACTGGTCAACCAAAGATTAGCAAATGCATCTTTTTTCATTTTTTGAGCACCAGGCACACTAATTTCCCAAGTATGTACTTGTTGATGCGAATTAGACTGCGGCATCATTTTAATATATTGAATACTATTTTTTGCCCAGTCTGTATATTGGTAATGGGTTTGGTGATTAATCATCAATTTCATAAGCGAACCAACTCAAAAAGAGAGTCAATATGATCACTAAAATGATAATAATGTTGACTATCGGGTTGTCTTTTTAAGTCTTGCCATGCCTCTGTAACACTTACGACTCCACAACGATCTAAATGCTGGCTTAATTGATCCAAATCATGCAAAGTTTGTTCAGATGTTTGTTTAAGGCGAATTTGACGATCTAGTTGCTCCATTTTCTGCCCTAAACTAAAAAATAAAAATAGAAATTCATCTTCTTCAGCTTCTAATACATCATGACACTCGGCACAAACATCACAAATAAAACCCGCATTTCGCTCAGCTTGTTGTAATAGCTGATTGAGTTCAGCAAAAGATTTTTGTGAGATCACACCACGTAAATCATGAATATTATTCTTAGCATTTTGAAATTGTTGATGAAATGAAGCGGGTTGCTCAGGATCTAACACCAATTCATTTAAAGAACTTGCATCAAAAGCAGGTAAACAAAATGCGTGTGTATAATCTAAAGCAGTCTCATTGCAATGAAATGGAAACTGGCTACATAAATATTGTATACGATTTAAATAACGCCCTAACCAAAATATATTTTGTGCGTTGCTAGTTAATAAAATCATTTTTATCTCCTTATTTGAATACTCATCAAGCAAACTAAATGGAATATTCATCAATCACCCAAGTGTCTTTAATTCCTCCACCTTGAGAAGAATTGACCACTAAGGAACCTTGTTGCATGGCGACACGAGTTAAGCCTCCTGAAACGATTTCAACTCTTTCTGGCGATGTCAAAATAAAAGGACGTAAATCAATATGTCGTTCAGCGATTCCTTGTTGAGTTAAAGTCGGTGCAACCGATAAATCTAAAGTAGGTTGAGCGATATATGCAGATGGTGTTGCGATGAGTTTCATTCGAAACAGATCAATTTCTTGTTCTGTTGCTTGAGGTCCAATTAACATACCATAGCCACCCGAACCTTGCGCTTCTTTCACAACAAGTTGATCAAGATGACGCAGTACATAATCTAAAGCTTCAGCTTCACGGCATTGATATGTAGGTACATTTGATAAAATTGGCTTTTCGTTGAGATAATAAGTGATCATCTGATCAACATAAGGATAGATCGACTTATCATCTGCGACCCCTGTGCCAGGTGCATTTGCAATGACAACATTTTGACTTAAATAAGCGGACATTAAGCCTGCTACACCTAAAGTACTGTCCGCTCTAAAGCTTAAAGGGTCTAAAAAGCTATCATCTAAGCGCCTATAAATTACATCAACTTGTTGCTTACCACGGATCGTTTTCACATAAACCTTGTCGTTCTCTACAAAAAGATCACGTGATGTCAC
The DNA here is from genome assembly GCF_003024515.2 of Acinetobacter sichuanensis. Lineage (GTDB taxonomy): Bacteria > Pseudomonadota > Gammaproteobacteria > Pseudomonadales > Moraxellaceae > Acinetobacter > Acinetobacter sichuanensis. Next base: position 131,337 of record NZ_PYIX02000006.1, read on the forward strand.
TAAAGGTACACCCATTTCCCTTGCTAAAAAGGCATGTTCATAATAAGCACTGTTATAGCGTCCAGGGGTTAATACAACGATTGTTGCCTGATCAACATAAGCATTTTCAGCTAAAATTTCTTTTAATAATTGTGGATAATACTCAATCCCTGCAACTTGCTGATTACAGAGTTCTGGCATAAATTTTTGGCTCATTTTTCGGCTTTCAAGCATATAAGATACACCTGATGGGGTACGTAAATTATCTTCTAAAACGAAAAATTCGCCCTGCCGATCACGAACAATATCTATCCCACTGATTTGGCTATATACATTACCATTCAAATGATTGTTCATCATTAATGGTTGATAAGCCTCATGAGCAAGTATTTGTGACTCAGGAATAATCCCTTCTTTTAAAATATTTTTCTCATGATAAATATCGGCTAAAAACAAATTCAATGCTTTGATTCTTTGCGTACAACCCGCAGAAACTTTGTTCCACTGTTGCTTCGCGATCACTCTCGGAATTAAATCAAATGGAATGGTACGCTCAATGCCAGTCTTGTCGCAATATACTGCAAAAGTAATCCCTTGATAGATAAAATGTGCTCTCGCTGTTTCATTGAGCTGTTCAAGTTGGTAAAGACTGTGCTGTGACAACCAATGTTGCATTTTTTCGGCTGTCGCAGCAGATAACACCTGATCATCTGTCATTTCATTGAAAAATACTGAATCCAGTTGTTTTAAAAGATGCGATGTATTTTCTTGCTGTTCAAATTTGTGTTGAACACTAGTTTGCTCTAAATCTTGAGAAAACTCTGTTTTGAGCGTCTGTGTTGGTAATGAAAATTGTTCAGGATCCAAATTTGTACTTATATTTTCTCGTAACATACAAACCCCTTGTTATTTAATCATTGATGTCTTTCATCATGATAAAAGCAAGATCAATGCCAAGCTAAAATGTAAAATGCGCAAATATTATTAATTCACTGATCAAAATATGACTCAATATCAGTTTTACTAAAAGTTGTTTCAAAATTTTTCTTTATAATAATCATAGATTAATATATCTATTTTAGGATATAACTTGCAGAAAGGGTTTTAATTTCCTATTGTGTATGACATTCTCATTCACTTAAACTTTCACGATTTTACTGATATCCCATATGTCGACACAAGAAAAAGAAACTTCCAATAGTCTCTACCGCCAATGGCAAATCCTTTCCCGTTTATCTACAGGAAAATGGATGGGCACACGTGAGTTACAAGAAACCTTGGAACGTGAAGGTATTGACATCAGTTTGAGAACCATCCAACGCGACCTCAATCAGATCGCGCAACGTTTTCCAATTGAAAGTAATAAAACTGTGCCGCAAGGTTGGCGTTGGCGCTCAGATGCACCGATTCAAAGCTTACCGCATATGACGAGTTCACAAGCAGTTACCTTTATGATGGTAGAAGAACATTTAAAACATCTCCTTCCACCTAGTTTAATTGCTGAAATGCATCCATGGTTTGACTTGGCAAAACGTAGCTTATCGACACAAAATAATGTACGTCAATGGGTGAATCGTGTTCGTATTGTCCCTGCAAACCAACCTGTTATTCCACCAATTGTTGAACGTCAAGCACAACAAGCAATTTACGAAGGTTTATTACAAGACAAACAAATAGAATGTGTTTATCGTGCACGTGGACATTTGGGTGAAGAAAAATCTTATATTCTTAATCCTCTCGGCTTGGTACAAAAAGGCGCAATTATTTATTTAATTTGTACTCGACATGACAAATCTGATGTACAAACCTTTGCTCTACATCGTTTTAAATCCGCAAATTTATTAGATCTTCGTGCTTTACATCCTGTTGATTTTGATATTGATACTTATATTGACTCAGGCGCGTTGGGTTTCCGTGTTGACTTTTCTAAAGCAACGGAAAATGTTGAATTAAAACTCATCATGCACGAAGATGATGCACAATATTTCACCGAAAGCCAACTCAGTAAAAATCAAAAAGTAAAAGCGTTAAGCAATCAACTTTATCAAGTGAGTGCGGTTGTACCGTTTACATCTCAGCTTGTTTGGTGGCTACGCAGTTTTGGTAAAAAATTAGTGCGTATTGAACCTGTAGAAGTCTTTAATGCTGTATATGAAATCGAATAAAGATAGAAGTCTTTATTTTAAAATGATCATTTAGCAACAAAAAAAGAGCCTTTACGGCTCTGATCATTTTTTATTTTATTTAAGTTTCTCTTTATTTTGCGCTATCTTTTTTATCTGTATTTTCATATTTTAATGATCTTTTTCATTTTTTATTTTGCACTGATTTAAAAACTCATATTGCACACATGCCTATATACAACATGAGTTATTGGAGAAAATAATCAGTTCATACAGCACGCTAACTCACCCGTATTGTATCTAATTGACTTCATCGTCATGGTGTTTCACCTCTTGTTTTGAATGTAAGTTCACTATAACAAGCGCAATCTTTTTTGAAAAATAATTAAAACAGCTTTTATTTTCACTAATTTTGTTTAGAAAATAATCCGATAATCTTATTTATTTCTATTTTATGAAATTGCATATCATCGTGCTAACAGTAACTCAACCATTTCTTTACCCCTCAGTTGCTCAACCCAAGCTTGAGGAATTGCATCAAACCCATAGTATAAACCTGCTATTCCACCTGCAACACAAGCGGTTGTATCCGTATCACGTCCCAAAGCAATTGCTGTTTTAACCACATCTTGATAAGTCGGTTGTTGTAGGGCATAGCGTGCAGACTTTAGACAGTCCACCACATAACCACTACCATTGCCCTTTTCCAACTCATCAGGACGAATATAAAATTCGAGTTGCGCTAAATCTTCAGGCTTATCCTGAAAATAATTGCGTAATTTAGCGACTGCGTCATGCCAAGCATTTTCAATATTTAAGCCATTTAAGATAGATCTTGCCCATAAACAATATAAAGCACAGCATACCTTTGCACGTAAATGTGCATGCGTAACGTGTGATTGTGCATAAGCATCTTGAATCAATTGTTCGTCCGTTCCTGTATGCAAAATTGCTAGTGGCAGAACTCGCATAAGTGAACCATTGCCATTGGCGTGCTCATCATTTTTTGCAACTTGATCTAATTGAACGCCCTGTAAATATTTTCGGATTGATTCTGCTGTTTGAACGCCGACATCAAAGACTTGAAAATCCACCGCCATATAACCGTGTTGATACCAATTACACATACGGTTCATAAAATCTTCAGGATCAAGTTTGTTTTTATATAACAAAGAATCTAATAGGCATAAAGCTTGCGCACCATCATCTGACCATGTTCCAAACGGTATGTTTGGATAGGTTTTTTGAAAATGTGATGGTGAAATCATATCAATTTTATCGTAACTCGGTAATTGTTCAGGCAAGTTAAATTCGTAAGGTACACCAACAGCATCACCAATGAGTAGTCCGTAAATTGCGCCTTTTATTTGATCTTGTTTGGTCATTTTAGTTGCCTAGATATTCTTTGATAACTTAATAGTGTCATAATGACAATATATTTTCAATGTTGATTGATATAAATTATGTTTAAATTTTAGCTCGCCAATCTAACTATAAATAATTCACGCTTATAGCAAACTTCAATAAAATAAAGGAATACGATGAAAATTGAGATATCTACCCTTTCAGAGCATTTTAAAATTCAGCCTAATGAGGCAAAGAATATTTTCGATTGTATTCAAAGTGACATGACTGATGACCCATATAGCGATGAAGCAACTTATTATTTTTTATTAAATTTTCATGTGAAAGAACTATTGGTTGAAAAAACCGAATTTGATTTTGTTTTAGACATTTGTAATTTAGGAACCACTTCATATAAATATATTTTTGATCAATTTCTAAATATTTTTCCTGAAGTTTTAACATCTTTAAATAATGGTACTGACTTTACATTAGATCTCATTGAGCAAGGTTGGGACAATTATTATCACTTTACAGTAAAGGATTATTTGTATTCGATAAAAGCTGTAAGTATCTTTGGTTCAGATGTTGGTGAAATTGAATTTGTTAAAGTTGATGAAGTTAAACGTATATTTAACACGATAAAAAATACATTTCTCGATGTAATGAAATATCATTTTAACGATGATTTTTATCAAATATATCTTGATGTAAATTCATATGACATTGATTAAAATATTCTCCTAAGTAGCATTCCTTAAAATTTCAGCCATTCCTCCTCACCTACAAGATGATTTTTATGACCAATATTGGTACTTATAATAGAAAGCAAATAGTATTTTATTCTAGGTCATTTATTTTATCTGTCTTATTCAATTAGTTCGTTATTGAGTTGTCAAAAAAATAGCCCACATTTGTGAGCTACTCCAAATCTATTTAAGTAAAAATCAATTTATCAAGCCGATTTTTTCGCTGCATGATTTTTACGAATCGTAATCATCAGCAACTGAACAGCCGCAGGCGTTACACCCGGAATACGTCCTGCTTGCCCCAAAGTTTCAGGACGAACATCTTTTAACTTCAAGGTAATTTCACGAGACAAACCTGAAACCACATCATAATCAAAATCAGCAGGAATACGCGTATCTTCCAAACGCTTCATTTGCGCAACATCTTCTTGTTGACGGTTAATATAACCCGCATATTTCACCGCAATTTCAATTTGCTCACCGACAAATGCAGTCACTTCTGAACCCGTGATTTCAGCAATTTGTGAGAAATTGATATTTGGACGTTTGAGCAAATCAATCGCATTGGTTTCCTTAGACAAGTCATCACCAGTCAAATCAACGAATTTTTTACCCAATGGATTGTTTGGTGCAGCCCAAAGATGCTGTAAACGTGCTTTTTCAGTTTCTACTGCTTCCATTTTTTCACAGTAGTTTGCCCAACGTGCATCATCCACCAAGCCCATTTCACGACCAATTGGTGTTAAACGCTGATCCGCATTGTCTTCACGGAGCATCAAACGGTATTCGGCACGTGAAGTAAACATACGGTACGGTTCTTTGGTACCCAATGTGATCAAGTCATCCACAAGAACGCCCATATACGCTTCATCACGTTTTGGTGTCCATTGCTCCTGATCCCAAGCACGGCGTGCAGCATTTAAGCCGGCAAGTAAACCTTGTGCGCCTGCTTCTTCATAGCCTGTTGTACCGTTGATTTGACCTGCAAAGTACAAGTTATTGATGGCTTTGGTTTCCAAAGAGAACTTCAATGCTTGAGGATTGAAATAATCATATTCAATCGCATAACCCGGACGCAAAATGTGCGCATTTTCCATACCACGAATCGAACGAACCAATTCAAACTGAACATCAAACGGTAAAGATGTTGAAATACCATTTGGATATAACTCGTGAGTATCCAAACCTTCAGGCTCAAGGAATACTTGATGCGAGTTTTTATCTGCAAATTTATTGATTTTATCTTCGATGGACGGGCAATAACGAGGACCCACCCCTTCAATCACACCTGTATACATTGGTGAACGATCTAAACCACCACGAATGATGTCATGGGTACGCTCATTGGTATGGGTAATATAGCAATTCACTTGTTCAGGATGCATTGATGCATCGCCCATGAATGACATGGTTGGCGATGGGAAATCACCCGGTTGTGGCATCATCACAGAAAAATCAACTGAACGCGCATCAATACGTGGCGGTGTACCTGTTTTTAAACGACCAACAGGAAGATTTAACTCACGTAAACGCGCTGCCAATGAAATAGATGGCGGATCACCCGCACGACCACCTGACGAATTATTCAAACCAACGTGAATGACACCACCAAGGAATGTACCTGTGGTCAATACAACGGTTTTCGCATCGAAGCGAATACCCATTTGAGTAACCACACCTTTTACGGTATCGCCTTCAACCAATAAGTCGTCAGCAGCTTGTTGGAAAATATCCAAATTTGCTTGGTTTTCTAAGGTATGACGAATTGCAGCTTTATAACGGATACGATCAGCTTGCGCACGTGTTGCACGAACTGCTGCACCTTTACGTGAGTTTAAAATACGGAATTGGATACCGCCTTTATCGGCAGCTAATGCCATTGCGCCACCTAAGGCATCAATTTCACGTACAAGGTGAGATTTACCAATACCACCAATGGCTGGGTTACAGCTCATCTGCCCTAAAGTCTCAATGTTATGAGTAAGGAGTAAAGTCTGTCGACCCATACGTGCCGCAGCAAGTGCCGCTTCCGTACCTGCGTGACCGCCGCCGATAACAATGACATCGTAAACTTTAGGATAATGCATAGTGATAATTGAGAGAAAATAAAATGACGTAAAATTATAGCAAAAATTTGGTTTCAGTATTAGGCAGTTTTACAAAATTATTTGCATTAGACCGTTAGGAAATATTACACAACTTGACACTTTGTTGCACTATTCACATATAAATGAAATTTAAATTATTCAAAACTTGATTAGGATAAAAAACACTCAAGCAATATTTGTTTTGAAGATTCACTTTATATAAAGGAAAACGATTATGAAAAATACGATCTCTAAAGTGATTGCAACATCATTACTAAGCTGCCTCGCTTTTTCTTTTGCACATGCAGCAGATGAAAACGCAAGTAAGGCTGAAGTCAACAAACAGATTCAAGTATGTAAAAATAAAAAGCAAGGAGATTGGGTTGTTTATGCCAATAAAGGTGTAACTTATAATGGTAGTTGTGAACCAAATGCAAATGGTAAATTGCAATTTACATTCCCTGCACCAGCAGGTGGCAACAGCGCAGCAGCAATTGAGCCTGCCGCAGCAAGCACTCCTGCTCTAGAACAAGTACCTGCAGCAACTGCTGATGCACCTGCCGCAGTCAACGAAGCACCGCAAGCCACTCAACAATCAAGCGAGCAACCGACTGAAGCAGCACCTGCAATTCAATAATTCTCTTTCTATTTTATAAGCGATTAACGTTATAAGTTGATCGCTTTTTTATATAAGCTATAAACCCATATAAAATTAATACTTTAAATTTAAATGAATTACGATCTCATGGATATTCATTTTTCATATCCACAGCACATTTTTTACACTATATTAAAGAAGCTTTAGTAAAAAGCGCTATATGACAAATAAACCAAAATAACAAAGGGATACATTATGGATTCAGGGATTATCACCATTATGTTACCTCTTGCCCTTGCCATTATTATGATTGGCTTAGGGCTTGAGCTTACTCCAAAAGATTTTGCACGAGTGACTAAACACCCTAAAGCTGTGGTCATCGCTTTATTTTGTCAACTCGTACTCCTTGTTGGTATTGCTTTTATTCTTTGTAAAATTCTCGCTTTACCGCCATTACTTGCTGTAGGTCTGATGCTGCTTGCTGCTTCACCTGGTGGCAGTACAGCAAACTTATTTAGCTATTTATTTAAAGGTGATATTGCTCTAAATATCACGCTGACTGCGATTAACTCAGTGATTGCTGCACTCACATTGCCTTTAATTGTGAATTTTTCGATTCAATATTTTATGAATGATGCTCAGCAAATCAGCATGCAGTTCAGTAAAATAATGCAAGTTTTTGCCATTATTCTCATTCCTGTTGCTATAGGAATGACAATTCGACGATATGCTCCTCATTTTAGTGAAAAGCTGAATAAGCCTTTACGAATTTTTTCAGTTGTATTTTTAGTTTTGATTATTATAGGAGCCATCGCTAAAGAGCGTGCGCACATTGTGGAATATATCGCGCAAGTGGGAATTGCAACGATTATTTTCTGTATTTGCAGCCTATTCATTGGTTATTTTGTCCCACGTTTTTTAGGAATTAGTAGTGCTCAAGCACGTGCTTGCGCCTTTGAAATTGGCATTCATAATAGTACTTTAGCCATGACCATTGCATTGACTGTCATGAATAACACGACCGTTGCTATGCCAGCAGCCGTCTATTCAATTTTTATGTATTTTTTCGCAGCTATTTTTGGCATGCTCATTTCACGTTTAGCAAGCAATCAATCTGTCCCCACACATTCCTCCATCTCAAAGCTATAATTCTATTTTTAAAATGGACGTTCAACACTAGCGTCCATTTTTTAATTTGATACAGCACAAATGCATGGTTTCCGCTACAATAACGCTTTTAAGAAAAGTATTAGGTCTTTGCCGTGAAGTGGTTACAAATTCATATTACAGTTGAGCAAGCTCAAGTTGATTTTACAGAAACATTATTAAGTTCACTTGGCGCTGTAAGCGTTACCCTTGACGATGCTGAAAACCAAGACCTACTTGAACCACTACCAGGTGAAACACCACTCTGGAACAAAGTGATTGTTACAGGCATTTATGCTCAAGAAGATGATGAAGAAATTGATGTCGCAGCTTTAGAAACTTTTATCCGTACACAACTGCCAACTGAACCGATGCGTAGTGAATTCTTAGAAGATCAAGAATGGGAACGTACATGGATGGATGCATATGAACCTATTCAAATTGCTGAAAAATATTGGATCGTGCCTGAATGGATGGAAGCCCCTGAAGCAGATGCAGTTAATATTAAACTCGATCCAGGTTTAGCGTTTGGTACAGGCAACCATGCTTCTACATTTTTATGCTTACAATGGTTAGGCAAAATAGATGTTAAAGACAAGATCGTCATTGACTATGGTTGTGGTTCAGGCATTTTAGGTGTTGCGGCTCTTTTGCTTGGTGCAAAAAAAGTTTATGCAACTGATATTGACCCACAAGCTGTTTTAGCCACTCAACAAAATGCTGAGTTAAATGGTGTACTGGAAAATCTTTATGTTGGTTTACCTGAAGAGTTCAACTTAGAACTTGCTGACCAAAAAGCAGATGTATTTGTAGCCAATATTCTAGCAGGACCACTGATGATGCTTGCAGAAGAATTCTCAACTTTAATTAAATCTGAGGGCGAGTTCGCACTTGCAGGTGTAATTGAAGAGCAAGTAGCTGATGTTTCTAATGTTTATTCTCAATTTTTTGATATAGTAGAAGTCGAAAAACGTGATGAAAATTGGTGTCGTATTTCTGGAAAGCGCCATCAGATTTAAACAAATAAAAATGATGAGCTTATGAGTGATAAACAGACCCGCTGCCCAAATTGTTTAACTTTATATAAAGTTTCTGTAACTCAACTTACAGCCGCACAAGGTATGGTCTGTTGTCCTAAATGCACAACACAATTCAATGCACTGCTCCATTTATTTGAATCCTCTACAATTTCTGATGAGCATGAAAACCACCACCCATTATCTTATCGAAATCATCGATCAAAGCCACATGTTCATTTGCCTAAACTAAATACTGAACAAAACACGATTAATGACTTTTTTAGCCGTAAAATTGAAAATTCTAATATTGATCTAAGAACCTATTTAAATACGCTTAATTTTGTTGATGATAGCGCCTCGCAAACTTTCCCTGCTCTACATTTAGCGACGCATCACAACCATAAGCCACATCGGGAAATTCAAAAAACGCGACTTTATTATATGATGTGGACTTTAATTAATATTGCGTTAGTTTCAATTTTGAGTTTCCAAATCCTCTGGTTTAACCCGAATTTACTAGACCGTTATCCTGTATTAAATACGTTATTTACTCAAACTTGCTCATTACTACGTTGTGAAACTATTGATCAACGTTACAAACAAATTTTGGTACAAAACTTAAAAGTAAAAGCACTCGAGAGCAATAAAACACAATTTTCTGGACAATTACTCAATCAATTTTCAAAAAGTTTAGAGCTACCCTTAATAAAGGTTTCTTTATATAAAGAAGGGCAAGTGACAAAAATCTATACCGTTTCAGCGCATGAATATCTGATTGAGAGCTTAACAGGGATTAAACGTATTCCTCAAAATAGCCCATATACCTTTAAATTTGAGCTACCAATTGACAAAAAATCCTTTGACAACTGGAAATTAGAAATAATTCACCCCTAATATTGAAAAAAACTATAAAAAAATTAAAAAAAATGTAGTTTTCTTGCTCACTTTTTCTTAGACAATGGTATCATACGCGCCACGAAAGCTTTGTACCACAAACTCCTCGCAATTTTTCACAACAAATACAGTCTTGACCATGTGCTTAATCTCTCATTTTGCGCATAAGGGATTATTTTTGTTTTAAAGCGATCTGTAACAAATATTAATGTATTGTTACGCTTATTTTTCGCTCAATTGTGTAAGTTGTGGCAAGCTAATTGTTCTTGTTTTAGAGCCAACCGTTTTAGGATCTAAAACGGAGCTCGATATTTTTTTAGACCACATTTATATTACTTTACCCAAGTAGTATCTGATTTTCGGATTAACTCGCATGAATAGCAAATCTCCTATTTTTACTGCACAATCTGATGTCGCTCTTCGTATTCACGTAGATCGCGCAGTTCGCCACTATTTTGCACAATTGCAAGGTGAGCAACCATCTCAAGTGTATGACATGGTGCTAGCAGAAATGGAGAAACCTCTTTTATCTGTAGTTCTAGAATATACACGCGGAAATCAAACTCGCGCTGCTGAAATTCTTGGACTCAATCGTGGCACTTTACGTAAAAAGTTAAAAGCTCACGGTTTAATGAGTGAATAAATGATAAAATGCTCACGGCTTACGTGGGCATTTTTTTTACCTACATTCTGCCTATTTGTTAAATCTCTAGACTTTAAAAACTGTTGACGAAGATCATGACTATTAAACGCGCTTTAATCTCTGTTTCAGATAAAACTGGAATCGTTGAATTTGCCCAAAATCTTGCTGCTCTAGGGGTAGAAATTTTATCTACTGGCGGTACATATAAGTTGCTCAAAGACAATAATGTTGCCGTAGTTGAAGTTTCAGAGCATACAGGATTCCCAGAGATGATGGACGGTCGTGTAAAAACGTTACACCCGAAAATTCATGGTGGTATCTTGGCTCGCCGTGGCTTAGATGAAGCTGTGATGGCTGAACACAACATTGATGCGATTGATCTTGTTGTTGTTAACCTTTATCCATTCGCTGCAACTGTTGCAAAACCGAACTGTTCACTTGCTGATGCGATTGAAAATATCGATATCGGCGGTCCAACGATGGTTCGTGCTGCTGCGAAAAACCATGCTTCTGTAGGCATCATCGTTAATGCTGCTGACTATGCAACTGTTGTTGCTGAGTTAAAAGCGGATGGCGCTTTATCTTATGCAACTCGTTTTGACTTAGCTGTTAAAGCGTTTGAACATACTGCGCAATACGACGGTATGATTGCGTCTTACTTAGGCGCACGTGTTGGCAAGGAAGAAGGCGAAGCAGATAAATTTGCTCGTACTTTCAATACACAATTAAACAAAGCGCAAGATTTACGTTACGGTGAAAACCCGCACCAATCTGCTGCTTTCTATGTAGAAGACACCGCAACTGAAGCATCTGTTTCTACTGCTAAACAGTTACAAGGTAAAGAATTATCTTATAACAATATTGCAGATACAGACGCAGCACTTGAGTGTGTTAAATCATTTGCAAAACCTGCTTGTGTCATTGTGAAACACGCAAACCCATGTGGTGTTGCTGTTTCTCTTGATGGTATTGCAGCAGCTTATGACCTTGCTTATGCAACAGATCCTGAGTCTGCATTTGGTGGCATCATTGCATTCAACCGAGAGCTAGATGTTGCAACTGCGCAAGCGATTGTAGACCGTCAATTCGTTGAAGTGATCATTGCACCAAGTATTGCTGATGGCGTACTTGAAGTGACTGGCGCGAAGAAAAACGTGCGTGTACTTGTATGTGGCGAACTTCCTGCAATTGATGCTCGTCAAGCGCAACTTGACTATAAACGTGTGAATGGCGGTTTATTGGTTCAAGACCAAGACTTAGGCATGATCACCAAAGATGACTTAAAAGTTGTGACCAAACGTGCACCAACTGAACAAGAAATCGATGACATGATCTTTGCTTGGAAAATTGCGAAATACGTTAAATCGAATGCAATTGTGTATGCTAAAAACCGTCAAACCATTGGTGTAGGCGCAGGTCAAATGAGCCGTGTAAACTCTGCTCGTATTGCTGCGATCAAAGCTGAACATGCTGGTTTAGTGGTTGAAGGTGCGGTAATGGCATCTGATGCATTCTTCCCATTCCGTGATGGTATTGATAATGCTGCGAAAGCAGGCATCAAATGCATCATTCAACCGGGTGGTTCTATGCGTGATGAAGAAACAATTGCTGCTGCTGATGAAGCAGGTATTGCGATGGTCTTCACTGGCATGCGTCATTTCCGTCACTAATTGACGAATGAAGATTCATTTTATTTTTTGAATCCTCCTAACCCTCCTTTTTTAAAGGGGGGTTTTCTACATCATAGTAGAACATTTAGGAAGATTCTATTTCTCAAGGATTTTAATGATGAATATTTTAGTTTTAGGTAGTGGTGGTCGTGAACATGCACTTGCATGGAAAATCGCACAAGATGAAAAAGTTGCAAAAGTATTTGTAGCACCTGGGAATGCAGGTTCAGCAACTGAAAACAAATGTGAAAATGTCGCACTTGATATTTTAGACAATGCTGCAATTATCGACTTTGCAAAAAACAATGCGGTTGATTTAGTCATTGTCGGTCCTGAAGCACCGCTTGTAAATGGTGTAGTGGATGCAGGTCGCGCAGCAGGTCTTAAAATTTGGGGACCAACTCAATTTGCTGCACAGCTTGAAGGCTCTAAAGCATTTGCCAAGCATTTCCTTAAACGCCACAACATTCCAACTGCTTTCTATGATGTATTTACAGAAGTAGATGCGGCGAAAGCTTTTGTTGAAAAAAATGGTGCGCCAATTGTCATCAAGGCGGATGGTCTTGCTGCAGGTAAAGGCGTGATCGTGGCAATGACCAATCAAGAAGCATTTGATGCGATTGATGACATGCTTGCAGGCAATAAATTTGGTGATGCAGGTTCTCGTGTAGTCATCGAAGAGTTCCTTGCAGGTGAAGAAGCCTCTTTCATTTGTATGATTGATGGTGAAAACATCTTGCCTATGGCAACTTCACAAGACCACAAACGTATTTTTGAAGGTGACCAAGGTCCAAATACTGGCGGTATGGGTGCTTATTCTCCTGCGCCTGTTGTAACCGCGGATGTGTTTGAAAAAACCATGCGTGAAGTGATGCGTCCAACTGTTGATGGTATGAAGGCAGATGGTCACACATACACAGGTTTTCTGTATGCAGGCTTAATGATTGATGAACAAGGTCAGCCAAAAGTGATCGAGTTCAACTGTCGTTTTGGTGATCCTGAAACTCAACCGATTATGATGCGCTTAAAATCATCACTGGTTGATTTAGTGGAAGCAGGTATTGCGGGTAACCTACCTGCGGAAGCTGACTGGGATGAACGCAAAACTGTTGGTATCGTTTTAGCATCTAAAGGCTACCCTGAAACCTCTAGCAATGGTGATGTAATTTCAGGTTTAGACACTGAAATGACTGACGCTAAAGTGTTTCATGCAGGCACTAAAGCCAATGAAAATGGTGAAATCGTAACTGCGGGTGGTCGTGTACTTTGCGTGACTGCACTTGGTAATACGATTGGTGAAGCACAGGCAAAAGCTTTGGAACTTTGTGAAAAAGTGACCTTTGATGGTGTGCAATACCGTAAAGATATTGGTTACCGTGCGATTGCTCGTGAAAATGCATAATCTCATTTAAGTCATAAAAAACCCGCTTGATGCGGGTTTTTTATCATTCTAAATGAATTTGTCTTTCGATTTTGATAACACGTTGCTTAAATCTTTGCGTCAAAGCATATAAAACAATACTGAACACTAAAAGCAATACAGAAATACCCAATAAAATCTTTTGAATCAGTGCCGACCAAGCTTGTGCTTTTTCAATACGAGGCTGCAACTTTTCAGTACTTGCCGTCACGGACTTGCCATAAACAGCGTGCTGCATCGCCCAAAGTTGTTCAGACTTAAAACCATATTCAAAAAAATTCGGATCTGTACGTTCAGCTTTGACCAACTGAGCAACATAACTAGTTGCCGCATCACGATCTTGTGGCTTATGCAATAAAGCAGTTTGTCCTAACAAATAAGCCTTCACAGGCTCTGCCGTTTCCGTTTGTTGTAAAGACTGAAAAATATGGCTTTGTTGAATATTCCGATCATAATGCACAAGCTCTTCATAAGCAGATTGCTCATTGTCATTCCAATCATATTGTAAGTAAGTTAAACCTGACCAAAGCATGACAAATGCTAACAACCATGCGACAAACTTTAAAATAAATGACTGAAATCGCACAAGAAAAAATCGAAATTTCTTTAAAAATGCAACAACAATAAAAGCACCTATAAATGAAACAACAATTTTGAGCAATAACCAACCAAACCATGAAAACAAATTCATCAGATAGTTAGGTTGATCAATATAAGACTGTAATGTTTGGTCAACGCTTAAAGGAATATGCAGTTGAGAAATATCTTTCGTCAAACCTAAAAAATGAAAAACCAGATCTTGTTGAATAAACACACTGAGTATTGTTGTAATAAAAATCACACAACTCAGCACACTCAACGCCATCACTTTTTTTTGACGCTGTTTTAAAGTCGATAGACCTGTTTTTAAATCAAGCGACTGTATAGGGTAGTCATTTTTAAGTGACAATATCTTCTCCAAAACCAATCAAGAGCTTAAGATGGTTGTGTATTTTCCAAAACCAATTGCTTTAAATTCGTTTGTAAAGCACGAATCCGATGCGAAGCTTCTTCACGCTTTTGCACCCCTTCTTTTTGGATTTGAATCACATCATTCACTGTTTTAATGAGGGTGTTTTGTACATATTCAAGGGTTTCAATATCAATAACTGAACGTTGATTGGCTTTGGCAGTATCTACTGAATTTTGATGTAACAAATCAGCATTGCGCTTTAACAAGTCATTGGTTGCATCATCAATTGTATTTGCTAACTGCACACTATTACGTTGTTCTTGCAAAGAAATTGCCAAGCTAATTTGGTTTTTCCATGCAGGTAAAGTAATATTTTTAATCGCATAGAATTTATCAACCAACATCATATTATTGGATTGAATAATACGAATCATCGGCAAAGTTTGCATTGCAGATTGTTGTAAAACTTGCAAATCACTGACTCTTTTTTCTAAATTATTTGCCAAATGATTTAGATCATAAATACGTTGATGGGTTTGCTGATCTTGTTCCTGTGTACTCAATCCTGCAATTTCTTGCTGTAATTCTTGTTGTTTAAGCTGACCTGCGGCAATATAAATTCCCAATTGTTTATACTCATCTTGCACAGCGCTAAACATTTTATCCAATGTATTCACACGCGCTTTCAAACCATTTTGAGAACTTTCAATTTCTTTGACCAAACTATCAATTTGTTCTTTAGTTGAATTAAAATGCTGATCAAAACTCTGCTTTGCACCTTTAAATTTATTTAAAATTCCACCAAAAAAGCCTGAGCTTTTCGACTGATTTAAAATACTTGATGTATTGAGTTGTTGAGCAACTTGTACCACTTGATTTAATTTTTGCCCAGTTGCGTCCAAATCTTTATTTTTAACTAAGTCTAATAATTCATCTGTATAAGACGACGTTTGTGCTGCAATATTTTTACCATATTCTGCAACTGCATGATGATCAATATTAATTAACTCTTTTTGAGCATTGACAACTTCATGATAATCTTCAGCATTTAAACCAATTTCTTTTAAACCTAACTGTTCATAACGTTGTTGTAAATCTGTTGATGATTCAACAACATGCTTATCAAGTTCATTCATACGACAACCCTATTTCTGCTCTAATGATTTTTTCAATAATGCGATCAATTTTTCACGGCTTTGATCTAATTCACCCACTGAAGCCATCGACTGTTGCTCAGAGTTTTGTTTGAGATGATATTGCCATGCAGGGATCAGCACTTGCTGAGCCTCTTTAAAACGATCCATTAAACTATAAGACAATTGTTGCGTCAGTTGCATTTGCGCTAAAGCGATATCATTACTGGCTTGTAATGTTTCTAATGTATTAATTTTTTTGGATAATCTTTCTTCAAAATTATCTAAAGGATGTCTATTTTTTAAAAATTGCGGATATTCATGCAAAAACTCTTGAGCAGCACGAATATATTTCGCCATTTGCTCACGAAAACCCAAAGCTTGCTGAAACCTTGCTTGAGATTTTTGAATTTCTATTGCCATTTTTTGGTTTAAAAAATTCGCTTCTTGGATTAACACATCAAGATCCTTAAAATATTTGACCTGACCTGCGCTAAACTCTAAATCTAAACCTAACCATTTTTGTAATGCATTAAATTTACGTTGTTTCAATTTTTTCTTTGAATTGGATAATTGCTCAATAATTTGGGCAATGACCTGACTTAACTTTTGTGTCAGTTGAGTATCGACACCATTAAGTAAAACTGACTGCGCTTGAATCAGCTGATCTGCATACAAATTGAGACGCCCTTGATTATCCAACAAAGGTACCAAGTCATTGCGCTTAATTGAAAGCAACTCAGCAGGATCAATCTGTACATGCTGGAGTGGAGTCAGTTCTATAAATTGTGTCATATCAAAATAATAAAAAAATCATAGGTCAATGTATTGGTTTCATACTTGCTAAATACAAGTCTTATTTAAACTTATAATACAAATTTAGAGCTTTAAATATATAAATATGTAAAAAATTCTTTTTAGTGATTGATGATAAAAAACCAGTGCGAACACTGGTTTTTAGATTTCATTCAAATTATTGAGTTGAATGATTTTTATATCGACGATAGCCTAGCAGCCCAAATAGACCTACAACACTCAACCATCCGAAAGAACCACCACCGCTCTTACGTACGCTACCTTCAGATGTTGCTGTATTATTTAGTTTTACATTCGCTTCATTTGAAATTTTACCATCAGCATCATAAACAAAATAAGTAAATTTATAGCTAAATGGATCTAATGTATTTTTCAATTGAACTGTAATTTTTCCACCATAACACGTATATAAACGGTCCTCACCTGGACAAGGACCAGTACGCTCCGCACTAAATAAGAGTGGATCAAGCTTATTATTAATACGAATTGCTAAATCTTCACCTTTGGCATTTGTAAAATAGCTTAGTTTTTTCGATTTTTTAGTTAAAGTGCTGACAAGTCCATCACCATCATCATTCACATAATTAAGCAAATCGAGTACAACCTGACTATTTGAACCCTCTTTGACAGTAAATTCAGCATCTTTGGCAATAGGTGCAATATTTGTAAATGTCCCTAAAATATAAGCAGAAGATGAAACTTTAGTATCTGACTTCAAACGTAGCGTATATTGGCAAAACTCTTTATCACCTGTAGGCGTAATATTGTCATCTAAGCGCCACATTTTGATGAGTTTTAAACTGCTGTCCCATTCACACTTTAAGTCTGAATCAGGAGTAATTTTTTCAGTTTTACCATCAATATTACCAATCCCTTTTGCTATTGCTTCAACAGTATAATTATCTACAGTTAAATGACGAATTTCACGACCATTATTTGCAAGTAATACTTCATGTGGCAAATTAGATGCAAATGGATCAAAGAAAATCGTACGATACTTTTGCTTTGTCTTGATATTTAATAAGTTTTCATAAAACTTTTGCTGAATTCCATAATAAGGTAAAAACTCAGGTTTAGTTTCTTTATTTGCAATTAAATCTTTGTACTCAGTGGCATATTTTTGATATTGATCTAATAATGTCACGACAGAAGTGTTCGTTAACTCTGCTTTAAATACAGTTAAACGTAATATTTCCGTTGAACCTATATCACATGAATTGGAACTATCTGAAGTATCAGACTCTTTTGTTGCATCCACACGACCTACACCGCGCTGATCATACCCTGTACATTCAAATGATTTTGTATCAACTAAGCTTTTACTTGCGCCAGTATTAACAACAGGAAAATACAAAGGCATAAAACCTGTATATTGTGATGCAGACTGCAAGTCACTTAAAATACTAGAAAATGCAGTATTACTTAAATCCACTGTGGTTTTTAATACAGTTTCTTCAACTTTTTTAGGTAATTCACAAACTGAATTTGCACTTGAAGCAGACAAAGCAAAAGCATTATCTCGTAAAGTTAAATTTGGTTTTTCAACTGTAGCTAAATCATTCCCCATGTAATGGCATGATTTCCCTGCACCATTATAGGCAATGACATTGTAGTTCAGTGTTTTACTGGTTGCTGCATTATATAAGAATGTCGCCCATGCGGAGTTTCTTACAATGGTATTACTGACTAAAGACAGACTGGAAAGATCACTTAAGTTCACTTTTCCTTGCGGACTTGTTGAACTAAATTGAATGATACTTCCTGTCGTTGCATTCGCTGTATTGGCAGTAATGGTATTTGCAGAAAATTTCGCTTCAGGTTGCCCACAAAACGCAAAAATACTTTGACTACTGCTTGAACCATTATTTAAAAAACTGGTATTTGAAATATCAATGACACGTTTAGAATCATTTAACTTATCACTACAAGTCATTGCCAAAACACTACCTGTTACAGCATTATTTTTTTGAAATGTACCTGTGTTAATCGTCAAACTACTATTTACATCATTTAAATAAATTGCACCGCCCGTTTGTGAGCTTGAATTTTCAATGACAACATTATTTAAATCTGTTGGACCACCTAAATATAATGCTCCACCTGCATTTGTCCGTGCATTTTGACTAGAACCATTGATGAGCTTTAGATTATTCAAACTTAAAGTAGGTGTATTGGTGTTATTTGTATTAAAAATACGACTTAACCCTTGACCATTGATGGTCGTTTTAAGTGCAGTCGCTGCTGGGTAATCATTAGTTAATACATCACGCTTGCTATAATCAGTAGGTGCTTTACCATATATCGTAATTGCTGAACTTGGTTGCAATTCAGAGTTCAGTTTATATTCACCAGCTTCCAACTGAATAACATTGGTTACAGAATTATGTGGTTGCCCTGCATTACAACCACCAAATGCTTTATGTGTAGCAGCAGCAGTGATCGCTTCGCGTAACGAACATTTATCTGTATTTTCACCATTTTCATCTGCAAAAGTAGTGACATAAATTGTTCGATCTTCTGCTGCCATTGTTGACATAGCAGCAACTACCATGAGGGCTAAGGTTCCCTTTTTATAATTTTTCATTACTAATCCTTAATTTATTTTTTAGTTCGACGTAAACCAATCAAGCCAAATAAAGTAAATAATGCAATCACACCCACTCCACCACCTGAAGTTTTTACTTTTTTATCTTCAAAGTTATTTGGTGGATCCTGTACCACACGACCAGTAATCGCAATATATGGTTCAGTGTTATCACTAAAATAAGTGGTTGATGTTACAACTTTTAATTGGAATTCATCAGAACCATGCCAATTCCCATTTGGAGTATAGGTAATATCACCTTCTTGCGTAATATCCATTTTCCCTTTAGATGGTGTATTGGTTTGTACTACTTTTAAGCAGCCTGGTTTCCATGCTTCACCATTAGCTTGCTTACCAAATAAAGTTGTACATTGTGCTGGTGTAACTAATTCACCATCTTGCAACTGATCAGCAAGGGTAAATTTTGCAACTTCACCATATAAAATATCTTCACCCACTGTTGAGTTCGTGCTTGTATCTACTTTTAACTCTATTGCACCACGGTCACAGAGTTTTGCATTTACTGGTCGTTCAGTGCCTCGTTGATCAATTGCACACTCCAATAAATTAGAGTCTTGTGGACCACGATTGACAATAGGTGAATCTGCTATTGTTTTATAGCTTTCTATTAGTCTTGGTTTAAAAAAGCTCACTACAGCATCTTTTGCAGGATTATATGGGCATAAAATACCCTTTGAACTTAGATCACATTGACCTTCTGCGGTTTTCCCTGCGATCAGTTGTACATTTCCTAAAGCTTGTGCATTGGTTCCGCCACAGCCCACAGAATACAAGTTATTGCTCACACGATCTGCTTCGCCACCCGCTATGATTTTACAATCTTGCGAACCGTTCTGAGCTAAAATACTATTTGCGATATAACCTTTTTTATTTGGTGCATTTAATAAAATACCCATGCTATTTAAAATCATGGTGACGTTATTTACTTGCATATCATCAAGTACATTAACTACATAGCCTTTATTCTTGAAAATAGTACTACTAACAATACCTCGGCTCAGATCTTCAGCCGTTAAATTTTTACTGATTTCTGCACTAAACGGTGCTTTCGTTTCAAAAAGTGAAGCGTTAACGTTAGTGACTTCATTATCACGAATCACAGATTGTGAAACTAAAAATTGTGGCGCTTCACTATAAATCACGCCACCTTGTTGAGCCTTATTTCCTTTTATAAAAGACTTGGAAATAGACACTACACTCCAATTATAGTCTATACCAGGCACACCAGCATTATAAATTGCACCACCTTGTTCAGCAGTACCATTTAATAAACGAGAGTCAGTAATTGCAAGTTGCTCATTATTATAAATTAAGCCACCCGTTTTTTCACAAACACTCGCGCCACAACCTTCTAAGGTCAACTCTGATAAAGCGACTGTGATTTTTGCATCTGTTGCTGTTTCTTTTGGATCCTTTGGATCTTTTGGAAGTGCGACTTTTTTAATATTAAAGATACGATGATTACCAGAGGCTTTTAAAACTGCATTAGATAGACCTACTTGGCTTTGTGTATCCGTTACAGTCGTATCATAAACCGATTTTATTTGTATACTCTGACCAATCGAAAGTTGACTTTTTAAGAGGTATTCTTGCTTTCCTTTGAGTTCAATAATCGCTGCGGCTTCTTTACCACCACACCCATTTAGACCTGCTTCAGGCATTCCCTTGTTTACATATTCAATTGCTTCACGTAACGAACATTGATCATCGGCTTTTACAACGTCTTCAGTTGTTGTCACCACAATATTTGCACTAAATGCATGACCAGTAAAACATAATAATCCTAAGCCTATGCCCCGTTTGAGCATTATAGTCTCCTTGATTTCTTTTAATTATTTCTTATGAGCCAGCATAAAGCTTTGCTAACATTCCTTGTGCGTACTTTGTCACAGCTTTATAAAATTCTCAAGAATTTTATTGTGGACTGTACTCATCGATCAACGCGTAAATTTGTCTTAATGTTGAATGAGAAAGTTTTATCTTCTCACCTTTCAATAATTTTTCTAAACGGTCAACAGATTGTAAGAGTGTACTGGTTTGATGTGAACCATGTAATAGCAAATATTCTGTTATTTGTGGGTCAAAATGTACACCCCGACGTTCTAACACAGAATGCAACAATGCTTGACGATCTGCATAAGAATTACCATTTGGTGTTTTTACACTCACTGCTTGGGTCAAACGTGATTGTAAATCGGGTAGTTCAAGTTTTAACTCAATGGGAGCAAATCTGGATGAAAATACCAATTGCCCACCACCTTCGTTGTTATTATTAATCAAATGAAAAACGGCTTTTTGCCAATGTGGCACACCACTGATCGCTTCAATATCATCTAAAGCAACTAAATCGTATGTTTCTAATGAATGAATAGCTTCTATAGGTGCATCTAACAGTTCAAGCAAGGACACTTTAATTGCTGACTTACCCGTTTCCAAATAAGAGTCACAAATCGCAGATAAAAGATGACTTTTTCCTGTCCCTGCTCCACCATAAATATAAAATCGACTAATCAATCCTGCGTGTAATTGTCTAACGGCATCAATGACTGGTCCCCAACCAGGACCAGAAAAATCACTAATCTTGGCATCCAGTTGTGGCTCTATATCCAACTGTAATTGACGCATATGTCTTTATTTTCCCTTAAAGTGGGTCATTGTCCGATTTCGTTTCATTGTTATCTTGCGTGTTTTTAAACTCAATATCAAGATCGACTTGCTCACTTTCTAGTGAAATATTTTGAGTATTCCCATGATTTTCCACAACAACGGTTGCATTTTGAGGTAAATATAATGCGCTATGCTCATACCACTCACGAACATGCTTCAACAATACAACAATAACGGCTGCTACAGGCAAAGCGATTAACATACCTAAAAAGCCTGCCAACTGAGCCCCAGCTAAAACTGCAAAAACAACCGCTACTGGAGATAAACCAATTTTATCACCCAGTAAAAATGGTTGTAAAATATAGCCCTCAATCAATTGCCCAACACCAAATACAGCCAAGACCAAAAGCAAATGTTTAAGATCCATACCAAATTGGAAAAAGCATGCAATAACCGCAGCAATAATACCAACACCAAAGCCTAAATAAGGAATAATGCTACATAAACCCGCAACCATCCCAATAATCAGCCCGACTTCTAAACCAACCAATTGCAAGCCAACAGCATAAACAACGCCCAACAAGATCATGACGAGAAATTGTCCTTTGACAAATGCGCCAAGTACGCTGTGACATTCGCCTACAATTTTCAAAGTACTTTGTTCATATGGCCGTGGGATTAGATTTCTCATGCTCGCCAACATACGATTCCAATCTAATAAAAAATAAAAAGCGATAATTGGAATCAGAACAATCGTTCCACCAACAGAAATAAAACTCAGACCAGATTGGGCTATTTTCAATGCCATTGCCTGAATACTATCTGCACTATAATTGGTTTGTACATAATCCATGACGACTTTAGAAATTTGATCTGTATCTAACTCCATTCTTTCAACATTGAAGGTATTTGAGACCCAAGGTAAAAAGGTTGAGTTGATCCAGTGAATTCCTGCTGGAATACTGTCACGTGCATAAATTAATTGTTTCCATACCAATGGAAAAACAAACCAAAGTGCCCACGTTAAAATTAAACCTATGGCAATAAAAACAATAGCAATAGATAGCCAACGAGGTAAAATTTTAGATAGTTTTTCAACTACAGGACTAAACAGATACGCCACTAAAAAAGCAGCGACAAATGGAATCACTACAGGCTTTAATAAATAAAGCACCCATAGGACTAAGGCTATCCCTGCAAGGATAAAAATTCGTTTTAATGTCCGATCGTGCATGCAATCACGCCTTTTTCAGATTTAATCGTTATAGAAAGCAAAATATTTCAATAAAGATAGCATTTTAGTGCAGAAATAACATAAGAGTTTCGTATATTCGGGTATAATCTCCGCGCGAATGCGGAGACTTCAATTATGAGCAACTCAACTTCTACCCCAAACACTGGTTTAAGCTACAAAGACGCTGGTGTCGATATTGAAGCGGGCGACGCACTTGTCGATCGAATCAAATCTGTCGCTAAACGCACAACTCGCCCTGAAGTCATGGGCGGTTTAGGTGGCTTTGGCGCACTTTGTAAAATTCCTAAAGGTTATGAAGAACCTGTTCTTGTATCTGGCACAGATGGTGTGGGTACAAAATTACGTTTAGCACTTAACTTAAATCGTCATGACACAATTGGTCAAGATTTAGTTGCAATGTGTGTAAACGATCTTCTTGTTTGTGGTGCTGAACCATTATTCTTCCTCGACTATTATGCAACTGGACATTTAAATGTTGACGTTGCTGCCAATGTTGTCACTGGTATTGGTCAAGGCTGTGAACTTGCAGGCTGTGCATTGGTCGGTGGTGAAACTGCTGAAATGCCAGGTATGTATGAAGGCGAAGACTACGACTTGGCAGGTTTCTGTGTAGGTGTAGTTGAGCAAAGCAAAATTATTGACGGAACTAAAGTCAAAGCTGGCGATGTTTTGATTGGTGTGGCTTCTTCAGGTGCACATTCAAACGGTTATTCACTGCTTCGTAAAATTTTCGATGTAAAAAATGTTGATTTGACACAAATCGTAGACGGTCGTCCGCTTGCAGATACTGCAATGGAACCAACACGTATTTATGTTAAAGCGATTCTTGAACTGCTTAAGCATGTTGATGTGCACGCAATGGCACACATTACTGGTGGCGGTTTACCTGGTAACTTACCTCGTGTATTACCAAATGGCGCACAAGCTGTGATTAATGAAGCATCTTGGCAGTGGCCTGAACTTTTCCAACTCCTTCAAAAAGAAGGTGGTGTGGATCAGTTCGAAATGTATCGTGCATTTAACTGTGGCGTTGGTATGGTCATTGTAGTTGATGCAGCTGAAGCAGACAAAACCATTGAAGTTTTAACTGCGCAAGGCGAAAAAGCATGGACAATTGGTCATATCCAAGACAATGCTGAATCAGTTGAAGGCGCTGACGAAAAAATCCGTGTGATTTTTGCGTAAGTAACAGCACATGATCAAAATTGCTGTACTGGTTTCAGGCAGCGGCAGTAACCTCCAAGCCTTGATGGATGCCAATCTATCAGGGCAAATTGTGGGGGTTATTTCCAACAAACCTGACGCCTATGCATTGGAGCGTGCTGCAAAAGCCAATATTCCAACTGCAATCATTGAACACAAACAATATCCTAATCGTGAAGCTTTTGATGATGTCATGCATCAACAACTCCTTGCTTGGGATGTAGATTTAGTCGTTCTTGCTGGATTCATGCGTATTTTAAGTGCCAAATTTGTCAATGCATGGCAAGGAAAAATGGTGAATATTCACCCTTCTCTATTGCCACATTATAAAGGTATGCATACCCATCAGCGTGTTTTAAATACAGGCGATACTTTGCATGGTTGTACAGTTCACTATGTGACTGCTGAACTTGATGCAGGTCAAGCCTTAACACAAGGTGTCTTAAAAGTGAATTTACATGATTGCGTAGAGACACTTGCCACACGTGTACATGTACTTGAACATCTGATCTATCCACAAGCTGTGGAATGGATTTGTAATGGCACAATTCAACATACACAAGATGGAACAGTATTGTATAAAGGACAAGCTTTAACAGCACCGATCCAATTTTGTAAATTGTAAATTCAAGCAGATTTAAAAAAACGCATCTTTGGATGCGTTTTTTATTATCTATTTAAGCCAAAAATATATGGCTTTGATATAAGTTAGAGACAAGCATTTCATTTAGAAGTGTTTTAAATTGATCTAAGTTATGTACTTTTTGAGTTAACTTTCACCTAAAACTTATCATATAAAGGTTATGCTAAAACTTAGTTAATAAAACCTAGTTAAAAGATCTTATTACTTGATTTAACTTTAAAATAACCTTAACCAAAAACCAAAGTGAGAGAGAAAGCCATGTTAAAATCGATTCTAATCCCAAGTTGTGCAATACTCACATTAGGTATCGTCGGTTGCGCAACGACAACTAACCCCTCTACTGAACGTAATTTAAATGAATTGCAAAATAAAAATTGGGTGGTCAGTGAAGTTTATGGTGTAGCCCTCAGCGCTGATCCTACTCAATCTGATGTTCCTAGTATTCAATTTGACAATGAGCGTGTGAGTGGCTCTGATGGTTGTAATCGTTTCATGGGTGGTTATGCGGTTAAAGGCACAAAAATACAGCTCTCTAACTTAGCTTCTACACAAAAAGCATGTCTAAATGCGACGGATATTCCACAAAAGTTTATTCAAGCTTTAGGTGAAGTCACAACTTATGATGCATCTAAAAAAGAACTGAAATTTATAGATGCAAATAACAAAACTGTATTGAAATTTAAAAATGTTAAATAAATAAAATATCTGTAGTTAAAATGAAAATAAGCGCCTTGAATGCGCTTATTTTTTTATCCCATTCTAATTATACAGACTGAATCAAAGACTTAATCAGTGCAACTGTATCAACAGGATGTTCAAGTGGGAACATATGTCCACCTTGTGTCACTGTAAATGGAACTGCAAATTTGTTTTTAATCATTTGCGGAATTTTACGTTGTAGAAATGGACTAGTATCGCCCACAACAAGCTGAGTTGGCACAGGCGGCTTTGGCACAGGTAACCACATAGCATTTGAATTGGTTCTAAAAATTTCAACTTCATCATACTTCGAAATAGTAAGCTCTACTCCACCACGTACATTGTCTTCTGTTAAAGCATAATCAATATATGCTTGGAAACATTCTGGGTCAAAATTTTGATAAAAACCTTTAGGTCTCAGTAGATCAGCAGCTTGCTCACGAGATTCCCAATGATCACGGCGTTTTAAACTTAATGATGCAGGTGTAATTTTATCAACCATAGCAGGCTTAAATATTTTAGTCATACACATAATAAATGCAGCATGACCAACAATCAGAGGTGGATCAAGCATAATCACTTGTTCAAATAATTCAGGACGTTTATATGCAGCTTTAAAGGTTAAAACTGCGCCCAATGAATGCCCTAAACCAATTACTTTACGTCCTTGTGCTTGTTGAATAATACTATCTATGACCTGATCTGCCAGTTCACTCCAACCTTGTGCAATAGGGTAACGACGATCTGGTCCAATCACAGGTACATAGATGACATCATAATCATCTTTGAGCAACTCAAATAGTTTTGTATAGACTTTTGAAGGAACACCATTAGCATGTGCAAAGTGAATTAGTGGCTTAGAATGATTTGAATGACTCATGATTTTCGCTTTCTACTTTGAATGATCAAAGCTTCTTCACCATTGAATACCACTGCAAAGAAGCTTTGAAGTTTTAAGGTTTATTGCATTTTTACATCTTGGCTCATATTTAATTTTTGACTGACAGCTTCACCTACCCCGTGCCCCATCTCTGAACCTAAACGTCCTAAAACTGAATCAAAAGGACTACGTTCGACAGTATAATTCACGGTCTTTTTGGTTTTTAACTCACGCTTAAGTGTTTCTATATTACCTGCTTTATCTGCAATACCGAGTTGAATCGCTTGCTCACCTGTCCAAAATAAACCTGAAAAAATTGCAGGATCTTGAGATTTAAGTTTTTCTCCACGACCTTGTTTTACAGCATTAATAAAGTGTGAATGCACATTATCTAACAAAGCCTGAATATGTGCGCGTTGTTCAGGGTTAATTGGTTTGGTCATACTCAAAATATCTTTATTATTCCCTGCGGTCATCGTGCGATCTTCGATGCCTAGTTTCTGTGCGAGACCATTCACACCATAATTTGGCATAATCACCCCAATCGAACCCACAAGACTCGAAGGATTGACCCAAATTTCATCTGCAGCAGACGCAATATAATAAGCACCTGAAGCTCCCATATCACCAATAACGGCATAGACTTTCTTTTCAGGATGCTGCTTTTTCAAATATTGTATTTCTTGCCAAATATCATCTGACTGAACAGGTGAACCACCAGGTGAGTTTACGTTTAAAACCACAGCCTTTGCTGATTTTGCATCAAAAGCTTTTTTAAGTGACTTAATCGTATCTGTACTATTTACACCTTGGTTACTTGAATCAATCGTTCCTACAATATTCACAACACCTAAATGTGACTCTGAAATCGAGCTGGTTGAATCCTCTCCATCACTTGAACAACTTCGTCCAAACAAGAGAAAACCAAAGACAATAAAGATATAAAGAAACGTTAAAATTTTAAAAAATATGCCCCAACGACGGCTACGACGTTGTTCTTGTACAGAAGCAAGTACAACTTTTTCTAAAAGTTTCCATTCTTGACCTGTCGGCTGTGGTGATGCAGAAGTATCAATTTGTGTATTTTCATTTTGTGGTTTAGGTGGCCAATCGGACATAAATACCATCCAAATTAAGTTTTAAGGCATCATTATATACAACTAATACAGTTAAACTGTTTAAATCACGATAATTCACTTATAATAATTCGTAATTCAAAACACTTTGACTCAGTATTACACATTGATAAACGATGACTGAAAAGCAAAAAACTTCAACCACTCGACTATTAAATTTTTTTAGTCGACAGCCTATTTTATTTTCACGATTTTATGCTCGCATACTTGCAGGTATTGTGAACATTTTGCATGTTTCAAAAACATCAAGAACAATTCGACTCAATATTGAAATCTGCTTACCGACTTTAAGCAAACAAGAACGTGAACGTATTACTCGTGCAACAATTCGCAATGAACTACAGTCCTATATGGAGTTTTTTACCATTTGGGGTAGCTCAACGCAAAAAAACCTTTCCAGAATTCGAAAAGTTCATGGTGAGCATCATTTTCATGATGCATTAGCACAAGGTAAAGGTTTAGTGCTGATTGTGCCGCATTTTGGTACATGGGAAATTATGAATGCTTGGTTTACACAATTTACTCAAATGACCATCATGTATAAGCCCATTAAAAACCCTGATGCAGATGATTTTGTACGCCAAGCACGTAGTCGGGAACAAGCAGATTTAGTACCAACAGATGAGTCTGGTGTTAGACAAATTTTTAAAGCGCTAAAACAAGGTGGAACAACTGTTATTCTGCCTGATCATACGCCCAAAGTAGGCGGTGAGATGATTGAATATTTTGGTGTACCACTTGCTTCAAGTAATTTAAGTGCTAAATTAATTCAAAAAACCAAAGCAAAATCTTTACTTTTATATGCAATTCGCAATGAAAGTGATGACTTTGATATGTTTATTGAACCTATAGATGAAAAAATTTATGAAGGTACGGCAAATGACGGAACGCGTGTCATTCACCAAACGCTTGAGCAGTTAATTCAACGCTACCCTGAACATTATCATTGGAGCTACAAACGCTTTAAAGCAAATCCTGAATTAAATAATGTTTATAATTTACCTAAAGAACAAGCCATAACTAAAGTCAATATAGTCAAAGCTGAACACCAATCTCTAACGAACCAGCCATAGTTTTTCGTTTCGAGCAAATGAGGTTTGCATACGATTTTGCGAATCTAACTGAAATTGAATATTTCCTTTCTCAATGGTATTGATTACAGGAATATTCAGTTCTTTTAAACGCGCAAGAACAATCGGATGTGGATGCCCATAACGATTATCAAATCCCGCAGAAATGATGGCTAGCTTAGGCTTTAAAGTCGCTAAAAAATCATAGGCTGAACTATGCTGACTACCATGATGTCCTAACACCAAAACATCGACTTTTAAGTTTGGATAATCTTGTAGTAGGTTAAATTCTGCCTCCCACCCTGCATCACCCATAATTAAAAAATTTTGATTATTTTGAGCATTTTTGACTTGAATATAAAGAATACATGACAGTTCATTTTGTTGTTTACCCACATAGCTTAGGCTATTCTGTTGTGGTGCTAAAACGTCAATGGTAACATTCCCATACTGCCATTTTTGCCCTGCATAACAATATTGAAAATGAGTATGCTTAAACCGACCATCATTTTGATTTGAATAAACTTGCTTAACATTCAACTCTTTTTCAATCGCCACGAACGCACCACTATGGTCTTGATCTAAATGAGATAAAATGACTTGATCTAATTGTTTCACACCTTGTTGTTTTAAATAAGGAATAACGACTTGTTGTCCAATACTAAATTTACGTTCATCAAATGAACCTCCTGTATCAATCATTATTTTTTGATCTGGTAAATTTAAAAAAATAGCCTGCCCTTGTCCTACATCCAATACATTCAACTGAAATTCCGATTGATTTTTATACGGAAATAGCAAAGGAGCGCAACATAACAAAGCCCACGTTTTAGGAATGAGACCTCGTGGTAAAAATAAAATAATAATTGCGATGGCAAGAGCAGCAACCATCAAAGGTGTAAAGGCAAACCATTGTAAATTTTCAGAAAATATCTGATCTAAAATATCTAAAAAATGCACCAATAGCGTTAAAGTAAAATCTGCAACAGAAAAAAATAAAGTTCCTAAAGGTTGATAAAGCAAAGCCAAACACGCTCCTACAACTTCTAAAGGAACAATGATCACTCCAATCAAAGGAATAGCAATTAAATTACTGATAGGTGCAATCCACGCTACTTTTTGAAAAATAAAAACCACAAGTGGAAATAGAGCAATAAAAATTTTCCATTGCGACTCCACCAAGACTTGAATATAAAAAATGACTTTTTGTCGCCAAGTTTGGTTCTCTTCGCTCTGCTGCTGAATGGTTTGATACACGCGAATGAGAATAAAACAAGCACCATAAGACAACCAAAAAGCCGCAGATAAAATACTAAAAGGATCAAACCACAATAAAATACTGGCGCTCAGTAATAATACTTTTAAGGCTGAAATAGACTGCTTAAACAGTAAAATTAAACTACATAATGACACTGTTAATAAAGTACGTAAGGCAGGTATTTCAAAGCCCACAAATGCTGTGTATAAAGCAACACACAAAAGAAACGGAAAAATGAGGAAATAAGGTCGGGCTATTGTTAAATAAAGCTGTGGACAATATTTTTGAATAAAGCATTGTAATAAATAACAAAAAATCATAGCAAAAATCAAAACATGTGGTCCTGAGATTGCTAATAAATGAGAAATGCCCAAACGCTGAAATAATGTTTGTGTTTGCTTAGAAAGTAAACTTTCATCACCTGTTAACAAGGCTAATAATAGCCCCTTTTGTTGAAATGCACTCTGTTCAATTGACTGGCGAAAAAACCATCTTTTGGCTTCTATACCTAGCTTAAGCCTTGCCCACCATGATGTTTGCTGTTGTACAAAATATCTATATCCTTGTTCAGAAACTTGAGCTGCTGAAATATTTTCTACAATTTGCGCATTCATCGTACCCATGACATTGTCTTGTAAAAACCAACGCTCCTTATCAAATGCTCCCTCTACAGCATAACTATGCGCAGGTTTAACTTTTCCTGTAATCAGATAATATTGTCCAAGTTCTAAATGCTGTTGCGGTTTAAGATTTACTTTAATTTGAATAGGTTGTGCTTCATAGTTTAAGATCCAAGCATTTTGTTGAATACGTTGCTGCTCTTCATCATTGTAAAGTTGGCTGATGGTATTTACATAAACCAATGCAGAAATAACCTCAGGTTGTTTGATTCGTGATATTAAACGTTGCTCTAAAGCATGATCTGCATATGACCATGCCACAAAAAACATCATCAAACTTAAACCCAAATGCACTACAACTTGACTGATCCACAAATGAATCAGCTTTATTTTTACAATATAAAAAATGGCAACAAGAGCAATACTACTTAGCATCAAAGCAAGCATCATATTCATCTCAAATGGAGACGATTTGCCCATACAATGAATGCCAACAATCCAAGCAATACTGAGTAAATAGAGATACGACATATTTATTATTTTTTTGAATATTTTTAAACAATTAAAGCCCATTTTCATGAGCTTTAACAAGGCAATTGATCGGAATTATTAAGTTTTAATACATAATAATTTAATTATTCTGCAACCCATAAACCATCTTGCATATGCAAAACTTTATCAGCCGATTTTGCTAATTGTTCGTCATGCGTTACGATCAACATTGCCATATTGAGCTCATTGCGTAAATCACGCAACAACTCAAAAATAGTCACGGCTGTTTTTCGGTCTAAGTTTCCTGTTGGCTCATCAGCAAGCATCAGTTTTGGCTGAGTGACTAAGGCACGTGCCAATGCAACACGTTGACGCTCCCCACCTGATAACTCACCTGGTTTATGCGTTAAACGATGGGTTAAACCGACTCGCTCCAACAAATATTCGGCACGTTCTTTGACCTTTTTAAATCCTGCATCTTTACGCAGCATTAAAGGCATTGCCACATTTTCCAGTGCCGAAAACTCAGGAAGTAAATGGTGAAACTGGTAAACAAAACCAAGATGCTGATTACGTAAAAAACCGCGTTCTGCTTCACCCAAAGTATCGAAACGTTGCCCGTTTAGATTCACTAAACCTTGTGATGGACGATCTAATCCGCCCAAAATATGCAGCAACGTACTTTTACCTGAACCACTTGAGCCCACAATAGAAACAAACTCTCCTTGATGAACTTGTAAGGACAAACCTTTAATCACATCAACGGTCGATTTTCCATCAGTAAATGACTTATAAATATCTTTTGCTTCAAGCACCACATTACTCATAACGAAGCGCCTCCGCAGGTTGAATTTTTGCAGCACGACGAGCAGGATAAATTGTCGCAACAAAACTCAAAGCTAATGAAATCCCAACCACCAAAAGCACATCTTGCCAACGCAAATAAGAAGGTAGATAGTTAATAAAATAAGCATCAAATAAATGCCAACCAAATAAATTATTCAGCCAATCGATCAAATTACTAATCCCTAATGCTGAAATAATTCCTAGTACTGCACCAGCCAAAGTTCCCACTACACCAATTACTGTACCTTGCACCATGAAAATTCGTGTAATTGTTGTTGGTGAAGCACCTAAAGTACGTAAAATTGCAATATCAGCTTTTTTATCGGTAACAACCATCACCAATGAAGAAACAATATTAAAAGCAGCGACAAGAACAATCAAAAAGAGCAATAAGCTTACCATCGCTTTTTCCATTTGAATCGCACTAAACAAGTTACCATGCGTATATGTCCAATCTGAAGCATAAAAACCATGTGGTAATTCTTGTACAATTTCATTAGCCACTTGAGGCGCAAGGAAAATATTGTCCAATTTCATACGGACACCTTGTGCGCCATCAGGCAGTCTGAGCAATGTCGAAGCATCATTCAGCGCAATGTAGCCAAGGCTAGAATCTACTTCTGCCCCAATACTAAAAATTCCTACAATTTTAAAACGCTTAAAACGTGGCACAACACCAGCAGGTGATGGCGTTGCTTCAGGTAAAACCAAAGTAATGTTGTCATTGAGACCTAAACCCAATGCATCAGTCATTTGTTTACCTAAGACAATACCGAACTCACCTTTTTTCAGCTGGTCAATACTGCCCTCAACCATATGGTTTTGAATAATAGAAACATTTTTCTCATATTGCGGTTCTATCCCATTCACCATAATTCCTGCAACACGTCCTTGTGCAGTCAACATGCCTTGCAATTGAGTAAACGGAGCAACCCCTGTAACGTGTTCATGTTTCTCAATTTTCTTTGCAAGTACAGGCCAGTCTGTTAAAATCTGCGAGGAAGAAATCGTGGCTTGCGGTACCATCCCCAAAACACGATTTTTTAATTCACGGTCAAAGCCGTTCATCACAGATAAAACTGTAATAAGAACAGCAACGCCTAAGGTTAGACCGATCATAGACACCAAGGCGATAAAAGAAATAAAGTGATTACTACGCCGTGCGCGAGTGTATCTCAACCCTATATACAGCGAGATTGGTTTAAACATACCATCAAAGTCCGAGGTGTTTTATGGAAACGTTACAGCATCAAACCGAAGCTAACGAGCGTCGTGTAATGTCTCGAATCGATGCTGCATTAAGGATAAACTATCAGATTATTTCTGACCATGTCGCACTTAACGATCCATATGATCCAAATTTTGTATTGCCGCGCTATTTTCTACTACTTGCAGAGTTAGATCAATTTGATCATGCGCTTCAATACGAATTAGACCAATTAAATGAAAAAGATCAACAAATTGCTCGAATCTTATCCTTATTCAATCAAAAATTAAACCTCATTACAGGCTCTCTGTATGACTCAATTGTACAAACCATGTTACCAACTCCGCAAAATGTGAATTTTTCGGAAAGCGGTTTTAGCTTCTTTAGTAAGCAAAATATTAAGGAAGGCACTTATATTCATGTGACTTTAAGCCATGCAGAAAACTTTTTTCATATCGCAGCAACGGCACAAATTGCTTATTCAGAACGAGTGTCAGACAATGAAGAGTATTATCGAATTGGGGCATATTTTGTGACCCTACACCCACAAGATCGCGTTAAACTTGCCGAGTGTGTAGAGTCAAACTCATCAGAATAAAACTTTAAGATTTATTTGATATTTTCACTTTATGAGCAAGTTCTCTACTTGCTCTTAGATCTTTAAAGAAATATAAAAATAGTCCAAATAACAATATACTAGCACCAACAAAAATCATTAAAGATAAACTTTCATTATTCAAAAGTGCACCAAGTAACATTGCAAACATAGGTGTCATCACATTGGTTAATGACAATGTTGTGGCTTTAATATTTTGCACTAATTTGAAATAACAGAACATAGCAATCAAGGATGCCATGACCACTGTATACAATAACGCCAATAAAGATTTAGTTTCTGGAATATGATCAGGCGCATGTTGCCAAATAAAAGGAATCAAACATAAAGCCATCAAAGTGGACACCAAAATTGAACCTGTTGCTTGCGCCATCGGCTCAACGGTTGCATTCACTTTCTTCACCCAAAATATGGAGAGCGCATAAGTCGATACACTCATCAGCATCAAAGCGATTCCAATAGGATGAATACGTTGTTCAGACCCCCCGTTCATACAAATAATCGCTAAACCACCAACTGCAACAAGCATCCCGATCCATTGTAGGCTTTGTAATTGTTGCTTAAAAATAAAGCGCCCAATCAGACCCGCCATAATAGGGGCTAAACCAAACATCAAAGCAATAATACCTGAACTCAAATAACTCGTTGCAGCATAGGTAAAAATTTGTGAGCCAATTAAACTAAATGAACCTGCAAAATAACTATGCAAAGCAATTTTATTCAGTGGAAATTTAACTTTAAGAATAATTAAAAGTAATGCTGCAATGGGTAATGCAATCAATAATCGGATCACCAATGCCCACATTAAATATAAATCTTCTACACTCCAAACAATTGCT
>NZ_PYIX02000060.1 GCF_003024515.2 Acinetobacter sichuanensis
CTCAAGGAGCTGCGCCTGCACGGCATGGCCACGGCCTGGGCGGAGTTGACTGCGCAGGGTGAGTCGAACACAGCCTCGTCCAAGTGGCTGCTCGAACACCTGCTGGAACAAGAGCACACAGATCGCGCCATGCGCTCGGTGAGCCACCAGATGAACATGGCCAAGCTGCCGATGCACCGCGACCTGGCCGGCTTCGACTTCAGCGCCTCCAGCGCAGACGCTCGTTTGATCAGCGAACTGGCCAGTCTGGCCTTTACCGACACCGCGCAGAACGTGGTGCTGATCGGTGGGCCTGGCACCGGTAAAACCCACCTGGCCACTGCGCTGGCCGTGTCCGGCATCACCCGGCACGGCAAGCGCGTGCGCTTCTACTCCACGGTCGATCTGGTCAATCTGCTGGAGCGCGAAAAGCACGACGGCAAAGCCGGGCGGATCGCCCAAGCTCTGCTGCGCATGGATCTGGTCATCCTCGACGAACTGGGTTATCTGCCCTTCAGCCAGGCCGGCGGTGCGTTGCTGTTTCACCTGCTATCCAAGCTGTACGAACACACCAGCGTGGTGATCACCACCAACCTGAGCTTCGCCGAATGGTCGAGCGTGTTCGGCGACGCCAAGATGACCACCGCCCTGCTGGATCGGCTGACCCACCACTGCCACATCGTCGAAACCGGTAACGAGTCCTATCGCCTGCAACACAGTAGCTTGGCGGCCCAGGCCAAGATCAAATCACGGGAGCGAAAGCGTAAGGGCGGCCAGGAACCGGAGGACGATGAGCCGTTCTGATTTCATGGCGACGACGGCCTGCTACATGGCTGCGTGTGGCAGGTCTTAAACAACTGAACTGGGCTAGCGAAGGAGTGGGGGCAACAGCAGCTGCGCTGGTAGACTTATCCACAGTTGCTGGTAACAAAATCAGCAATCCGCCCTGGGTCAAATTTCAATCGGCAGGGTGGGTCAATTTTCCATCAGCGCCAACACACTAAGCAACCATCAGAAAATTTTGACTGTACGCCAAAAAATTCGCATCTACCAGCATCTAAACAGGCGTTGTTGATTATCATAAAACACTGACACTGTATTATATAATCGTGCTTTTGTGTTATTTTTTTAATATTTACTGATTACGTACTTGCTTAACCACTCAGTTGCGCTAGAATTAATAGACGCGAAATTTAAATCTCTAATTTTCCAACACTTAGTAAAACCTCGTTTGCCATCCCACTACCATTGTAGGAGCAAATCAGGAGACATAAAAAATTAGCGGTAGCGTGCCTGGCCCTCTAGATAAGTATTGGAGACTGTAATGAAGTTTGAAAAGTCACAGACAGCAATCGACCACCTGACTCCCGAGCAACACCGAATTACCCAGGAGGCGGGCACCGAAAGGCCCTTCACGGGCGAGTACAACGACAACAAGGAGCCTGGCATCTACGTCGACATAGTGTCGGGAGAGCCACTGTTCGCTTCGACGGACAAGTTCGATTCGGGTACTGGCTGGCCCAGCTTCACCAAGCCGATCGTTTCGGCAAACGTGAACGAGGTGCGGGACAGCGCACACGGCATGGTCCGGACGGAGGTCAGGTCAGTACACGCAGACAGTCATCTCGGCCATGTGTTCCCCGATGGTCCTTCCGACCGCGGCGGTCTGCGGTACTGCATCAACTCAGCGTCCCTTCGCTTCATCCCGCGCGACGAGATGGAGTCCGAGGGATACGGTGAATATCTCGATCAAGTAGAGGAGGCTTAACATGCATCAGCGCGCTGTTCTCGCAGGA
Organism: Acinetobacter sichuanensis; assembly: GCF_003024515.2. Lineage (GTDB taxonomy): Bacteria > Pseudomonadota > Gammaproteobacteria > Pseudomonadales > Moraxellaceae > Acinetobacter > Acinetobacter sichuanensis. Next base: position 1,776 of record NZ_PYIX02000060.1, read on the forward strand.
GGATGTTTCTGGGGCATGCAGGATCTGATCCGCAAGCGGCCCGGCATCATCTCGACCCGTGTGGGTTACACGGGCGGCGATATTCCGAACGCCACGTATCGTAATCACGGCACGCATGCCGAGGGGATCGAGATTGTCTTCGACCCGACAGTGACGAGCTACCGGAACATCCTGGAATTCTTCTTCCAGATCCACGATCCGACGACGCTGAACCGCCAGGGCAATGATCGTGGGCTCTCCTACCGGTCGGGCATCTATTATGTCGACGAGGAGCAGAAGCGCGTCGCCGAGGATACGATCGCCGATGTGGATGCCTCGGGGCTGTGGGATGGCAAAGTGGTGACCGAGGTCCAGCCGGTCGGCGAGTTCTGGGAGGCCGAGCCCGATCACCAGGATTATCTGGAGAAGCGCCCGGGCGGCTACACCTGCCACTTCGTCCGTCCCGGCTGGGTGCTTCCGAAGCGCCAAAAGGTTGACGACGTACAGCCAGCGGCCGGGACCGCGGCGGAATAGGCTTCACTGCCGTTGCCACTGCGCCGGTCCGGTCCGCAATCTTCGTGACCGCGTCGTTCAGCGACGCGGTCATCGAACCCTACTTCAGAGTGACGGCTCGTTCCAGTCAGTCGCCATCGCAACACCAGGATCGCAGATTTATGCCAGACCTCTCGTCCTTTCCGATCACGCAGCGCTGGCCGGCATCTCATCCCGATCGCCTGCAACTCTACGCAGCCCCTACGCCCAATGGCGTCAAGGTCTCGATCATGCTTGAGGAGACTGGCCTGGCGTACGAGCCCCACCTGATCGACATCTCGAACAACGAGTCGAAGGATCCGGCGTTCGTGTCGCTGAACCCGAACGGACGCATACCGGCGATCATCGATCCGGCTGGCCCTGACGGTAGACCCATCGCCTTATGGGAATCCGGTGCGATCCTCCTCTATCTGGCCGACAAGACGGGTCAGTTCATCTCCACCGAACCAGGCCAGCGTTACGAGACCCTAGCGTGGGTGTTCTTTCAGATGTCGGCCATCGGGCCGATGTTCGGACAGCTAGGCTTTTTCCTGCGATTTGCCGGCAAGGACTATGAGGACAAGCGACCTCGGCAGCGCTTTGTTGATGAATCCAGGCGTCTTCTCGGGGTCCTGGATCACCGGCTGGAGGGCCGCGAATGGATTGTCGATGATTACTCGATCGCGGACATTGCGACGTTTGGCTGGGTGAATGCGCTGGTCGAATTCTACGCAGCGGGCGACATCCTCGGCCTAAGCAGCTATTCGAACGTGCAGGCATGGCTCGAACGCGGGCTGGCGCGACCGGCTGTACAGCGTGGCCTGCGAATTCCTGCGAGGCCTGCATGACCATTATCGCCGCATATTATTACAACGAAGGTAAGCGAGTCCGTGAAATCAGGCTCGATGAGCACGTCGAACTAAACGAGAATCGCTCGGGCTTCTGCTGGATCGCGCTTAGCGAGCCCACCGCAGACGAACTCAGCGCGATCCAGACGACGTATAACCTCCATCCTTTGGCGATCGACAACGCCATGCACCCGCTGTGCCCGCCCAAGCTCGAGGTCTACAACGATGAGTTGTACGTCGTCGCCCAGACCGCCGAGCTGGTCGGCGACCGGATCAGCTACGGCAAGATGGCGATCTTCACCGGTCACAATCACCTTATCACCGTGCGGCACGGCAATGCCGGAGCGCTGGGCAAACTTCGGGAGCAACTCGAGGCATCGCCGACGCAGTTCGGCAAGGGTGTCGACTATGTGCTGCACGCGATCTTGCACCGAGTGGTCGACCAGTATCTGCCCATCTTCGAAATGATCGAGGACGACGTCCTGGCGATGGAGCGACGGTCGCTGCACGATTTCCTCGGGCCAGAAGAGGTGGCGCGAATCTTCGAACTAAGGTCCGAACTCACGCGGTTCCAGCGCACGCTCGGGGCTATGGCCGAGCTGGTGCGAAAGCTCGTTCGCGGCCACTTTCCCTGCATCAGCGCCGAAATGACACCATATTTCCACGACGTCGCGGACCATGTCCACCGCGTGCAGTCCATGGTCGACGGCCTCCTGCTTGTCCTGTCCACGGTCTTCGAGGCCAGCAGCCTTCTGGAAGCGCAAAGGATCGGTGTGGTCACTCGCCAGCTCGCGGCCTGGGCGGCGATCTTGACGGTCCCGACGGCGATCGCCGGAATATATGGCATGAACTTCAAGCACATGCCGGAACTGGACACGCCATATGGCTACTTCGTCGTGCTCGGAGTCATAGCGGTGTTCTGCCTTCTCCTGTTCATGCGCTTCAAGAAGGCCAAGTGGCTATGAGTAACGCACTTCGCGAGCTTCTCCGTCCGCCGAGTCACAGCGCGCTTTGTGCGCGAGCGTGTCCAATCCAGTTCAAGATGAAGGTGCTTCCATGACCTCCCAGGTGACCGACGTTCTAGAAGCAGTCCAGTCATTCATCGCCAACGGCTATGACCGCGAATACCGCGTCAAGGACGGCAATCTCGTCGATCTCGAACTAGGGTCAACCCTCGATGCATGCAGCATTCGCGTCGATGCGGCGTTGCGCCTCGAGAGCGGGGACGACGGCGAAGATGCCTCCAACATCTACGCGATCACCGATCCGGCGACAGAGCATAAAGGCCTGTTGATCGACGTGTTCGATGAAATCTGCTACCGCGACCCAGTTCAAGAGTCGGGACCTCAATGTAGAAGAAGTTGACTAACGAGCATTCGCGTCATCCGATCAAGCAAGCTGGAGACATTTATGAAAGCCATTGGTTACAAGGTTCCGGGACCCATCGCCGCGGATGCCGCGCTGGTCGACATCAATCTGCCTCGGCCTGTCGCTGCAGGATACGATATCCTGGTTGAGGTGAAGGCCGTCTCGGTCAACCCGGTCGACTACAAGGTCCGCAACAGCACGCCGCCGGCAGATGGCGATTGGAAGGTGCTGGGATGGGATGCCGCCGGGATTGTGCGCGAGGTCGGCCCCGACGTCACGCAGTTCGAGTTAGGCGACGAGGTCTATTATGCCGGATCGATCACACGGCCCGGTACCAATGCGGAGTTCCATCTCGTCGACGCCCGGATTGTCGGTCACAAACCTGCGTCGCTCTCCTGGGCGGAAGCGGCGGCGCTGCCGCTGACGACGTTGACGGCCTGGGAGGCGATGTTCGACCGCCTGGACGTGGCGAAGCCCGTACCCGGTGCGGCGGAGGCGATCCTCATCATCGGTGGCGCGGGCGGGGTTGGGTCGATCGCCGTCCAGATCGCGCGACAGCGCACGGACCTCACCGTCATCGCCACAGCCTCTCGACCGGAAACCCAAGAGTGGGTAAGAGGGCTTGGAGCTCACCACGTCATCGACCATTCTCGTCCGCTCGCGCCACAGATCGCCGAACTCGGCATCGGTGCTCCCGCTTTCGTCTTTTCGACCACACATACCGAGCAACATGTCGCCGACATCGCCGAACTGATCGCCCCACAAGGACGGTTCGGACTGATCGACGATCCCAAGGCATTCGATATCATGGTTTTCAAGCGCAAGGCGGTGTCGATCCACCACGAGCTGATGTTCACGCGGTCGATCTACGGCACGCCCGACATGAATGAGCAGGGCGAGATTCTGGATGCGATGGCAGCGCTGGTTGACGACGGCAAAATCCGCACGACGCTGACCCGGCGACTGTCGCCGATCAATGCCGCCAATCTGAAGACGGTGCATGCACTGATCGAAAGTGGCGCGGCTAAAGGCAAGATCGTCCTCGAAGGCTTCTAACGACCGCGATCGCCAAACATCTTGTCCAACCTCAAAAAGCCGAACGGGTTATGCCCCAGCGATGAGAATCCCATGACCAAATCTATTGCCACCGCCTCGATCAACCGCGAAACCGCAGTCGCCCTCATCGACGCGGCGCTCGCTGCGGCCCGTGCCATCGGCATCCCGGCTGCCGTCGCCGTCGTCGACGCCACCGGTAACCTGCGCGCGTTCGAGCGCACCGACGATGCGCCGTTCCTTACCGTCGATGTTGCCATCGACAAGGCCTGGAGTTCCGCCTCGTTTGGGTTCCCGACCCATGTCTGGAACGACTATGTGACCAACGATCCAAAAGTGGCGCCGCTAGCCTATCGCCCTCGGATGGTCGCTGTCGGCGGCGGTTATCCGATTCTGGAGGATGGGAAGTTGATCGGCGGCATAGGCATCTCCGGAGGCAACTATCAGCAGGATCAGGATGCGTGCGTCGAGGCACTCATGAAAATCGGGTTCCAGTTGCCAGCCTGACGACTGTGAGGCCATCACCGGTGGTAATGGCCAACAGATCCAACCTTTGAGAGGCCTAATGATGGAAGCGTTCGTCGTCTTTACGCGGGAAGAAACCAGCGACCCACATGCACTCGCAACCTATTCTGCAGGCGTCGGACCATCGTTCGATGGTCACGACGTTACCTTTCTCGCCGCTTATGGCGCGATCCAGCATTTGGAGGGGCCGCCCATCGAAGGGGCCGTAATCTTGCGTTTCCCGACGATGCAGGCCGCTCGCGACTGGTATGACAGTCCCGCCTACCAAACCATCGCTGCTCAACGCTTTGCCGGTTCCCATTACCGCGCCTTTATCATTGAAGGGCGGCGGTGACATACCGACAGAAGCACTTCGGCGCTGACCACGAGGTATCGGCGTGTGAACTCGCATCTTGGGAATCTGTGGGGGGGACCAAGACAGCGGCGCTAGGGGCTCATATCGTCGATCGGATCAGAGAGTTGCTCGGCGAGAATGGGTTATCTATTGCCGAGCTGACGGAGCGGAGCCGCCCTCTCCCAACGGATTGATTCAATCGTTGACGCTCCTCCTATCCGGATCCGGGTTTTCGCACGCTGATCAACAGAGTTACAGCGCGCAACGCCTGTAGTGGGCATCAGGGGATGGGTGGCAATCAGGATGATTGCCCACCTTCCAACGATTAACCTTGCTCAAGTTGCTTCACTAGTCGCTCCGCGTCGAGATGGAAGTCCGAGAAAACAATGCTACCGCCAGCGTCGATAACCGTAAACCACGGAGTTCCTCGTGTGCGGTAGTCTTCCATGAAGGTTGGAAACGGCGAGCCGGTCGGTTGCTCGTCGTGACCGAAAACGATAGGAAGCTCATACTTGAGCTGGTTCACGCGCAACTTCTCGAAGGTATTCTCATGCGTTCCTTCGAAGACGGTCTGGATCACTGCGAACCCCACGTCTTTTGAGCTCAACGCTGCATGCAACTTTTGTAGCGTCGGAAACCCATGCAAATGGCAACCTTGGCACCAATGCTGGAAGGCAAACAAGATTTTCGGGCCGGGCCCGATATCTGACAGTTTGAACGGCGCGATACTTTCCCCATCTTTGCCAATCCATTTTTGCACCCGCAGCTCAGGCGCTTGTCGTTCGATCTCGTTCATCTGATCCTCCAACCCCGATACAGAAGCTTAGTGGATGATCGCGCGTCGCGACGGTGCGCGAACGTCCGACCTTATTTTCCCTATTTCCTGAAGCCAGAATAGATCAGATCGACATTTCGTCCTTAATATACTCAAGCTGCCGGCGAGCGCGAACTGGGCAACCATGCGCTGGTGAGCCTTGAGCTTTGCACGCTGCCCATCCGTTTGAGAGCGAACCTGCAACTTCCGCTCCGCATACCGCAGATCAGCGTACGCAGCCTTGGGGTTATCTACCCTATAGCCATTGGGTATTGGGAATCATGCTGGCCTGACGCTATGTTCGATACGCGATTTTTTACGATGATAGAGCATCTGTATCTGATTTTTAGTCGATTGGCTTATTCGGCGGATGTGCGGGCAAATGCTTTACGCAGAGTACTGAAATGAAGGCCGGCTTCGGTCTGCCGTATCGAGCAAGAGGGGTCACTATGGTCACCAGAGGTTTCACCGGTCGCGGTTCAGGCGACCAGTCCGATCGGATTCCGCCAGGTCAGCATCTGGTGGAGGATTTCCCTGTTCTGTCGGCCGGCCCTACGCCGAGGGTAGAGCCCTCCGACTGGAAATTCACAGTCAAAATTGGTCCGAAGCCCGTCAAAACGTGGAATTGGGGCGAATTCAACACTCTACCAAAGACCCAGGTGACAAAGGATATTCACTGCGTCACCTCTTGGTCCAAACTGGATACCGTTTGGGAGGGTGTACTCATTGAAGACATCCTTGCAGATGCAGAGCTTGATCGGCCTACCGATTTCGTCTTGGCGCACTGCTACGATAATTATTCGACAAACGTCCCTCTGACGGATCTGCTTTCCGGGAAAGCGATGGTCGCCCTCAGTTATGCGGGCAAGCCACTTTCCCGCGATCATGGGGGGCCGGCGCGTCTTCTAGTGCCGCACCTTTACTTCTGGAAATCCGCCAAATGGGTGAATGCGCTGCAATTCACGACGCGTGACGAGGCCGGCTTTTGGGAGCTGCACGGCTATCACATCTACGGCGATCCGTGGCGCGAACAACGATACACCCATGACTGAAAACGAAGCGCAAGTCCGTTCGTGGCAATCATGCGTGATCGACGACATCATCCAGCAAACACCGAGTATCAAGAGCTTCTTCCTTCGGTTGAGCAAGCCGTTCGCGCACACCGCAGGTCAGCACGTCGATATCCGGCTGACCGCGCCCGACGGCTACAGTGCAATGCGCAGCTACTCGATCGCGTCATCGGCAGTTTCGACCCCGATCGTCGAGATAGCTATCGAGCGCATGCCGGATGCCGAAGTTTCGCCGTTTTTTCACGACATCGCGGCGATTGGTGACGAAATCGAAGTTCGCGGTCCGCTCGGTGGCCATTTCCTTTGGCCTGAGCCTGCCATAGATCCGGTTCTGTTGATCGGGGGAGGCTCCGGCCTCGTGCCGTTGATGGCAATGATCCGGCAGCGCCGCGCATTGGCCCAAGCCGTTCCGACAGCGTTGCTCCTGTCCGCACGAACCGCCGAGGACGTTCTCTTCTCAGAAGAACTTCATTGCATCGAAATCAGCGATCCGGCGTTCGTCCTGGCGCTCGCGATTACGCGCGAGAAACCGGTTCGCGCATCGGACTTTGCGCGACGGATCGACGGCATGATGGTCCAAGAAATTCTAACCAGGCTTCAGGGAAAGCCGACGCAAGTGTTCGTCTGCGGGTCTAACGGATTCGTCAACATCGCAACCGATAGCGCGCTGCTGGCGGGCTTGGACGCCTCCATCATCAAGACGGAGCGCTACGGGGGCTAGCGGCGCGAGCTATCTCACGTCGCGCCGATCGTAGACGTGCGCCCTGGGAAGCTTTGGCGATCAACGTGAACCGTTTTGCCGAACACAGTCTTCGTACCCCCCGGCCTCTAGAACGCCTTCGCTCGCGATACCTGGCTCGACATCAAGCTCAATTTGAAAGTTCCTGCACTATCCGTCGTCCTGATATGCTCGACCAGCATGATGGGCGATTCGAGCGGGACCGCTTCCGTCCCAATCGAGGCTCGGTTACCTTAGAGCATCGGCTCGGCGCTACAGGAGGCGCGTGCGGCCTCTGCCTGGCGGTGAAAGCACTTTGGGCCATGTCGCCTGGATAGCGGCCAATCGTCAGCATCTGCTCCGATGTCGGCCAAGGTGCAGTCGCCATCTTTGAACGCCGCGAATTGGAGATCAACGCCATGACAGCGATCCGCGTGCAACTGCCGGAGATGCAATATGACAACTGATGTATTGCTGTACACCACGAATTGGTGCCCGTTCTGCCGCCGAGCGAAGGCGCTCCTCAAGGAAAAGGGCGTGCGATGGAAGGAGCTCGATATTGAGGCGGATCCGGCTCACCGGCAGGCCATGGCGGAAGCGTCGGGGCGAAGCTCCGTGCCGCAGATCTTCATCAATGGCACCCTTATCGGTGGCTCCGATGAGCTATTCGCGCTCGATGTCAGAGGCGAGCTCGACAAACTTCTCGGGCGCAACCCGCCTGCCACCTGAGGAGGTGCGGCTTGGGGCAGCCAGCCCGCGAGCCTTCGCCGGTTGATGAATACAAAAGGAGAGTCCGTTGGTCTCAGCCATCTGGAAAGACACTACTATCGCCACAAGCGACGAAACAGTCATCGTCGAGGGAAATCACTACTTCCCACCGTCAGGAGTCGACCTGAGCCTGCTTGAGATGAGCCCGCACACATCTGTCTGTCCGATCAAAGGCGCCGCGCGCTTCTTTCATGTTCGCGCGGGTGACGCGCTCAACGTGAACGCCGCTTGGACCTATCCCGCCCCCACTCCGGATGCCGAGGGTATCCGGGATTACATCGCTTTCTGGAAAGGCGTGGACGTTGCCTAGCAGACTGGACGGACGACTTCGCTGATAGCCATGCGGGCGCCGACATCTCAATTATCCTGCCCACCCCGGGCCTCGTCGGCTGCAGGAATCTGCCCGGCACCTTAGCGCGACCCGGCACTGGCGGTCTCGCACCCGCCGCGCCTCTGTTCTATCAATAAGGATGGATGACATGGAGCATTCCGAGTTCGATGCCGCTTTCGCGAAGCTTGCGGAGGGATACAGAGAAGGGACTTATGAAGGCCGGCGTTTCAGCTTGATCGTCCGGCGATCTGGGGACGGACGTCGCAACAGTCTGTTCGCCAGGGAGTTGGACGGGACTGACATTGTCAGCTTCAACCTCTTCCGCGTTACATCAGATAGGACATTGTTGAAGCCGTGCGAAATGTCCGCCGAAAAGGTCGTAGCGTTCGTGCTGGAGTTCCGACCGGACACCTGACGGGCAGAAGAAGATCCCGGCCAACCGGCGCGCCTGCGACGGCCGGCTATCTAAGGCTGCGCAAGCCTATAGCCGCAGCTCATTGCACTTCGTCTGGCGAGGAATTCAACATCGATACGTCGCCATCCGCGGGGATATCGGTACAGGCGCCCGTGTAAGCCAGATTGAGAAATCCTAAGCGATGACTAACACCAATGACGCCACCCTTCCGACACATTCTATTCTTGAGGAATGCACAGCGATGGCTGTCGTCAACGCTCTGAAGATTATTCTGAAGAACAGCTACGCGATCTACCTTAAGACAAAAAATGCCACTCGGGCGCATCCCGCCCCTACTTCAGGGACTTTCACTTGCTTCTCGCTCTGTCACTCACAGCATCGGCACGCCCATGACGCATGGTATCCAGGCCTCATAATTTTCCCATATAACCTTCTTGTCTTTTGCGCACCCAGAAAGACTCGAGGCTTTAACTGGACAGATGAGCCCTCGAGGGTAGTGTTCACCTGATTGGCTTTCTCATATCTGATGTTGATTCGCACAGTGTGCCAACCAGGTGATAGTTTCAAAAAACCTGCGCTTCAGAGCGAATTAGACGATCTTCGATAAGAGCGATCCGCCTCAAAATCCAAAACATCTAACATTGTCCTAGAGCCATATTTGTACCTAGTACTATGGCGCTCCCATTAACACATTTGATGATGCACAGAAAACTTAGCTCATGATAGCTTTCAGCTAACAGCTATTCGGAAGCCCGAAAGGATTCAACCGTTTAAGCGTGAACCGTCGATTATAAATACTTTCGTAAGTTAGCTTTAAAGGACGCTTTTAGTCCTTGTAAATACGCATTACGACTCCACAGCTACCAAATCCATACGGCGCCAGCAACCATTAAAACACCCGACACTACTAAAACAATAGTAGAGGCGCGATTGCTGCCTTTCAAAGTATGACCAACACCCACATCCATAACTAGGTGTCGAATTCCGGCTACGAGATGATAAATAAATGAAGAGTATACCAACCAGAAACTAACTTTGCCGAAAGGTGAAGAAAAAATCTCCTTGACTTCATTAAAACCCTTTTCTGACTCCAACGATTTGCTCAGCATATACAGTATCAGTCCCAGAAAAATAAAGAGCATAATTCCTGAAATCCGGTGCAGAATCGATGTAAGCGCCGTGAGAGGAAGCTGAATGGTTCGAATATCAAGATTAACCGGCCGCTTTTTATTCATTTTGACTCCAGTCAACAATTCTAGTGGGGGATTTCAGTTTTCGATCTCATTCATCATAGCAGCTGTAAC
>NZ_PYIX02000061.1 GCF_003024515.2 Acinetobacter sichuanensis
ATGTGCTGAATTAGCAGGAGACTTTCACTTGGGATATGCTAGGCAGCTAACCGATAAAAGTTCTCTGCTATTTGATTTGGCGTTTTAAAATCCAAACTCTTTTGAATTCTTCGCTGATTATAAAATAACACAATGTATTTTGTAATATCTGCTTTAGCTTCATCTCTGGTTTTATAGTTGCAATGATGCACTAATTCATTCTTGAGTATGCCCCAGAAACTTTCAATCGGTGCATTATCGTAACAGTCCCCACGTTTGCTCATTGAACCTTGAAAATCACATTTTTCCAGTATCTTTCGATATTCATGGCTGCAATATTGGCTGCCTCTGTCCGAATGAACAATTAAGCCTTTCGTTGGTTTTTGATTACGAATCGCCATAGTCAGTGCATTGCAAACAAGTTGTGCGGTCATACGCTCATTTAAGCTATAGCCAACCACTTGTTTCGTGTACAGGTCTTTTACTGCTGCCAAGTATAACCAACCTTCAGCAGTCCAAATGTATGTAATATCGCTTGACCATGCAAGATTGGGCTTAGTCATTGAAAACTGTTGCTCTAGTAAATTTGCGTAGATCGCTCGATTATGATCACTCTTCGTAGTTCTTTTGAAACGCTTATGACGCTTACAATACAGCTGGTTGAGCTTTTTTATTTGACGTACAGCATACGTACTGATTTTGATACCTTGCGCTTGTAAATGCTTAGTTAATCGAATATAGCCATAGCTTTGTTTAGTTTCCTCATGAGCTATTTTGACCAAAATTGTCTGTTGATTTCGCTGAACCAATCTTTTATTCATGCCTCGTTTTAGCCAATCATAAAATCGTGACACTGAAACGTGAAGTAATCTAGCCATAAAGCTAATCGGGAATAAATGTCTTTGCTGTTTCATATAGGCGTACCTTACTGACTTTCTTTCGCAAAGTACGCTGCTGCCTTTTTTAGAAATTCACGTTCCATTTCAGCTGTTTTGAGCTGTTGTTTGAGCTTTTTATTTTCTTCGAGTAAGGCATTTAGATCAGGTGAATATTGTTTAGTGCCTGCTAAGGTGCCAGTCTTTGCTTTATTATTCCAATTTGAAAGAGTTTGCATTGAAATGCCAAGTTGTCTGGCTGTTTCCGATACATTGCCTTGATTGGCTTCAATCAATTTTATTGCTTCAACTTTAAATTCTGCGGTGTAAGTCTTCTGTTTCTTGCTCATGGTAAACTCCTGATGAGTGTCTATAGTTTACCAAGTTAAAACCTCCTGTTTTCTCAGCACACATCATTTGAGCTATTGGAATTCAAAAGATCTAACAAAATACTTCTTTGATTTTCTGCTAACCCTTTTTTTGTACTCCTCGATGAAACAGGTCTTGATGGTCTCCTAGCTTTTAAACTTTTAACCATACATGATATGTTGTGTGAAATTTCACGATCTATTATTTGATTTCTCTCACTGATAATTTGCTTTGCAAACCAATCTAGATAATTAGCAATATACGATATTCTTATATAGGTCGTAGCATTTGATACAGATTCATTGGTTCGTATTTTTGCTCTATTAAACTCTTTTCTTTGAATTATAGGTTTTCTTAATTTTTCATCAGTTTTCTTATCTTTTTTATCTCTAAGATAAATACAAAGGCCTTCTATCTGTTCTGTAGTCAAAAACTGTTTCTTTAAGAAAGTTTCTTCCAATAAAATGTTATTAGTATGACACCATTCTAATAACAACTTAACGGCATTGAGATAGGCTTCTATTGTATTTGAGGCCTTCGCAGAATTTCTGAGCTTACTTGTAGCAAAAAGAGTCGGATACCAATTCGGAACTCCATTGTCATCTATCAAAAGTGAATAACGTTCGCCTGACTCAAATTTTGTTCTAATGAGTTTCATTATGTAGACTCAAAACATTACATTATTTGATGGTACATCATTACCTGTTAAATTCAATTATTATATTTACTTACATGTTAAATTATTATATTTTAATATCAATTATTTATATAAAATTATTTACATAAAAGTCTTTGGTGCATTTAAGTATGGTGGGTCCAGGTATAAAAGTTTGACTTTATTAGCTAATTTCTCTCTTAAAGAGTACAGTGCCAATAGGTTATTCCCCTTAATTAGCAAGTTCTCTTTTAGCTCACCATTTTCGTCAAAAAATTCAAATTCTGTCTCATTGGTTGCGCTGTAATATTCAGGATTGGTAAGTACTTTTGGCTCAAATAATGTATCAATATCTTTTGAATCGACTTCTTGATGTAAAAACTTTTCTGTTGTTTTAACATCTTCGCGAGACATGCCCCCAACCAGCACAGCATCTTTAAATGGGAAATTAATCACTACATTACTGTTATTTTTAATAAAACCTACGTTTTCTTGATTCGCACTGTAGAGTCCAATTTTATTACTAAAGCGTGTGTACTGACCTTTTTTGAGTGAATTTTCCGCCATGTCTTTCCCTACTCTATGCTTTGCCAAAAATGTGAAACTATTTGTTGTGTAATGCCAAAATTTTCACAAATAAGTGTATTACTAATAAGCATGAAAGCAACATAAGGCTGTTCTTTTTTTAGCTAGTTGATTCATAACCTATAAAAAATAGATATGAAAAAGCCCCAATGTTGCAAATGGGACTTTTTTGTTGCCAAGGTTAAACTACTTAGCTAAAACTTGATCCACTGAACCAATTAACTTTCGGATTACTTCACCTTCTAGGGTGTTGTTATAGGTGTGTCATTTCAAATTTAGATTTTATCCCACCTCTTGAACAAGAGTATTAAGAATAAAACTGGATAAGCAATTGGCCATAAAACTGTAAAAAGTATTTTTGATGAATAAGGACTAATTTTCATCAAAATTTTATTAATAAAATAGTACCCCGTTAAAACATAAAAAACCGCACTAAAGTACTGGTGCATATTAATCAGTAAACACCACCAGATAATAGCCCAAAGAATCGCTACAAAAGTAAGGTAAAGGTAGAAAGCTTTATTTAGTTGCATGTTCATCATCTTTGTTCGGCATAACATTACCTTTTAAAAATCTACAATTGATCTAGTTCCCTTAGGAAAAAAACCACTAATTGCTTAGTGGTTCGTTCTGATCTGGTGATTAATTGGATTCCGTGGATATGACAATAGATGTCATATAAAACCTTCTTTGAACTGTCGCCCTTCCAGCGACTCTAAGTGCATTTCAAGGAAATCTATTGCCACTTCTGAGTAATTTGCGTTGGCTGAACAATTCACCAACTTTTCATCACAAAGACATTTTCCCAAATTTGCCAACTGAGTAACCAACTCATTTCGTACAGAAGCCAAGCTGAGAGCTTCAATCTGAGCTTGCAGTTCTTCACTGAAAAACTGCAGTTCCATACGATTACCACATTGTTGTTGCAGTAGATATTTATTTAATACCGCTACGGCTTTAGCGGTATTTAATTCACCGTTCATCAATATTACTTATTGTGACGGTACTGGCTTGGATAAACAGGGTTTGGATCAGCCCATAAACCAAGGCGTTGAGAACGTGCGTTGCTTTCAGCACTCAAAATAATTTTATCTTTGAGATATTCACGATAAGCCCATGCATAGCCATCTTTAACTTGCTTATAGTTAACACTATTCACGATGTTTAAGTTGGGCACTTGGTTTGTACGCATCTGAAAAATGGTACCAAGAGTACGACCGTAGCGGTCCTTACTATTTTCTTGCACATACACAATCGTTTCATGCAAGAAACTGATGTTCTGACGCGATTTCTGACCAAAAGCTTGACTTTTTTCTGGTGCATCAATCTGGTTGAAGCGAACACGGATCTGCTCATTGTTGTTGTTTAAAACGGTGATAGTGTCGCCGTCAGAAATACGTACAACTTTGCCAACAAAATCGGCTTGAGCTGCAGTAGCAATAACAGACATGGATAAGGTTAAAGCTAAACTTTTTAAAGTTGTATTAAGGTTCATTTTGAATCCTTAGTGGGTAAAGAATAGGTGAATTATATCGCATTACGTAACTGCAATTTTTTTCTTAAAAAATATATTCAGCTGATTAGTTAGGATTTATCCCCTTTCTCTCAAGCCATTTTTTCCATTGAAGTGCATACGCAACTAAACCAGGTTGTTTTGTCGTGCCATTGCGATATATCGCATTAAAAGATGGCGTCCATGAGTGGTAAGCAGCTGCTCTAACCCAAAAATCGGTTGACGGTTTTGTGGTTAATCGATTTCGCAAGATCTTGGCTGCAAGTCGCGCATTCAGACATCCATCAGTACGCACATAATGGCTGTTATAATTTTCAAACATACCGCCACGTTTAAAGTGCATGGAATTGATTTGGAATTGCCCCATATCCAATGAACGGTTTTTGTTTTGCGCTGTTTGTCCATTGGTACCACGCTCTTTGCTATGTATACCCAATAAAACATACAGCGGAACACCTTCTGACCGCGCAGCATGAATAACACAACTCAAAGTAGCAACTCTACCCGGTACGGTTTGATCGTAAGATGCACTCGCTTGGTTGTATTGATTGTATTGCGTAGTTGGATAGGTATAAGAAACAGGACGGATATTCTGGCGAACGGGTTGTTGTTGTGGTGCTGGTGCTTGCTGGCCACTAGGTTGTGGTCCATTTTGTGCAACTGCCGTGCGCTCAGTGCTAGTCGGAGTTTCTTCAGTTTTTTGCGGTGTGTACTTCACGCCCAAGTAACGACTCGTAAATCCTCTTGGCTTTGCTGGCGCCGTTTCTTGCTGAGTGTTGGTCATGACCTGAAATGGTCGATATGGTGTACTTGATCCATTAGAATTGACATGGTTTGCATATGCACCTAGAGCCTCAGAACTTTGAGGCAATTGAGCATAAGCAACGCTTGATCCTAATAGAGTCGCAAATAGCGTTGGTTTTAACAGCATATTAATCAGCACCTTTATCGTTGTTGTTGAAATTGTCGATTAGGTGCTGTTTACGGTCAGCTAACTTATTCAGTGTTTCAACTGGCAATGGGTTTTTGCCGTCATACCACGATAAGCTATATTTTTTTGGCGCATAGCGGAACCATGCCAAGAATGGCGCATTCGGTAAAAATAAAAGACCAGTACGGACTTGCCACGCACGATAAGCTGAATTGATGCTAACCATGTATAGATAAAACACCAATAATACACCTGGTACAACAAGCATTGGATATAGCGCTTTAAAGAACATATAAACTACGTACAAGCCTGTAAACATAGATAATGCTAAATACAAATAAGACGAAAACTGATGGTTTTTAACAAGCTTGTCTATTTCATCATTACTCATTGAAGCTAAACGTTCTTGCCCTCTTGGGTAGTGAGTATTAGCAATGAGTCTTTTCAGTTGTTTAAAATTGTTAGGTGCGACAATTTCATATTCACATAAAGGGTGTGCACATACCCAATTCACGTTGCCTTTATAAGAACGTGGAATCCTGTTGTCATGCATTAAAATCGATTTACCGCATTCGGGGCATGTTGGAGACAGCATTGATCTAATATTAGATAAATGCGGTAAAAACCCTTTTCTAGCTGAACTCCAGTGGGTTTTACGCCCGAAATCAAAAAAGACTCGCTTTAAAATACCTGATTTACGGGGTTGACTAGCTTCAATTGCCTGTTTAATGGCAGCTTCATCTAAAACCTCATTGGTAATATTTACCTTTTGTGTAGCACTATCAGAACTATTTTTATCTGAAGACATACTTTTACCTACGGACTTTTATTATGTAGAATACGTTATTATATTAAAGGATTTTCAACGTGTCTAAAACCCTTTTTATTTTCGCAACGGTTATTTTAATTTCCACCCTTTTAAGTGCCTGTAATAACTCTAATACTCCAAATGAACAAGATCCATTAAAAGGTCAAGAACAGAAGTTTTTAGACGAATCGGCAACGAGTGAATCAAAAGAACTTGTGTTTTATGACTTGGTAGATCCTAAGAAAAAAGACCAACCTATAAAGGCTGAAGAAGCAAGTGCTTCCGAGCCTGAAGCCCAAGAACAACAACCTGAAAACGCCTTATCTCCTGAGGTTCTTGAAGCGATTCGTAAACATACAGAACGACAAGAAAAAAAGGAAAATGCACTCAGAACAATAGCTGAAGCTAAGCGTATTGAAGCATTATTAGTAGGTAAAGATCGCAGTAGTGATGATGGCTATACCTATAACAGTGATGAATAATTGATATATCAATGGTTTTAACCAATACAAACTTATTATTTTAAGTTAAAATGATTTTAAATTTTTTGGTATATACGGTTATGTTTAACAGTGCTTTTAAGAAACATAAAATAAAAATATGTTTTGGCTTGCCAATCATAATTGTGGTTTCGATCTTAATATTCAAAATCTACTCCTACCCCTTTAAGCCAAGACTCTTAAGCCCCGATTGGATTGAAAGTCGCTACAATGGTTGGGAAGTTGAACATCATGACTTATGGATTGCTACAATTGTGGATGTTGTTGGTCCAAAAACAGTAAAAATTAGAAATCAAAATGGAGAAGAAAAAATTATGGATCTTCTCTATATAAATGCTTTGCAATCTTCGGAAAAAATGAAAAACCTCTATATCAATAGCTTGTCCGGTTATGTTGGCCAACAGCTATTTGTAAAAGGAGATTCAGACAAAGCGCGGTTTAATGGCGTCTTGATCGATGGTAACGGTGAAAATATCAATCTAAACCTAACTTATGTACCAGGTGCGGTATTGGATATGTCATCAACTGCATACATTCATGACCGAGAAAAGCAATTAGTTCCTTATTTCGCGAATATCAATTCAGAAAATAGAACGTTTTAAGTTATAAATTAAGGGATATTAGAAAGGCCAAGCTATGCCAGCACCATTATGTTTTCTCACACTGGAATTTACCGCCAAAGTCAAGAATCCAGTTGATGTGCCTGACATTATTAAGTCGTCTATTTTGACGCGTATTAAAAAGTGCCGCACATCATCAATAGAACAGGTTCAGTATCTTTATAATGCTGAAGAGAGCTACTGGAAGCCAAAAAAACAAGTCACTGAAGAAGCAACTCAATATCATGGCATCACC
Organism: Acinetobacter sichuanensis; assembly: GCF_003024515.2. Lineage (GTDB taxonomy): Bacteria > Pseudomonadota > Gammaproteobacteria > Pseudomonadales > Moraxellaceae > Acinetobacter > Acinetobacter sichuanensis. Next base: position 7,071 of record NZ_PYIX02000061.1, read on the forward strand.
AATGAAGATTTATTAACGCAAGACTCAATCAATGGTCTAAAGATTAAAAACTATGTTGTGTATTGGGCAAACGTTTATACATTTAGAATTTTGCAAAAAAGCAAAGTGAAGTTTTTTAATCACCGCTTTATCTTTTTAAACAACTTAATCAACGTGATTGGTGAAGATGGTTCCCTACCCATGACAGAATGGGCACGTTTAGCCAGTGCAGCTTCGGGAAATAATGAATTTCCAGAAGAGATACTGACTAACACTAACAATAAGGTCATCTGTTTGACCGTTATATTTGATTATATTTCTGAAAAATTAACATCACTTTATGGTTTGGATCTAAATAAGCATTACGATCTGGTTGCTGCAGTACAATACAACAGTGCTATCAAAGCTAAGAGTCAAAAATCATTAAAGGTTCATAAGCTTATGCGTGATGATTTTAATGAGTTTAAATTGCTTTTAGACAAAGGCATGGAGATTAAGAGAATTAAAAAGGAATATTTTATAAATAACAACTACCTCCCTTAAACCTAAAAGCCACTTTCTTAAAAGTGGCTTTTTTGCGTTAAACATAAAATAAACTATCACTAAAACCCTTTTTTAAAATATAATACTTTTAATTTCTATTTTAACTGGTGATACATTGTGAGTTTAATTAAGAAGCAAAAAGACATTCTATCTCACGACCCTCTTGTTTCAATTTTTAGTAACAATGACCTTTTAACAATCTCAGTTGATACGGATTCTGAAGATTTGAATCGTCAACCTAAAAATATAAAAATCCCGAATGCCGATCTTAAAGAGTTAACAATACAAATCAGTGGTTTTGATACTTTAGAAAACAATGATGTTGGTCGTTATTTCACTTGTTCTGGTACCGTAGAGCTCGTTAATACACTAGGTAATGGTGAAGAAAAACGTTTTGTATTAGCAGAGCCAAAAATCAAAGTAAACGTGGTTAAAAAAGGTCATTTACCGCAAACAGAACAAATTAAACAATTGGTTCGTAATGCGTGGATGGATGCATTTAGTGATGGTTGCCAAAACATTAACCAACCTTACCACTATGAAGATGAAACTTGGTTTGAACGCTTCAAAGGTAGCATTATTGGTAAGTTTGTACTGATCGTACTTGCCACTTTCTTCGCTGCTTTCATTGGTTTGGCTATTTTTGGTTATGTTGCTGGTAAAAAACAACAGGACCCAACATTAGAAATTGCGAATCAAATTGCTCAAGATCCTGAAGCATTAAAGCAATTGCTGAATCAATATGATCAACAAAATAACCAATCTGGTGCACCTACTCCACAAGCATCACCAGAACAAGCAGCTGAGCAAGAAAGACAGCAAGAAATTAGCTCATTCGGTTTAGATGCTGGATCTAGCGAATAACGCTGATTAAGCAATAAAAAAGCACCTTAGTCATAAATACTTTGGTGCTTTTTTTGAGCCTAAATTTATTATGCAAATTTAAAAAGAATCCAAATGATGACGAGATGTACTGGATAGAACCAGTACGCCCACTTCCCCACTGGCGGTACTTCAAAAGGTATATTCATGTGCTGTCCTTTCAGTAGGAATTGTGCACCAATATACGTTGCAATGGCGCTACTGACAGCAAATGAGAATGCCAAAGAATATGTAGTCATATCCGTATAGTAGCCACCAATCAACCAGTTGAAAATGTTGGCCAATGAAGTGAGCAAGACGCTGATCATTAAAAAGTATTTCTTAGAACGAACGTTGGTTGTTTTAAAGAATAAATACAGGAATACAATTAATAAAACGCCCCACACGCTATACATAATAAAATTAGATAGCAATATGGTCACGACTAACAGAGAGACAAACTGCAGCGTTGCATATTTATGTTTAGATTCCCCCAATACAACAAGCAAAAATCCTAAAAGCAACGTAGGCATGACGTTCAGTGTTGTAAATGGCTCTTGGTTGAATAGTTGATACGGTACTTCTGATAGCACACAAAACAACGCCAAATTTTTAAAATAGTTTTTTAATGTATGGGTTTTCTTTTTAGAAATAGCTTGGTTCAAATTGAATGCAAGCATGATACAAAAAATAGGAAAAGCACAACGACCAATCGTCCTCAACAACAGATTATATTGAGGAAATAATATTGATGCGTGGTCAATAACCATGGTCACAATCGCAATCCACTTCAATAGATCCAAGGCTCTATTGCGATCTCGCACGGCGCTTTGGCTAATTACAGCTTCTTGTAGATGAACCATGTGTTATTTTTCGCTAAATGGTTTGTATAAGCATCACTACGCTGTTTTCGGGTGTTGTTACGATTATCTAAGATCTCAATGCTGTTCCAACCTTCGGGATAACCGAGCACCAGTCCAGAGTTATAAAATCTCGTGCGATGACGCTCTTCATCGCCGGCATAAAACAAGTACGCACGAATATCGTTATACGGTCGATGCCCGACCAATACGTTATCTTCATCACGATCAAAGTACTCATAAATTAAATCCGTATATTCACGATTGAAGTATCCGCACTTCTCAAACAGATCTGCACTTGAACGAAAAGTAATAGATTCCTTGGCCAGTGTTTTATTTAAAATCATGCGAGTGACATTACGAGCAAACACGGGCAAATTAAAATGCACAGGCAAATGAATTTCATTTATTTCGGACAAATCAATAGGATCACCAAAAGGACTAGAAAGTTCTAATGCTTTTTGATAAAAGTCCATCCATTGTGCAAGATATTCATCAACAAACTTTTTCTCACCATAATAAATTGGTAATCCATCAACCGTTAAAAGGTTTTGTGGAGGAAAAATATTGTTTCTTAAATCTAAGATGCTTTGTTTTAATTTTGCGATTTCGATTGGATCACTAATCATAACAACTCACTCGAATTAGAGTATTAAGATAATTATATAGGGTTTTAATTAATTGGATATAAGTTTTTAGCTCAGTAAATAAGCATTTTTGTTGTGTGGCGAATTAGAATTGATAAAAAATTTAAAAGAATATTTATTCTAGGAATTATTGATACAATGTATCTAATTTCTTACGAATTAGTATATACAATTGGGATTACTATGCTTACCCCTGATCGAATAGACAAACAAGTTAATTTGGCTGGAATTGACAAGTCGTGGACCAATTTATTAAATCACTTGGACATTGATAGTCATCCTGAATACAACATCAATAAAACTCAGCCATGGTACTTGGCTAATTTTGTAGATTACCTACGCCTACTCAACTTTAAGTTTGATGAATTAAATCTAAGAGAGATTCGTGCAGTTGATTATGACTTGGTAGATTGGTCATTTCTTAAATCTAATCGCCTAAATGGTGTTGAGGTGTTTAAGGACCTTACCATTTATCTGCAGAAACCCATTTTTGTTACGCAATATCCTAAATGTGTAGCCATCAATGCTGATGTTCGCGATCGTAAGCTTGCAGAGGTTATTTATGATTACTACAGACGCTTCTTACCGTTTTTTTATTCATTCATTAAATTGATCAGATCAACGCAGCGCTTATCTCTAGAACGTAAATTACCCGTGATTGATAACTTTATGTCTAATTTTGGAGATCTTAGTACTGGTGAGTTTTATTCAAATATTCCATTTGATGATGCAGAGCTCAAAAAGATTTTGAAAAATGGCTTTGAAAAATATAGAGAGCATAAATCAGAACAGCGGTTTAGCCGTGCCATCGCAGAGCTAACACCGATGTTTAAAGCTTTGTCTGAATACTTAAAGATTGTGTCTACGGTTAACTACGTGGATCTAGACCTTATTCACTTCTTACACAATGCATTTTTGGGTAAAAACTTTAATATTTATTCAGATCTATTCGCTATGGATAAAGAACCTAATTTGTTGGTCAATTTAAGTTGGACATACACAAAAGCAGTCGTTTATGTGCATCGGCTATATTAAAAGGAAGAAGAATATAGCGATCTTTTAACGAAAGGGCCTGGTCATACCGAAGTTTTGTAGCAGAAGAAAAATCTGTACTGGTTTTGCCCGTGGCAAAGTCTAACCAAAAGACGTCATTTCCATCGCACAATAAACCTAAATTATCCTTTTCAAGCGCCACATACTTGATATAAGGATCATCTATTTGTGAGATCGAGGGGATATATTGATAGTCCACCTTTCATACAATATGTTTGCGAACGTGGTGCACGGCGATCGGTTGATCTATGGACCGTGCGTTATCCCATGCTACCTGAGCTTGCTCTAAAGTATATACGTG
>NZ_PYIX02000062.1 GCF_003024515.2 Acinetobacter sichuanensis
TTTAATGATCTTCTTACTGCTTCGTCAGCAGCAAGCTAGGTCGGCTATATTACTCTCTATCTCTAAAAAGTCAACTAATAATGAAAATTATTTTCAATCCTTCTTTCTAAAACCCAACTCAATCAATTCAACCAAGTCATTGTTTTATCAGAAGTTTTAATCTTCATCACCGCCGATGGATGTGCATTCTACAGTATTTCAGATGCGACGCAACCCCTTTTTTTAAAGTTTTTTATTGTATGGGTGTTTTTTCTACGAAAATCATTAAAAAAATGTTTTTTTATCTATTTTTTAATCATTTTTAATTATTTTTTTCACAATTAAAGCATTTTGGTAATTTATTTTTCATTATCACTGCTGAAAATTTAGTCCACATTTTTTAATTTTCGATTAAAAAAGAAAAACCGCATCAATTTGATGCGGTAAATCCAATACTTTGTGAAGTTTTATATTTAACAGCCATTTCTTCATGTAAGTGTTGTAGTACAGCATTTACATTTTTGAAGGGCTGAAAACACGCTTGACGGACAATGACAGCAAAGTCTCCTGCACAAAGACGATTTAATCCTTGTAGCTGTGTTTTGATTTGAGTTTCATCTATTTCAAGATTTAATTGTTGGCAAACATTTTCCAATAAAGCAAAACGCTGTGCATAGGTTAAGAAGTCAAAGTGCATTTTAAAATCGAAACGACGTAAAGCAGCTTGGTCTAATTCTTCAAAACGGTTGGTTGTTGCAACAACAATCCCGTTAAAACTTTCCATTTGAACCAAGAACTCGTTTACTTGTGAAATTTCCCAAGACTTACTTGCTTGTCGACGATCTTGTAATAAGCTATCGACTTCGTCTAACAATAATACCGCTTGTTGCTCTTCAGCTTCAGCAAAAGCTTGTGCTAAGTTTTGTTCAGTTTGCCCAACCCAAGGTGAAATTAAGTCAGAGCCTCTCTTGATCAGCAAAGGTTGATCAATGAATTCAGCCAACCAACGTGCAAATGCCGTTTTACCTGTACCTGATGCACCATATAAACATAAACGACCAAAGCCATGGCGTTGAATTCCTGTGGCAATGTCTTTTAAGTTAGAGGGTGTATTGATATAACTCAGGTCATAAAATTGTGGCAAAGCATTACTGTCTTGTAATTTAACTGCACGAAAACCTTGCGCCTTTAATGTATTTGAAATTAATTTCGTCATACTATTAGGTAGCGCTAAATCGTCATTGTGCATTTTTGCCATTTTCGCAACTTTATAACTACGATTTAAAATCGCAGGTGAAAGCTGTTCGATATTTGAAAATGCCTCTTGATACATTGGATCTAATTCATGACCGCATTGTTTAACAATAAAGTTCATACGTTGCTTTTTCGGCGGTACTTTTATTTCCAAGACCATATCAAAGCGACGAATAAATGCAGGATCAAGCTGATCAGAATTAGACACCCAAATTGTAGGTGTTTGGTTTTGCTCTAAAATACGATTTACCCAAGCCTTACGACTCTGGGCAGTACTTTTCATTCCCATTCCATTTTCAGTATCATTAAATACATCTTCAACTTCATCAAACATCAATAAAGCAGATTGGCTGTCAAAAATACATTGTGCTGCACGATAAGCACATAAACGCCCTGTTGCAGAAATGGCATCACCATCCGCATCTTCATAAGAAATTTCAAAAAGTTGTACCGCTAACTCAGCAGCTAAGACTTTACATAGCTGCGTTTTACCTGTACCTGAGCTTCCATAAAGGAAGATATTTACACCTTTTTGTTTGGTATTTTTGACTTGTTTTAAATAAGCCAGCAATAAATTTAAATCTTTTTGTAGATGAGGATAATCTTGAATCGTAAGTTCAGCCCTATCACTTTTATTAATCGTACCTGTGAATAAATCCATCACATCATTGGCTTTAACCAGTAATTTATCCACCAATTGATTTGAGACTAAACTTAATTTAATACGTAAATAATTACGGTAATACTGCTGTAAACTGACTAAACCACTACGATGTAATCGCCCTTGTGTAGAGAGTGCTTGACGAATTTCTTCATAAGGCACATCCAACACAATCGCTAATGCACGTAAGGTTTTAGACGCTGTTAACTCGCCTAATGTATCTGCAATATCATCTAAAAGCTGTTCGCTATTGAGTAAAATCACAAAACCTAAAATCAGACTTTCAACATCATTTAAATCTAAAAGCTGTTGTAATAATTTAAGATTAAATTGTAATTCTTCACTAAATTGAAATGGCTGATTTAAATGCTGCTGTTCAATATTTTGATGAAGCTGTTTAAGTTCTTGATAGGCAGCTTGCTCGTTAAATTGATCATTTAACAAAGGTTCAGAAAAGCCCAACTGTTTTGCAATCCACTGATTATTAAAACAATTGTCTGAAATAAACTCTTTTGCACCACCTAATTCAACTAAAAAACGAAAAGCCCATAGCTTCGCCAATGGATGAATTTCAGTAAAATTCTCCATCTCACCTTGTTGCACATCATTGGCAAAAGGTTGATTTACATATTTATTCATATTTTCACTAACAATTTTTTAAATGTCAGTACGCGCGTCATTTTTCATTAAAACAACGTACTGAAAGCATTTATATTCTTTAAAAAGTTTTTAAATTTTTCACGCAATTTAAAGCGTTCAGTTTTATATGGTTTTATTGCAAACCAAAGTGCATAAGTACAGTTAACAACATGATTTTTCTCCCGAATATTCCAAATACAATTCTGCTGTTTTGGATCAAATAAATGGCGGGTTAAATCAAGATATTATGGTCATCCTGCAACCAGTTAAGTGTGAAGATATCTCTTGTCAAAGGCAACGTACAAGATGAATAAAGGTTAAATTTCAATTGGAATCATTATTGATCAAAGCCACAATGGCTGATTTTGGCGTTATCTTAATTGCTCATTTTTCAAACTTCAAGTTTTTTTCTGTATAAATACAAAAATCCTGACAAAGCAGGATTTTTGTACACATTTTTTTATTTGGCTTTATCTACAAAAAGTTGGGTACTGTAATTTTCAGTTGATAATTTATTAATTTTCTTTTGCCCTGTTTGCCCTGACAAAGCTTGCGTATATTTCAAAAATGCTTCCGCATAATCTAAACCCACATTCGTACGACGTGTGCCTGTAATTGTGCTTAGAGTGGTATAGCCATCTTTACCATTTGCTAAAAAATCAATCGTCACGATTTTATAAGTTTTATTCAAATCTAATGCTTCATATTTTCCTGTTGCATTACGTACTTGTATTTGACTTAAACGTTGTCCTTTATTTTTATTAAAATCAACGTTCCAACGCAGCCCACCTGTATAAGGGTAGCTGCCTGTATTATTTTGTACAACGACGCTATCAATCGCATCCTCTAGCGTTGCTTTGACTTCTGTACCTGTCATATTGAGCTGTACTAAGGTATTTTTAAACGGTAAAACGTTATAAATTTTCCCTACAGTAACATCACCTTGTGCAACATCTTCTCGTACACCACCACCGTTTTGGAAAGAAATATCTGCTCCAAAAAATGCTTTACCTTGTTGCAAGAAAGCTTCAGCAATTATTTGTTGAATATCGCCACCATGTTGATCAACATGGTTATTTTTATTACAAATATCACCTAAAGTTGAGCGTCCTATATCACGTTGTGTTCCTGGTACACGACGAGAACAAAGATTATCCGTAGCCTGTCCAACCACTTCTTCTGCAAATTTTTGTTTTTGAATCTGATAAGGTTTTAAAAGACTTAATGTTTTAGAGTCTGGTTGTATAAAATCTAATGGTGCCTGATCTATTTTTATCTGATTTTTAATGATATTTTTCTCATTTTCAGAGACATTGATAATTTCATTACGTGTATAGATTTTTTGTTGTTCTATATTTTTATTTTGATTGTATTTTTTTAAATTTTCATTGTATTTTTGAATATCAACTGTGCGTTTAATATCATCACCGAGTAATACATGCGGTGTACCACTACAACTTTCTATTTGACCTTCAGGATTAAATTTTACGTTTAATTCACCAACAATATTGCTATATTCCCATGCCTGTGCAATACACACCAAATCCCCATTTTTATTTTTAAGTCGGGTCGGATAAGCACCCTCTGGACTTAAACTATATTTTTCCAAAATTTTTGGACCTAATAAAGTATGTGAATCTCCGCCAATAATGACATCAACATCCGTCAAAGATGTCGCTAATTTTTGGTCTAAATCATATCCAACATGAGTTTGTAAAATAATATTATGAATGCCCTGCGCTTTTAATTGATTTATTTCTTTTTGTGCTGTTTCAATTTCATCAGCAAATAAGGTATCTGTATTTGGTTGTGAAGAGTTTTTTGTTTTATTTGCGATCGTTAATCCAATTACAGCAAACTTTACACCATCTTTTTCAAAAATTTGTGATTTTTGAATGCGTTGTGTTTGATATAACGGAGAAGATGCACCAAAAGTCACATTAGCAGATAAAATTTTTGTTTTATTTTCACAAGTGCCTTGATCTAAAAAATCTATAAACTTTTTCAAACCTGCATCAGTTGAGTCAAATTCATGATTTCCTGGTGTAAAAGTATCAAAACAAACGCTATTCATAGCATCTGCATCTGCCTTACCCTCTGTTAAGTTATAATATAAATCGCCTGTTGTTCCATCGCCTGCATGCATCTTAAAAACATTTTTCTTTTCTGCTTGAACTTGATGAATAAAAGCAGCCACACGTGCAAAGCCACCTTTACTTGCATTAAATTCTTCATCGCCTTTGCCAACATTCATTTTTAATGTAAAGCCATCTTTATCTTCGTCTAAATGAGAGTGATGGTCATTAATATGTACGATATTCAGCTCTAAATTTTTATTTTGAGTGGGTGGTGTAATGACTGTCACATTATCTTTATCATCATTACATGCTGTCAAAGTCACTGATAATGCTAAAATAACCAATGTACTTTTTTTATTTGGAAGATGCATTTATATTCTCTAATCGCTATAAATTATGTTTCTAGTGTGCAATTTATATATTTCGATTTAATGAATATTATTTAAACAATCTTCAAGTGATTTATAATTGATTTGGTATTTTTTCATTTTAAAATTCTCAAGATTATTAAAACTTAAAAACAATATAAATCAGCATATTAAAAACAAAAAAAATGATCTTTAAGAAAAAAATCTATTGATTATTCAATATATCCAAAATGATCTTGTCAGGTATTAAAGCTCTCATTATAAAATTATATTGACCATTCAGCATTTAATATTTGATCATTATCACATTATTATGTTAAAACAGATAAAAACTTATGAATTCAATTGGATAAAAGTTTAGGGAATAAAAATGAAAAGAAATTTATTTTTAGCCTGTACTTTCGGCATTTTTATGTCTCCTACAGTACAAGCGAAACAAAATGTCTGTGTATTTGATCTTTTAGGTAAAGCAGGTGAATCATACAAAGTTATGGAAGAATGGGCTTTGGCTGCTAAAGCTTGGGGAGCAGATATCAATTTAATTCCTTATAAAACAGAAGAACAAGCAGATAATGACTTCAAAACTGACAAATGTGATGCCGTTGCAATGACTTCTATGCGTTCACGTGAATACAATAAGTTTGGCGGTTCAATTGATGCTGTAGGGAGTGTACCTACTTATGCAATTGCACAAAAAGCGATTGCTTATGCGCTAGATAAACGTAATGACAAGCGCCTCATTTCTGTTAAAAATGGCGTAAAATATGAATTAGCAGGCATCAGCCCTTTAGGCATGGCTTATATTTTTGTTCGTGATCGCAAAATTGACTCATTTGACAAAGCAAAAGGGATTAAGTTTGCGTATTTACACTATGATATCGCTCAAAAAGCTGCTGTAGATCGTGTGGGGGCGATCGGTGTTCCCTCTGATTTATCTAATTTTGTAAAAAGATTTAATTCAGGTGAAGTTGATTCAGTCCCAGCACCAGCTTATGCATTTAAACCTTTAGAAATCCAAAAAGGCTTAGGCGCGAAAGGTGCTATGTTTACTTATCCTGTCATGCATGTCACGGCTGATGTTATTATTAAAGCCGATCAATTTCCAAATAATTTTGGTAGCCAATCACGAGCTTGGTCTTTAAAAAGAATGCCACAAACCTTTAAATTGATTGAACGTTTAGAAGCAGAAATTCCAGCCAAATATAAACTTAATATTTCAAAAGAAGATGAAATCAAATACCAAAAATTATTAAGAGAAGTACGTATCGAACTTATTGAACGTGGTGTATACGATGCAACCATGATGTCTGTACTCAAAAAAGCACGTTGTACTGTGGATCGTACCAACTTTGAATGCTCTTTACCTGACGAATAAAGCTGAAAAATTTGTCTACTTTTTTGTTCTCTTCATAAATCTGTCATTAATTTTTTAGCTTTTGACAGATTTTAACTTGAAACAATGTAAGTCAAAACATATTTACTTGTAATAAGAAATATACGAAGACATTCAATTTTTTATATCATTTTTTGTTTTTTTAAATGCTTTAATTGTGATAAGCGTAAAATTTCAAAAAAAAGTGAATAAAATACAAAAACTTATTTCACAATAATTTTTTTACAACTGCTTACTATTACTGTGAAAAATAAAATAATGCAATGGTAGAATATATACAAAAAAATGGAGTAAAAGCTCTATTTTTTTTAAAAAAATTTGATTAAGATTGCGTTTAAAAGAAACTCCAATTATGGACGTATAATTGACAAGGATCAAAATATGAAAAAAATAGCTTTAGCTGCTGCAACAACAATCATAGGTTTAAGCACAACAACTGCAAATGCAGCAATTGATATTTGTGTATTTGACTTATTAGGTAAATCTGGTGAATCTTTCCAAATGGCACAAGAATGGGCTCTTGCTGCTAAAGGCTGGGGTGCTGATGTTAACTTAATCCCTAAACAAGATGAAGCTGTTGCTGATAACGACTTTAAAGCAGGTAAATGTGATGGCGTATTCATGACAGCAATGCGCGCACGTCAGTATAACAAATTCGTTGGTTCAATCGATTCTTTAGGTGGTGTACCAAGTAACGGTATTGCACAAAAAGCAATTACTTTTGCTTTAGATGCTCGTAATGCTGGCAAAATGGTATCAAACTTAGGCGGCAAAAAATATGAAGTTGCTGGTATTGCACCACTAGGTTCAGCTTTCATTTTTGTACGTGATAAAAATATTGACTCAATTGAAAAAGCGGCAGGTAAAAAGTTTGCTGTTCTTGGCTATGACCAAGCTCAAAAAGTTATTGTACAACGTGTAGGTGCACAAGCGGTTATTTCAGATATCTCAAACTTTGCTGCGAAATTTAATAACGGTCAAGTTGATATGATTGGCGCGCCAGCATATGCTTATAAACCTTTAGAATTAAACAAAGGTTTAGGTACCAATGGTGCTGTATTTAACTTCCCAGTGATGCAAATTACGGCTGATTTCTTGATTCGTCCAGAGAAATTCCCAGCAGGATTTGGTCAAAAATCACGTGACTACTTCATTAAAAACTTACCAAAAAGTTTTGCTATGATTAGCCGTTTAGAATCATCAATTCCAGCAAAATACAAAGTAAATTTAACTGCTGATGATAAATTGAAATATCAAAAAATGATGCGTGATGGTCGTTTAGAGTTAACAAAAATGGGCGTTTATGACCCTGCAATGATGTCAGTATTGAAAAAAGCACGTTGTTCTGTCGATAAAGCGAACTTCGAATGCTCTTTAGCTGGCGAATAATATTGATTTAAAAGAAAAACCCAGAATTCGTTCTGGGTTTTTTTAATTTTATTTTCTGTCATTTAAGTCATTGTTGAATCAATGATTAAGTCTTAATCTTGTATAAAATTGATATTTTAAGCTGATTTATTTTTTGCTTCGTTGAAAAGTATATCCAATAAAAAATGCAGAATTTAAGCCAGCAATATCAATCTAGTTCTATTTTTGAATGAAAAAAATATTCAATTCAACATAGAACAAAACAATAAATTGATCATGGAAAGGAAAAAATAAAATGCAATGGTCTAAGATGCTCTTAGTTACAGCAGGCTTATGTGCAGCGGTGTCAACTGCTCAGGCAAAACAAGTCATCTGTGTATTTGATTTGGTGGGTAAAAATGGTGATGTTTTTAATTTAATGAAAGATTATCAGCTTGCTGCAAAAGCTTGGGGCGCTGATATTGAACTCAAAGTAAATCAAAACGAAGGTGTTATCGCAGAAGATTTTAAAGCAGGTAAATGTGATGGTATTAGTGTCACAGGTATGCGTGGTCGCCAATTCAATAACTTTACAGGATCACTCGATGCTATTGGTGCCATCCCCGACCTCAATCTTGCTGTTAAAATCATGCAAGGTTTAACATCTCCAAACTTTGCTAAACATATGGTCAATGGTCAATATGAAGTCGTCGGTGTCATTCCTGTAGGTGATGCCTTCCTCATGGTAAATGACCGTAATATTAATACTGTTGCGAAAGCAGCAGGTAAAAAAATTGCAGTTTTAGACTATGACCAAGCACAAAAAATCATGGTGCAACAAGTAGGTGCACAAGCCGTTAGTGCTGATGTCACAAACTTTGGAGCAAAGTTTAATAATGGACAAGTGGATATTATTGGTGCTCCAGCAGCCGTGTTTAAACCTTTAGAGTTGCATAAAGGTCTGGGCTCAAAAGGTGCGATTGTGAATTATCCGATCTTACAGGTCACAGGTAATTTAATTATTCGCACTGATAAATTCCCAGCAGGTTTTGGTCAAAAATCACGTGATTGGGTACGTTCACAGCTGCCTCGTGCATTTACGATCATTGGTAAAATGAAAGCTGATATTCCTGCTAAATACTGGATGCAAGTACCTGAATCAGACAAAGCTGGTTATCAAAAATTAATGCGTGAATCACGAATTAGTTTGACCAAACAAGGCGTCTATAGTAAACCAATGATGAAGCTTTTATGGCAATTCCGTTGTAAAAATGACCCTAAAAACTTTGAATGTGCATTACAAGATGAGAACTATAAATAATTTTAGTTTAAATCCGATAAATTTAGTCTGATTTTACTTTAAAGTCGACTCACTGACCATATATTGAGTATGCTATACTAAATATATGGTCTTTTCATTTAAGCCATTTGAATTTGAGGAACAATCGCATGAATGCCCAAGCACTTGAGCTCACAGACAACGCTGCAAATAAAGTTCGCCAACTTCGTGATAGCGAAGGTAATCAGGATTTAATGTTACGTGTCTATGTAACAGGTGGTGGATGTTCTGGCTTTTCTTATGGTTTTAATTTTGCAGAAAATATGAATGAAGATGATGCAGAATTTATAAATGGTGATGTCAAAATGTTAGTTGACTCCTTAAGTTACCAATATCTAGTTGGTTCAAAAGTTGATTATATTGAAGGCTTAGAAGGTTCTCGCTTTATTGTTGATAATCCAAACGCAACAACAACTTGCGGTTGTGGATCTTCATTCTCTATCTAATTTTTGTTTTAAAAATAAAATCTCCCCTATTCTAAGAGCTAGGGGAGATTTTTTTATTCATCGATTCTAATAAATAAAGACTTTATAAGAAACAAATCATTAAACTTTGGCAACTACTGATGCACTTGCATCAATTTTTTCAGACTCGTCATCATTCATAATTAAAGCGACAGCAATTGCAGTAATGAGAACAGGTAAACCAACAGCCATAAAGTTAAAATGCGCAGGTAAACTCATTCCGAGTAAACCACCAATTAAAATAGGTCCAACAATCGCACCCATACGACCAATTGCAGAAGACCAGCCAATTCCTGTAGAGCGAATTGCCAATGGATAATATTGTGCAACATAACTATACAACAGCATTTGTGAGCCAATAGATGCTGCACCAGCTAAAAAGACTAAAATATATAAAAGAAATTGGTTGGATTGAAAGCCCATCAAGCTCATTACAATCGCCCCCATAATTCCTAAACACATTAATACAGGTTTCAGATGGAAACGATCAGCCAAAATCCCTCCTCCAACAATCCCAACAACTGCTCCGACATTCATCACCATCATGAACATCAAGCTATTATCCATTGAATAACCTGCTGCCATCATCAATTTTGGCAACCAACTACTCAAGGCATACATTGTCAATAAACATGTAAAAAATGCTAACCAAAACAAAAGCGTATTTGTTGCACGTCCACGACGAAATAAACTGACCACATTCGCCGCTTCAGGCACCTCAACTTTTGGCAAAGTAAAAGTCGTCTTTTCAGTGACAGTTAAATTTGGTGCAAGACGACGCACAATACTACGCGCTTTTTCTTGCTTATTTTCTTTCACAATAAATGCTAAAGATTCAGGTAAGAACTTCCAAATCACAGGTAATAAAAATAAAGGAATACCAGCAATAAAGAACATCACTTGCCAACCAAAACTTGGAGTAAACCATGAACCTAATAAAGCAGCCATGACGCCACCCACTGCATAACCACTAAACATTGTTGTTACTAATGTACTGCGCATTTTAATTGGTGCATATTCGGAAGTTAATGCAACCAAGTTTGGCATTACGCCGCCAATACCTAAACCTGCTAAAAAACGTAAAATTGCAAATTCAGTTGGATTTGAGGCAAAGCCTCCAGCAAATGTTAAACCACTAAATAACACAATACAGATCATAATGACTTTTTTACGCCCAATTTTATCAGCCAAAGAGCCAAAAAACATTGCGCCAAACATCATGCCTGCTAATGCAGTACTTGCAAGCATCCCTGCTTGTACTGCACTTAAACCCCAATCTTGCATTAATAAAGGTAACACTACCCCATTAATTGCTAAGTCATATCCATCAAATAAAATAATCAATAAGCACCAAGCCACTACATTGAAGTGAAACGGGGTAAATTTCGCCTTATCGACTACAGAATTAATATCTATGTTTTCCATTGTCATCGTTCTCATCTCCCATGAGTACTTGTCCAGATTTCTCACATGAATTTTCAAGTAAAATTCAAGGTCGGCGCAATATACGCAAGACAAAGTTTATGAGCAATTAGACATAGGGATAATAAAAATTTATAGATATATAAAAATAGTAAATATATGATTTTTAATTTAAAAAATATGAATAAACAATCTTCGTTTATGCTGTATTATTTTCTAATTTTCA